>CAZQDD010000011.1:0-93470 GCA_964591805.1 uncultured Acidobacteriaceae bacterium | reverse complement strand
GGCGCAGAGCCGGATGATTCCTTCCACGACTCCCAGCAGCCAGGCAAGATAGGCCGGGCCGAAAGAGAATTTATGGCGACAACAACTCCAAAAATTATCATCATCGGCGGTGGACTTGCGGGCCTGTCTGCCGCAATCAAGGTTGCGGAATTGGGCGGCCATGTTGATTTATTTTCGCTGGTTCCCGTTAAGCGTTCGCACTCGGTATGCGCGCAGGGCGGCATCAACTCGGCCAAGAACCTGAAAGGCGAGGGCGACTCGACCTGGCTCCACTTTGATGACACGGTGTACGGCGGCGACTTTCTGGCCAATCAGACCCCGGCAAAGCAGATGTGCGAGATGGGACCGGGAATCATCGATCTGCTGGATCGCATGGGCGTTCCCTTCAGCCGCACGCCAGAGGGACTGCTGGACTTCCGCCGCTTCGGTGGCACCCTGTTCAACCGTACGGCATTCGCCGGAGCCACCACCGGCCAGCAACTGCTCTATGCGCTGGATGAGCAGGTGCGCCGCTTTGAATCCGAGGGCAAGGTCAGGAAATACGAGTACTGGGAGTTTCTCTCGGCCGTGCTGGATTCACAAGGCGTTTGCCGCGGCATCTGCGCCATGGACCTGCGCTCGATGGAATTGGCCACCTTCGCGGCCGATGCCGTCATCATGGCCACCGGCGGAGTGGGCGCAATCTTCGGCAAGTCCACCAACTCGGTGGTTTGTACCGGCTCGGCCGCTGGCGCGCTCTACCAGCAGGGTGCGGCATACGGCAACGGCGAGATGATCCAGGTGCACCCCACCTGCATTCCGGGCGAAGACAAGCTGCGCCTGATGTCGGAATCGGCCCGCGGCGAAGGCGGCCGGGTCTGGGTTCCCAGGAATCCGAACGAAAGCCGTCCCGGCAAGCAGGTACCCGAGGCGGATCGCTTCTACTTCCTCGAGGAGTGGTATCCCAAATACGGAAATCTGGTGCCGCGCGACATCGCCACCCGAGCCATTCACAAGGTGGTTCACGAACTCGGCCTCGGCATCCAGGGCCAGCCGATGGTCTATCTCGACCTCACTCACATTGACCGCGCCACGCTGGACCGCAAGCTGGGCGGAATTCTGGACATTTACGAGAAGTTTGTGGGTGACGACCCGCACGACGTTCCCATGAAGATTTTCCCCGGAGTGCACTATTCCATGGGCGGACTCTGGGTGGATGCCGATCAGATGACCAACATCCAGGGACTTTATGCGATTGGCGAATGTGATTACTCGATCCACGGCGCCAACCGCCTCGGCGCCAATTCCCTGCTCAGTTGCATTTACGCGGGATTCATCGCCGGTCCGAACTCGGTGAACTACGCCAAGAACCTGCCGGCCGCTCCGGAGAACCTGGCGGCATCCTTTGAGGACGAGAAGAAGCGGCAGGCCGGCTTGAACAACCTCTTGCTGAACAATCCGGGCACGGAGAATCCGTTCAAACTCTGGCGGGAATTGGGCGAGATCATGTCGCGCAATGTCACCGTCAGCCGTTACAACGACAAGCTTCAGGAGACCGACGTCCAACTGGTGGAGTTCCTGGAACGCTACCGCAAGGTCAATCTCAATGACAAGTCGATGTGGTCCAACCAGTCTTTCCTCTTCACCCGGCAGCTCTACAACATGCTGCAGCTTGCGCGCGTCATCACCCAGGGTGCGTTCTTGCGGAATGAATCGCGCGGATCGCATTACAAACCGGACTTCCCCGAGCGCGACGACGCTAATTTTCTAAAGACTACCAAGGCATTCTATGCGCCCGATGCTGACGCGCCGCGCTTCGAGTGGGAGGCGGTGGACATTTCACTGATTAAGCCGCGTCCACGCCGCTACGACAGCAAGTAGAAACGAGATTCCGGCCTGCCGCCTCCACCGAGGCGGGGGCAAGAAGGTTTAGAGACTCATGGCGAATAAGAGCGTACTTTTTAAGATCAAGCGTCAGGCATCTCCCACCAGCGAAGCCTACTGGGAGGAATTCGAGCTGGCATGGCGGCCTGGCTTGAACGTGATCTCACTCTTCATGGAGGTCGCGCTGAACCCGGTGACGCGCGACGGCAAGCCGACGGTTCCCATCAACTACGATTCCAATTGCCTGGAGGAGGTTTGCGGCTCCTGCGCCATGCTGATTAATGGCCGGGCCCGCATGGCCTGCTCCGCCCTGGTCGATAACCTGGAGCAGCCGCTCACCATTGAGCCCTTCTCCAAGTTTCCAGTCATTCGCGACCTCCAGGTGGATCGCTCCGTCCTGTTTGAGAACCTGAAAGCGGTCAAAGCCTGGGTTCCCATCGACGGAACCTACGCTCTTGGCGATGGCCCAAGGATTGCTCCCGTCGTCCAGGAGCAAGCCTACCAGCTCTCCCAATGCATGAGTTGCTGCTGCTGCATGGAGGCCTGTCCGCAGTTCAATGAGAGCACCGGATTTGTCGGCGCCGCCACTATCGCCCAGGTCCGGTTGTTCAATATGCATCCAACCGGTAAAGTATTGAAAGAAGATCGCTTACAGGCCCTGATGGGGGATGGTGGAATCCAGGAGTGCGGCTACGCGCAGAACTGCGTCGAGGTCTGCCCCAAGGACATTCCGCTCACCAAGTCCATCAGCAGCGTGGGCGGCGACGTGATGAAGAAGGCGATCCTCGACTTCTTCCGCACTTAGATGTTTAGTGGTCAGGTTTTCGCAGGAGCAAGATGGCGCGCGTCAATTTGCCGCAATTTCGCCCTGGGACTTTCGTAATCTGGTCCTGATCCCAGACCGGCCCGAACTGGCAATTTAACTTGGCAGAAAAACAGAAGCGTTGGGTTACACTGGCGACAGAAGAGTCATCATAACCAACAGGAGTTGTACCATTTCCCCGATGATGCGACGCATCGCTGCTACCCTCGTGTTTGTGTTTTCGATGGCCACCGCGTTGGTGTCCGGAGCCACCTTTCATGCGCACTCCCGCGCTCCCAGGCATCCACTCCGCCGCGTTCACGTCCGCGTTGCACGCTGGAATCCGGTGTTGCGCGGCTCCCATGATTCCCTGCTCCGGCAGAACGAAGAGATCGACCGGCTCAAGCTCACGCGCATCAACGATGACCAGCAGCTCGAGGAATTGGAATTGCGCGGTGAACTGGTCAGCCTGCACAACTCAAGGTCGCTGCAGATTGCCCCGAATCTCGAACTCAACCGCCGCTTCTGCCGCCCCTGGACCCGCGCCTTTCTGGAAGACCTGAGTCAGGCATTCTACGCCCAGTTTCATCAGCCCATTCAGGTGACGTCCGCCGTCCGCACGGTGGACCAGCAGGCTCGTTTGCAACGCTCGAACAGCAACGCCGCACCCATTGACGGTGACACTGCCTCCTCGCACCTGGCCGGGCTCACCGTCGATATCGGCAAGCGTCCCATGTCTCGCGGTCAACGTGCATGGTTTGACCAGTATGTATTCAAGCTGCAGCAACTCGGGTTGGTGGAAGCCGCCGAAGAACGCCGGCAAGCCTGCTACCACATCATGGTGAGCAACCGTTACGGCGACTATCGCGAGTCTCCCGAGGAGTTCAGCGCCAATCGTTAGGCGCAAGCAAAGCGTATGCGAATCGTCCGGGCCTGGCGGTCCGGCGTTTTCGTTTGCGCCCGATGGCGCCGGCCCGCGCTCCGGTATAATCTGGAGGCTTCGTCGGAGACAGGATGAGAACCGAGCTGATTGTGACCTCTCTTGCCGTACTGCTGACCATTCCCGCCGCTGCGCAATCCGCAATCTCTGCGCAGAAAAGTCCATCCAAGACTGCCAAAGTGAGTCCCGGCCACAACCGTGCTGCCCGCGGCGCCGCGGCGATTCACAAATCCGCCATCGTGATTGACACCCACGCGGACACTCCGGGACGCTTCGTCGATGAATCCTTTGACCCCTCGACCGACGCGGGCAAAGGCCACTGGGATCTGGCCCGGGCAAGGACGGGAAACCTGGGCGCGGAGTTCTTTTCCATCTGGGTTGACCCGGTTCAGTACAAGGACCACTACACCCGGCGCGCCTTGGACATGATCGATTCCGTCCACGAGGCGGCGCGAAACCATCCCCATGACTTGGTGATGGCCTACTCGACAGAGGACATTGTTGCTGCCCGCAAAGGGGCGCATCCGCGCATTGCGGCGCTGATCGGCGTTGAGGGCGGCCACGCCATCGAGGGTGACATCCGCGTACTGCGCGATTTCTATCGCCTCGGCGCCCGCTACATGACGCTGACCTGGTCCAACTCAAACGAACTTGGCCAATCTTCGGGCGACGTGAAACTGGGCGACAACGGCAAACCTGTCGATCCTGGCCTCACCGATTTTGGCCGTGAGGTGGTGCGCGAGATGAACCGGCTTGGCATGATGGTGGACATCTCGCACGTCAGCGACCGCTCGTTCTATCATGCGCTGGTGGTGAGCCGGGCTCCGCTTTTGGCCTCTCACAGCTCTTCGCGTGCCATTACCAACCATCCGCGCAACATGACGGATGACATGCTGGTGGCGCTGGCGCGCAACGGCGGAGTGGCCCAGGTCAACTTTAATTGCGGCTTCATCAGCGATGAGTACAATGCGAAGTCGAAGGCGTTCGACGCCACGCATCCGGCTGAGATGAAGCGTGCGCAGGAACTCTGGATGGCCCCGAAAACGCCCGAAACTAAGGCGGAGCTGGACAGGTTGACGAGCATGAAAGAGGCCGCCGTACCAAGGCCTCCGCTCAGCGCCCTGATCGATCATTTCGATCATATGATCAGGATTGCGGGAGTGGATCACGTCGGCATCGGTTCGGACTTCGATGGCGTGGAGTGCCTGCCGCAGGGAATCGACGGCGTGCAGGACCTGCCCAAGATCACCGCCGAACTCCTCAAGCGCGGCTACAGCGCCGAGGACCTGCACAAGATTCTCGGCGGAAACCTGTTGCGCGTATTCGCCGAGGTGGAACGAGTCTCGCGCCAGATTCAAAGCGAACAGAATCCCGACCGGCGGCCCGTGGTCGCCATCCCACAATCCAAGTAGCAGATAGCTCGGAGGAAAATAATGATGCAGAATCCGTTACTCGCAACCGGCCTGCTGATGCTGGCCCTGGGCGCATACGCCCAGCCTCCCCAGACGACGCTCACGGGCACAAAGGAACAACCCGTAGCCATCATTCAGACCAGTATGGGGAATCTGAATTGTGTACTGTTTCCGAAGGCCGCGCCCCTGGGCACGGCAAACTTCATTGGCCTGGCTCGCGGCACCAAGGACTGGAGAAATCCGAAGACCGGCAAGAACGAGCACGGCGTTCCGCTCTACGACAATACGATTTTCCATCGCGTGATTCCCGAGTTCATGATCCAGGGCGGCGATCCCGCCGGCACCGGCGCTGGCAATATCGGCTTCGAGTTCAAGAACGAAACCTGGCCTGATCTCAAGTTTGACCAGCCGGGACGGCTTGCCTATGCCAATGCAGGGCCAAACACCAATGGTTCGCAGTTCTTCATCACCGAAGTGCCTTATCCATCTCTAAACGGCAGCTATACGATTTTTGGCCAGTGCGACAGCGCCGGCGTTGAACTTGTCAAGAAAATTGCCCGCCAACCCGCTACTCGCGACAGGCCCAATACGCCCATCGTGATCAGACACATCAGGATTGACGACGGCAGCAGGACGAAAGCTCCCGCGAAGACAACGGTCAAGCCCGGCCAGTAAGGATCATCATCCATTCCGCAGGCAATCGGCCTGTTCCGCGCCACGCTCGGAACAGGCAACCCAATTCTGTTAGTCTGGAAGGTCGGTAATTTCCAGCAAGGAGCCAGCATGGCCGAACGTACTCCGGGTTTATACGCAACCATTGTCACCAATCAAGGCACCATCGTCTGCCGCCTTTTTGAAAGCGAAGCGCCAAAGACGGTGGCAAATTTCGTTGAACTCGCCGAGGGCAAGCGCGAGTGGAAAGACAGCGTAAGCGGCAAGAAAGGCCCTGGTCCTCTCTACAACGGAACGGTCTTCCACCGCATCATCCCTGACTTCATGATCCAGGGCGGCGATCCCAGCGGCACCGGAATGGGTGGACCGGGCTACCGGTTTGAGGATGAGACCAAGGGTTCGCCCTTCAAGTTCGACGCGCCCGGCAAGCTTGCCATGGCCAATGCCGGACCCAACACGAACGGTTCGCAATTCTTCATCACCGTGGCGCCGACACCATGGCTTACGGGCAATCACACCATCTTCGGTGAAGTCGTCGAGGGCAAGGACGTGCCGGTCACCATCAGTAAACTGCCACGCGATCGCCAGGATCGCCCGAACAGCGAGGTGGTGCTCAACAGCGTTACCATCGAGCGGGTGTAGCGTCTCCGCCTGCTGCTGCGGACAGACAAAACCCCGGGGCCGAAGCCTCGGGGTTCGTCTTTGAAGCAAGCAGAATCAGAGACCGATCACGGTGATCAGCTCCTTGACGGAGTCAGCGCTCTTCTTCAGGGCGGCCTGCTCTCCAGCCGTCAGCTTGATTTCGATGATCTGCTCCATGCCGTTGGCGCCCAGCTTAACTGGTACGCCGACAAAAAGACCCGTGATCCCATACTCGCCTTCCAGGTGCACGGCGCAGGGCAAAATCTTCTTTTTGTCCTTGAGGATCGCCTCCACCATTTCTACCACCGAAGCCGACGGAGCGTAGTAGGCGCTTCCGGTCTTCAGGAACTTCACAATCTCGGCGCCGCCGTTACGGGTGCGTTCCACAAGTGCTTCCAGCTTTGCCGGCGCGATTAACTCGGTGATGGGAATACCTGCAACGGTGGAGTAACGCGGCATCGGGACCATGGTATCGCCGTGGCCGCCGAGGACGAACGCAGTGACGTTCTCTACGCTGACGTTGAGTTCCTGCGCAATGAAGGTGCGGAAGCGCGCCGAATCCAGTACGCCGGCCATGCCGATGACGCGATTGCGCGAGAAGCCGCTCATTTTGAACGCAGCCTGCGCCATGGCGTCCAGGGGATTGCTGACAACGATAATGATGCAGTTGGGCGAGTACTTCACGACCTTGCTCACCACGTCCTGCATGATCTTGAAGTTGGTATTAAGAAGATCATCGCGGCTCATGCCGGGCTTGCGCGGAATTCCCGCGGTGATCACGACGATGTCGGAATTTGCAGTATCAGCATAGTCATTGGTGCCCAGGATCGCGCAGTCGCGCTTTTCGACCGGCATAGCCTGCAGCAGATCCAGCGCCTTGCCTTGCGGAACTCCGTCCATGATGTCGATGAGAACGACATCGGCTAGTTCCTTCGAAGCGATCCAGTGGGCTGCAGTGGCACCCACATTCCCTGCTCCAACGATGGTAACCTTCTTGCGCATGATTTTCCTTTCAAGCCACTAAGGGCATTGCGATAGAAGTACGGTATATAGAAGCACTGTATAAAGAACTTGCGCTGAATCGGACCGGTCCAAATTCAGGACGCATCTGAATTATCGCGCACTGGCAACACTTGCCGCCATGTTATCGATAATTGCCGAGGCAAATGCGCTGGTACCCAGCTTGGTTGCTCCCTCCATCAGGCGCTCGAAATCGTAGGTCACCCTCTTTTGTTCGATGGTCCGCTCCATGCCGCCTTCAACCAGTTTCGCAGCCTCCGTCCAGCCCATGAACTCCAGCATCATGACCGCCGACAGAATGAGCGAGCCGGGATTGATAACGTCTTTGTCGGCGTACTTGGGAGCGGTGCCGTGGGTGGCCTCAAAAATGGCGTGCCCGGCCCCGATGTTTGCGCCGGGCGCAATTCCCAGCCCTCCCACCTGCGCCGCACATGCATCGGAGATGTAGTCGCCGTTCAGGTTCGGCGTGGCCAGCACCGAGTACTCGTCGGCGCGCGTCACAATCTGCTGGAAAATCGAATCCGCAATCCGGTCGCTGATCATCAACTTGGTCTTCCATTGGCCGTTGCCATGGGTGGCAAAGATTCGATCCAGCACGCTCTGCACTTCGGCGTAAATTTTTTGCCGGAATTTTTCGGGCGCATGTTCCATGCCGGGCTCAATCAAGGCGGCATTTTCCTCGGCCGTAAGCGCCGGATTGTGGTCCTTGTTGGCCAGGATCCAGCTCTCGCGTTCCGTCACGGTCTGGGCCCGGAACTCCTCGGTGGCAACCTCATAGCCCCACTCGCGGAATGCGCCCTCGGTGAACTTCTGGATGTTTCCCTTGTGCACCAGGGTTACGCTGGGCCGCTTGTTCTTGAGCGCAAACTCAATGGCCATGCGCACCAGTCGCTTGGTTCCGGTGATCGACATCGGCTTGATGCCGATGCCGGAGTCGGCGCGAATCTGCTTCTGGCCGCCCGCCAGCATCACGTTGTTGAGGAAGTCAATGAGCTGGTGGACTTCGGCGCTGCCCTCTTTCCACTCGATGCCGGCGTAGACATCCTCGGTGTTCTCGCGGAAGATGACGATGTTCATGGCCTCGGGACGCTTCACCGGAGAAGGAATGCCGTTGTAATACTTCACCGGCCGCACACACGAGTAAAGATCGAGAATCTGGCGCAGGGCCACGTTCAGCGAGCGGATGCCACCGCCGATGGGCGTGGTCAGCGGTCCCTTGATCCCAATGCGCAGATCGCGAAAGGCGTCCACCGTCTGGTCCGGGAGCCAGGTGCCGTAGATCTCCTTTGCCTTCTCGCCGGCAAACACCTCGTACCAGGCGATGCGCCGCTGGCCGCCATAGGCGCGCTCGACCGCGGCGTCCACCACCCGCACGGTGGCCTTCCAGATATCGCGCCCCGTGCCATCGCCCTCGATGAACGGAATGATGGGATGATCGGGAATTTCGAATTTTCCGTTCACGAACTCGACCACGCGGCCATCGGCCGGAAGCGGAACTCCGTTGTAAGAAGCCGCCATTGAATCCTCCTGTGGGATATCCATGGGGATTGCCCCGGATCGCCGTTGCCCGTCCCGGAGCATGATGCGGAGTCTGGCGGCAGCACCCCACGTTGCTGCCAACAGTGAGTCAGTCCTTACATTACATTGTCTTTCGAATGTATGGGTACTGGAAATTCGAGACTACCACCGCAAGAGCCGCGGGTTCAATCCCTGAAGAAGGAAACGAACATGGAGCGCACCCGCCCCATCTCAGCGCGCAATGCGCCATCCAGATCGGAGCATTCCAGTATTTTCTCCACGCTGGCCCGCAACCTGTCGCTCTCCGGCAGCCACATCCGGGAACGGCCCTCCACCATGCGGACGGCATGTTCCACGCGACGAAACAGGTTGGCTGCATGCAACAGAGCGCCAGCCTGCTCCGGCGAAAGTAGTTCCCTCTCGAGCAGCGCTTCCAGACGCTGCGGAAGCTGCTTTCCGGCGGCCTGCAACGCGGCGCCAGCTTCCAACAGGCCGAGCAGGAAATCAAGGTCGTAGATGCCGCCGGGCCCGGTCTTGAAGCTCTGCGCAGCGCCGGAATCGGCAATGCGTTTGCGCATGGCCCGCAGCTCCTGGACAAAGTGAGGAGAAGACGCAAAGCGTTTGCGCAACCCCAGTAGCGAGTCGCTAGCCTCCCCAGCAAGACGGTCGGCCCCGGCAATCCAACGCAGCTTGCCGAATGCGAGCGTCTCCCAGGCCTTGGCTTCGCTCTCAAAGTACTGCGCAAGCTGCCGCGAGGATACCACCAGCTCACCCTCGCGGCCATGTGGCCGGAGCCTGGTGTCCACCGCGATCACCGAGCCCTCCCGGGTGTAGCCCGACAACATAGCAACCAGGGAACGCGCGCACCGCTCCGCAGCTTCCGGGTTGCATTCCGCGGTGCGCAGGAAGATCAGGTCGGCATCGGAGAGTACATCCAGTTCGCAGGTCCCAAGACGCCCCACGGCGAAGACCGCAAAGCCTTCCGGGGCATCCACCGCGCTGAGCGCCTGACGCAATATCTGGTCGAAGCTCCGCGAGTGCTCGCGCAGGATCTCCCACACGGCTTTCCCTTCCAGGAACGAGCGTCCCAGCGAACGCAGGGTGCAGCGGCGCCACTCAATCCGCAACTGGTCGGAAACTGAACTTCTGGTCTCGGGCTCGCAGGGGTGGAAGAGCGCGACAATGTCCTCGGGGTGGCGAGCCAGGATACCGGTAGCCAGCGCACTCCGGGCGAACACCGGAAGCGCGCGTTCGATCCAAGGCGCGTTTTCAAGAGCGCTGCGAATGCGCTCCTCTCCAGTGGACGAAGCCGCCAGAAAGCGGCGCAGGTTCTGGAGGGTCGGGTCGCCGACATCGGCGGCCAACGCGAGCGCCAGCACCTCCGAGCGTCCCGCCAATTCCCGTGTCAGGCGCTCGGCTCCGGGTGCGCCCAAGCCCAGAGAAACGGCCATCACCTCTCCGCTTGGCTTCCCCAAACCCAGGCGAAGCACGTGCGCGCACAAATCGCTGGCCGATTTCATAATCCGCTCTAAATCCGAGGCGCTGCCGGCCGTGGGGTCCGCCAGCGAGCGGAACAGCGCGGCCTGCTCGCGCGCGGCCTGCGGCAAGCGATGCGCCTGCACCCCCTGGAGGCACTGCAAGCGATGCTCGATGGCGCGCAGCAGCCCATAGGCCGCTCCCAGTTCGCGAAACTCCGCATCGCCGATGTGTCCCTTGTCATGCAGTTTCTGCAACGCAACCAGGGTTCCACTGGAGCGCAGCCATGGCTCGCCTCCGCCATGTACCCGTTGCAGACACTGCACCAAAAACTCAATTTCACGCAGGCCTCCCGGCCCATTCTTCACGTCCAGACCGCCATTGCCCTTGCCGACAACCCCGCCGCGGATTCGCTCCAGAGAACGGGCGGCGGTCTGGATGGCCGAGAGGCTGAGCGGTTCGCAATAAATCAGCTCCTGCACCTGCTCCACGAACTCCCGCGCCAGCATGCGGTCGCCGGCGCTGCGGCGCAGCTTCAGCAAGGCTTGCAACTCCCAGTCGTGGGCTACGCCGCGATAGTAGCGCAGCGCCTGGGCGCAGCCGGCCACCATCTCCCCACTGGCTCCCTGGGGACGAAGCCGGAGATCGACCCGGAATACCTGGCCGTCCACGCTGACGGTGGAAAGAACGGTGGTTAACTCCTGGGCCAGGCGGGTAAAGAATTCCCGCGCCGGGATGGAAATTGTTCCCGCGTCTCCGGCATCGTCGCAAAGATAGAGCAGGTCGATGTCCGAGCTGTAGTTCAGTTCGTTGCCGCCCAGCTTTCCCAGGGACAGCACCGAAAAGCGCGCCGGATGGACCCGTCCCCGGCTGGAGCGAAGTTGCGGCCAACCCTGGTAACGCGCCCGCAATTTACTCTCGCAATGCCAAAGCGCGCGCTCGATCATCACGTCGGAAAGCGCTGAAATTTCCTCGGTAATTTCGGTCAGCGGCGCCAGCCCAAGCAACTCGCGGACAAAAATCCGAACGTACTCGCGCCGCTTGAACCGCGCCAGCAACACGGGCAGCGCGGTGAGGTGGGAACGCAGGCGAAAACGGGCAAACTGCTCCCGGAAATCGTCGGCGCAGCGCGCCGCTTCCAGTCCCATGGGACGGGCGAGGAGTTGCAGCAGGTCGGGATTCTGCAGGAGGGTTTGCCCGAGCCACTGGCTGGAAGCAAACAAGGCCACCGTGGCGCGCAGCGCCAGCGCACTGGCTTCAAACGCCGCGATAGCTTCGCTGGGATGCTGCTGCAGGAGCACTTCCATCTGGAGCACAGCCTGGTCCGGGTTCCCCGATTCGGCGAGAAACTGGGGCAGTTCAGAGGCAGCCCGGGCAGGAAGCAGTTTGCAGATGTTCGCATAGCGTGCCTCGGAGCCAGTGTCAGAGAAGACAAAAGCAGGGGCATTTCCACGAACATTGGTATCGAGCGCAGTCACTGGATCGCCTCACGGAGAGCGTGATCGCAGCATAGCATGCAACGGGGAAGCACCGCCGGGCAGGTCTTGCCTGATCCGCCGCTGCGCCTTGAAAGCCTGGTTGTGAAGATGCCTTTGCAAGCTCCGTTGACCGCAGCGCGACGGCCGTGGCCTGCCGCTAATGAAAAAACAACAAACTGCCGATATTCCGCATATATTGTGCGTGCTCTGCGGTGAGCCGGCGCCAGGGAGGCAAATGATTTCTCTGAAGAAATATCTTGACGAAGCACAGACCGGTCCCAGTCGGTATAGCGAGCCGGATACCACCGAGCTGTTCCCTGCGACCCTCGCCGCCTATCGCTCTGCTTTGGAGGAGATGGGAAGTTGCAGTCTGAACGCCTGCCCCGCTATTGGGGAGGGACTGAAACAGAACCTGAGCGAGCTCGGTGCGCGTCTTTTGCTCGACCTCTCCCGCGAGGCTGTGGAAGCCACGGGCAAAATCGTTCGGGAGCATCTACAGGACTGGGGCCGGCGCGCCGCCAGGCACTTCCAGCAACAGACCGGCGAGGTGAAGGAAATCCTGATCGTGATGGCTCGCACCGCCGAATCGGTAGGCGAGCGGGACCAGCGTTGCGCCAAACAAATCAACGAGGTCACTACCCGGCTGCGCCGGATCGCAAACCTGGAAGACCTCACCCTGATCCGTGCGTCCATCGAAAAAAGCGCGGCGGAACTAAAGACCTCCATCGACAAGATGGCCGCCGAAGGCAAGGCTGCGATCGAACAGCTTCGCGTGGAAGTCTCCAGCTATCAGACCAAATTGGAAGAAGCGGAAAACATCGCCTCGCGCGATTCGTTGACCGGACTGCGCAGCCGGCTCTGGGTGGAAAATCAGATCGAGCGCCTGATCCTTCTCAAACTTCCCTTCTGCGTCGCCATCCTTGATATGGATGGTTTTAAAAAGGTGAACGACCATCACGGACACCTTGCCGGCGATGAATTGTTAAAGCAATTTGCCATCGAACTGAAGTCGGCGTGCCGATCCTCGGACATCACCGGGCGCTGGGGTGGAGATGAGTTCATCATCCTGCTGGATTGCGCCCTGCCAGAAGCAAGCGCGCAAACCGACCGCCTCCGGGATTGGGTTTGCGGAGATTACACAATCCACGGACAACGCGGCCCTGAGAAGGTGAGAGTGGACGCTTCCATCGGCTTGGCGGAACACATCCCGGATGAGACCTTGAAGGAACTCCTCGCCCGGGCCGATGGCCAGATGTACGAGCGCAAGACTGCATCGCACGCCCACGGCAGCAGACAGTAAATCAGCGGCACGCGATGGAGTCCGCGAGCCCGAAGCTATGTGTCGTAATACACTTAGAATGACATAAACAATTTAGAATCTTTAACGTACAGATAATACATACGGGCGATCCGGAGAAATCGGACACTTGGGAACACTTCCGTGCAAATTCCGCGCAAAATACTGCGAATTGAACTTTAAGTTCAAGGCGCTTATGGCCCGGAGCTCTCAGACAAACTGGACAGTCGAAAGTTGCCGCCGACTCGGCGTTCCCAGGCGCGACTCTCTGGCCCAAACCCTGCCCGGTATCGCAAACCGCTCCATCCAAAGCCTCGAGCAACTCGCCCCGGCTGCAGTCTCCGCCCGAAAGGATCAGTAAGCGAACCGCCCCCTGCTCTGCGCGTCAACCGGGTACTTGGCTGGACGGATACAGAGGAAACCACTCCATGTGAAGAGGCTATCCCCCGGCTAGCGGCAAACCACATTTTTGGCGGAACCCTCTTGAGAGAGAGTTCCGCCATCCAGCGTTGTTTGCAGCAGTTACTAGCTGCCGGTACCCGAGAGCGCTACCGTTTGCGGAGAAGAAGCCCCGCTGTCGGCAACGCTCAAGGTCGCCTTGTATGCTGCTGCCGCCGCCGGTTTGAAGGCCACATACACCGTGCAGCTCGCCGCCGGCGCCAGGGTTGCGCCGCAGGTATCAAGCGCTTCAAAGTCCGCCGGATTGGTCCCCGTCAATGTAATCGAGGACAAGGTTAACGTTGCTGTTCCGCTGTTCGTAAGGGTTATCGCCTTGGCCTCGGAGGTGGTTCCATGGGGTGTTGTGGGGAAGGTCAGGCTGGTCGCGCTCAACTTCACCGTGGGCAACGCCGTTCCCGTCCCTTTGAGGGTTACCACCAGCGGCGAGCCAACGCTGGTGGTAACGGTGATCGTTCCCGAAAGCGCTGCCGCAGAAGCCGGCTTGAATGCCACGTACTCCGAGCAGGAGGCCCCGGCTGCCAGCGTAGCCCCGCAAGTGCCGATATCCTCGAAGGAACTGGCGTTGGTTCCGCCAAGCACGATCGACCTGAGCGTGACAGTCGCAGCGCCATTGTTTTTCACGGTCACAATCTGAGCATCGCTGGTCACTCCGACAACGGTCGCCGGGAAGGCGATCGAGGTTGGCGTCACCGTCACCGGCGCCACGCCTGTCCCGCTCAGCTTTACCGTCTGCGGCGAGCCGGTGGCGTTGTCGGCAATCGAAAGCGCCGCTGTCAACGCTCCCACAGCCGCTGGCTTGAACTCCACTGAAACCGTGCAGGTTGTTCCCACCGCCAGCGAAGTTCCGCATGTGGTGGCCGACTTCACGAAGGAACTCGCGTTGGTGCCAGTGATGGTCTCGGAGGTCAGCGTCAGAGCCGCTGTCCCCGAGTTCTTCACCGTCACCAACTGCGCCGCCGTCGTCGATCCCTCGTTGGTCGAAGCAAATGTCAGCGTGGTGGGCGACAGCGTCACAGCAGGCGCCGCGGCAGTGGTCGGCCAGGCATTCACGAGGTTCGTCACATTGAACGTACCCAGGCCGGTGGTCAGGTCATACGCCGTAGTGGCGGAGTAGCCGCTGAGTATTCCGACCTCGTCTCCGGAGGTGCTGGTCACGCAGTCTGGGTCACCGGTAAGGCATACCGCCGCGTTCGAGCCCGTGGTTGTGTCATAAAAGATGCACGAGTTGCCGGCCGCAACCGTGTTTGAGTTACACGACGAGTAATTCTCCTTTGCCGCCAGGCTGTAGAAGACTGGATTTGCCAGGCCTTGCGCTTTCCCAGTCTTTTGGACAACCAGGGCCATGATGCCCGCCGTCATGGGCGAAGCCGCCGAGGTGCCCCCGTTTTCCTGGTAAATGATGTAGTCCGGATCGCTGTAGTCGCAGCCGTTGGTTCCGGTTTGAGATTCGCAAATGAGCAGAGCGCTGCCCGGAATGCCGGTGCTTGACTGAAAGCCGTACGCGGCAAACATCGACACATCAGGTAGGTTCCGCTTGCCGTTGGCGGGGATGCCGGTGACTCCGACTTGCCAGCTCGGCTTCGCGTATCCACCGGAACAAGTGGACGATGTGGTTCCCGAGGGGGTGGTGCAGTTGCTGACGCCGCCGCCGCCGGAGGCCATCTCGACGAGGCCCGGCAATCCGGTGATGGCGGCATTGCACAGCGCCTCAACGCTGCTGTAGCTGCTGTATACGTTCAACAAGATCGGATTCGAGCAGGTGTCGTTCCACGACATTTCCGGCATGTAGCCTTTGGCGGAGGCGCCGGTGGTAGGGTTGTTGGAGGTGTACCAGTAGTCGGTGTAAGGATTGGTGCTCGAGACAAACGGCCATTGCAGATCTGTTCCGCCTACCGCGGTGACATAAGGGGTTGAAGCCATGCCGCTGACCGCCAGGCCAACCGTGTCCGCATAGGGGGGCGTCCCGTCCTGGCTGGTGCAGACTGCCGATCCGGAGTCGCCCGCCGCAACAAAGGAGCTGATCCCAGCCGTCGCGGCTTGCTGGAAGGTCTGATTGTAGAGACTGTTGCCGGAAGCGCCCAGGTTGAGCTCGCATGCCCCGTAGCTCATGGTAAGAATCGGCGCAACTTCATTGTCGACAATGTAAGTCACTGCCGTAACCAGGCCATCCGTCGTGGCATTGTTCACATCCGCAACCAGGACCACCGTTGCCCCGGGAGCGGTTGCCGAGACCATCTCCGTGTCTTCGGTGTTTTCTCCCTGGCTCCCTGTCAGCCCCGGATCGGCTCCGCTGTGCAGAGTCACCAGGGTGCTCGCCGGCAGGCCAAACGAACTCCGGTAGAGGTTGAAGTCAGCGGTCACGACGTCGCTCAGCCCCACGATCGCCACCTTCACACCGCTTCCGTTGATAGGTTTGCTTGCATTCCACAACGGCAGAATGTTGTAGATCGTGGCCACGTCGTAAGGGCTGAGTTCTTCGCGCTGGTAGCCGGTGTTCGGATCGACATAGCCGAATTCCGGTTGTACGCCGCCTGTACTTCCCTTGCTGCCGAGCAGACCCGATTTCAACTCCGCATTCTCATATGGAGAGGGTTGGGTTTCCATCAACGTGTACTTTCCCGTCTTCATGTCGCGCTTCACATAGTTGCCAGGGTGCGAGAAGTGGCTGGGCCGGAAATCATGCAACGACGCGATACCCGTAACCACCGGGAAAAGCGCCTCGGGGATCTCGGGGTCGCGGTCGTTGGCGATGTGCATCTTTCCCTCAACCAGGTAGTTGCGCATCTCCACATGGAATGTTTCCTCAACCTGTCTCACCGTGCCGGTGAACTGAATCCAGACGCGGCCCTTGCTCACTTCGTAAATCTGGAAGCCATGGTTCTCGAGCCAGCTCGTCACCTGGGTGATGTCGGAATCGGATGGCCCATAGAGCTTGCCAAACTCCTCGGCATGCAGCCAATGGTGGAAGTCCGGCGAGTTGGGGTCGTATTGACGCTCGTTGAATGCCGCCAATGCCGCCTCTTGCTCCGGGCTGCGCTTTAGCACCAGAACCAGGCGCTCGAGCAGCTTGCCTGGGTCCACCCGGCCTTTGTCAAACTTCGCCTGCGCCAGCGGATGCACGTTGCCGATCAGCGTGACCAGCTTTGTATCATCCACATGGTTCAGTACCTGCGACGGAGCCACAAAAACCTCGGCGCTCTCGCCGGATAAGGGAACCGTTTGCGCCGCTGCAGGAACCAGAATCCCGATTCCCAGGATCAGACCAACCAAAGATTGTGTGAAAGTCTTAATTCGCATGTTGTCTTCCTCATTGGCTCGCCGTGGAATCCCATGCCCCGGCTGCGCTATTGTTGGAATCATCCAAGACAGAGCCATCGGCCGCCCGCAAGAAAGCTGAGCCTTGAGAGGCAGCCGATAGATACACGACAGAACTGGAAACCTTGCCGTCCGGTCACCGCCCGCGACAGCCAGGGAGAAAACCAAATTTCTTGAGAACAGCCTTCTCGGGGGAAATGCGCCCTCACCTAAATAGCGTAAACGGCGCGGAAAATGACTCAGCCAAACAGCCAAAAAGCCATACTGTTTTTGAACTGGACTTCAAGCTTTGCGGAAATACTTACGGCTGACTGAACGAATTAAATAAGAAAGAAAAGAGAGGCTGATTTCTCAGCCTCTCCTGATCGTTATCACTTTTGCCTTCCCTGTTCGAATCCCTACGTGCGATTTCCGTATTTACGAGATTTGGGAGATCTGTAGTTCCCTGACCAATGGCAAGTGCGCCGCTCCGGTTGTCTTGTAGATGCATGACCTAGCTGATGTGATGCTGGTCTTCTGCGTATCCCCTTCGCAGACGCGGAGCGACTTCCGGCATTCGCACTTGTGCCATTCGCTTCCCTGCTCCTGGTACTTGCAGTCGGCTGCATGGCGAACGATGACCTTCACGGTCTTGGTCTGCGTTCCGCGTGACATCGACATGCCAGAAGGCTATCAAGTTTCCGTACAAATTCCGTACAATTATTAGCGTGTCTGTATGCTTCTTATTTTAAATGACTTATGTCAGATGTCGTAGTACATCTCAAATTCATACGGGTGCGGACGCAAGCGCAGCGCATTGACTTCCTTCTCCCGTTTGTAGGCAATATAGGTCTCCAGCAGATCCTCGGTGAATACATCGCCCTTCAGCAGGAACTGGTAGTCCACCGAGAGCGCATCCAGGGCGGCTTCCAGCGACGCCGGAATCGAAGGCACCCTCTGCAGTTCCTCCGGGCCCATATCATAGATATCTTTATCAAGCGGCATCCCGGGATCGATGCGGTTCTCAATCCCATCCAGTCCGGCCATCAGCATGGCCGAGAACGCGATATACGGATTGCAACTCGGATCGGGCGGACGATACTCGACGCGCTTGGCCTCGGGCGCCGAGGAGTACATCGGAATCCGGCACGCCGCCGAGCGGTTGCGGCGCGAATACGCAAGATTGATCGGCGACTCCAGCCCGGCGGAAAGCCGCTTGTAGCTATTGGTGGTTGGCGCCGTCAGCGCCGCCAGCGCCGGTCCGTGTTTGATGAGTCCGCCGATGTACCACAAGGCAAGCTCGGAGAGCCCCGCGTAGCCGTCGCCAAAAAACAGCGGCTTGCCGCCCTTCCACAGGGATTGGTGGGTGTGCATGCTGTTGCCATTGTCTTGAAAGAGCGGCTTGGGCATGAAGGTCGCGGTTTTGCCGTGCTGGCGAGCCACGTTGCGCACAATGTACTTGTAGAGCATCATGGCGTCGGCCGAGCGCAGCAGCGAAGTGTAATGCAGGTCGAGTTCACCCTGGCCGCCGCTGGCCACTTCATGGTGATGGCATTCTACGTCGAGGCCGCACTCCTGCATGGTCAGCAGAATCTCGGTGCGTAGATCCTGGTGATGATCGGTCGGTGGCACTGGGAAATAGCCCTCGCGATAGCGGGGACGATAGCCAAGGTTGTTTTCACGGCGCGCCGAGTTCCATCGCCCCTCGTCGGCGTCAATGAAATAGAAACCATAATTGGCGCCCGAGTCAAAGCTCACATTGTCGAACACGAAGAACTCCGCTTCCGCTCCGAACATGGCCTCATCTCCCACTCCCGAAGAGGCCAGGTACATCTCAGCCTTGGTGGCGATGTAGCGCGGGTCGCGGTCATAACGCTGGCGGGTCACGGGATCGATGATGTCGGCAATCATTCCCAGGGTCGGAGCCTCGGCGAACGGGTCCATCACGAATGTCGAGGGGTCGGGAATCAGCAGCATGTCACTTTCATGAATGGCGGCCCAGCCCCGAATCGAGGAGCCGTCCATGCCGAATCCGTCGCGAAAGGAATCCAGCGTCAACTTTGCGATGGGATAGGAAATGTGGTGCCAGAGGCCATGGAGGTCACTGAAACGGAGATCGACCATCTGAACATCCCGCTGCTGGGCAAACTCTAAAACGGTAGAAGCGCCTACATCAACCGGCGAGTTCATGTACTTAGCTCCTCTTTAGTGCCACGACAGGCACGAGGCGATCATATAACGACTCAGGCACAGTTTTTGCTGGACGAAGCCAGAGAAAAAACAGAACATTGCAGCTAGGCTGTCCTCCGTAACTTGTACACCGTGCTTAGCGACGATGTCTAACACTATGGAGGAGTAGCCTTTGTAGTAAATAGAAACCTCCTATGAGACGTATAATTGTCTTTTATGTCTCGTTGCTGATGACACTGTGCACGGCCGCGATTGCGGTGACACCGGTGCGGGGGAAGTATTTGAATCCTGGGCTCGGCTATGAAGTGAGGCTACCGCCCGGCGTTGTCTGCATGAGGCCTGAACCCGATTATGGCTGCGGATTCAATATCTCCATGCGCTTCACCGAATCCGAATGGAAGACCGATTCGCTTCCGTCGCGTTACATGTGGGTGAGTGGCGAAATGAACACTGGCGGCGAAAACACCCTGGAACGCGCGGTGCAACGAGCTTCAATGGTGGGAACCTCCGGACGGGCTGGCGCCTCGGTTGTGCGGCGGAAATCTTACATGGCAGGCGGTCTGCCCGCCTCCGAGATCGACATCTCCTATAACGGCGAGGAAGGTGAGTCACTGGAAAAGATCGTGATTGTCTATCGCGAGCGCAAGGGCGCGCCGAACGTGATCTACACTTTTGGTCTGCATACGCCACGCAAAAATGAAGATGACGATGTTCGGCTGTTCCACGAATTTGTTTCCGGATTTCGAGTGAGATAGACATGGACTTCGACCAGCTAGAAACCTTCCTGGAAGTGGCGCGCAATCTGAGTTTCTCGCGCGCGGCCGAACGGCGGTTCCGTACCCAACCCGCGATTTCCGCACAGATCCGCGCGATGGAGGAAGAGGTTGGAGCGAAGCTGCTGGATCGCACCGGTGGCAAGGTTTCCATTACCGCCGCGGGAAAAGTTTTTCTCGCCTATGTGGAGAGCGCGCTAGAGGCTCGCCGGGCTGCCATGCGCGCTGTGGCCGAAGCCGATCGCGTGCCGGGCGGAGAGATTGTGGTGGCGGCCAACGAAGGCAGTTGCCTGCACATTCTTCCCGAGGTGTTCGCCGAGTTCAAGCGCAGCTATCCCGACGTTGGCATCACCGTGAAACGCTCGGAGACGCGCGAGGTGCTGGAGGCGGTGATCGACAATTCCGCCGACTTCGGCGTTGCCGCCATGCCGGTGACCGACAAGCGAATCACTGCCGTCCCCATTCACAAAGACGAACTGATTCTGATCACGCCCATCGGACACCCTCTGTCAAAGTTCAAGGAAATCAAGATCTCACAGATTGCCGGCTACCCGCTTCTGCTGCCAAAGATGGGCCGCACGCGAGACAGCATCGACCGCATGTTCGACGATCGCGACATGAAGCCGAACGTCAGCATGGAACTGGATTCCAGCGAGTTGCTCAAGCGCTTCGTCTCAGCCGGGGTGGGAATTGGTTTCTGTGCTAACTCCACTGCGCTCGGCGATGTGCGGCTGGGAATCACCGCGATCGTAAAACTCGCCGACGCCCAGATTCGCCGCGACATGGCCCTGGTGTTTCGCAAAGACAAGGCTCTGAGCCGCGCATCCTTGGCGTTCATCGATATTGCGGTGAAACTAAAGGCTCCGCAAATCGTGCGCAAGTAGCGATGCGCAGCCGGGGTTGCGCGCCTTCGGCGGCGGGAAATGGCTGGAATCCGTCGCGTTTGCAGCGGCTCAAATAGGTAGCTTATGGATTGCGCCCCGGGGCGGAATCATTTAGTTTCAATGTGCCGCCCAAACATCGTTCTGGTCCGGCCGTTTGCTTTTCGCAGAGGAGTCAAAATAATTGGCCAAAGACATGGTCCCCAAGCGCATCTTTCTCACCAAGGGCGTGGGGAAGCACAAAGAGCGTTTGACATCGTTTGAACTCGCGCTGCGCGACGCGGGAATCGCCGCGCAAAACCTGGTGCGCGTGTCCTCCATATTCCCGCCTAACTGCAAGCTGCTGAAGCGGGTACAGGGACTGGAGTATCTGAGTCCGGGGGAAGTTGTATTCGCGGTGGTGGCGGAGAATTCGACCCGCGAGCCGCACCGCCTGGTGGCCGCAAGCATCGGACTGGCCATGCCCGCCGACAGCAAAACCTACGGCTATCTGAGCGAACATCACAGCTTCGGCGAGACCGACCAGATTGCCGGCGACTACGCCGAAGAACTGGCGGCGGAGATGCTGGCGACGACGCTGAACGTGGAGTTTGATCCCGACAAAAGTTGGGACGAAAAAAAAGAAGTGTATCGTTTGTCGAACAAAATTGTACGGACGACCAATATCACGCAAAGCGCGATTGGCGATAAGACTGGGCTCTGGACGACGACCATCGCTGCGGCGATCCTGATCTTCGATTAGTCAATGATTATGCGGGTGCGAAGGCCCTGGAGACGATCCAGGGCCTTTTCCTGCGCTGCGGCGGAGGTGAGCCGGGCCGGGGCGACGATTAACCAGAAAGATAATGGTTTTGGAAGGCAAATGTATCGATTCGTTAATCGTTGTGCAGAGTTCGAAAGGATTGACTCCGGCGGCACTACTTTTTGAGCGAAGCGTTACTACTCAATAACTTCGTTCGATTTGAGAGTGGTGCCGACCCCACATTCGCGTCGAAGAGCACGACGCGGATGTGGGCCCGGCGATCTCCTAATCGCATGTGCGCGGCGGCTATTTTTTCTTGAGGCGCTCGAGGACGGCTCCGGCGACCAGAGGCAAGGCCACGGTGGCGTCGTCGAAGACTTCGGCGAACTGGCCGCCCTCGGCAGGGGGAACAAACTTGCCCCAGGAAATGGCTTCGCTGTAAGGGGAGCCGCTGAGTCCGCCCCAGTGCACCGGCTCGGGACAGATGCGCAGGCCATAGTGGTAGCGCTTGAGCGGGAGATCCTCGCCGCCACGGCGATGGCGCAGCTCGATATAGGGGCCGAACTGCTGGGTCCAGTTGCGGGGAACGCCGCCGCCGATGGTGAAGATTCCGAGTCGGGTTTGCTGGAGATTGCGCTCGGCGAAATGATTGAGATCGAGAAAGGGATCGAAGCGGATCAGCTCGCGTCCCTGTTTGGCGCGCTTGCGATTGTGCAGGGCAAGGTCGAGTCCGATCTCGGAGTCGGTGAAGGCGGGGATGTAGACGGCGGCTCCCTTTTCGTAGGCGGAGCGTAGGATGCCGCGTCCGGTGGCGTTCTCCGACAGGTACTTGCCGATGGCGTGGGTGAACTTGTAGGAGCAGAGGACCTCGGCGGCGTCCCAGGCTTCGAGAATCTGGGCGACGATGGCTTCGACGAAGTTGAGATTGGTCTCCGGCTCCAGGGTGTCATAGACGCGGTTGTAGCCGGCTTCGTAGAGCTCGACGTCATTCATCTTTTCATCCCACACGAAGTGGGACCTGCCGGCGGCCTCGACCAGCCCGTGGGCCATGAGCGCGCCGGTGGAGACGATGGCCTTGACGATGCCGGCGTCGAGGAGATCGGTGATGATGAGTCCCTGCTTGGCGACCGTCATGGCGCCGGCGAGAGTCATGATGATAAAAGCCTCGGGGTCGCGGGCCATGGCTTCGAGAACGTCGGCGGCGTGGCCGATCTGACGTCCGGTGAAGGCCGTGCGGCCCATGGCGCGGACCAGGTCGTCCACCGTGTGGATGCGGGAGAGGTCCAGCGGTTCGAGCGCGACGAGTTTGTCGGAGATGGGATCGTGCAGCTCACGCTCGATGCCGGATCCTTGGTCGGGATGATTCACTTACGCACCTCTTCTCTTGAATGCAAGAGGTAAGGATAAATTATGGGGGTGGGGCGGGCAAGGAACGCAGGCAGGAGCGATTAACTTGGAAGTGCGGGAAAGGACGAAATCGATCGCGGTGGAAAAGCTTGAGGGCGCGGAGAAGGACGAAATCGATCACTGGTGGAAAAGCTTGAGACCGCAATGAAGATTTGAGCTGCACGGGGGTCCTTCGCTTCGCTCAGGATGACACCTCAGAAACAAGAACAAGAGCAACGGCAAGAGCAAGAGCAACGGCAAGAGCAAGGGCAACAGCAAGAGCAAGGGCAACAGCAGGAGCAAGGGCAAAGGCAGGAGCAAGAGCAAAGGCAGGAGCAAGGACAACAGCAGGAGCAAGGACAATGGCAGGAGCAAGGGCAACGGCAGGAGCAAGGGCACGGGGCGGGAGCGAGCGGGTACAATTGAGTCAGTCATGGCTCATCTTGAAAGTACTTCCTTACAAAGTGTGCGCAGCTCCCTGCCCGTGCGGCTGGGACGCTTGGTTTTGGCGGTTGTGGTGCTGGCGGCGGCGCTGGCAGGCGGAGCGTTTGTGTGGTTCCGGGCGGCGGAGCGGGCGGCGATGCCGACGCTGGACGGAACCGTGGTGCTTCCGGGGCTGAAAGGCTCCGTGACGGTGGTGCGGGATGGGCATGGCGTGCCCAGCATTACGGCGGGGACGCTGGACGACCTGTTCTTTGCCCAAGGATATGTGACGGCGCAGGACCGGCTGTGGCAGATGGACATGATGCGCCGCTATGCGTCCGGCGAACTGGCCGCGGCCCTGGGTCCGAAGTACGTGCCAGTGGACCGGGAACAGCGGGTGCTGGGGCTGCGCGACGTGGCGCGGCGCTCACTGGCGCATGCGACGGTGGAGGAACGCGCGCAACTGGAAAGCTATGCGCGCGGGGTGAATGCGTACATTGCGGAGCATCAGTACGGGCTGCCGCTGGAGATGCGGGTGCTGCGGTATTTTCCGCGGACGTGGACGGCGGAGGATTCAGTGCTGGTCGGGCTGTCGATGGCCGAGATGCTGAACCATGGGACGTATCTGGACAAGCTGCACCGGGAACAGATTCTGGGACGGCTGGGGCCGGAGCTGACTGGCGATCTGTACGTGGAAAGCTCGCAACGCGACATTGTTCCGGGACACGATCTGGATGAGATTGAGCCGCAGACCGTGGCTCCGGACACGGCGCAGGAAACGGCCAAAGGGCCGGTGGCGTTGCGGCGGCCGGAGCGAAGACGGCGGCACCGGGCGGAAGGGCGGAGGTTCAGGGCCGCGGGCGAAGGGGCAGAAGGTTTCAAGGTTTCAAAGTTTCAAGGTTTCAAGGTTGGGAGCAACGGCAAAAGCAACGGCAACAGCGAAAGCAACGGCAACGGCAAAAGCGACGGCATAGGCAACGGAGCCACATCTGCCGGCAATGGGCTGATATGGGGCAGCCAGGTGGCGGCCGCAGGGATGCTGGACCGGGTGCGGCCGGGATCGAATAACTGGGTGATCAGCGGGTCACATACGCAGAGCGGACGGCCACTGCTGGCCAACGATATGCACCTGCCGCACCGGATTCCGAACACCTGGTACGAGGCTCACCTGACCTGCGGGGACTACGACGTGGCGGGGGTGACGCTGCCGGGCGCGCCGTGGGTGATTGTGGGACACAACCGGCGCATCGCATGGGGCTTCACCAACCTGGGGCCGGACGTGGAAGACGTGTATGTGGAACAGTTCAACGCGCAGGGTGAGTATGAGACTCCCGAGGGATGGCGCAAGCCGGTGGTGCGGCACGAAGTGATCCACGTGAAGCGCGGCCGCGACGTGGAGATGGATGTGGTGGTGACGCGGCACGGGCCGATCGTTTCCGGAGAGATGAAGAACGAACCGCGGAAGCTGGCGCTGAAGTGGGCCGTCTTTGACAGCGGGCTGAGTCTGCCGTTTTACGCCGTGAACAGCGCGCAGAACTGGGAGGAATTCCGGGCAGCGTTCAGCGGCTTCAACGGGCCGGGGCAGAACGTGGTGTACGGCGACGTGGACGGCAATATCGGCTACCAGGCGACGGGACTGGTTCCGGTGCGTGCCTCGGGCGACGGCACCTTGCCGGTGAGCGGCGCGGACGACGCCCACGAGTGGACAGGGTACGTGCCGTTTGAGGAGTTGCCGAGCGTTTACAACCCGCCGTCGGGGATCATTGCCACGGCCAATGGTCGGGTGACGGCGGATGGGTACAAATACTCAATCACGAAAGAGTGGGAGTCGCCTTACCGGACGGAGCGGATTTACCGGGTGCTGCGGCAGGACAAGAAGTTCACCGCAGCGGACATGCTGGCCTTGCAGACGGATGTGGAGAGCGATCTGGACAAGTTTGTGGCCCAGCGGATGGTGTACGCGGTGGACCAGACGCCAGGAGCAAGCTCGCGGGCCAGAAACGCGGCGGATATTCTGCGGCGCTTCGACGGAAACATGAGCATGGATTCGGCGGGCGCCGCGATTGAACAGCGGGCGCGGCAATGGCTGGCGGCAACCCTGCTGGGAAACAAGCTGGGCAACGACGCCGATCTCTATACCTGGTTCATGAAATCGGTGTGGCTGGAGAATATGGTTGCATTCCAGCCGGCGCGCTGGCTGCCCGGGCAATACACGAGCTGGAACGATCTGCTGACGGCGGCCGTGGAGGCGGCGGTGAACGATACGCAGGCGCCGCGAGAGCTGGCGGGCTGGAAGTATGGCGACTACGCCACGGTCGAGATTGGGCATCCGATCTTCGGCAAGGTGCCGGGGCTGAAGAAGTACGCCTCGACCGGGCGCTGGCCGCAGTCGGGCAACGGAATTACGGTGAAGCAAGTGGGCGGAATGTTTGCGCCGTCGGAACGGTTTACGGCGGACCTGGCGGACCTGGACCGCTCTACCCTGAACATTGTGAATGGGCAGTCGGGAAACCTGTTCAGCCCGTACTTCGACGACCAGTTCGGGGCATGGTACCGGGGAACGACGTTTGCACTGGCGTTCAAGCCGGAGACGGTGGAACGGACGGCAACGCATCGGCTGCGGCTGGTGGGAGACGGATCGCGCTAAGGCGGGGACAGGAGCAAAGGCAAGGGCAACAAACCCACATTTGCCAACGACGGGCAGATATGAGGGCACCAGCGCGCCGGAGAAAAGCGAAAACACAATCAAGGGCAGAAAAATCGAAAGGCGACGTTCGCGACGTCGCCTTTCGGTTGAACATGTGGCGGGGGTCGGCGCAGGAACTAGCTGCAGGGCCCCGATGCGTCGATGTAGACGACGTCGCTGCCCTGGCCCTTGATGTCCGTGTTGTACTGCGAGCTGACGGAGTTCCCTGCCTGGCCGTAGATGTACAGTTGGCCGCCCTCGATGGTAAAGATCTGGCCGGTGTTGGGCTGGTAGGAGATTCCGGTAGCGTCGCCATTGGCGGTGTCCAGGGTGGTTGCCGTGCCGGCGGTGGGCTTGACCAGGCTGACGCAACTCTCAACGCCGCAACTGAGCGAGGCGACCCAGTAGACGCCATTGACGTTCTGAATCCAGCGCTTGACGCCGTTGCCGATGCGGACGGGCGTGGAGGCGGTGTTGGCCGTGAGATCGATGACCGTGAAGTAGCCGTCCTGCACGTTGTTGCCGCCGCCGGTGGCCGTGGTGCAGGTGGCAAGCTGCGGGAATGGGCAATCAATGGCGGTGGACGCGAGGGTGGAACCGGCGACATAGAGTTTGTTGGCGCTGAGATCGATGAGTCCGATTTGGGCGCCGATCTGTTTGCCGTTGACCTGCTGCCACTGATTGAGAACCTTGGCGGCAATGGCCACCTGGCCGCTGGACGGGGACGCAGGCGGCGCAATGGTGGTGATATCGATTTCCGTGACGCTGGCAGGGCTGGAGCCGCCGCAGGTGGTGCCGCAGCTGAGGACGTAGGCCTTGGAATTGTCCGCCGAGAAAAAGGCGGCGACCGGACGCGACAGTGTGACGGCAGTTCCACCGGCATCGGTCAAGGTGAGGGTGTAATAGGGCGGAGCCTGGGTCTTGGGGTCGGCCGTGGTCAGATCAACCCAGTGGGCGCTGTCCTCAACATCGGTAAACGCCAGCAGATGCTTCTCGGCGGTATCCATGGCGAGATAGCGCACGTAGGGGAAGGGGATGTCGTAGGTATTGACGCTGCCATCGGTGGGGTTGAAGCGCACGATTCCGCCGGGGGCGTTGGGAGGATTGCCGTTGCTGAGATTGTAGACGGCGGCAAAGCCGAACTGGTTGCTGGTGGAGGTCACAAAGCTCTGGGTCCATCCGCCGAGCAAGATGGTCGCCTTCACGGACTCCTGAAAATTATTGAAGGAGGAGATGGAATTGGAGCCGGTGTTGTTGGCGAAGGTCAAAGTTCCATCGGGCGAAAGCTGCATGTAGGTTGGCTGGGAACCTACGGCGAAGCTGAAGGAGGTGAGCCGGTCCTGGGTGGCATCGACGACTTCCATGTTGCCGGCGTAGTAGTTGGTGACCAGGCTGCGGTGCGCGAGATGGGTTGTGGGCTTGTAAGGTTGATCGCCCGAGCCGCAGTTGTAGTCGGATTGACTGGTGGTATTGCTTTTGCCGCCGCAACCGGCGATGACGATGGCGCCCAACAGGGCGATAATGAATGTCGCTCGCTTCAAGCAACGCACTCCAGACCAGAAGGATTTCTTAGACACTGGAAAGGCTGATTATAACATTGCGGGAACCGGTGCCAGGGACAGCGCCTATGGTATGGTTCCAGAAAAGCCGCGATTTGCAGTCTGAGATAAAGGAGAAGAAAGACCGCGATGTCAAAATTCCTGGAACGCCTGAGTCGAGGGCCGATCCTGTGCGACGGCGCCATGGGCACGCTGCTGTATGCCAAGGGTGTGTTCATCAATCGATGTTATGACGAGCTGAACATTTCGCAACCGGAGATCGTCGCCGCGGTCCACGAGGAATATGCCAAGGCGGGGGCGGAGATTCTGGAGACGAATACGTTTGGGGCCAACCGTTACCGGCTGTTCCGTCACGGTTTTGAGGCGCGGGTGAAGGAGATCAACCGGGCGGGAGTCCGGCTGGCGCGGACGGCGGCGGGCACGGACCTGATGGTGGCCGGCAGCGTGGGGCCATTGGGAATGCGGATTGAGCCGCTGGGCAAGATTGGGCGCGACGAGGCGCGGGCGGCGTTCCGGGAACAGATCGAGGTGCTGGCCGGCGAGGGCGTGGACCTGATCCTGCTGGAGACCTTCGGCTACATCGATGAACTGCACCAGGCCGTGCTGGCAGCGCAGGAGGCGGCGCCGGGAATGGCGATTGTGGCCGAGGTGACGACCGACGAGGAAGGTATCGCGCTGGATGGCGCCGAGCCGGAAGCCTTTGGCGTGAGACTGACGGAGTTTGGCGTGGACGTGCTGGGCTGCAACTGTTCGATTGGCCCGGCGCCGATGCTGGACACGATTGAACGGCTGCACCGGGTGACTTCCCTGCCCCTGGCCGCGCAGCCGAACGCAGGCATGCCGCGCAGCGTGGAGGGCCGCAACATTTACCTGTGCTCGCCCGAGTACATGGCGACCTATGCGCCGAGGTTTGTGGCGGCCGGGGTGCGACTGGTGGGCGGATGCTGCGGCACGACTCCGGAACACATCCATGCAATGAAATCGGCGGTGAAGGTGGAAGTGGCGCGAACATCGTCGTTCCACGTGGCCGAGGCGAAGCTGGCGACGCCGCCGGCGGTGAAGCCGCTGGAGGAACGCTCCCAGTTGGGACGGAAGCTGGCGGCGGGCGAGTTTGTGACCATGGTGGAGATTGTGCCGCCCAAGGGAGTGGATCCGGCCAAGGAACTGGCGGCGGCGAAGTATCTGCGCGGGGTGGGCATTGACGCCGTGAACGTGCCGGACAGCCCGCGGGCTTCGGCGCGCATGAGCAACCAGGCGCTGTGCAGCCTGATTGCGCGGGAATGCGGCATCGAGACAGTTCTGCACTACACCTGCCGCGACCGCAACGTGATGGGCATCCAGAGCGATCTGCTGGGCGCCAGCGCCCTGGGACTGCACAACCTGATCTGCATCACGGGCGATCCGCCGAAGCTGGGAAATTATCCGGACGCGACGGCGGTGTTCGACGTGGACGCGATTGGACTGGTGAACATTGTGCGCAACTTGAACCTGGGGGTGGACATTGGCGCGAATCCGATTGGCTCGGCAACCCAGTTTGTAATCGGAGTGGGAGCAAACCCGGGGATCCCCGACGTGGACGAAGAGGTTCGCCGGTTTGAGTACAAGTGCGAGGCGGGAGCGCACTACGCGGTGACCCAGCCGGTGTTCGACATGCGGCTGCTGGAGGCGTTTCTGCGGCGGGTGGAACACTGCCGGATTCCGGTGCTGGCCGGCATCTGGCCGCTGACGAGCGTGCGCAATGCGGAGTTCATGCGCAACGAGCTGCGGGTGAGCGTGCCCGATGAGATCATGGCGCGGATGACGGCGGCCAGCAGCAGCAGCGAACATGCCCGCGCCGAAGGCGTTTTGATTGCGCGCGAGATGCTGATCGAGGCGCGCGGGATGGTACAGGGCGTGCAGGTGAGCGCTCCGCTGGGGAAGTTTGCCGCGGCGGTGGACGTGATCGAGGCGCTGGGACAACGGGCACAGGGATGAAGGGTCAACTACCTCACATCTGCCAGCAGCAGATGTGAGGTACCAGGCACCCGGCCGATTGGCCGGCACGGATGCGCCGGATGATAGCATTAGAGGTTACGAGACCGAGGCAAGGACAGGCGATTGCGGATACTGTTTGTGGGGGATATTTTCGGGCGGGCGGGACGAGTCATTCTGCGCGAGCATCTGGCGGGGCTGCTGAAAAAACACGCGGTCGATCTCTGCATCGTCAACGGCGAGAACGCGGCGGGAGGATTCGGGTTGACGCCGCCGATTGCGGAGGAGTTTTTCGATCTCGGGGTGGACGTGATCACGACCGGGAACCACGTGTGGGACAAACGCGAGCTGGTGGATTACTTCAACGCCGCGGTGACCGAGCCCTACAGTCCGGCACGGCGCATCCTGCGCCCGGCAAACTACCCGGCGGGCTCGCCCGGAGTGGGCGTGTATGAAGGCACGACAGGGACGGGCGTGGCGTATGCGGTGGTGAATCTGCAGGGACGGGTGTTCATGGCGAATATCGACGATCCGTTCCGGGTGGCCGACGAGGTGTTGGCGTCGATTGCGGCGAAGGTGATCTTTGTGGACTTCCACGCCGAGGCTACCAGCGAAAAGGTTGCGCTGGGGTGGCACCTGGACGGGCGGGTGACGGCCGTGATCGGGACGCATACCCATATACCCACGGCGGACACGCGGGTGCTGCCCGGCGGCACGGCGTACCAGACGGACGTGGGCATGACCGGTCCGTACGACAGCGTGATTGGAGTGCAGAAAGAACAGGTGCTGCAACGCTTTTTGACGAGTATTCCGGGACGCTTTGAGGCCGCCATCCACGACGTACGCTTGTGCGCCGTGCTGGTGGAGTGCGACGAGGCGACGGGCAGGGCGAGCAGCATCGAGCGCATTATGGTTGACCAGGACGGGAATACCGAAGAGTGCCAGAGCTGGCAGAGGAAAAATGGAAACTAAGAGCACAGACGGAGCCGTGGCGGATGGGACGATGCGGAACGCGGAGTTGAGAGGGTTCGAGTGGCGGGAGTTCGATGCGTACCTGTTTGATATTGACGGCACGCTGCTGAATTCCCGCGACCTGGTACACCTGGATGCGTTCGTGCTTGCGATGCAGGAGGTGTACGGGCGCACGGTTGGTCTGGAAGGAGTCTGGGTGCAGGGCAGCACCGATCCGATCATCCTGCTGCGGGCGCTGGAAAAGGCGGGAGTGTGCGAGGCCGAGGGCCGGGCGGCGCTGCCGGCGGCGCTGGCGCGGATGTGCCAGGAGGTCGAAGCACGGGCCGGCGAGCTGCGTCCCGAGGTTTGCGCGGCGGTACCGAAACTGCTGTCCGAATTGAAGTCGGCTGGCAAGCTGCTTGGCGTGGCCACCGGCAATGTGGAACGCATTGGCTGGGCGAAGCTGCGCGCGGCGGGTATCGACGAATACTTTTCGTTTGGTTCGTTTGCCGGCCGCAACGAGAGCCGGACGGAGATATTCCAGTGGGGCGCGGAAGAGGCGCGGCGGCGGTTGGGCGAGCAGGCCAAGGTGTGCTTTGTAGGCGATACCCCGGCGGACGTGGCGGCGGCTGGGGCCTGCGGATTTCCGGTGATTGCGGTGGCGACGGGAATCTTTTCGCTGGCGGAGCTGGGGAAGGCTGGGCCGCAGATGTGCATTCCAGATTGCGAAACGCTGTGGAGTTACGCACGCTGAGCGGAATCCGGTAGAATCGGGTTCATGCTCCGCGCGGTTGTGCTGGCTGTTGCGCTGGTGATTCCCGGCTGGCTGTACGCAGGCCCGACGCCTGCCCAGGCGGGGAAGCCGGCTCCGGCGGCGGCGCAACCCTGTTCCGATTTCGAGCGAAGTTTCCCACCCTGCGACATTCCAAAGACGGACAAGAAAAAGGCCAAGGCGTTCTACGAAGAGGCGCGCAAGCTGGAGCACAAGAACCAGCTCGACGCGGCCCTGGAAAAATTGAAGGCAGCGCGGGCCATCTCTCCGCTGGACACCGTGTACGCGACCGCAACCCAGGCGGTGGCCGTGAAGGTGGCCGCGGAGGAGTTGCGCAAGGGCAACCAGGCGATGCAAAAAGGCGACGCGGTGGCGGCGTTGAGAGCATTCCGCCGGGCCGCCGAGGTTGAGCCGGGGAATGAATATGCGCAACAGCGGCTGCGCGACGCGCTGCCGCCCGCCGCGGAGACTGGCGCCGTCAAGATGCGCGCCGAGCTGGGCGAGATACGGCTGCGGCCAGCCGAGGGAGTGCGCAGTATTGAGTTCCGGGGAAACTCGGGCGAGGCGGTTGCCAAGTTTGCCAGCTTGTTTGGAATTGTGACCAAGCCGGAGCAGGGACTGGCGCAGCGGCGGGTTCACATCAACCTGGACAGCGTGAGTTGGGAAACCGGCAGCGAAATTCTGCAGCGGGTGTGCAAGGTTCTGATGATTCCGATGAACGAGCACCAGGTGATGCTGGCCAACGACACGGAGGAGAACCGGCGCGACCTGACGCGGATGAGCCTGCGCACGTTTTACGTCGTGGGCGGAAGCACACCGGAAGACCTGACGAGCCTGTCAACCGCGCTGCGGGTGCTGTTTGACCTGCGCTTTATTTCGCCGAATCTGGCGACGGGAACGATTGTGGTGCGGGCGCCACAGACGACCATGGATGCCATCACCAGCTTTCTCGACGATATGCAGGACGAGCAGCCGGTGGTGATGCTGGATGTGAAGATCTTCGAGATCTCGACCGACTTAACGAAGAACCTGGGAACCTCGGTTCCGAATGAGTTTTCGGTGTTCAACGTGACTTCGGAACTCAACAGCCTGGTGAACAGCAGCAGCTATCAGCAGATTGTGGCGGCGCTGGAGGCCAGCGGACAGCCGGTCAACGCATCCACTATTCTGGCCGCGTTGCTGGCCTCTTCGTCATCGACATCGACCTTGCTGGCACAACCGTTTGCAACCTTTGGCGGCGGCCAGACGCTCACCGGAGTCACGGTTCCCGCGACTACGGTGCATTTTTCCGGCAACAACTCATGGGCGCGCACGGTGGACGAGGTTCTGCTGCGGGCGGGAGACGGGAAAGCGGCGACCTTGAAGGTGGGCGAACGCTATCCGATTGTGAGCTCGCTGTTCTCGGCCACCAGCGCGGCCAGCAGCCTGCTGTCAACCCTGGGAGTAGGTTCGACGGCGAGCGCGGCCACGATTCCGACGCCCCAGTTTTCCTACGAAGACCTGGGACTGACCTTGAAGGCAACGCCCCATGTGCACGGAAAACTGGTGGGTCTGGAATACGAACTGGCAGTGCGCGCGCTGGGCGCGACCGAGGCCAACGGGCTGCCTGATATCACCAATCGCGAGATGAAAGGTGAGATCAGCACCGAGGACGGCGAGACGGTGGTGATTGCCGGCCTAGTGGGAAAAAGCGAGACGGCGAGCATCACTGGAATTCCGCTGCTCTCCGCCGTGCCGATTCTGGGCGGCGCACTTTCCGTGGCAACGAAGGAAAAAACCGCCGACGAACTGCTGGTCGTGATGACCCCTCATATTGTGATGGGGCGGAGCCAGCGGGGCGTGTATATTCCTGTCCCGACCAACGTGCCGAAGTAGCAGGGCGCGGTGGCACGGGGAGCGGATATCCCACATTTGTGTTGAAAGGCACAACGCAAATGTGGGCCACCTCGGATTGTGTGTCAGACGCACTGGAGCGGGGTGGGGCAAGGGTGGTAGCGGAAAAGCCTCTGGGGCCGCGCGGCATATTTGGGCTGCACGGGGGTCCTTCGCTTCGCTCAGGATGACACCTCTCAAAAGGGAGGCGCCTCAACATGAAGGCATCCCGCAACAGGAAGACACCTCTCAACAGGAAGGCATTGCTCAGCAGGATCACGTCCAGCACGCGGGAAAATGCTGCGCGCTGGGAGTGCCTTGACTTTGCAATTTTGTAACCTCGAAACTTTGCAACCTTGAAACTTTGAAACCTTGAAACTTTGCAACCTGGTTCTTACTTCCCTTCCGCGGCTTCGGCGGCCTCAAAGGCGACGACGGATTTCAGTCCCTCGTAACGGGCGGCGCTGGGGTTGCCGATGCGACGGCCGTTGATAAAGATGGTGGGAGTTCCGGTGACGCCGATGGATTGCCCGAGGAGTTCGCTGCGAGTGAGGCGTTCGCTGGTGGCAGGGCTATCGGCACAGAGCTGGGTTGCGGCCGGGTCGGCTCCGGCCGCCTCGGCGTAATGACGGAGACGCTCGTTGACGTCGGCATCGACGACCGTGGTCTTGCCGCTGGCATCGGTCTTGCGCACCATGACCTCGATATCCTTCTGGTGGGCGAAAACAGCTTCAATGAAATTGAAGGCCTGATCGGGCTGGGAGCGGGCAATACAGTCCAGGAACGACGAGGCGCGGGCGGCCCAGGGATGAAGCTGGGTGAGCGGGAAGCTCTGAAAGACGAAGCGGGCCTGGGGAAAATCCTCGCGCAGCTTTGCCATGACTGGCGCAGCCTCCCTGCAGGCGGGGCACTCGAGATCGGCAAATTCCACGATCAGCAGCTTGGCGTCCGCCGGCCCGAGGGTGGGACCAAAGGCGGACTTGGCGAGGGCGGCGCGCACCGGGGCGAAAGGATCGGCGCCGAACGGGACAATGTCCCCGGCAATGGCGTATTTGAAATCCGCCGAGACAAACCAGTGGCCAGCCTGCTGGCCCTCCGGGGTCGCGAAGACGGCGGCAACGTCGTAAATGCCTGGGATGGGCGACTGGCTGATGGCAGCCACGTCGATCTGAATGTTGGCGTCGTAGCCGAACATGCGCTTGAAATAGGCTTCGGCGAGATCCTTGGAGGGTGCGCCGGCCAGAGATTTTGCGGGTGCGGCATCAGCCGGCTGGGGCGCGGCGCCGGGCGCGGGCTTTTTCGCAGCGGTCTGCGCGAAAAGAGAAAAAGAGAGCAGGAGCAGGGTCGAATACTTCAGAACATTGCGCATTGAGATCATCCTTGATTCCGTTCTTGTGGACATTTCATCTTCCCACATTCGCCAACGGCGGGCGGATGTGGGCCACCTGTTTGGCGGATATGGGCCACCTGCCTGCCTTCTAAGCGGATTCCGCTTGTACTAGACCTGATGGCGGGCCGCAATGGGAAAACGACGGCCAATGCCAAAGGCCTTGGTTGAGATTCTGATGCCGGGAGCGGCCTGCTGCCGCTTGTACTCGCTGCGATTGATGAGGCCGATGACAAAGGTGATGATATCGTGATCGAAACCGGTGAGGTCGGCGATCTCCGGGGCGGATTTCAGATTTTCGACATACTCTTCGAGAATGCGGTCGAGGATTTCATAGGGCGGCAGCGAATCGCTGTCTTTCTGGTCAGGGCGTAGTTCGGCCGAAGGCGGCTTGGTGATGGACGCTTCGGGAATGACGGGGCAGCGCGAATTGACGTAGCGGGCGAGACGATACACGAGCGTTTTAGGCACGTCGGAGATGACGGCGAGTCCGCCAACCATGTCTCCGTAAAGAGTGCAGTAGCCTACACCAAGCTCGCTCTTGTTGCCGGTGGTGAGGACGAGGGCGGAAAACTTGTTGGCGACGGCCATGAGGATTCCTCCGCGGGCGCGGGCCTGGAGATTTTCCTCGGTGACATCCTCGGCGCGATCCTTGAAAACGGCGGCGAGGGCGGTACGGTAGGACTGGAAAATTTCGCCGATGGGCACGATCTGGAAGCTGATGCCGAGATTCGAAGCCAGTTCGCGGGCGTCGGTAATGCTGCCTTCGGAGGAATACTGGCTGGGCATGGAGACGCCAATGACGTTTTCGGCGCCGAGAGCATCGACGGCAATGACGGCGGTGAGAGACGAGTCGATGCCGCCGCTGAGTCCGACGACCACCTTATGAAAGCCGCACTTGCGGACGTAGTCGCGGGTTCCGAGGACAAGGGCGGCATAGGCGCTGGCTTCTTCGCCGGCGATTTGCTCGTGCATGTCTCCGGTCATGGATTCGGTATCGACGAGGATGAGATCTTCTTCGAAGGAGCGGGCCTGGGCGATGAGCTCGCCCGAGGGACTCAGAGCGAGGCTGGAACCATCAAAAACCAGACTATCGTTGCCTCCGACCTGGTTGACGAGCAGGACGGGGAGGCGATGCTGGCGGGCAATGCTGGCCAGCATGGCCCGGCGAAACTCGCGCTTGCCGACATGGAAGGGCGAGGCGGAAATGTTGAGGACGAGCTGGGCGCCGGCACGCACTAATTCCTCGACAGGATCGGAACCGTAGAGACGGCGGGTCCAGAAGGCTTTGTCATTCCAGGCATCTTCGCAGATGGTGAGCGCGATGGACTGGCCGCCGAGGGAAAAAAGATGCTGCGCGGGAGCGGGAGCAAAGTTACGCATCTCATCGAAGACATCGTAGGTGGGCAGGAGGCGTTTGGACTGGATGAAGTCAATGCGTCCCTGGCGCAGGAGGGCGGCGGAGTTCATGACGGTCTTGCCGGTCTGGGAGGCGGCGGGCGAGGGCAGACCGGCGATGATGGCAAGTTCGGGAAGGCCGTCGGCGAGTTCTTCCAGGACCTGGCGGGAGCGGGTGACGAAGGCCGGGAGTTCGACGAGATCGCGCGGCGGGTATCCGCAGACGGATAGCTCGGGGAAGACGACGAGTTCAGCGCCACGGGAAAGGGCTTCGACGGAAAACTGGCGCAGCTTGGCTGCGTTGCCGGTGAAATCCCCGACCGTGGGATTGATCTGCGCGAGTGCGATTTTCACAGGTACAGTGTAAACGCAGGAGCGGACGGGGAAAAGACCGGAGCTGAGGGCATTTGTCGGAAAGCGTCGATGGAGGGTGGAAGCGCGGCGCGGTGAGGGGCGGGAGTACGTGGAATCGCGGGCTGCCGAAATGCCTCTGGAGCCTCAGCGAATACCTGAGCTGCGCCGGGGTCCTTCGCTGCGCTCAGGATGACACCTCAATGGTCGGGCGGCGGCTCGGGATTGGGATCGCGGCTGGCATCGCTGGGGGCGGGAGCCTTTTCCCAAGGGCGCATGAGGGTCGGAGCGGGGCGTTCGGCTTCCTCCGGGGCGGAGTCGGGGCGCGGCTGATCCTTGGCAGAGGCGTTGAGCGGACCTTTGAGGCCGCCGACCTCATCCTGGGTGCGGATGCGCTTCTCTCCGGATACCTTCATGTCTTCAATGCTGACGACGGTGTCGCCAAGGAAGCGAATGAATTCGACATCCTGGGGCGGAGTGCCGTAGATCCACTCCTCGTACTCGCGGCCATCGCGGGTCTCGCGGAGACGGTGCGGCGGGCGTCCCATGGCGTAGATCACCACGTCCTTCTCCATGCCGACAAGGGCGTGGTGGGCTTTGACGGCTTGGGCGAGGACGGGCGGAAGACTGCGCAGAAAGGCGTCGGCCCGGTTGACGGCCTTGAAGTCGAGCACGGGGGCGAGCATCTCCTTGATCTGATCGGTGGTGAGCGAGGCGGCATCACCGTGGACGACGAGCAGAACTGAAGAGCCGTTGGAGCCAGGGTATTCGCTGTCCTGGGGAGACTGGCTTGGCACACCGTGCGCCTCCAGACCGTTGACTCCGACGCTGAGATGATTCGCCAGCTCCCGCTTGCGCTTGGCGGGACCGCCGTTGAGCTCAAAGACGATGCCGTGATGGTCAAAGCGGACAGCGGTGATCTGGGCACGATCGCCGGGATTGGCAATGGCGCCGAACTCGGCAACCTTCCCGCTGATCTCTGCTTCCGAGGGAACGATTTTGCCGTCTTCGACGCGGACCCCTGCCTTGCCCCTGGGCAGGGCGAGGTGCACGAAAGGATGCTCGGCGAGAAAGACGCGAATGATCTGCTGGCGCTGAACTTCGGAAAAGCTGGATTCGCCGGCGGCGGCCCGGACGGGAACGAGAAGCAGGATCAGCAGCAGGATCAGGAGCAGGCCGGCGGCACGGAGAATATGAGGCGCGAGGGTGGCCGGGAAAAACCGATGCGTCCTGGATGGCGATCTCATGGTGACCTCCGATGGGTGAGATACGCTTCCCGAAATTCCACCTTCGCCCCACTGATGGCGGATGTGGGGCGGCCTGGTTTCAATTCCCACCACCACGGTGGATGGCATTATAGCGCCGATTTGGGACGCGCAGACGCCGATGGTGGCCGCTGGCCACTTGTATATTTTTCAGATGGCCGAGGGGGGCCGGAGAGACGGCGGACGGTGCTGAATCTGCGGCGATGAGGTCAGGAACCAGAGCCAGGGCAGGGCGAGAAACAGGACGATGGCGCAGGTGGCGCTGGATTCCGGTCCGTAGTCACCGCCGGTGAGCGAAGGCGAGCCCTGCACGGAGGCGGTGACCAGCGAGGAAAACTCGCGCAGTCCGCTGACGGGAAGGCCGAAGACGGCGCCTTGAAAAAGATTCCAGCCGAAGTGAAGTCCGAAGGGAAACCAGAGCGAACCGCTGCGGATGCGGGCAAGGGCGCAGAGAAGTCCGACGGCGAGGGTGTTGAAAAATCCCCAGCTCAGCAGGCCCTGGGCGTCGGGATTGGAAAGGTGAAGCGCTCCGAAGAGGGCGGAGAGAACGAGGACGGCCCAGAAGGCTCCGAGACATTCGGTGAGCTTCTGGAAGGGATAGCCGCGAAAGGTAAGCTCCTCCAGCAAGGCCGCGCAAAACAGGAGAAAAACGACGGTGGCGGCGCGCACAAACATGTGGCGGGTGAGGTGAAGATGAAAGTGGAGCGAGCCGAAACAGCCGATGCTGGCGACATCGGCGGTAATGAGCAGCGCGCCGAGCAGCAGTCCGGTGGCGAACTGGCGGGTTGCGATGCCATCGAGCGGCAGGCCGAGAGCTGCGGGCAATGGAAAAGGATTGCCGTCAAGTACGCGCAGAAAAAGCGCGAAGCCAGCGGCGGTGAGGACGCAGGCGATGAGGCGGAAAAGCACTCCGGGAACGAGATTGCGCTCGGGAAAGATTGCGTAGACGAAACCAGTGCCCCAGAAAACCACGGCGGCCCAGACGGCGGCAATTAGGAATCGCACCAGCGGCGGCAGCAAAAAAGGCGGCGGATAGGAGCTGGCGGCGTGAATGGGATCGGATTGGGGAGGTTGGGTCATGGCGAATGGCTCTTCAGCCGGCAACCTTTGGGCTTCCTGGCGCAGGCGCGAGACGGGAGACGGAGACGCCACGGCGGGCAACGGCAAAGGGCAGGAGCTGGGCTCCGGCGGCGGCGAGTTTCTGCTCGACCCGCGGGCGGGCATCGGGCGGGACGAGGAACAGGACGCAGCCACCGCCTCCGGCACCGCAGACCTTGGCGCCGAGAGCTCCGTTGCGGCGGGCGACGGCGATGAGGCGGTCGATGAACGGAGTGGCGATGGCGGGAGCGTTGCTGCGGCGCAGCCTCCACTCCTCGCCCAGAAGACGCGCGATTTCCTCCCAGTCGGCGGCGGCAACGGCGGCGCGCATGGCGCCGGCGATGGCGGCGATGTGCTGGAAGTTGCGAAAGATGCGCCGGTCGCCGTCGATGTGGCGCTTGAAGACCTCCCAGTTGTTGACGCCGCTCTGACGCGGCGCGCCGGTGTAGGCGAGGACAAACCGGCGGTCGAACTCGGCGGGATCGCAGGCAATAGCGTGACGGCGGATGCCATCGACATTGAGCTCGACGGCACTGACGCCGCCGTAGAGCGCGGGATAGTAATCCTGGCATCCGGTGGGAACACGGATGAGTTGGGCTTCGACGTTTTGCGCGATCTCGCGGAGCTGCTCCGCGGCGAACTTGCGGCCACTGAAGCGGGCAAGCGCCGAGGCGGAGGCAATCATCAGGGCCGAGGAGCCGGAGATTCCGGCGCCGGCGGGAGATTCGGAGTGGGTCTCAAGGCGGAATCCCGTGGCGGGTTCGGAGGTTGGGTAGAAAAATCGCAGCAGGTGGGCGGCGAGCGCGTGGTTGCAGCGGGCGGCGGCGCGCAGAGCCTGCATGCTGCGGAAGCTGTCGGCAAGGCCGGTGTCGAGCGAGACGAGCTCAATGGCGCCGTTGGCGTTGGGACGGATTCGGCAGGTGGTCATGATACGGATTGCGATGTTGACGACGGCCGAGCCGGGATGGAACAGATAAAGCGGCCACATGTCCATGGTGCCGCCGGCCAGATCCACTCGACAGGGGGCACGGGCGACGACGCCACTGGTTTGCGTGGAGATGTTTCCGGACATGTTGACATTTGTATCATGGGCGGGGCGGTGGCGGGCCACGGTTGACGGCGCGTTCCGGGACGGAAAATCGGGAGAGCGGGGCTGGAAGGCAGGCGGGAGGTGGCGTAGGCTGGAGGCATCTCGCTTGAAAGTGACGGACAGGAGTTTGCGATGAATCCATCTTCCCTTCCCGGACTGGCCGGACTGGCGGGCGAACCGATTGCGCGGCGCAGCCTGGACGCGGCGCAATGCGCGCTGGTGGTCATCGATATTCAGGAGAAATTGCTGCCGGCGGTGCTGGCCGGCGAGGAGCTGGTGCGCAACGCGCGGCTGCTGATCCGGCTGGCCGGAATCCTGAAGATCCCGGTGCTGGTTACGACTCAATATGCGCGCGGACTGGGCGCGACGGTGAGCGAGATTGCCGAGCTGCTGCCGGGCGAGCAGGCGATCGACAAGCTGACCTTTGGCTGCTTTGGCGACGAGGAGTTTGGCGCCGCGCTGCGCGAAGTGCCGGGAGTGAGGACGACACTGCTGCTATGCGGAATGGAGAGCCATATCTGCGTGATGCAGACGGCGCTGGGAGCGCTGGAAAACGGCTACATGGTACACGTGGCCTCCGACGCCGTGAGCGCACGCACGGATTGGAACCGGCGCCTGGGGCTGGAACGGATGGAACGGGCCGGGTGCGTGCTCTCCTCGACCGAGATGATGATGTACGAGCTGCTGCGGCGGAGCGGGACGGCGCAGTTCAAACAGATGCTGCCGTTCATCAAGTGAGCCCAGGACGGTTGCACCCAGAGGGAGAGCTGGTGGATGCCACGGGTGACCAGGAGCGCCGCTTTGCGGGCGCCTTCCGGCTGCTGCAGGAAGCGATTGGGCAGAAGGCGTTTCCGGGCGCGGCGCTGGCGGTGACCGTGGGCGGTAAGTTGCTGGCGTGGCGAGGGTTTGGGAGTTTCACGTATGAGGCGGATTCGCCCGTGGTGAGGCGCGAGACGGTGTGGGATTTGGCATCGCTGACCAAGGCCATTGCCACGACCTCGCTGGCGATGCTGCTGTTTGAGCGCGGAAAACTGGAGCTGGACGCGAGAGTGGTGGAGCTGCTGCCGGAGTTTGCAGACGGGGCGGGCTCGCCAGAGACCGAGCAGCGCGGGTGGCGCGAAGAGGTGACGGTGCGGATGCTGCTGGCGCACTCCTCCGGGCTGCCGGCGCACCGGAAGCTGTATCTGGCGGCCGCTGGGCGAGAAGCAATGCTGACGGCGGCTCGGGGAGTTCGGCTGGAAGCCAGGCCGGGGACACGGAGCGAGTATAGCGACATCGGCTTTATTGTGCTGGGCGAGTTGGTGGAGAAGATGGCCGGCGAGCGGATGGATCTGTTCTGCGCGCGCGAGGTATTTTTTCCTCTAAAGTTAAACATTATGTATTCGATACATAAAGAACAATGGATGGATGTTCCTCCTACTGTAACCGACCTGGAATACCGCGGAAGGGTGGTGCAGGGAGAGGTGAACGACGAGAATGCCAGCGCCATGGGCGGGGTGGCCGGGCACGCTGGATTGTTTGGCGATGCGGGTTCGGTGGCTCGCTTTGCGGCCTGCCTGTTGCGCGGCGGAGGGCCATTGTTCCGGGCAGAGACCGTGGAGCTATTCACGGCGCCCCAGGGCGAGCCGGGCGGAGCGCGGCGGGCGCTGGGATGGGACACGCCTTCGGCGCCATCGCAATCGGGGACGAGATTTTCAACGCGGTCGTTTGGACATTTGGGGTACACCGGGACTTCGCTTTGGTGCGATGCGGAGCGCGGGCTTGGAGTGACGCTGCTGACCAACCGGACGTGGCCCGATGGGCGCAATCAGGCGATCAAGCAGGTGCGTCCGCGAGTGCACGACGCGATTGTGAGCGCCGTGGAGAATGCGTGAAGCCGCGGAGGGTGGGCGTGGGATGGAGTGTGTAGAATCCTAGGAGTGCGGCAATTCTATTCTGTAAATTTCTTCCGGGAATCATGCCATGGACAAGCTTGTGATACGCGGCGGGAATCCGCTGCTGGGTACGATACGAATCAGCGGTGCGAAAAACGCGGCGCTGCCAGCGATGGCGGCGGCACTACTGACCGAGGAAGCGGTAATTCTGGAAAACATTCCGCAGGTGAGGGACATTGAAACCGAGCGGCGGCTGCTGGCGGCACTGGGCGCGGAGGTGGAGCTGGGGTATGGCCGGGCGCAGCACCGGACGACGATCTGCGCGGCGAATCTGCACCGGAATCCCGAGGCTAGCTATGAGCTGGTGAAGACCATGCGGGCGTCGTCGCTGGTGCTGGGACCGCTGCTGGCGCGGATGGGCACGGCGCGGGTTTCGATGCCGGGAGGATGCGCGATTGGGGCGCGTCCCATCGATCTGCATCTGAAGGGACTGGAAAAACTTGGGGCGAAGATCGACCAGGACCATGGCTACATTGAAGCGCACGCGAAGCGGCTGAGGGGCGCGCAATATTCGTTCGACAAGATCACGGTGACGGGCACGGAAGACGTGCTGATGGCGGCGGTGCTGGCCGAGGGCGAAACGGTTCTGGAAAATTGCGCGCGCGAGCCGGAGGTAGTGGACCTGGCTACCTTGCTGGTGAAGATGGGCGCCAGGATCAAGGGCGCGGGAACATCGACGATCCGGGTGAAGGGCGTGGAAAAGCTGCACGGGGCGCGGCACAGGATTATCCCTGACCGGATCGAGGCAGCGACCTTCATCCTGGCGGGCGCGCTGACGGGCGGCGACCTGATGCTGACCGACTGCGATCCTTCGCACTTGACTTCCCTGCTGCACAAGCTGGAGGAGGTTGGGGTACCGGTGAAGATTGGCGAAGAGTGCGTGCGGGTGATGGGAGACGCGGGGACGCTGAAGGCGGCAGACATTTCGACGGAGGAGTATCCGGGGTTTCCGACCGACGTGCAGGCGCAATTCATGGCGCTGATGACGCAGGCGGATGGAACTTCGATTATTACCGAGAATATTTTCGAGAATCGCTTTATGCATGCGCAGGAGCTTTGCCGGATGGGGGCGAACATCAAGGTGGAGGGACGGCGGGCCGTGATTCGCGGCAAGAGCGTGCTGAGCGGCGCGGCGGTGCTGGCGAGCGATCTGCGGGCCTCGGCTTCGCTGGTGCTGGCGGCCCTGGTGGCGCAGGACGAGACGATCATCGACCGGGTGTATCACATTGACCGCGGCTATGAACGGATCGAAGAGAAGCTGCGCGGCGTGGGCGCGCAGGTGAAACGGATCGGGGAGATTCTGCCGAAACGGGCGGGAGTTGGGGCCTTGCAGTAAAGTGTTTCTTCCACGGAAGATGTGGGCCGGGTGGTGGATTGGTGGCTGAAAGGCCACTGGGGCGATGCGGGAGATTTGAGCTGCGCTGGGGTCCTTCGCGTTGCTCAGGATGACAACCCGATAAAAACATGGGGAGGACACAGGCGGCCGGGCACCGTCATCGGCGCCCGGGATGTGTCTGCATGGCCGCGGCGCGCGTTTACAGCACGAGGCACGCCTCGTCAAAGTCCAGACGCGGATTGCGAGGATGCAACTTGCCGGGATCGCCATAGCCGAGGTTGCAGAGGAAATTCACCTTCCATTTGCCGTCGGGGAAAAATTCGGCGTTGACCTTGGCGGGGTTGAATCCGGACATGGGGCCGCAGTCGAGCCCGAGGGCGCGGGCGGCGAGAATGAAATAGGCACCCTCGAGGGAGCCGTTGCGAAAGCCGTTTTCTTCGATAAGCGCGGGACTGCCGGCGAAGTAGGAGCGCATGTCCGCCTGGGGAAACAGCCGGGGGAGATGCTCGTAGAATTGGGTATCCCAGGCGAGGATTGCAGTGACCGGAGCGGTGCGGGTTTTTTCCACGTTGCCGGCAGCCAGCGCCGGGAGCAGGCGGCTCTTGGCCTCGGGAGTGGTGAGGAAGACAAAGCGGCCGGGCGAGCTGTTGGCGCTGGTCGGCGCCATTCGCGCCAGTTCGAAGGCCTCCCGCAGAAGTTCCACGGGCACGGCTTTCGGGAGCCACGCCGTATGCGTGCGCGCCTCGCGGAATAGCTGATCGAGTGTTTCGCCGGAAATTCGATTGCCCGTTACCATCTCATGTCTTGCTTGCATGCTTGTCCTCGCGATCTAAGTTCAATTTCAGGCTTTACTGGTGTAGATGCAGGCTGGGCGGCGTGGGATTCGGCGGGAATAGCGCTACGGGCGCGAGGCGCGGTAGAGGGTGACCTCGGGCTGGCCGAGGACGTGGTAGACGGCGAGCGGGACGAGGTTGCGGGGATTGGCGCGGACAGCTTCGGCGACGGGGTCGCCGGCAATGGCGACAACATAGTTGGCCCCGGCGAAGGGCGCGCTGCGGGCGGAGTCCCATGCGATGCGGGTGGACTCGGAGATGACCTGGTTGAGGTGGAGTCCCGACTGCTGGACGGCTCCGACAAAGTCGGATGTGTACATGAGTACGGTGGAGTCCTGGGGGATGTCCGCCAGAGCGCGGGCGAGCTGCGTCTCAAGCTGGAGGCGGCCGCGGCTGTTGGCCCAGGCTTCGCGATAGCAGATGGGGATCATCCAGCGGCGGCCCCAATTGCGGTTCTGCGAGCGGCGGGAAAAGCACCAGGCGGAAGAGCTGAAGGCAAGCAAGGTTGCGGCGAACAGGACGGCAGTAACAGCCATGGTGAGGACGCGGCTGCCGAGACGCGCGACAGCCCATGGAATGAGTGCCGCGAAGACGGCGACGGCGGGGAGCAGTTCGAGTCCATAGCGCACGTTGTAGTAGGAAAATGGCCACCACTCGGGAACGAAGATGGGGACGTTGCCGTAGGCGATGGCGCAGGCATAGAACGGCAGCGGCATCCAGAGCAGAAGCCATGGGGCAAAGCGGCGCAGGTGGAAGAGCGCGACGAGGACTCCGGCAACGGCCAGGAGGATGAGCCAGTTCTGGCGGGAGCCTTCGCCGAGGTTCATACGGGCGGCCTTGAGGAAGTATTCGGCGGCTACCGCCGGGTGGTCCTTGCCGGGATACGGTGGATCGCCGGGGCGAGAGGATCGTTTTTCGATGGCCTTGGCCGAGTAAGGACCATTGAGCCAGTCGAGAGGCCGCTGATTGGTTTTGTAATTGTGCGCAAGCCAGAGAGTGGGACAGAGCGCCAGCAGAAGAACGAAGGAAATGATGGAGCGGAGGAGACGTCCGATTTCCTGCTGCGGCGGACGGGCGGAGAGCCAGCGCTGCAAGGCAAAGGCGACGCAGAGGGAAACGGCGAAGGCAAAGATCCAGCCGTCATAGCGGGTGAAAATGGCTGCCGCCAGGCAGAGGCCGCAGCGCTCGATGGCGCGCCAGGCGGGAATGGCGGCGGGTGCGCCGGAGTGGAGGCCGCGCAGGAAATCGTCGAGGTAAACCAGCGACCAGATGACGGCGGCGAGGAAAATGGATTCGGTCATGGCCGTCGATTGCATGTAGAGCAGGGACGGATCGAGGGCGTAGATGGCGGCGGCCAGCGCGGCGGCGGGCAGCGAAGCGCGGGCGCGTACGAGGCGGTAGATTCCCGCGACCCCGAGGACGTAAGCGAACATGGAGGGAATGGAGCCGCCAATGCCGGTGCGCCAGAGCCAGTCATTGGCGACAAAGGGCGCGATCAGCAGGTGCGGCAGGGGCAGCCAGACGGAGCCGACCTGTCCCCATCCGGGATCGCGCGCATCGAGGATGCGGCGGGCAATGTTGATGTGAGCGACGGCATCGCCGTAGAGAAGGATGTCATGGTGACGGTAGAACCAGAGAAAGGCGAAGACGGAGAGCAGAAGCGCCAGGGCCGAGACCATGGTGAGTTCGGCATTGCGTGCGCTTTGCTCTCCGGTGATGTTGTCGCGATCGAAATCCACTCTAGGGCCGCCGCGGGTTAGTCAAGATGGGTGAGGCTGCGGAAGAGCTGGAAGCGCTCTTCGATCTCATCGCGGGTGAGCGAAATGAGACGCTCGGGGCCGAAGCACTCGACGGCGAACGAACCCATGACGCCTCCGTAGAACATGGCGCGCTTGAGAACGGCGGGGGTGACCGCGTGCTGCGACGCGATGTAACCCATGAAGCCTCCGGCAAAGGTGTCACCGGCGCCGGTGGGATCGAGGACTTCGGCGATGGGCAGGGCCGGGGCGCGGAATGGGTGCGAGCCATCGGCGAAAAAAATGGTTGCGCCGTATTCGCCGTGCTTGATGACCAGCGAATGGGGGCCGAGGGTGAGGATTTTCCGGGCGGCGAGCACCAGGCTCGGCTCGGAGGCGAGGAGCTTGGCTTCGCCGTCGTTGATGAGGAGGATATCGACTTCCCTCAAAGTTTCCAGGAGCTCGGCGCGCTTGATGTTGATCCAGAGATTCATGGTGTCACCGCCAACCAGTGAGACGCGGGGCATTTTGCGGCGCACGTCGAGTTGCAGCTCTGGCTGAATGTTGGCGAGGAAGAGAATCTCGGAGTCCTGGTAGGCGTCGGGAATCTTGGGAACGAAGTTCTCAAAGACGTTGAGGTCGGTGAAATTAGTTTTGGCCTCATTGACGTTTTCGCCGTACTCGCCGCCCCAGTGGAAAGTTTTGCCGGAGGCGTGCTCGATGCCACGGGTATCGATGCCGCGCCCGGTAAGGACAGCCTCGTGGCCGGCGGTGAAGTCATCGCCAACGACGCCGACGACGCGGACCTGGGTGAAAAAGCTGGCGGAGAGCGAGAAGTAGGTAGCGGCGCCGCCGAGGATCTTGTTGCGCTCGCCGAAAGGGGTTTTCAGGGTATCGAAGGCGACGGAACCGACCACGAGGATGGACATGTTATGCACCTGCCTTGGCGGGGAGATATTTGCCGACGAGGAGGTCGAGCCGAGCCCGGGTGGCGGGTGGGATGGCCTCGGGCGCGGTCATGATGGCCGTGGCGAGGGCCTGGCCGCAGCGGCAGGCGCGGTTGGCGGGCAGGGCGGCGATGGCTTGGCGGACTACGCTGGCGGCGTTCTCCGCGTTGCGGTTGAGGACGGCGACGATCTGCTCGACGGTGACGCTGTCGTGATCGGGATGCCAGCAATCGTAGTCGGTGACCATGGCGATGGTGACGTAACAGATCTCAGCCTCGCGGGCGAGTTTGGCTTCCTGGAGATTGGTCATGCCGACGATGTCAAATCCCTGGGCGCGGTAGGCGTTGCTCTCAGCCCTGGTGGAGAACTGGGGGCCTTCCATGCAGACATAGGTGCCACCGCTCTTGGTGACCACGCCGGCGGCCTGGCCGGCCTTGGCGACGATGGCGGCAAGTTCGGGACAGATGGGATCGCCAAAGGCGATGTGGGCGACGATGCCGTCGCCAAAAAAGGTGGAGACGCGCTGCCTGGTGCGATCGTAAAACTGGTCGGGGATGACAAAATCGGTGGGCTTGAGCTCCTGCTTGAGCGAGCCGACCGCGGAGACGGAAAGGATGCGCTCGACTCCGAGCTGCTTGAAGCCGTGAATGTTGGCGCGGAAATTCAACTCGGTGGGAAGGATGCGGTGGCCGCGCCCGTGACGGGCGAGAAAGGCTACCTTGCGCCCGGCCAGGGTGCCCAGGACGTAAGGGTCCGAGGGTGCGCCGAAAGGGGTTTCCAGTGGAAGTTCGTGAACGTCCGTGAGGCCCTTCATGGAATAAAGGCCGCTGCCACCGATGATGCCGATTTCTGCCTGTGCCAATTCGATCTCCTGCGCAGCAATAAGAAGTGAGAGGAACAAGTGATTATACCGGACGGAGAGGAGGGCATGAACTCTGGCGCCGGGCCCCACATTCGCCAACCGCAGGCGGATGTGGGCCGGTGAAAATCCGTGGGAGGGATCAGTGCGGGGCGCTGGGTGCGGCGGCGGGAATGAGAGCGGCGTGGAGCGTGGCGGCATCATTGGGGGTGAAGGATTCCAGGGCGATGACCCTGGCGCCGTCGATGGAAAGGCACACCAGGCCTTCGGAGGTGATCCACTGGTTGGGGGATTGAGCAGGCTGGACCGAGTCGTAACGTTTGGCGAGCGCGGCCCCGTAGATGGAGGCGAACTGATTGGCCTCGGCAGGGGTGCGAAAGTCGAGAACCAGGGCGAGCGGGAGCGGCGCGTCCTTGGGCGCTTTCTTGTTGACGAGCGCCATATAGTAGCCGCCCCGCCAGGCAGGCGCGAGCCGGGCTGCAACCTCCTTGCCGCTCCACTGGCGGAGGATGACGCGGAGGTCAATCTCTCCGATGCCGGAGAAATCCTCGCGACGCCAGTCGGGGCCGAGGAGTTTTTCCAGCGGCGCCACGTGGAGCCGGGGCTGCGGCTCGGCGGCGAAATACGTGGCCGGCTCCATGACCTGCCGGGTGTCCTGGGGCGGGTTCTCGAAAACTCCGGCAAAGGCTGCCTGCTTGCCCTTTTTTTCCAGGACGGCGATGGCAAAATCGGTGCCGTAGCTGTAGGGAAACAGCATGGCTTCGCGCAGATAAATGGGAGCCTTGGCGTAGATGGGAGTGGATTCATCGTCGAGGATGGAGGCACGCATGCCATCGACGAGATCGGGCGCGCTTTCGACAGTTTGGCCGGCGGAGGCGAGTTCGTAATCGTAAAGGACGATCATGGCCTGCCCTTCGACGATGGACTGGCGCGCGGCGCGCTGTTCGTCGAGAAGCATTTGCTCCGTATCGTCATGGGAATCCTTGGCGATGTTGAGCCACTTTTCCAGGCCGTAGCTCTGGTCCTGCAGGGCATGGACGAGTTCGTGCGCCATGACCGGCTTTTGCAGGTCGGGGTCGACCCAGTCGAGAAGATAGACGGTTTTGCTGTGCGCGTCATACCATCCCTCGACCTGCTCCCGATAGAGGTCGAGCATGTACTGGCGGAGATTGAAGTCGCGCGGCAGCAGGCCGAGCTTCTTGAGGGATTGGGCGGAGCGGTCGAAACGCTCGCCGTTTCCCTGCTCTTTCATGCGCTTCTCGACGTACTTGGAAACCTCCTCGCGAGTGGCCAGCTTCTTTTTGACGGAGTGGAGAACGGGAAGCCCGGTGCGGTCGCTGGCAAACTGGAGAATTTCGTCGAGGGAGCGGAACAGCTCCTTGGCCTCGGCGGGGGTAACGTGATGTTCGGCCTCGGGGGCGGTAGCTTCCTGCGGAGCGACGGGCGCGGGCTGCGCCAGGGCGAAGATGGCCAGCGAAAACGGGAGCAGAAGGAGCAGTTGGCGCAGAAAGTTCATCCACATCCTTTGCGGAAGAGTGTATGGAGAAAAGATAACATCCGGAGGGTATGGGGGTTCGCAGGTTTCGAGGTCCAAGGTTTCAAAGTCCAAGGTTTCAAAGTTTCAAGGTTTCAAGGTTTCAAGGTTGGGGGCAAGAACAAGGACGGTCGGCGCCCTCGTCGATCCCTTGCAGCAGGAGATGGTCCGGCTCCGCTATAATCGGACGTTCGGTGGGGTTTGGATTGGATGAGCGTTGGGACTATGGTTACGACTTCCCTTTTGAAACAATTCGGACCGCAGGCGGTTGCCGGGGAATATGCCGGGGCTGAGACCGTGCTGCACTTTGGTTCCGTGGCCGGAGAGTTGAACGCGCTGCGGCACGGCTGCGGAGTTTTTGACCTGGGCTGGCGCGGCAAGCTGGTGGTGAGCGGCGAAGACCGGGTGCGCTGGCTGAATGGAATGGTCACCAACAACACCCGCGACTTGGCCCAGGACTTTGGCAACTACAGCTTTGTACTGAACGCGCAGGGACGCATCCAGGGCGATCTGCTGGCATTCCAGCGGGGCGAGTTTTACGTGCTGGAAAGCGATGCGGGTCAGATTGCGGCAATTCGCGAGTTTTTCGAGCGGTTCATCATCATGGACGAAGTGGAACTGGGCGATATCAGCAGCAAGCTGACCTCGATTGGCGTGGCCGGGCCGGAGGCGACGGCGGTGCTGGGCAAAGCCGGGCTGATGGCGGGCGAGATCAAGCCGGGACAAATCGTGGATGGAAGCTGGGAAGGACACGGCTTCTCGCTGGTGCGCGATCCCATCCGGGTGCGGAACTGGTACGAGCTTTGGCTGGCGCCGGAACAGGTTGCGTCCTTCTGGAACGCCCTGGTGCAGGCGGGCGCCGGGCCGGTGGGCGCCGCGGCCCTGGAGTGGCAGCGAATCCTGCTGGGACTGCCCCGGGTCGGATTAGACACCGGCGAGCGCGAGCTGGCGCAGGAAACGGGACAGGATTATGCCCTGAACCACGGCAAGGGCTGCTACATTGGGCAGGAGATCGTGGAGCGCATTCATGCCCGCGGACAGGTCCACCGGCGCTTTACGGGATTGGTGGTGGAGGGCAAGGCGGTGGCGCGCAGATGCCAGGTGATGGCCGGGGAACGAGCGGTTGGCGAGATCACCAGCTGCGCCGAAGTGGTGGTGGATGGGGTGTCGCGGACGGTGGCGCTGGGCTATGTTAGACAGGATGCCGCCGGCAAGGATGGGGAGAAGGCCGGGAATCTGAGTGCGGACGGAAGCGCCGTGCAAATCACTGGATTACCGTTTCAATTTTAAGAGTTTATTGCCGAGCGATGGGAAGTGTGAGATGGAAAAAGAAAAGAAGCCAGAGTTTGTAGTGACCGACCGGCGAAAGTTCAACGTGGATGGAGAACCGAGGCCGGATGCGCCGAAGGAAACCACGGCAGAGACCGCCGCACCGGCAGCCGGTGGGGCGGAAACGAAGAGTCCGGCCGCCGCCGCGGATGCGGGCAAAGCCGCGCCGGCTGTCTCCAAGGCGGAGAGCGATCGCGTGGAAGCCAAAGGGCCGCAGCAGACACCGGGGCCCGGCGCGATCACCGAAACCGGATACAACGGGGAGAAGGAACGTACCGCATTTGGCGGCCAGAAGATGGAGTTCATCCATCTTCTGGACATGCTGGTGCAGACGGCGATGATGTATGCCGGCGCCATGGAGGGCGGAGCGGAACGGCGGGTGGACGTTGTGGGGCTGCGGCAGATGATCGACCTGATTTCCGTGCTGGAATCCAAGACCAAGGGCAACCTGACGGAGCAGGAGCAACTGATCCTGACCAACACGCTGTTCCAACTGCGGATGACCTACATGGAAATCGTGAACCTGATCGACCGCCAGGCGATGCAGAATGCTCCCGGCGCCGGAGGAGCTGGCCGGAAGTGAAACCAGGCACTGTGACGGTGCTGGGCAGCGCCACATCGATGGGCGTACCGACGATTGGATGCGACTGCGCGGTTTGCCGCTCGACGGATCCGCGCGACCGGCGGATGCGGCCCTCGGTGATGATCGAGTGGAGCGGGCATCGCATTGTGATCGACAGCGGGCCGGACTTCCGTGAGCAGGCGCTGAGGGAGGGGATTGAGCGGCTGGACGCGGTGCTGTACACCCACGGGCACGCCGACCACATCCTGGGACTCGACGACCTGCGCCCGCTGACCTATCCGCGGGTGACCGGGGGCGGACGGCTTCCGCTGTATGCCAATCCGGATACGGCGCGGATTCTGCGCTCGGTGTTCAAGTACGTCTTCGACGACGATTACAAGTATGGCGGCATTGCCAAGGTGGAGCTGCGCGAAATCAGCGGGCCCTTCGAGTTGCTGGATCTGAAGGTGATTCCGGTTCCGGTGATGCATGGCGACACTGAAATCGCCGGCTACCGGATTGGCCGATTCGCGTACCTGACGGACTTCAGCGAGGTGCCGGAACACTCGTTTGAAATGCTGGCCGGGGTCCAGGTGGTATTTCTGGACGCGCTGCGGCATGTGCCGCACCCGACCCACTCGACGGTGGAAAATTCGCTGAAGGTGGCGGCGCGTATCGGAGCGGCCGAAACCTACTTCACGCATATCAGCCACGACCTTGCGCACGAGGCGACCAACCAGACCCTACCGCCGGGGGTGTGGCTGTCCTATGACGGTTTGCGCATCGAGATTGACCTGGAGAGCTGAGCTTGCAAGTATTCGATTCATTCGAAGAGATTCCACAGAATTTTGGTCCCGCGGTGGTCTGCGTGGGCAACTTCGACGGGGTTCACCGGGCCCACCAGAGACTGCTGGAGACGATCTGCGCCAGGGCAAAGGAGCTGCACGCGCGTGCCGTGCTGGTGACGTTCGATCCGCACCCGGAGCGGATTTTGCGGCCGCATGGCGGGCCTCCGCTGATTACTCCGCCGCCACGCAAGATGGAGTTGCTGGGCGAAAGCGGCCTGGACGCGGTGGTGGTGGTTCCGTTTACGCGCGACCTTTCGCTGATGCCGGCCTATGAGTTCGCCGAAGAAATGCTGTTCAACAAACTGCACGCCATCGAGGTGCACGAAGGCTTCAACTTCCGCTTTGGACACAAGGCGGAGGGCGACGTGGAGCGGCTGCGCGAGTTCGGGCAAAAGCTCGGCTTCACCGTGGTGACGCATCCGCCGCTGCTGTGGGGCGAGCTGGTGATTTCCAGCAGCAACGTGCGCGCGGCGGTACTGGGCGGCGAGGTGGAACGGGCGCGGCACCTGCTGGGACGCACGTTCAGCATCGATTCCACGCCTGGGCGCGGGCGGGGATATGGGGCGAAATACACGGTTCCGACGGTGAACCTGACCCGCTACGAGGACTTGACACCGTCGCTGGGCGTGTACGTGACGGAAATGCGGATCAACGGCGAGGAGTTTCAGGCGGTGACGAACGTGGGCAACCGTCCGACGTTTGGCGCCGACTCGTTTGCCATCGAGAGCTACATTCTGAACTTTCATCCCATCGCTCTGACCAGCGATACGCCGATCCGGCTGAGCTTTCTGCACCGCCTGCGGGCGGAAAGGAAATTTCCCAGCACCGAGGCCTTGAAGGAACAGATTGGCCGCGACGTGACCTGGGCAAAGAGGTATTTCCGGCTGCGGGAGGCGGTGCGCGGAAACGGGTGAGTTGGTTCCGCGGAAGCTCCGGAAGCGCGGCTGGGTGGATGAAGCGCTTCTGGAGCCGGGTGGCCGTCAGGACCAAAATTCCTTTGGAACCACGCTGAAGATTTGGGCCGGGCTGGGGTCCTTCGCTTCGCTCAGGATGACAACTTCAATACAATCAATATGTTGCGTGCGGGACGACACTCTCCACAATATGTTTCGGTGCCGGGTAAGCACATCTTCGGCGCCAGCGGATCGTGCGGCAGGGATTATTCCATGGATTCCAGGGGCGCCGCAGCAGCGCCCGACTGGGTTTCAAGCTGCACCAGAATGGTTGAGGCCAGAACCAGCAGGATGCCTACAATCTGAATCCTGCCAACCGACTCTCCCAGGGCAATGGCAGCGATCAAGATGGAAAAAACTGGCTCCAGACAACTAGTGACGATGGCGCGGGTGGCGTCGAGATGGTGCAGTCCCGCGAAGTAGAGGGAGTTCGGGATCAGGATTGACGTGATTGAAAAAATGGTCATGAAGAGCCACTGCGAGCCCGTGTAGTGGGAGGCGATGACGCGCCACGGGGGATTGACGAAGAGCCAGCCGATGGCAGCTCCGGCAAGCGCCCAGGTGAGAATGGTCCAGTGGTCGTGCGACTCCAGGAGATGGCGTCCGAATACGTTGTAGAAGGCAAAAGTTACGGCGGCGATGAGAGCGGCGACGACACCGATGAGGTCGAAGCGTATCTGCCCAGGGATGATGGCGAGCCCGGGAAAGCGCGGCACGTGACTGACGACTCCGATGGCGAGGACGGAACCGGCAACGGCGACCAGGACGCCGGCGATGCGTGCGAAAGTAGGAGGCTGGAGTTTGCGAAGAAGCATCCACAGCAGGACAAAGACGGGTGCAAGGTATTGCAGGATAATCGCAGTGGCAACGCTGGTGCGCTGGATGGCGAGGTAATAGGAGTAGTTGCAGGCGGCGACGCCGAGGATGCCTAAAATGGCGAAGACGCGGATCTCCGAGAGCTTGATGCGCAGGCCGGCACGGCCGCGGGCAAGGTAAAGCATGGGAAAAAGGACACAGGCGGCGATGGTCGTGCGGCTCTGTGACAGCATGAGCGGGGGTACGAGTGGGACTACGGCTCCGAAGAGGTGGAGGCGTCCGGTGAAGACGGCGCGGCCGAGGTTGGCGGAGACACCAAAGAAAAGTGCAGCGGCAGCGACACAAAGATAGCCGAGGATGGGCGATGGCTTGAAGCTGGGGCTGGGCTGGCTCACTCGACGTACTCGATTTCCGCGGTGATGGCGGCGGCCGGGGCGAGCATGCGCGAGACCGGGCAGTACTTCTCTTTGGAGAGTCGGACCGCGTCTTCCATTGCTTTTGGCGAGACGCCGCGGCTGACGCGATAAAGGAGCCGGATGGCGGTGAAGACGCGCCCAGGGCCAGGCGCACACTCGGCGGCGGCGCTGACTTCAAGCCGCGTCCATGACTGGCGCTTTTTGCGCAGGATGGTGGTGATGCCGGTGGCGGTGCAGGCGCAGAGTCCGATGAGGACCAACTCCATCGGAGAGCTGCCAAGCTTGGGTTCGCCGCCATCGACCAGGATGGCATGGCCGCTGCTGGCTACGCCGACGAAGCGGTCTCCGTTGACCCAGGTTGCGCTGGCCTGCATGGTGAGTCTCCCTTGGAACAATTAGCGCCGGTTATCAGTTTGCGGCTCGGGATGAATGAGGACGCGGAACAGTTGCGGCGCCGCCAATTTGAATCGTATCTCAAGCGCGGTCTGCACCTCATGCACCCGCGAAAGCAGGAGATGGTCCTGCATGGTCACGTGGCAGGAGAGGAAGAGGTGTCCGCGGACACTCTTGATGACGATTTCGTGGACGTCCACGACTTCCGGGAAAGCATCTCCGATGGCTTTGAGCCGGTTCTCCAGTTCGCCATCCTGGAGGATCGCTTCACTGGATTCGATGGTGGCGGGCTCGCTTTCAATGTGGCTGAGGAGGGAGGTGATCTCGGGTACGTGGGCACGGATGTCATTCTCAAGGGCGGTAACGCGGTCGTGGGCGGCGATGAGCGACAAGTTCTCGTCGAGTTCGACGTGCAACTCGACGTGAATGTCGCCTTCGAGATCCTGCACGCTGACGTCATGCACCATGAGGTTGTTGCGCAGAGATGCGGCGCGGATGCGATCGAAGGTGTTCTCGGTGATGAGTTCGCGGGGAACGGCGTTGACCAGGACATCGGAGTCGCCGAGGAGATTGTGAACGCGCTGGCGGACCTCGGAGACGACGACATCGGCGGCCTGGAAGGTTACGTTGCGGGCCAGTCCCACGGCGACATCGGCAAAATAGCGGCTGCCGGCCTTGCGAATGCGGACGCGCTCGACGGCGACGACGCCGGGAACGCTGCCGACCTGGGCGATGATGGCAATGCGTACGCCGGTGGGCGCGGCATCCAGCAATGCGTCCAGGGTCTGACGGGCGAGGCTCGAGCTGACCCAGACGATCATGGCGGCAACACAGAGGGCGGAGATGGGATCGGCCCTGGTGAGCCACGGCAGATGGTAGTGGCGTCCGATCCAGACAAAACCAAGGCCCGCGATGACGACCGCGCTGGACCAGATGTCCGTGCCGAAATTCAGGGCGTCGGCCGCCAGCGCCTGGCTGGAATATTTCTCGGCGGCGCGCCGGAGGGCACGGGAACGCCAGAAGTCAAGCGCCATGGAAAGGCTCATGACGAGGACGGCCCAGAGGTTTGGTTCAAACTCCACGTGGTGGAAAAACAGGCGTTGCGCGGCCTCCCAGACAATCCAGCAACAGGTGATGAAGAGAAGCCCGGTCTCGACGAACGCGGAGAAATTTTCGACTTTTCCGTGGCCGTACTGATGATCGGCGTCAGCCGGCTTGTCACTGACGCGTACGGAAATCATGGTCATGATGGAGGCGACGAGATCGAGCGAGGAGTGCAGGGCTTCGGACAGGATTCCGAGACTGCCGCTGAGGGTGCCAACCACGAACTTGAAAACCGTGAGAGTGATGGCGACCAGAACGCTGTTGCGCGTGACCCGCCGTTTTTCGGCTTGCATCAGGACGGGATCGATCGTCATGCTGACCATGTAATGAGCTTATCGTGGGCGAAGAGCGCTGCCAAGGGCACGGCCGCTTTTCGTGCCGGCAGTGGAGGGATGTGCTAGGATCAGGGTTCAAACTCCTCTGCCCCTCAGGCAGGACATGCGGATTCGGCCCTGGCTGAGGCGGCCATCGACGCATCCACGAGGCTCCGCATTGAGCGACCCGCGACCCACTATCCTTGTCACCGGAATTGCCGGCACCCTCGGACTGCGCCTGCTGCCTTTGCTCGGCGATTATCGCGTCGCCGGGGTGGACCTGCTGCCGCTGGCGGGATGGCCCGGGATCGTGATGCATCGCCTGGACCTGGGGCACGAGAGCTCGTGCATCAGGCTGGTGCAACTGCTGCGCGAAAGCGGTGCGGAAGCCGTGGTGCATTTGGCGGCGGCCAGCAACCCAGTCCGCGACCCGGCGCGTAACCCAGCTCGCAACGCAATGCGTAACCCAGCTACGGACCTGGAACGGATGTGGCAGACCAACGTGGCGGGCACGGCGCGGGTGATGGAAGCGATCTCCGAGGTGAACCGGCACGGCGGAAAAATCGCCAAGTTTATCTACCCGAGCAGCGTTGCGGTGTATGGCCCAGAGACCGGGCCGATGGTGCGGGAAGACGCTCCGCTGAAGGCACACACCCTGACCTATGCAGTGCAGAAGGCGGAGGCCGACGCCGTGGTGAAGTTCCGGGCTCCCAGCCTGGGACCGTGCAGCACCTACCTGCTGCGGCCCCAGATTTTTGCCGGAGCAGGGGTGGAAAACCACATGGTGAACGCCCTCCGCGGGCAGGCGCTTGGGAACGGTGCGGTGGGGCGGAAAATGCGGCGCCGGGAGAAGCGGTTGCCGCTGCTGCTGCCGATGGGAACGTCGTATCCGCAAAAGCTCTTCCAGTTTGTGCACGTGGATGACGTGGCCCGGCTGATCGTCTGGCTGCTGCGGCGGTCTCCGGCGCAGCAGCGCGAAGAGCTGACGCTGAACGTGGCCGGATCAGGCTCGCCGATCAGCCTGGCACGGTGCGCGGAGATCGGCGAAGCCAAGCTGGTGCGGCTGCCTTCGCGCTGGCTGTGCGCAAAAGTGCTGGCCCTGCTGTGGAAGCTGGGAGCGTCCGCGGTACCGCCGGATGCGTTTCCCTATCTTGCCGGCTCCTACACGATGAGCACCGAGCGGCTACGGAGATTGCTGGGCGGCGACTACGAAAAGGTCATCCGCTACTCCAGCGAGGCGGCACTGCGGGACAGCCTGACGGAAACTCCCGTTGCGCAGGCGGCGCCAGTGCGGTGAGCGCGGCGCCGGGAATTACTTTTTTCCCCAGTACACGCCGGCAACGCCAAAGGTGTAGGGCGTGTAATTGACCTGGCGGAAGCCGATGGCCTTCATGCGGGAAAGCATTTCCGGCGGTTGCGGGAAGCGCGCCACGCTGGCGGGCAGATACGCGTAGGGGCCCCGGGTTCCCGAAAGCAGCGAACCGATGGCGGGCAGAACGCGGCGGAAATAAAACCGGTACAGCTTGCCAAACAGGCCGCGGGGCTCGCCGAAATCGAGGATGGCGACTTCGCCTTCGGGGGCGAGGACGCGGTAAATTTCACCCAGGCCCGCGTCATAATTGGCAAGATTGCGAAAGCCGAACGCCGAGGTAACGAGGTTGAAGCGGGCATCGGCGAAGGGCATTTGCAAGGCATCGGCCTCGACCCATTGCAGGGGAAGACCGGCGCTCTTGCGGGTGGCGCGGCAAAGCATGGGATGGGCGAAATCAGCGCCGACGATGGCGGCTCCCGCCGCGGTTGCCTGGCGATAGAGGGCAAAGGTCATGTCCCCGGTTCCGCAGCAGAGATCCAGAACCGCCGCATCCGGGCGGCGGACGATGGGACGAAAGCGGCGCGCGGTACGCCACCACCAGTAACGATCGACGCCGCAGGAAAGCACGTGATTGAGCAGGTCATAGCGCGGCGCGATGCTGGAAAACATCTGGCGCACGGCGTTGGCGGCGGCGCGCTGATCCTGGGCGGGCTCGACGCGGGCTCCGGGCGTGGCTGAAACTGAGTGATCCGGCGGCGCCGGTTTTTCTTCATCCATCTTGTTCATTCCGATCCGAACGACGCCAACCGGTCACGCCTGGGAGAGACGGCACAAATCCTCCACCACCTGGAGCACGGCGTGTTCCGGGACATTGGTGACAATGTCTACCTGGCCGACATCGCGGGGGAGGATGAAGTGCACCTGGCCGTCCAAGGTCTTCTTGTCGCTGGCGAGGCGGCGAAAGATTGCATTGGGGCGGACATCCACCCTGGGCAGCGGAGCATAAGCCAAAACCAGGCGGATGATGCGCTGCGCGACCGCCGGGGAAACCAGCTGCATGCTCTCCGCGACCATGGCCGCGGCGACCATGCCCCAGGCGACGGCCTCACCGTGGAGAAACACCTTGTATGCGGTTTCGGCCTCGAGGGCGTGGCCGATGGTGTGTCCGAAATTAAGAATTTTACGCAGGCCGTGCTCTTCCTCATCCTGGCCCACGACATCGGCCTTGACCCGCACCGACTCGGCAATCAGCCACTCCATGGAGCCGGGATCCCTGGCTAGCACTTGCTCCTGATTTTCTTCCATGAAGCCGAAGATGCGGGGATTGCAGATGACTCCGGCCTTGAGGGATTCGTACAGACCGGAGCGGAATTCGCGATCGGGCAGGGTCGCGAGCACCTGCGGATCCACCAGCACGAGTTCCGGCTGCTTGAAGGCGCCAATGAGATTCTTGCCGACCTTGAGATTGACGCCGGTTTTGCCGCCAACCGAGGAATCGACCTGGGCGAGAAAAGTTGTGGGGAGCTGAATGAATCGGATTCCGCGCATGTAGATGCCGGCGAGAAATCCGGTAACGTCTCCGACCACGCCGCCGCCCAAGGCGAGGAGCACGGTATTGCGATCAGCCTTGAGCTTGACCAGTTGGGTGGCGAGAGATTCCACGGTCGCCAGGGTCTTGTGGCGCTCGCCATCGGGCATTTCAATGACGTCCACGCGGGCACGATCGCTGTGGAAGGAGTCGAGCAGGAGCTTGCTCCAATGCAGGGCGATGGGTGCGGATGTGACTACGACGAAATGGCCGGCCGCGGGCAGAGCGTCATGAATGAAAGTGGCGGCCGAGCGCATCAGTCCCTGCTCGATGAGCACATCGTAGGACTTGGTCCGGGTTTGAACCTGTATGCGAATCAAGTCTCCATCTTACCAGCGATGCTGCGACTGCGGCGCACCAGCCCGGCGAGCGAGAGAGGATCGTCAGTAAGTGCTACGATTGATTGTCATCATGAACTCTACTTACGATTTTATTGTTGTGGGCGCGGGAATTGCCGGGCTCAGGGCCGCCATCGAACTGAATCAGCACGGGACAGTGCTCTGCCTGGCCAAACGTGAACTAACCGAATCCAATACACAATATGCGCAGGGCGGCATCGCGGTTGCGCTGGGACCGGATGACTCACCGGAGATTCACCTGCGGGACACCCTGGCCGCCGGCGCGGGATTGGTGGATGAAGCCGCCGCCCGCACCCTGGTAAACGAAGGTCCTGAACGAGTGCGGGAGTTGCTGGAGTGGGGAGCGCGCTTCGATCGCAACGACGCGGGAGAACTGGCGTTCACGCGGGAAGGTGCGCACTCGCGCAACCGCGTGCTGCATGCCGACGGCGACTCAACCGGACGGGAGATTGGCCGGACGTTGTCGGCGTACGCCCGCACACTCGGCAACATCCACTTCAGCGAATTTGGATTTACGCGCGACCTGCTGCTCGCGGATGGACGCGTGGTGGGAGTGGAAATTCTGCATGAGGACGGCAGCATTGAAGCGGTGACGGCCCGCGCCATACTGCTGGCAACGGGCGGGTCGGGGATGGTTTTTGCCAATACGACGAATCCCGACGTGGCGACCGCGGACGGCGCCGCGATCGCCGGGCGCGCCGGCGCCGAGCTGGGCGACATGGAGTTCGTGCAGTTCCATCCCACGGCGCTCTACCTGGCGGGTGCGCCGCGATTCCTGCTCTCCGAGGCGTTGCGCGGCGAGGGCGCTTACCTGCGCAATGACGCGCGCGAACGCTTTATGGCGGGCTACCACGAACTGGGGGAACTGGCGCCAAGAGACGTGGTCGCCCGCGCCATCCATCACGAGCTGGAGACGAGCCAGGCGGCTGAACCGATGGTCTATCTGGATGTAACCCACCTGGACGGGGAGAAGCTGAAGCTGCGCTTTCCGCGCATCTACCAGACCTGCAAACAATACGGGCTGGACCTTACGCGGGATCTGATTCCGACGCGTCCGGCGGCGCACTATGCGATGGGCGGCGTGCGCACGGACCTGGACGGGCGAGCGTCGCTGCCGGGACTGTACGCCGCGGGCGAAGCCGCCTGCACCGGGGTCCATGGCGCCAACCGGCTGGCAAGCAATTCCCTGCTGGAAGGACTGGTGTTTGGCGCACGAGCGGCGCGGGCGATGGCTGGGGAGCAGCGGGCGGTGAAGTTCGGCGAGGCCAGGACTCCGGCGGTTGAGTGCATTTCCAGCGGCAACGGCGATGAAACTGCTTTGCGGCTGGAGATACAGCAGTGCATGGAAAACAACGTGGGAATTGTCCGCAACGCCGGGCAACTCGCCGAGGCGGTGACGAGACTGCGGGACATCCTGGCGGCGCTGCCCGCGCCGAGCAGCCGAAAACGGGCCGAGGCACGCAACATTGCCGAGAGCGGGCTGGCAATTGCATGTTCGGCGCTGGCGCGGCGGGAGAGCCGCGGCAGCCATTATCGCAGCGACTACCCGGCGAGAGACGATGCGGCCTTCCGGAAACATTCGGCGATCGAGGGTGGGAAGGTGCACTTCCGGTAGGTGCGGCGCCGCGGTGAAATGATTTGTACGGCGAGGCAGCGGCCTGCTCTTGGCGAATTGGCAAGTCGCTGCTATGATGGCCGAGTACGGCAGAAGGAAACCACCCAGGTTTGTGGGGCTATAGCTCAGCTGGGAGAGCGCATCGTTCGCAATGATGAGGTCGTCGGTTCGATCCCGACTAGCTCCACCAAAGAATCAAACATTTACAAGCCTTCCTGAATACAATCACGTTCCATTTATTCCAAATCAACGTTAATCGATTGCGACGCTCTTACCTTACGCCGCCTTCCTCTGGCGCCCGGTTTCATGTTTTCACCCGCGCCACGGCTCCCCGCTGCGACTCGGGAACAAATCGAGCGTAGATGTCCAGCCGTTTACATTCTGGATATGCAATTACCGGCGGAAGCGGGCGCTTGGGGGATGGCGGGAATCTTAGTTCCGGGTTACTTGTCCGTAATTGAGCGGCAGAGGAAACCCCACCCAGAAGCGCAGCAAGCGTGCCAAGAGTGGGGTTGCCGGGAACTTCCTGCCTGAGTCGACCGCAAGACTATTCGTCGCTCTCCTTGAGTTTGCTGATCACGGCGAAATCTTCTAGGGTGGTGATGTCGCCTTTGACGTCGCCATTGGTGGCCAGTTCACGAAGCAGGCGGCGCATGATTTTGCCGGAGCGGGTTTTAGGCAGTTGATCGCTGAAGCGGATGTCATCGGGCCTGGCCATGGCGCCGATTTCCTTTGTAACCCAGGCGCGCAGCTCTTCCTTGAGAGTGGACGACGGCGTGATGCCTCCTTCCAGAGTAATGAAGGCCGCGACGGCCTGACCCTTGAGGTCATCGGGACGGCCGACGACGGCGGCCTCGGCAACCAGGGGATGGGCAACCAGGGCAGACTCGATTTCCATGGTGGAGAGGCGGTGACCGCTTACATTGAGCACGTCATCGACGCGGCCCATGACCCAGAAATATCCATCCTCATCGATACGGGCACCGTCCCCGGTGAAATAGACGCCGGGAATGTCTGACCAGTACTGCTTCACGAAGCGGTCGGGATCGCCGTAGATGGTGCGCGCCATGGCCGGCCAGGGCTTCCGGATGACGAGGTAGCCGCCGGAGCCGAGAGGGACTTTTTCGCCGCCGCGATCGACGACCTCGGCAATGATCCCAGGAAACGGTTTGGTGGCGGAGCCGGGCTTGGTGGCAATGGCGCCGGGAAGCGGCGTGATCATGATGCAGCCGGTCTCGGTCTGCCACCAGGTATCGACAATGGGACAGCGCCCCTTGCCGATGACTTCGCGATACCACATCCAGGCCTCTGGATTGATGGGCTCGCCCACCGTACCGAGCAGCCGGAGGCTACTGAGGTCGTGGCGGTCGGGATACTGATTGCCCCACTTGATGAAGGTACGGATAGCGGTAGGCGCGGTGTAGAGGATGTTGACCTTGTACTTCTCGACGATCGCCCAGAAGCGGTCGAAGTCTGGGAAGTTCGGCGCGCCTTCGTACATCAGGGTGGTTGCGCCATTCTGCAACAGACCGTAGACGATGTAGCTGTGTCCCGTAACCCAGCCGATATCGGCGGTGCACCAGAATATGTCCTCGTCCTTGAGGTCGAAGATCCACTTGGAGGTGATGTAGGTTCCGACGGAGTAGCCGCCGGTGGTGTGGACGATACCCTTGGGCTTTCCGGTGGAGCCGGAGGTGTAGAGGATGTAGAGCGGATCCTCGCTGTCGAGATGCTCGGCCGGGCAATGGGGCTCAGCTTTGGCGACCAGCTCGTGCCACCAGTGATCGCGTCCGGGTTGCATGTTGACCTCGGCTCCGGTGCGCTGGTAGACGATGACACTCTTGACCGAAGGACACCTTTCCAGCGCTTCGTCGACCGTAGCTTTGAGAGGAAACTGGGTGCCGCGCCGCCGCGCGAAGTCCTGGGTGACGACGAGGGTGGATTGCTGATCGTTGACGCGATCGACGATGGCGTTGGCGGAGAATCCTCCGAAGATGACCGAGTGCACGGCGCCGATTCGGGCACAGGCAAGCATGGCGATGGCAAGTTCAGGCACCATGCCCATGTAGAGCACGATGCGATCTCCCTTGACCACGCCGATGTCCTTGAGCGCGTTGGCGAACAGCTCGACTTCGGCGAGCAACTCGGTGTAGGTGAGAGTACGCGTGTCCCCGGGTTCGCCCTCCCATTGGATGGCGATCTTGTCGCAACGCGGCGAGGCGACGTGACGATCGAGACAGTTGTAGGAGAGATTCAATTTACCGCCGACAAACCACTTGGCCCATGGCGCGTCCCATTCAAGCACCTTGGACCAGGGTTCGAACCAGTGCAGTTCCTGCGCGATGTTTCCCCAGAAGGTTTCGGGATCCTCGGCTGCTTCTGCATAAAGGCGCTCGTATTCTTCCAAGCTATTGATATGCGCCTTGGCGCTGAATTCCGCGGGGGGCGGGAAAACGCGGTGTTCCTGCAATATTGAGTCGATGTTGACGCCGTGAGCTAAGGGTTCGTTCGCCATGCGATCTGTCTCCTCCGTAAGGGAGCGGGGTTTGCGCCCCGCATCAAAATGTAGTACCCCGTTTTGCAAAAAACAGGGTGGCGCCGCTACTGCTCCAGGGTCGAAATGTCGCCGATTTCCTGACCGGTTTCCTTGGCTTTCAAGTAGCGGCGCATGATTTTGCCGGAACGCGTCTTGGGCAATTGGGCTACGAATTCCAGCGCCGAGGGGGTTGCGATCGGGCCCAGTTCACGGCGTACATGCTCGATCAGTACGGCCGAGAGTGCGTCGCTGGCCTCATGCCCGGCCCGGAGCAAAACAAAGACTTTAATGGATTCGCCCTTCAGCGCATCTGGAATGCCGATGGCCGCCGCTTCGCCCACGGCGGGATGCGAGACCAGGGCGGACTCGACTTCGGCGGTGCCGATGCGATGGCCGGCCACGTTGAGGACATCGTCGGCGCGTCCGAGTACGGCAATGTAGCCATATTCATCCTTGATGGCAACGTCCCCGGTGGCGTAGGCGCCCGCGATCGCTTTCCATTCCCGTACATAGCGCGCGTCATCGTTCCAGACCGTGCGCATCATGTGCGGGAACGGGCCTTTCAGAACGAGAAAACCGCGTTGGTTGACGCCGGCCGGGTTGCCCTCGGAATCGACCACGTCGGCTTTGACACCGGCCAGCGGGATGCCAGCTTTGCCGGTGCGATAGGGCATGGTGACCGGGGTGCCGAGGGTGGGCCCGGCAAGTTCGGTTTGCCACCAGTTATCGACGACATAACCCCATTTGCCGTCGCCAGCTAAATAGGTTTGCGCCCAGTGCCAGGCTTCGGGATTGAGAGGCTCACCGGCGCAGGCGATGACACGGAGTGAGGTAAGGTCGTGGGCGGCGGGCAGGAGCTCACCGTAACGCATGAACATGCGGATGGCCGTGGGCGCCGTGAACATCTTGGTGACGCCATAGCGCTCGACGATCTGCCAGGCAACTCCGGGATCGGGCCAGTCAATGGCGCCTTCGCGGAAGAGGGTGGTGACACCTGCGCAAAGTGGACCGTAGACGATGTAGCTGTGTCCGACCACCCAGCCGATATCCGAGGTACACCAGAAAAGATCGCGCGGATTGACGTCGAAAAAAGTGCGCAGGTGATAGGTGGTGCCAACCATGTATCCGCCGTGCACGTGGACGACGCCCTTGGGACGGCCAGTGGTGCCGCTGGTGTAGAGGATGAAAAGCGGGTCCTCGGCATCCATCTCCTGGGCGGGAGATTCGGAGGAAAACTTGAGCAGGTCGAAATAGTTAACCTCGCGGCTGTTGCGGGTTTCGTAGGTCTCCGAACCCCGGGGAACGACGATCACGTGCTCGACCGAGTCCAGGCCGTCGATGGCCTCATCGACGATCGGCTTGAGCGGCACGAGCTTGCCGCGGCGGACGCCTGATTCTCCGGCGATGATGACCCTGGCCTGGGCGTCGGTGATCCGGTCGCGCAGCGCGGTATGGCCGAGGCCGGCGTAAACAACGGAATGAATTGCGCCCACGCGGGCACAGGCCAGCATGGCGACGACACCTTCAATGGTAAGAGGCATGTAGATGACGACCCGGTCTCCCTTGACGATGCCGAGCGAGCGCAGACCGTTGGAGAAACGGCAGACCATGCGGTAGAGCTGACCGTAGGTGACCACGCGCTCGGAGCCGTCTTCCCCGAGCCAGATGTAGGCGACGCGATTGAAACGGTCGCTCTTGGCATGGCGGTCCAGACAATTCAAGGTAATGTTGGTCTTGCCGCCGACAAACCACTTATGGTGCGCGCCATCCCACTCGCACACCTTGTCCCACTTCCTGGTCCATGTAAAGCCGGCGGCCTCGGCGGCCCAGAAGGCATCGGGATCCTGAATGGAGCGCTCATACTCGGCGGGGTAATCCTTAACATTGGCTTCGCGCCGCACGATGGCGGGCGCGTTATAGGAAAACGTGGAAGGAATCGTGTCAGACTGGGCAGAACTGCTCATGCAAAATCCCCCTGGAAAGTTTGCTGCGTTGTACGAAAAATGGAATCCTAGAAATTACGGAAATCTAATGAGAAGCGACCCTCCACCCCGGAGAATGCGCCTTGAACGCCATCGGTTCCCCACCCCCACCCTCGGTCCGATGGCGGATGCGGCGGCATCATACTACCGATCCGCGTATTCGGAGTAGACAATACGGGAACGATCCACCTGCCCGGAGGGTGGGCACCGCGCCTGGCGCCCCTCGGAATACCCGCGTCACCAGCCGAGCCGGTCTGCGTCCCGCGCCAAGCGGCTAACTTGGTTTGCTCACCAATGGCTTGCCCACCGGCAGGATATCTCTGCCGTACACCTGGAGAAAGATCACGTGTGCCATCATGTAGAACGCCAGGAAAGCGCACACCACGAGGTCGATCGCGGTGATTTGCAGCACTGACTTCATGCCTCGAATGAACACCAGGTCGAGCCCCATGAATCCCAGCAGCAAGGTGAGAAAGGTGAGGGTCATGGCAACATGTATGGCGAGTGCGCCGATCAACATAATCGCCGTGTAGACGGTAAAAACCAACAGGAAGTAGCCGATGTCGGTCGGGACGATCTTTAGAGCGCCGCTGATGGGCGAATTCGGCAGGGACTCTAAATCCAGAATGAGGAAAATCGTACCCAACGCGAGCCAAAAGGCGCCGTAGGCAGTAAAGGCACTGTAACCGAAGTTGTTGCCTCCTTTGAACTCCTGGAAACCGGCTACCAGTTGTGCGCCACCACCGAAAAACAACGCGCAACAAAATACAACTCCGCTGCCACACCATCCGAGGTTGTGGAACTGGAGCAATAGAGTGGTTGTACCGAAACCGGCCAACCCAACTACTGCCGGGTTTCCGTGGACCTGTCCTTCCATCGACATTGCACACCCTCCTGGAATTGATGGAGCCGAAACTCCGCTCATAATGCCGGAAAGAAAGAGCCGCTGAACTGCAGCGAAGAGTAGTTATGAATGCCTGATGCGTGAAAAAACACTTTGCCTCCGCCGCTTGCCCGGAAGGCGGCTGCAACACCATCAGTGCAAACTCCAGAATGACACCCCAAGAAGAAGCACACCCCAACATGCCCCCAGCGCAAGTGCTCATACAGAATGGCAACTGGTTTGCGCGGAGACGACTGGGCGGAAACTATATGCTGGATTTCAGTTTGCTGCAAGAGGGGAAGACAAAAAAATCGGGGCGGCCGCGCCTGTGTGGGTTAAGAACGGCGAAACTTGAAACCGATGCGCTCCGGCCTTGCAGCCGACGCGTGCTCCGCAAGCTGGGTGGAATTTGGAGGAGTAACCTGCGGATCACCAACGCATCGCGCTAAGTTTCAGACCTGCGCGACTCGCCCCTGGCCAATTGCGCAGATTGTGCTGGAAAGCTGGGTGATAGTCTGTAATAGTTGTCACACACGGAATGTGATATAAGTCACTTTCGGGATAGCGTTGGAGCGGAATTTGCTGCCCTTGGTCCGGAACGCTGCGGCACGCGGCGACCAGGAGTTCCAGCCGGACTTGCAGGACCGCCGCCTTGAGGTCGAGCCGGTGGCCAGAGCAGCACGTTCTTAAGCTCGAAGCGTTATCAACTTAGTAATGCAGGGAGGGTGAGTTGGGATCACCATACGGCTTGGAACTGGTTGAGAACTGCCTGATATGTAAGCTGCGCACCGACAGCTTCTTCTGCGGTCTCCCCAAGGCCTCTCTGGAAGCCTTTGAGAAGATTAAGTTTACTGCTGCCTATCCGGCTGGGGCGGTGTTGTTTGTGGAGGGGCAGTCTCCGCGCGGGATTTATCTGTTGTGCAAAGGACGGGTAAAGCTTTCAACAACATCGAGCGACGGAAAAACCCTGATTTTGAAGATCGTGCAGCCGGGCGAGGTTCTTGGCCTGCACGCCACGGTTTCCAACACCCCGTATGAAATCACCGCCGAGTCGGGGCAACCCTGCCAGCTTAACTTCATCAAGCGCGAGGACTTCCTGCGCTTCCTGCAACAGCACGGCGACGCCTGCCTGAAGGCGGCTCAGCATCTGAGCCGGGACTGCCAGTCCGCATATCAGCAGATTCGCGCCCTGGGACTGTCGCACTCGGCGCCGGAACGCCTGGCCCGGTTGTTGCTCGAGTGGTCGCACGGCGAGGGTGCCGACGAAGCCGGGGTCCGCATCAAGGTGGCGTTGACGCACGAAGAGATTGCGCAGATCATCGGCACGTCGCGCGAAACTGTGACCCGCACCCTGGCTGATTTCCGCAAGAAACAGATTGCCGTGCTGAAAGGATCGACCCTGATGATCCGGAACAAGTCGGCACTGGAGCGTTTAGTGGGTGCCTAGCGTTGCAATTCGGGAAGGAATTTAGAGAGGAGCCTGCCAATATTGGTGGGCTTTTCCCGTTTTGGGACATTTTTCGTTTGCAGAGATTCTAGGCGGAACCAGTGATGGGTGCCGCTTATTTCTTTAACACTGTCGCGATTTTTCGCAAAGCACTGTTGTGCAATGCATCAATGCGTAGCATTTCGAGGCTTTCTGGCGCACGTGACGCTGTGATGCACATCACGGCGATGAACAATTGACGGGTTCATTGTAGCTGCGCGTGGTTGAGCCCCGTTTCTGAAGGCAAAGCGATGCAAAATTAAGCTTCTTGGCCATGATTCGATTTGGACTAGGAAAGCAGGTCCGGAGCTTCAGGCTCCGGCGCACAGTTTGATTCTGGTCGAAGTGCAAAGTGCTTCGGCACACTGAGACGTCAGGTAGCCGGGAAGGGTAAAACGCCGGAGAAACCCGGCGGCAAAGCGAGTGCGATGAGGGAGATCCGGAACCTTGGAGACCGGAGCCATTGCGCCCGGCCACAGCGCCGCGAAGCGCTGGCCTGCGTAAGGTAACCCTGCGGTTACCGGCTCCGTTGGCTCGAGGGCCGCCGTATCTCCAAGCCAAGTGAACTTAATTCGACTGACATTGATATGCCAGCCGTCAGCGGTGCGGAGATCTTATGAGCAAGGCTATTCTTTACGATGCGACTCAGTGCATCGGTTGCAAGCAGTGCGAGGGCGCATGTGCCCAGCAGAACGAACTGCCCTACGACGACAAGATTGCGGCAGAGTCGGTTCAGTCGGAGCACAAGTTCACGGTAGTTCTCGCGAACGATGACAAATTCATGCGCCGGCTTTGCATGCACTGCAAGGAACCGGCGTGCGCTTCCGTGTGCCCCGTCGGAGCTCTCCATAAGACGGCGGAAGGCCCGGTCGTGTACGACGTTTACAAGTGCATTGGTTGCCGCTATTGCATGGTTGCCTGTGCATTCTCACAGCCGAAGTACGAGTGGGGTAAGCTGAATCCCCGCGTGCGCAAGTGCATCATGTGCCCGGACCGGGTGAAGGCGGGGCGCCCCACGGCCTGTGCCGAGATCTGCCCGACGGGCGCCACGAAGTTCGGCGATCGTGAAGCGCTGATTGCCGACGCAAAGGACCGGCTCCGCCAGAATCCTGGCAACTATATCAATCACATCTATGGCCTGGAAGAGGTGGGCGGGACCTCCGTGTTGATTCTCTCGGCGGTTCCGGTTGAATCCTACGGATACCCTGCCTCGGCGAAACTGGGTGAGACCCCGATGCCGGATTACACCTTCCGCGTTCTCTCGAAGATCCCCGACTTTGTTCCTTTGTGGGTCCTGGTGTTGGGCGGAGTGTATTGGATCACGCATCGCCGCGAAGAGGTAGCTCTGGCCGAAGCCTCCGAACATGGCGGCCAGCAAGGAGGCACGAAGTGAAGCTCAAACTGACCTTCTGGAAAGTAATTTTCTGCCTGATCATGGCGATGGGGCTGTACTCGGTGTTTGTGCGGTTCTATTACGGCATTGGCGCGGTCTCAAACATGAGCGACAAGTTTCCGTGGGGCATCTGGATCGGCTTTGATGTCCTGTGCGGCGTGATGCTGGCGGCGGGCGCATTCATTGTGACCGGCGCGGTATATCTGCTGAACATCCAGCGCCTGCATGCGATTGCGCGGCCGGCGGTGCTGACCGCGTTCCTGGGATATTGCCTGGTGATCGTGGGCCTGATGTTCGACCTGGGCCGCCCGTGGTTCATCTGGCACCAGTTGATCTACATGAATCCGCACTCGGTGATGTTCGAGGTCGGCTTCTGCGTGATGTTCTACACGACGGTGCTGATGTTTGAATTTTCAACCGCGGTCCTGGAGCGGTTCAACCTGGTGACGCCGCTAAAGTGGGTCAAGGCGGCGCTGATTCCGCTGGTGATCATGGGCATTCTGCTTTCGACCCTGCACCAGTCCTCACTGGGCACGCTGTATCTGATCATGCCAACGAAGCTGAATCCCTTCTGGTACTCCCCGGCGCTGCCGTTCTTCTTCTTTATTTCGGCGATTGCGGTGGGGCTGGCGATGACGATCTTCGAATCGTCGTTGAGTTCACGGGTATTTGGACGGCAGTTGGAGTTGCCGGTGGTCGTCGAACTGGGCGGCGCTCTCTATGTGACGCTGTGGGTTTACGCCCTGCTGCGCTTTGAAGACTACTTCCATCGCGGACAGCTCGGCAATATTCTGCGCCCCAGCTATGAAGCCTATTTCCTGTGGGTGGAGCTGCTGTTGGCCCTGGTCATTCCGCTGATTATTCTGTCATTCCGGAAGGGGCGGCTGAGCGGGTTCTGGCTGTACGTAGCCTCCTGCTCGACCCTGCTGGGATTCGTGACCAACCGGCTGAATGTTAGCATCACCGGCTTTGAGACCTGGGCCGGTCATCACTATTATCCGAGGTGGACGGAAGCCAGTATCACGGCGATGATCATTGCGATGGGATTTTTCATCTTCTCCCTGGCCGTGAAATATCTGCCTATCTTCGAGGATGAGCATCACGCGCCCGCGCCCGACCTGCCAACCTTGGAACTGGCGGAAACGCCGGACCCATTGCAGCAGTCTACGCTGGTGAACTGAACGGGAAGCGGGAGCGCCGGCAAACCGGGCGGTGCTCCCGCGGACCACTGGAGACGAGATGTTCCAGCACATCGTGTCGCGAGTAGAACACGTCAGCACAAAACTATTGGTTTTGTTATTGGCGTGCCTGGCGTGCGGCTCGGGAGTCCTCGGATACATCAACATCCGGCTGCACCGGCGCGACCTGCAGCAGGTTTCCCTGGAGCAGGCGATTGAGATCAGCGACTTCGTCCGGGACACGACCTACCGTTCGATGATGGCCAACAACCGGAAAGATCTCTACGACGCCATCCAGGGGATTGGCCATCACCACGAGGTAGAAGGCATTCGCATCATCAACCACGACGGGCGGGTGGCATTCTCCAGCGACTCGCGCCAGGCTGGCAACCTGATCCACCGCGACGGCTCGGAGTGCGTGGAATGCCACCAGGGCACCAACCAGCCCACGGCGCAAAAGCAGTTCCGGATTTACGATGCCGCCGGACCGGCGGGCAAGCACCGGGTGCTGGGCGTGATTGCGCCGATCCTGAATAGGCCGGAATGCTCCAACGCCGCCTGCCATGCCCATCCGGAGAGTCAGCGCATTCTCGGCATTCTGGACACCGGCCTGTCATTGCAGCGCGAGGATGCGAGCCTGGCGCAAAGCAGCCTGTGGGTGATTGTTCTGTTGCTTGCCGGAGGCGCGTGGATCGGTCTGTTGGTATGGATTGCGATTCGCACCGTGCTGCATGTCCCGTTGATGCGATTGGAGGAGGGGACCAGGCACCTTGCCGAGGGCGAGTTGGGCTACCAGATTCCGGTTGAATCCGCCGACGAACTGGGAAGGTTGGCGCGGGCATTCAACAGCATGAGCAGCCAGTTGCAGTCAGCGCAGCGTGAGATCACCAACTGGGCGCACACGCTGGAACATCGGGTGGAGCAGAAGACCAGCGAATTGCAGAACACCCAGCAGCAGATTCTGCAAGTGGAGCGCATGGTTGCCGTTGGCAAGATGTCGGCCGTGGTGGCCCATGAGATCAACAATCCACTGGCCGGAATCCTGACCTACTCCAAACTGCTGAAGAAATGGATTGAACGCGGCATCAGCGGCGAGGAGCAGAGGAAGGAAGCCATCGAATCGCTGGAACTGATTGCTTCCGAGAGCAAGCGCTGCGGTGAATTGCTGCACAACCTGCTGTCGTTCTCACGCACCTCGCCGATGAATCTGAGCCTTGCGGACCTGAACCTGGTGGTGACGCGGACGATCCGGTTGGTGGAGCACAAGGCGGAGATGAGCGGGGTCCAGCTCCAGATTGACCTGGACCGGAACCTGCCGCTGCTGCAATGCGATGCGGCGCAACTGGAACAGGTGACGCTGGCCCTGGTGATCAACGCCATTGACGCCATGCCGCACGGGGGCAACCTCTGGGTATCCACGCGCACTCTGCCGGGCACCGAGAAAATCGAACTGCAGGTGCGGGACGACGGCGTGGGCATCCCGCCGGAGATTCTGCCCCATATCTTCGATCCCTTCACCACGACCAAGGAAGTGGGCAAAGGGGTTGGGCTGGGGCTGGCCGTGTCCAAGGGAATTGTTGAGCGCCACGGGGGGCACATCGAGGTGGCTTCCGAGTTGGGGGTTGGAACCAGTTTCCAAATCATTCTGCCAGTGCATGCACTCCATACGGAACATGCACTGGCACAGTCTTCATTGAGTAATTGAGCGCGAGACGTAGCGGCGCGGGAGTGGGAACGTGAGCGAGAACAAGGGCCGTCTGCTGATTGTGGATGACGAGTTGAGCGTGCGCGATTCACTGAACAAGTGGTTCCGTGAAGAGGGTTACGAGGTGGGCACGGCGGAGAGCGCCAGCGAGGCGCTGTTGCGCCTGGCCGAACATCCATGGGACATTGCGCTGCTGGACATCAAGATGCGCGGAACCGACGGCATCGAGCTGCAGCGCAGGATTCACGAACTCGATCCCAAGCTGATCGTGATCATGATGACCGGCTATGCCTCGGTGGAGACGGCGGTGGCGGCCTTGAAGAACGGCGCCTACGACTACGTGACCAAGCCGCTGGACCCGGACGAGATCGCCCACCTGATGCACAATGCACTGTCTCACCGGGCGGCGCGGGAAGAAAATGTCCGTCTGCGGGAAACCGTGGACGAAGTGGCGCGGCCCGATCGCATGGTGGGCCAGAGCGCCGCGATGAAGCGAGTATTCGAGGCCATTGAAACCGTGGGTCCCACGGATGCGACGGTGCTGATTACGGGCGAAAGCGGCACGGGCAAGGAGTTGGTGGCGCGAGCCATCCACTTTGCCAGCCCGCGGCGCTACCATCCCCTGGTGGCCATTCACTGCGGAGCCTTGACCGAGACGCTGCTGGAAAGCGAGCTGTTCGGGCACGAGAAGGGCGCATTCACCGGAGCGCAGTACCGTAAGAAAGGCAAGTTCGAGATCGCCGAGGGCGGCACGGTCTTCCTGGACGAGATTGGCGACATCAGCCTGCGCACGCAGACCGACATGCTGCGGGTGCTGCAGGAGCGGGAAATCGTGCGGGTCGGTGGAAATACCTCCATCAAGGTGGACTTCCGCTGCGTGGCGGCGACCAACAAGCCGCTGGAACAGGCGATTGACGAGGGCCGATTCCGTCCCGATCTTTACTACCGGCTGAATGTTTTCCGCATTGAGTTGCCACCGCTGCGCGAACGCCGCGACGACATTCCGATGCTGGTGGATCACTTTATGCGCAAGTTCTCGCGCGACATGAACAAGAAAATTGTGCGGGTAAATCCGCGCGCGATGGATCTGTTGCAGCAGTATCATTGGCCGGGAAACATTCGCGAACTGGAGAACGCCGTGGAACGGGCCATGGTGGTATCGCAGGAGCCGGAGCTGCGCGAACGCGACTTCACCATCCAGCCGCATGCCACCACGGCGGCGCCGCTGCCCGACGCGCGCTCGCTGGAGGACATGGAGAAAACGCACATCCTGCGGGTGCTGGACGAGTGCGGAGGCAACCAGACGCGGGCGGCGGAGATTCTGGACATCGACCGGGTGACGTTGCACCATAAACTGAAGAAATACGGTTGGAGCAAACAAGCTCTAACGGCTCCTGAAATTCGATGAGGTTATTACAGTTGTTGCCCATCGGAGGGCCGCACGCACCGATGATGGATTGGCTGAGCTCGGAACTGTCGGAAGCCTTTCATATCCGCTGCGAGATTTTGAGCCCTCCATTGCGGCCTGACTTCGCCTTCCACGCCGAGCGCGGACAGTACCACTCCAGCGAGTTGCTGGGGCGGATGCAACAGTATGCCAGTTGGAAGACCTGGCGGGTGCTCGGAGTCACGCCGGTCGATCTGTATATCCCGATTCTGACCTTTGTCTTCGGCGAAGCGCAGTTGGGCGGAAAGTGCTCGGTGGTTTCCTATGCGCGGCTGCGGCAGGAGTTCTATGGGTTGCCGGCGGATTTGAACCTGCTGTCGCGCCGCTTGCTGATCGAGTCGATCCACGAACTGGGACACACCCTGGAACTGCACCACTGCGACGATTACCGCTGCGTGATGTCCAGTTCGCACGCCGTGGAGTGGATTGATTTGAAAGAGCAGACGTTCTGCATGGACTGCGCGGCCAGGGCGCAGGCGCTGGCGCGGAAGTAGAAGTTTTCCCTCGCAATGAAAGCAGCGATTCGCTCCCCGCTCATGGTGGGCTTGCGCGCCAGGGGTGCGCAGCGGAACCACATCGGTTACAAACGTCTGTGATCACACGGCCGCGGCGATGGCTGCGGCGAATAGTACAATCGGCCTTTCCGCACCCGGGGCTCCGGAAGCGCGAAGCCGCGGTGCAAGGAGAGTTGCATTGATTGTTGCCGGCGTGATGAGCGGGACTTCTGCCGATGGCGTGGACGTGGCTATTGTCCGGCTGAGCGGACGGCGCTTGCGGATGCATTTTGAGCTGCTCGCGCAGCGCGCGTTTCCCTTTCCTACCAAGGTGCGCGCGGCCGTACTAGGAGCAATGAATGCACGCTCGATCGCCGTGAGCGAGCTTGCCCGGTTGAATTTCCGGCTGGCGGAGATCTATGCCGATTGCGTGCGGCGCACCGGGCGCCGGGCGGGAGTGGTTTGCGAACTGGTGGGCTGCCATGGGCAGACGATTTATCACCAGGGGAAGGCCGCGCCATACCTGGGGCGCAACCTTGCCTGCACCTGGCAGATTGGCGACGGTTCGGTGTTGGCCACGCGCCTGGGAATTCCCGTGGTAAGCGATTTTCGTCCGGCGGATATGGCAGCCGGAGGACTGGGCGCGCCACTGGTTCCCTTCCTTGACCTGCTGGTCTTCCGCCATCCCAAACGGGGACGGATCGTGCAGAATATCGGCGGCATCGGCAACCTGACGGCAATCCCCGCGGGGGGTGACGCCAGCCAGGTGCGTGCCTTCGATACCGGGCCGGGAAACATGGTGATCGACGCGGTTTGCGAGCGGCTCTTTGGCGTCTCGTTTGACGACAAGGGACGGTTGGCGGCCAAAGGCAAGGTGCTCGGCGCGGTGCTCGAGAAGCGCATGGCAGACGAGTTCTTCCGGCGCAAGGGACCCCGCACCGCGGGGCGTGAGGAGTTTGGGCAAGAGTACACGGAGGCGTTCCTGCAGCAATGCGCGGGGGCCGGCAAGCACGACGTGCTGGCGACGGCGACGGCCCTGACGGCGCGCTCGATCGGTGCGGCAGTACGCGGGCTTCTGAAGCAGGATCGATACCACGACCTGTTTGTTTCCGGCGGCGGAACGCGCAACCTGACCCTGATGGAGATGATTCGCCACGAGGCCGCCCCACTTGGCATGGAGGTGTCGCCGACGGATGCGGCGGGCGTGCCATCACAGGCAAAGGAGGCCGTTGCCTTCGCGCTGCTCGCCTACCAGACATGGCATCGCCAGACCGCCAACATTCCCGGAGCGACGGGGGCCAGCCGTGAGGTGATTCTGGGCAAGGTGAGCTATGTATAGCCGCGCCCTGGCCCTGCCCGTGCTGGCGCTCTGTCTGGCCCTGGGCGGATGCGCGCACCAGCGTCCGGATCCGGCAACCGCCGTGATCCTGATCGAAAGCTCACCTTTGAACCTGGACCCGAGGATTGGAACCGATGCTCAGTCGGAGCGCATCGGCGAGCTGCTATTCGAGGGGTTGGTGCGGCGTGACGACAACTTTGAGCTGAAACCCCGGCTGGCCGAGAGCTGGGAGATCCCCAATCCTCTCACCTACATTTTTCACCTCCGCCACGACGTGCGCTTCCACGATGGCCGGGCGATGACCTCGGCGGATGTGAAATGGACCCTGGATTCGCTGCGGGACGGGACGGTGCGTTCGGCAAAGAGCAGCGCCTACCGGTACGTGGACCGGGTGGAAGCGCCGGACGCATTTACCGTTACGGTCCGGCTGACGGAGCCATTTGCAGCGCTGCTTTGGAACCTGTCCGACGGGGCCATGGGAGTGGTGCCCAAGGGTTCGGGAGAGGAGCTGGCGCGGAATCCGGTCGGCACCGGACCCTTCCGCTTCGTCTCCGAGGCGCAGGATCGCGATGTGGTGATTGCGCGCAACGATCAGTATTGGGGCAAGCGGGCGGGACTGGCGCGAGTGCGCTTCAACGTGGTCCCGGATGCGACAACACGGGCGCTGGAGTTGCGCAAAGGCTCCGCCGATGCGGAGATTAACGCACTGCCGGGAGACATGATTCCGGCCTTGGCGCGGCAGCCGCAACTGGTTGTGGACCGCGCGCCGGGAACCAGCTACCAGTACCTGGCAATGAACCTCCGCGATCCGATCCTGAAGCACGAACGGGTGCGGCAGGCGCTCGCCTATGCCATCGACCGACCGCCCCTGATCCACTATCTCTGGCGCGACATGGCGCGTCCGGCGAACAGCGTTCTGCCGCCGCAGCATTGGGCCTACGACGCCGCGGCAAAGCAGTATCCCCACGATCTGGCGAAGGCGCGCGCGTTGCTGGATGAAGCGGGATATCCCGCCGGGACGGACGGCGTGCGTTTCCACCTGGTGATGAAGACTTCGACCGACGAGAGTACACGGCTGCTCTGCGCCGTGCTGCAACAGCAGTTGCGCCAGGCAGGCGTGGCGCTGGACATCCGCAGCTATGAGTTTGCAACGTTCTATGCGGACGTGGTGAAAGGCGCGTTTCAACTCTATTCGCTGCGCTGGGTGGGGGGAAGCAACCAGGACCCGGATGTCTTTGAGAACGTTTTCGACACGGCGAGTTTCGCTCCCAAACGCGCCAATCGCGGTTATTACTCGAATCCCGAGGTGGACCGTCTGATTGCCGAAGGGCGGCGCAGCGTGGACGAGCCAGAGCGCGCGGCGGACTACACCGCAATCCAGGAAATACTCAACCGTGAACTGCCCTATGTGCACTTGTGGTGGGCGGACAATGTACTGGTGCGCACCCGCAGGCTGGAAAACGTACATCTCAGCCCGGCTGGAAACTATGACTTTCTGCGCGATGCGACCCTGACCTATTGATCAGCATTGTTCACGCGATCTTAACCTGGAATAGCCTCCGGGTGAGCCGGATTGCAGTAAGATAACAGCGGTACGGAGGATCGAGTGCCAAAGTTTGAGGAATGCCTGCAAAGGCTGGAAGTAATCGTCAAGGAAATGGAACGAGGCGATTTGCCGTTGGAACAGTCGTTGAAGCTTTTTGAAGAAGGCATTTCACTTTCCGGTTCTTGCAAAAGAGAGTTGGAAGAGGCTGAAGGCAAAATTGAGATTCTTTTGAAAGACGATGGAAAGCTGCGAGCCGAGACGTTCGGCGAAAGCAGCGAGAACATGTAGGAGGAGGTAAGCGTCTCCCGCGGGAAGCAACGAGAGCTCTTTCCGACCGCCAAGCCGCAAGGCGAGGGCAGTTGCAGTACGGAGAGAATATGCCGTCACGCACCGTTGTCATAGCACAGAACGATCCCATCATTGCATTGGGACTTGCGAATGACCTTCATGCGTATTTTGCCCGGGTAACCGTGGCAGACAGCGTAGTGGAGCTGCATACATTACTGGCGCGCCATGAAGCGCGCGTGGCCGTGCTCGACCTGGAATTGGTAAACGTGGACGAAGTGAACCGGCTGGCACGCTCTTTTGGCGATCTGACAATTGTCTGTACCCATCGCTCGCCAGACGAGCAGATGTGGATGGCCGCACTGAATGCTGGAGCCGTCGAATTCTGCCATCCGCAGGATATCCGTTCCATCTTGAACGCCTGGCGTAACGGTTTCAGACACCACCTCGCAGCCGCCGCCTAGAAACATTCAAAGACTCTTTGGCCCCGCCCGGTGCGGGGCTTTGTTGTCTGTTGCAGGGAGATGTGGAAGCAAAGCTGCGCGCCCACCGCGCCGGGGCATCCTTCCTCAGGAAGACCTCCGCGGTGAGGGAGGCGCAGGCACCGGCAAAGAGCCCAGGCCGCTGCGCCAAAACTTTCCAATCCGAAACGCACTGGTTTCAAAGCCCATACGCTGGTAAACTTTGGAGCGTCCATGTTGAAAGAAACTCTGCTCCAAGGCCAGAAGATTGCCGACGCGGCGCTGGAACGCCTGCTGCCGGCAGCGACCCAGTATCCGTGTTCGATCCATCGGGCCATGCGCCACAGCGTCTTTGCTGGGGGCAAGCGGCTGCGTCCCATCCTGTGCATGGAGGCGGCGCGGATGGTGAGCGGCGCCCTGCCGGAAGGCATTGACGAGCTGGGCGCGGCCATCGAAATGCTTCACACCTACTCGCTGGTGCACGACGACCTGCCGGCGCTGGATAACGACGACCTGCGCCGCGGCCGGCCCACCTGTCACAGGGCATTTGGCGAGGCTACGGCCATCCTGGCTGGAGACGCTTTGCAGACCCAGGCCTACGAAGTGATGGCGCGGCTGAAGTGTCCGGCCGAGGCGCGGGTGCAAATCATTGCAGAGCTGGCACACGGCACCGGAACGATCGACGGCATGATCGGCGGCCAGGTGGTGGATCTGGAGTCTGAACACGTCCGGCCTGACCTGCCCACGCTGGAATACATCCACCGGGCCAAGACCGGCGCGTTGATTGTCTCTTCCCTGCTGACGGGTTGCTACTACGTGGGCGCAAAGGCCGTGGAGATCCAGCGGGTGCGCGAGTTCGGACGGGCGGCGGGACTGGCCTTCCAGATTGCCGACGATATCCTCGACGTGACCCAGACCAGCGAACAGCTCGGCAAGACCGCCGGCAAGGATATGGCGGCCGAAAAGGTCACTTACCCGGCGCTGTTCGGGCTGGCCAAGGCCGAAGAGATGGCAGCGCAACTGACGCGCTCGGCGTGCTCGGTGCTGGACAGTTTCGGAGATCGGGCCAACACTCTGAAGGAACTGGCGCGCTACCTGGTAGAGCGCAAGAAATAGTTTCTGGCGGCGCGCCTGCCCACTACTGCACGGGCACATCCCAGTAAAATTTGGGAAAAATTTCCAGCGGAATGTCCCTGGTTGACTCCAGCGAAGCCCGGAGCGAGGACCCCACGCTGCCGTAACGGGCAAACCACTGCTCGGCGCGGAGCCGGTCTCCGCTGGCCTCCATCTCGAGCAACTCCCGGTTGAGTGCGGCGATGGCTGCGGGGAGTTTGGGCTCATCGAGGGCAAACACCACGCGCGCGGTGCCACGGCCACGGATTCCGGGGTGAGAGACGATCGCGCCCTGCTCGACGAGGTAGTTGAACTCCATGAGTTGAGCGCGATTGCGCGCTTCGCTGGCGCCCAGGCGGCGCACCGAGTGCAGCAGGCTCGCCAGGTAGCAGGCGTCCACCTCCCGCTCGCGCTCCGGCGGCAACACGTTGTGTTCAACCATCCAGCGCATGGCGTACATTCCGGCGACATCGGCCTTGGCTTCTTCCAGCGGTACGTAGATGGGGCCAAGCGCCTCAGAGATCGAGAGCTGCTTGCCGTTGACGCGGGCGGAGGCGGGACCGAGATCGCGCCCGATCTCCCGCATGACGAGCCAGTTGAGATAGCCGCCGGAGGTGGGCTCACCGGACTCCGATGGGTCTATCATTTTGCGCGCCTGCGGTTGGATGACGGAGCGGAACTCGGCCTCCGCGAAGTTCTTGAAGAAGATTTTCTTTCTGCCGCCGTCCGCACCAATGGGGAGGGTGACGGCAAGCGCCTGCTCGCCGTGCAGGAAGTCTCCACTGCGGAAGGGCGAATCGGCGACCTCCATCGAGGTCTGGCCCGCAATGGCAGGTTTGTCGGCGGCGGCCAGCGGAAGCGACTGCTGAATCTGCGCCATGCTGGGCCAGAGAAGCTCGACTTTGCGGCTCTCCTCGCCGTCACGAATCAGGATGGCCGCGCCGTAGGAGGTCTTCACCCCGAGAAGCTGATCGAGGCTGGTCCGGTAGGGTGCAAAAATCAGGTCGATCCTGGGCGAGTTGAGACCGAGCCAGAGCCGGTCGCTGGCCTGGTAGTCGTCGCTGAGCAGGGCACTGGCGCGGGAGCGGAGGAATGCGGCGAACGCGGCATCGTCGCTGAGTGCGGCGGCTTCGCGCAGATCGCCTGCCGCCTCCAGCAGCGGCGCGCGGAAGGCCGAGCGAAACGGGAGTCCAACCAGTTCGGATCCCATGGCGCGAACCAGGGTGTAGGGGCTGTAAAGTTCGGCGTGGGCATCGGGATGCGCGGCGGCGTAGCTCTCGACGCTCTGCCGGGTTGCGCCCTCGGGATACAAGCCTCGGCCGGCGGGCGCCAACTGGCGGGTCACAAAGCTGCGGTTGCCGTCGAGCAGATCGTATTGGCCGCCGTTGATGAACAAATAGCGCAGAATCTGCCGGTCGCGCGCGGCGGCGGAGCCCTTGAGCTGCGCCTGGAGGGTGAGCGCGTAAGGATCGTTCTGGCGCCAGTAGATGGATTCAAGGCGGCCGGCGGCGTCGGCCAGTTTGGCGATCATCTTGACCTCGCGCGGGCTGAGTCCCTGGCTGCGGAAAGGCATCTCCACGCTCTGCCAGCGCGCCATGCGGCTGGCGAGATCGGCGGGCGTCTTGAGCTGCGCGCCGCTGGGAGCCGAGCCGCCGATGGGGAACTTTCGTGGCGGCGGGACGTGGCCCGGCTGCGCCGCGCAGGGCGCGGCTAACAGTGCGAAAAGAAGTGCGGCGGAGAACCGGGCGGAGCGCATGGCGCGGAAATCGATCATGCAATCAGATTGTAGCAACCGCCGGTATACGGATGGGCGGGCGCATCGGAGCGCCCACCGCTTTCCCTGCGGTTAGGGCAGGTTCCATGGCGCCGGAGGTTTGGATTTTGCCGCTCCCTTGCGCGGAGAGATCAGTTGATCCGCGCGGCGGGCTGCATTGAGCGGAATGGAGGACTTTGCAAACGTGGGCTTGATGTTGGGGCCAAAGAGAGGATCGTTGGCGGCGACGACCGAGACGTCCACATCGGCAATCGTCGTCTTCAGGGCTGTGTTGGTGGCGTCGATGAATGCATTGGCGACCAGCGCGTACCCGGTGTTGGTGGGGTGGATCCCATCGAGGCTGAAGAGTCCGCCCAGGAAGGTTGCAGTCGCGTTGTAGCTGTTGATGGTGATGCCGTTCTGAGCCAGGTTCTGGATGAGGGTGTGAATGTCGACGAGTACGCCTCCGACGGCGCTCACTTCCTGGGCGATGGCTGCGTTGTATTGGTTGACCGTGGTCTGGATCGTGGAAATTTCGGTGGGGTCGAGGAAGCCCGCGTCCGTCAGTGGAGTGGGCGTCTGGTTCTGCAGGATCGCCGTGATCGCGGCCTGCACCTGGCCCAGGCCGGTGGCGTTGACGAGGTCGCCGGCCTGAATGCCGAGATCCGTGGCCGCCTGTGCTGGCGTCAGGCCGGTCGCCGCCGCTACCTCGGCGATGATTGTGGCTGCCGGAGTGAGATACGGCACCACGGTGACATCGGGAACGTTGGCGACGATCAGCTTGGCTTTGGTCTGCGAGTGCAGCGTGGAGAGCAACTGCTGGAACTCCTGGGTGAACGTGGCCACCGAGGTCATGGAGGTGGGCGTGCCGCTTTCGTCCGCCTGCAGGGCATCGTTGCTGCCAATCCAGACGAACAGCACCGTCGGATTCAGTTGGATGGCCAGGTTCATCTGGCTCTTGTCATTGCCGAGGGGAAGGCCGAGGACAAAGTCGGTCATTAATTCCTCGCCGGTGGTGGGCACGAGGGTCGGCGTAGTGTTGATGAGGTCGCTGAGCTGGTGCCCGGGAACCGCGAGATCGGTGGGCTGGACCAGGGGGTTATCGCGGCCGATGGTGACGCCGGATGACTGCGTGATAACGGGCGGAGGGCCGAGGCTGGTCAGTTGGAGCACGGCCGGAGCGCCGGGCGCGGCAATCAACGGCAAGGTGAGAGTGGCTTTTGCCTGGGTGGTAACCAGGCTGGCCCAGCCGTGGGGCTGCTGCGTATCGAGCAGCGAACCGTTCTGGTAACCGGCGCTGAGAGAATCACCGATGACCACCGTGTTTGCGAAGTCGGGCGTGCCGGAGCCATTTCCTGGATTACCGCCGGTGCCCCCGCAGCCGACGAGGGGCGCAATCAGCAGGCACGCGGAAACGGCAAGTGCGAGAGAACGTTGATTCGCTGTCATGGCTTGGATTACCTCGGGTCGAGTTGAGTGGAACCTGAACGCGTCAGCACGTCAGCAGATTGGATGCGCTTATGAGGCGGGTGACGCAGTTTTAATCGCGTTCGGCGCCATCAACACTCAACTGCCGGCGAAGGCTCTGGCCCAGACCAATCCCGGCGCGGCGCAAGCGCGCCTATCCTTTACACTGTTTTCGTAGGGCTTGGCGGATGGACAAACGATGCAGGAGCTGAGGACAACGCGCCAGACATTGATGATCGATGCCGACGACACCCTGTGGGAAAACAATATTTACTTTGAGCGCGCCATCGCAAACTTTATCTCGTTCCTCAATCATCGCCACTTTACGGCCGCCGAGGTGCGGCGGAAGCTGAACGAGGTGGAGCACGAGAACATTCTGAAGCTGGGCTACGGCCTGCACAGCTTTGCGGCGGCGCTGGCAGCGACCTTCGAGCGGCTCTCGGTGGAACCGCTGACGCCGGCCCTGCATGAGACAATTCACGGCTTTGCCGCGGCCATCGCCGGGCAGCCCATCGAGCTGCTCAAGCACGTCGGGCCCACGCTCGACGAGCTGCACCGGCGGCACCAGTTGCTGCTGGTGACCAAGGGCGACATAAGCGAGCAGACGGGCAAGGTGGAACGCTCCGGGTTGAAGCCGTACTTTGAGGCCGTGGAAGTGGTGGCGGAAAAAGACGCGGAGAGCTATCGCGCCATCGTTCGAAAATACGGGCTGGAACCCGGCACAACCTGGATGGTCGGCAACAGTCCCAAGTCCGACATCAATCCGGCGCTTGCGGCGGGATTGAACGCCGTGTTCATTCCTCACGCCGACACCTGGGTTCTGGAGCACGCCGAGCTTGCAACGGCGACGGAGCCGCAGCAATTGCTGACCCTGGAGCGCTTCGGGCTGCTGAGCGAAGTGTTCTGAGGCGCTCAGCCGGCGAACGGAACGCCCGCGCGGGCTAATCAGTATTTCAGCAAGACATCCTCGCCGTCAATGGCCAGCTCGAAGACCTTCACCGAGGCGCCGGGGCGGTTGATGCACTTGCCGGTGGCGGGATTGAATTCCCATCCATGCCAGGGGCAAACCAGTTTCCCGTCTTCGATCGTGCCCTCGGCCAAGGGTCCTCCTTTGTGCGGGCAAACATTGCCCAGGGCCACAAGTGCGCCGTTGGCATGGGCGACGCAGACCGTGCTGGAGCCGAAGGGAAATTCGCGCAATCCGCCCTCCGGCGGAAGTTCGGAAACACTGGCGATCCGGGTAGACTGGCTCATCCCTGCAACATATCACGGCGGGACATGGCGGCTGGCCCACCCTCGACGGACGGGCGGCAATCCGGGGCGGCCGTGCCAGCCTGGAAGCCGGGCTGAGAGTGGAACTTGCCGGGACCTGCGCACGTATCAGGCCGTGGAAGTGCCAGCCGCACTGCGCAGGCGGACTTGGCGCTCTTGCACCCGTCGTGAACATGATTCTGCTCACCCTAACCGGAAACCGCCGTCCAAACGGCAGGGAGGAAAAAGCATGCTGAGTCGAAACAGGAAGGCGCTGCTGCTGGCGCCGTTGTTAGCCGTTGCCATTGCCGCTCTGCCCGCCTGGGCCGAGGAGCGCGAGGAGTTCCACAAAACCGTACCCATGGACGCCAATGGAAGCTTCTCGCTGAAAAACGTCAATGGCGGCATCACCATCGCTGCCTGGGACAGGAATGAGGTTCAGATCGACGCGGTGAAGACCGCCAGCTCCGAGCAAAAGCTGCGCGAGGTGCGCATCGAGGTGGCCGGCAGCGGACACTCGGTGGACGTGGAGACGAAGTATCCCGACCATGACAATAACAATCCCGCAAAGGTCGAGTACCGCATCCGGGTGCCGTGGGGGGCGCGGTTGTACGAGGTGGAAACCGTGAACGGCGGGATTCACATTGACGGTCCGCGCGGACGGATCAAGGCCGCCACGGTGAACGGCACCACGGAGGTGTGGAACGCAGGCGATGAACTCGAAGCCAGTACGGTGAACGGCGACGTGAAGGCTTCGCTGAGCAATGCCGGACGGCACCCGGTGAAGCTGAACACGGTAAACGGAACCGCGGCGCTGGCGATGTCTGCCACCGCGAACGCGCACCTGGTGGCCGCCACCGTGCATGGAGAGATTCACTCCGATCTGCCGCTCCAGGTGGAAAAGTCGAGGTACGCGCCGGGAGCAAACGTGGACACGAACCTGGGCTCCGGTGGCGCCACCATTGATCTGGAGACGGTGAACGGCAGTATCTATCTGCACAAAAATTGAAGGAGCTGGACCCGGCGCTCGGAAGAATTGCCGATTGCCCACATTCGCAAACAGGCGGCGCATGTGGGCCACCGGCCGCCAGGTCAATTCGCCAGCTCCCGTTGCGGAGCGCGTTAATACGCGTGCAGCTTGAGGAGAGCGGCGAAGATGTCATCGGCCTGCGGTAGGATGACGTTTTCCAGCTCCGGTTGGTAGGCGACGAAGGTATCCTTGGCCCCCAGGCGGCTGACCGGGGCGTCGAGCTGGTCGAACAGCTCACTGCCGATGCGGGCGGCGATCTCGGCGCCGTATCCCCAGCTCAGCATGTCTTCATGCACGACGAGCACGCGGCTGGTTTTGCCGACCGAGGCGGCGATGGTCTCGAAGTCGTAGGGATTCAGGGTGCGCAGGTCGAGCACCTCGACGCTGATTCCCTGCTCGCGCTCCAGGCGCTGCGCCGCCTGCAGGGTGCGCGGCACGGTGGCGCCGTAGGTGACTACCGTGATGTCGGTTCCCTGCTTCCAGATGCGCGCCTTGCCGAACGGAATGGTGTAGTCCGGGCCGGGATAGGGGGCGCGTCCGAAAGGCTCGCGATAGAGACGCTTGTGCTCGAGAAACAGCACCGGATCGTCGCAGCGGATGGCGGTGCGCAGCAAGCCCGCCGCGTCCTGCGCGTTGGAGGGAAAGACCACGTGCATGCCGGGCGTGTGGGTAAAGATGCTCTCACCGCACTGCGAGTGATAGACGGCGCCGCCGGTGAGATAGCCTCCGATGGCGACGCGGATCACCGCCGGGCAGGAGAACGCACCATTGGAGCGCCAGCGGATCAGCGGCAACTCATTGCGCAGCTGGTGCATGGCCGGCCATATGTAATCGAAAAACTGAATCTCCACCACCGGCTTGAGGCCGCGCGCGGCCATGCCCAGGGCGCGGCCCACGATGTTGGCTTCGGCCAGCGGCGAATTGAAGACGCGCTCCGAACCAAACTCGCGTTGCAACCCGGCGGTGAGCTTGAAGACTCCACCCTTGCCCTTCAGCTTTTTGTCTTCCAGATACTCGTGGTTGGAGCAGTCGGCGATGTCTTCGCCAAACACCACCATGCGCTCGTCGCGGCGCATCTCGTCGCGCAGGCAGGTATTGATCAGGTCGGCCATGGTGCGGTCGCCGCCCTCGCTGGCCGGAACGGCGGCAAAGCTCTCGGCGCCGGGCTTCAGATCCTCCGAAACCACGTGACGGGCGTAGCTGGAAGGTTCCGGGAATGGCGCATCGAGGGCCGCATCGCTGGCCGCGTGCACCTCGACCTCAACCTCGCGCTGCAACTTCTGCGCCGCCGCCGCGTCCAGAATTCCCTCGGCGATGAGGAACGCCTGCAGGCGCGTGATGGGGTCGCGCTCAGCTTCCCGTTTGCGCTCGCCCTCGGGACGGTAAAGCTTCTGATCGTCGGAAAGCGAGTGCGAATAGGGGCGGATCACGTGGCCGTGCACCAGGGCGGGCCCGTGGCCGGCGCGGATGTATTCCACGGCGCGGCGCATCGCGGCTAAACTTGCCAGCAGGTCCGTGCCGTCGCACTCTTCCAGGTGGAAGTTCGGGAAGTTGGCTACCAGGCGGCTGATGCTGCCGCCCGGCGTCTGGTATTGGACCGGAACCGAGATGGCGTAGCCGTTGTCCTCGATCACATAGAGCAGCGGCAGTTTGCGGTTGGAGGCCGTGTTCAGCGACTCCCAGAATTCTCCCTGCGAGGTGGTGCCTTCGCCGCTGGAAACGAAGGTGACTTCGTCGCCATGATGCTGGACATCCTTGTACTGGCGGTAATCGCCGTCCACCCTGGCGGCAGCCGCGGGATGATGCGTGAAGTAGCGTCCGGCCTCGGCGCAGCCCACGGCCTGCAGAAACTGGGTTCCGGTGGGCGAGGAGGTGGTAAAGATGTTGTGTTCGCGGCTGCCCCAGTGCGATGGCATCTGGCGGCCGCCGGAAGCCGGGTCGGCGGCCGCGCCGACCGCCTGCAGGAGCATGGCTTCGGCGCTGACGCCCAGGGCCAGGCAGAGAGCGCGGTCGCGATAGTAGGGAAAGAACCAGTCATAGCCGGAGCGCAGGTTGGCGGCGGCGGCCAGCAACAGGGCCTCGTGCCCGGCACAGGAAATTTGAAAGAAAACCTTCTGCTGGCGCTTGAGCAGGATTTCGCGATCGTCGATGCGCCGCGAAAGCAGCATGAGCCGGTACAACTCCAGCAACTGCCGCGCCGAGAGTCCCTCGTACGTCTGTTCCGCCGTGACCCCATCGCTCTGCACAACCTTGGACGACATTCGCGCTTCCCTCGATGAAAAAACGGCCATTTCTCCAAGCTCTCAGAGACGGGCCGAACGCACAATTGTAAACGAAATCGGCGCGTTGCCCACTCGGGCGTCCGCCAGAGGATATACTGAGAATGAGATGATCGAGACGAGGCGGCCGATTCCAGCCGCAAACATAAAACTGCTTATCTGGGACATGGACGGTACGCTGGTGGATAGCGCGCTGGACCTGGCTCTCGCCATTAACGCCATGCTACGCCATCTCAAGCTCTCTGAGCTGCCCGTCGAGTTGATCGCCAGCTACATCGGCAACGGCATCACGGACCTGGTTCGCCGCTCCCTGGGCGATACCAAGGACGACGTCCTGCTGCAAAACGGGCTGGCGTATTTCATAAAGTATTATGACGCCCACAAACTGGACCACACCCACGCCTTTTCCGGGGTGATGGATACACTGGCCGCAATCCAGCAGCACAGCAACCTGAAAATGGCCATCCTGACCAACAAGTCCGAGGGCCTCTCGCGCGGGGTCTGCGATGGCCTGGGACTGACGCGTTTCATGACGGGGATCTACGGCGGCGACAGCTTCGCCACCCGCAAGCCCGACCCGCTGGGCGCGCACACTTTGATGCAGCAGCACGGCGCGCTGCCCACCGAGGCCGTCATGATCGGCGACTCGCTGAATGACATACTGACGGCGAACAACGCCGCCATGTTCTCGGTCGGCGTCAGCTACGGCCTAGGCCCGGAAGCGTTGAAAAAGCATCCTCCAGACGTGATGATCGACCGTCCCGAGGAGTTGCTGGAACTTCTGGGACTGCGGAACGGCGGATAGCCCGGACCTGGGGCGGTTGCGAATTCGCCGGAAAACGGCGATTTCTTGTTATCTTCGTCTGCGCCACCGTGACGCCTCTGCGGCGGCGCAGACGGCATCACACCAGCTTGTCTCGCCATCGTTTGGACGCGATCTTTCTCCGCAACGGCCATCTTTGTGGTCCCGATGAGAATGGTCGCGATGACGATGTGGCCGGAATCAGCCCGCAGCGCCATCAACGGACTAAATCTCTGGACGTAGGATGGCAATGTTCAGTACGCTTGAGTAGACCTCGGAGCCAGTTTACCGTACCGCTACTCCTGCGGAGGTTCACACTTTCCAGGTTTTGCTCTGCATGGAGCCATCTCTTATGTTCAAAATCGTGGAAGCCCGCAGTGTCGGCTTCAAGATCAAGCAGTTTGTCATCGAAGCGCCGCGCATCGCCCGCAAGCAGCGGCCCGGGCAGTTCATCATCCTGCGTTTGCATGAAAACGGCGAACGCATTCCTTTGACCATCAAGGCTTCCGATCCCAAGGCCGGCACGGTCACCATCGTCGCCCAGTCCATCGGCAAGACTACCTCCCTGCTGAACTGTCTGGAGACGGGCGACTACATTCTGGACATCGTGGGCCCGCTCGGCCATCCCTCGGAAATCGAAAACTTCGGCACCGTGGCGATTCTGGCCGGCAGCGTAGGCACGGCCATGGCACTGCCTACCGCACATGCGCTCAAGCAGGCGGGCAATCACGTGGTGTTCATCGAAGGGGCGCGCAACACCGAGATGGTGGTGTTTGAAGATGAGGTGCGCGACGCCAGCAGCGAAACCTACATCATGACCGACGACGGCAGCTACGGCGAAAAAGGTCTGGTCACGAAAAAGCTCAATGACCTGCTGGCCGCCGGACGCAAAATCGACTTTGTGCTGGCGGTTGGCCCGGTGCTCATGATGCGCGCCGTGGCCCAGGTAACCGCGCCGCTCGGCATCAAGACCATGGTGAGTTTGAACTCCATCATGGTGGACGGCACCGGCATGTGCGGCGGCTGCCGCGTGCTGGTGGGCGACAAGAGCAAGTTTGCCTGCGTCGATGGACCGGAGTTCGACGCCTCCACGGTGAATTTTGAGGTGCTGATGCAACGCAACGCCATGTACCGCGACAAGGAAGCCGAATCGCTGAAGCGCTTTGAGGAAAACAAGGACGCGGAAGTGGCGCAGGTGCGGGCACAGTTCGCCAAGGCGGAGGCGCACCATGGCTGAGAAAAATACTCTTTCCAATAAAGAGCGGATGAAGATTGCGCGCATCCACATGCCGGAGCAGGACCCGGAGCTTCGCAGTCACAATTTTGAGGAAGTGAACCAGGGCATTTCGGCGGCGGATGCGCGCACCGAGGCTACCCGCTGCATTGGTTGCGGCAAGCCCGGCTGCGTGCTGCAATGCCCGGTGGGAGTGAAAATCCGCGAAGTGGTGGACCTGATCTACGCCGGCGACTACCTGGCGGCGGCGGCCAAGATGCGCGAAGACAACGCCCTGCCCGCCATCACCGGCCGCGTTTGTCCGCAGGAGAACCAGTGCGAGGGGGGATGCGTCGTCGGCAAGAAAGGCGATCCCATTGCCATCGGCAACCTGGAGCGCTTCATCGCCGACTACGAGCGCAACAGCGGACAACTTGGACTGCCCCCGAACGCCGCGCCCACAGGGAAAGCCGTGGCCATTGTCGGCAGCGGTCCGGCCGGGCTCTCGGCCGCCGGAGACCTGATCCAGAAGGGCCACCGGGTGCGCGTCTTTGAGGCGCTGCACGAGTTGGGCGGCGTGCTGGTCTACGGCATCCCGGAGTTCCGCCTGCCCAAGACCATCGTCAAGGGCGAGGTGGACAACCTGCGCAAGATGGGCGTGGAGTTCGAGACCAACGTCATCGTCGGCAAAAGCGTGACCATTGACGAGCTGATGCGCGACGAGCACTACGACGCCGTCTTTGTGGCCACCGGCGCGGGACTGCCCAAGTTCCTCGGCGTGCCGGGCGAGCACCTCAACGGGGTTTACTCGGCCAATGAATTCCTCACTCGCGTGAACCTGATGCGCGCCTACAAGTTTCCCGAAGCCGACGAGCCGGTGTACGACTGCCGCGACCGCAACGTGATCGTGGTGGGCGGCGGCAACACCGCCATGGATGCGGTGCGCACGGCGCGGCGGCTGGGAGCGAAAACGGCAACCCTGGTCTATCGCCGCTCCGCCGAGGAGATGCCGGCGCGCGCCGAAGAGGTGAAGCACGCCCGCCAGGAGGGCGTGGAGTTCCGCATGTTGACCAATCCCGAAGAGTTCCTGGGCAACGAAAAGGGCTGGCTGACCGCAGCCCGTTGCGTGCGCATGGAGCTGGGCGCGCCCGACGCTAGCGGACGCCGCAGTCCAATCGAGATCAAAGGCTCGGACTTTATTCTGCCCGTGGATGTGGCCGTCATCGGCGTCGGCACCACGGCGAATCCGCTGGTGCAGAGCACCACGCCGGACCTGAAGACCACCTCGCGCAACTACATTCTGGCTGACCCGGTGACCACCCGCACCTCCAAGCGCGGCGTTTTTGCCGGAGGCGACATCGTCACCGGCGGCGCCACGGTAATCCTCGCCATGGGAGCGGGCCGCAAGGCCGCCGCCGCCATCCACGACTACCTGGTGACCGGCGAGTGGGAGACGGAGCCGGTGACACCCTAGGTTGACAGCCTCGTCTGCCAGCCTCGCTTGAAACGACGCGAATCCCTGCCGCGCCAGGCATCGAAGCGAGCACGCGTTCCCTCCGTCTGGCCAGGGTGAGGCGGTACCGGGAGGAAGGGATTGGCAAAAAAAGACGCGGCACGCGGCAAGGGTCACACCCCCGCAATCGGAGTTGCTGACAGCGGTCTTGCCCCAAAGGACGTTCGTAAACTGCGCTCGCTGAACACTCCGGCGAAGATTCAGGCGTTCCTCGACTCGCTCCCTTACCAGTACGAAGACCACGCCTGGTCTCCCCGGCGCGTGCTGCGCCAGCGCGCCGGACACTGCATGGAGGGCGCGATGCTGGCTGCCGCCGCCCTGCGCATCAACGGCCATCCGCCGCTGCTGATGGACCTGGAAGCGGTGCGCGACGATGACCACGTGGTGGCCTTGTACCGCGTGCACGGCCTCTGGGGAGGCGTTGCCAAGTCCAACTATGCGGGACTGCGTTTCCGCGCGCCCATCTACCGCACCCTGCGCGAGTTGGCCCTCAGCTACTTTGAGCACTACTACAACCGGCGCGGCGAACGCACCCTGCGCACCTACTCGGGAGCGGTAAACCTGACGCGCTTTGATCCCCAGCACTGGATGACGAGCGACGAGGATGTCTGGTACGTGCCTGAATACCTAGCCGCGGTGCGCCATTACCCGCTGTTTCCGAAAAAGGTCGCCAAGACCCTGCCGCGCCTCGACCGCCGCAGCTACGAGGCCGGCATGCACGGCTCCGTCAAGCACTGAGATTGAGCGGCATCGCCGCAAAAGACAAGCGCCGCACCCTGAATGAGCGGTGCGGCGCAGGCGAGGAACGCGGGGTTCGCTGCTTCCGGACGCCTAGCGGAACAACAGCATGGTTGATGTCTGGTTCATGTGGCCAAGATACTCTTCGCCATAGGTGCTGAATCCTACCGCGGGAAATCCCGCGAAGATCGCGCCATATTGATCGCACCGCTCTTCGGATCGCAACTGGAGGGTTCGCAGGATGCAACCGAAATCGATGAGCCCGGCAATCCGTCCTGCTGCTTTTCGCGCTTCGATGACTGCCCTAGTATCAGCTACGATATCCGTGGCCTCCAGAACTTCCAGTTTTGTTCCTTCCCTGACCTGGCAGTAGAAGCGCATGGCCTCATCTTCGACCCGCTGCGGACTGCGCACGTAGGGCTCGCCCTGGATCATCAAACCGAGAGGGTGTTGCATGAAGTGGGCCGGGGCCTCGCCGGCGGAAACGCCGATGGCTTCCGCATACGCCTGGATGGCGGGTTTGTGATCGAACTGAATGATCTTCCGCTGCGGTTCGTCAACCTGGGACGCTTCCAGTACCTTGCCGATGCTCCGGCAACTCTGGGTCTTGATGATTTCGAAGCCGTTCGGCAGACGAAGAAGAACCAGCAGGGCCGCGTTCGTATAGGCCTTGCCGTCCACCCATACATGGGTACGCTGGAACTTCAGATCGTCGCCGGCCGATCCACCGACAAAGAACACGTCGGCGCGGTCACCGAGCTTTTCCATCAATCCCTCTTCGGCGCCGCTCAAGCCGTCAACCAGGACCAGGCCAACGTGTTTCTGAATGTCGAGCGAGGACACCGGTGCGTGGAAGTGCCGCTCGAATTCGGCAAACGCTTCGCGGACGCGGCTTCCCTCCGAGATGTTTTCGACCACCGCAACCGACACGTCCTCGACCGTCTGGGCGTCGAGAAACAGGGCGACCACGGATTCCTGCAGCATCTTGCCGCTGGTGAGTTCACCGGCCGTGGAACAACCGATGACGCAGGATTGCGGAAAAGCCGCTTTCATTTGCTGGCTCAGTGCCGACGGATCGTACTTCGCGGAAGCGAAGCAGATCACGGCTCGCGGCTGAGCGTCTGCGCTCTGCGCCTTCAAATCCGTGATGGCGGCAGGTAGCGCTTTTGTGGAATATGCGGATGTAATAGGCATGTAGATTTGTGCTCCCTGCTGGCTAGACGCTTACGCCAAGTTCTGCTGCGATGGCTAAAACTTTTACGATTATCGTCGGATCGTCCGGCGAGCGTTCGTTGAAAAGAGCGGGGTCGAGGCCCTTAAGAATGAGCTTGCATGTGGTGGTTTCTAGAATCACTGGATTGCCCTTGGCGCGTTTTTGAATGATGGAATTAATCATGCGCTTGATTTGTCCGGCCATTAGGATGTCCTGGCTCCTCACTGGGTCGTCAGAAAGCGCTCTCCGCGTTCATGAAGACTCATTGTCGTTATCGGCGGATTCCACACAGAGCTTTAGACACGACGCGCAACTTAGCCGTCCGTGCTCGCAGGTTATAATCAAGAGTTAGCCAGAGCCCGGCGCTGCTCACTGGGAGCTTAGCGGCGGGTACGGGCCAGAAGATGGCCCTCCGGCCGCTGGCGCTAGGCTGGCACTTTATGCGGAGTGGGGACCGCTGCCAATGGAACTGAAGGTTTACAGCAACTACAAGCCGCAGGGAGACCAGGCTTCGGCCATCGAGCAGCTTTCGCGCGGGCTGCGCGAAGGCGAAAAGCACCAGGTGCTGCTCGGCGTCACCGGCTCCGGCAAGACGTTTACCATGGCCAAGGTGATCGAGGAGTCGCAGCGCCCGGCCCTGGTAATGGCGCACAACAAGACGCTGGCGGCGCAGCTTTATCACGAGTTCAAGAGCTTCTTCCCCAACAACGCCGTCGAATATTTCGTCTCCTACTACGACTACTATCAGCCGGAGGCATACATTCCTGCGGGCGACATTTACATCGAAAAGGAATCGACGGTCAACGACGAACTGGACAAGTTGCGGCTCTCCGCCACGCGTTCGCTGTTCGAGCGCCGCGATTGCATCATCGTCGCCTCCGTAAGCTGCATCTACGGCCTGGGCTCGCCGGAAGCCTACTACGGCATGCTGCTCTTCCTCGAAAAGGGACAGAAGATCAAGCGCAAGGACATCACCAGCAAACTGGTGGAGATTCTCTACGAGCGTACCGACGCCGACTTCAAGCGCGGCACCTTCCGCGTGCGCGGCGATGTCATCGAGGTCTATCCCACTTACGACGACAACGCCTACCGCATCGAACTCTGGGGCGACGAGGTCGAGTCGCTCTCGCAGATCGATCCGCTGTTCGGCACCGTCAAGCAGAAGTACCAGCGCCTGCCCATCTATCCCAAGTCGCACTACGTCATGCGGCCGGAAACGCGCAGCGCGGCCATCGATTCCATTGTGCAGGAGATGCTGTGGTGGGAGAAGGAGCTGGAAAATCAGGGACGCATCGTGGAGGCGCAGCGCATCCACCAGCGCACCCGCTTTGACCTGGAGATGATCAAGGAGATGGGCTACTGCCACGGCATTGAGAATTACTCGCGCCACTTCACCGGGCGCCTGCCGGGCGAGCCTCCGCCGACCCTGCTGGACTACGTGCCGCGCGACTTTCTGCTGTTCATGGACGAGAGTCACCAGACCGCGCCGCAGGTGCGCGGCATGTGGCACGGCGACCGCTCGCGCAAGCAGAACCTGATCGACTACGGCTTCCGCCTGCCCAGCGCCCTGGACAACCGCCCGCTCACCTTCGAGGAGTTCGAGGCGCGCGTGAACCAGGCAATCTACGTCAGCGCCACGCCGGGTCCCTACGAGCTGACAAAATCCGCGGGCGTGGTGGTGGAGCAGATCATCCGCCCCACCGGGCTGGTCGATCCGCAGGTGGAAGTGCGTCCCGTCAAGGGACAGATCGACGATCTGCTGCATGAGATTCGCCTGCGCGTGGAGCGGGGCGAGCGCGTGCTGGTCACCACCCTCACCAAGCGCATGTCCGAGGATCTGGCCGAGTACTATGCCGAGGTCGGCGTGCGCTGCCGCTACATGCACTCCGAGATCGAGACCCTGGAGC
>CAZQDD010000010.1:0-104903 GCA_964591805.1 uncultured Acidobacteriaceae bacterium | reverse complement strand
ATGGGTCGTTGAGGTTCACGAGCACGCCATCCTCGATTGCCTGGGCGCGAGAATATGTGGCGATGTAGGTTATGTGGTCACTAGTCATGAACTTCGCCTGGGGCACGGTGCCGCTGATTTGATCGCCACATAAACTTTCCTCGATATTTAGGCTGAGTAACTTCTTCCGGAGGAATCAGCCATGTTTGAAAGACTCGTTAAAACTGCTCACGTTGCTGAGCGTTATAGAAAAGCTCCGCTTGCACAAGAGCGCGAGCGTTACCTCGAACACCTTCATCGCGGTGGCCACAGCCACGATCGATTGAAAAGAGTAAATCACCTCCTTCTCGCGGTCGTTGAAAGAACGAAGATCAACGGTAAGACACCAATCCTGGTTGCCGATCTGTTCGAGGCAGCCGGAAAGTGGGTCGCCCAGACGGCGCGGTCCAGCACTCTTCCTCGAAGCATTCACGGTGCCCAGATTGACTTTGTTTCGTCCGCTTCAGGCTGGCTGCGCTTCTTGGGGTGGCTGGAAGAACCCTGTCCAACGCCTGAAAAACCGTTCAGCAACGAGTTGGCCATGTTTCTCCACCATCTCCATGAAGAGCGGGGGTTAACTGATATGACGCTGGTCGTTCGAGGATCTTTGCTAGAAAGGTTTTTCGCTTGGTTGTCGGGGCGTGGTGGTTCGCTATTGACAGTTACCCCAGCAACAATCACGGACTTCTTCTTGGAGCATAGGCAGCGGGGTTGGAAACGACGGACGATTATCTGCTACGGCCAATCCCTAAGAGCGTTTTTTCGTTACGCAGCTTCGCGCGGTTGGTGCGCCGACAATATTGCTAAAACGATCGACAGGCCCTGCATGTACTCCTACGAATCACTTCCCCAAGGGCTGACATGGATAGTCGTCCAGAGTTTGATAGCGAACGTGAGCGGCAATCGGCCAGCCAACATCCGAGACCGCGCCGCCATTTTGCTCTTGGCAGTGTATGGGCTTCGAATTGGAGAGGTCTGTGCGCTTACCTTAGACGATATCGATTGGGACAGTGAACGCATTCACTGTCGGCGCCCCAAGCAGCGGAGGACGAATACGTATCCACTCACCAGGGAGATTGGTGAGGCAGTTATTCGATATCTCCAAGAGGTCAGGCCGCGCAGTTCTCACCGCCAGTTGTTCCTGAGAACCAATACGCCTCACCACCCAATTTCGTCGATCAGCCTTGGAAGTCAAGTTAGAGCACACATCAGACGTCTTGGTATCCAACTGCCTCACTACGGGCCTCACGTATTGAGGCACTCCTGCGCAACCCATCTGTTGTCGGAAGGTTTCTCCCTGAAAGAAATCGGGGATCATCTGGGACACCGCTCGGCTGAGACAACCCAGATCTATGCCAAGGTCGATCATCAATCGCTGCGAGAGGTTGCCGCCTTCGGTCTAACTAACGTGACCGATCTTCTCGACGATCATAAAGTGAAATCCAAATCTCATCAGAGTAGATTTCGACTCGATGACTTGCGCAAAGTCGCGAATCTAAACTTGGGAGGCGTGCTGTGAAACTGTCCGCCGCAATCCGAGAATTTGTCGATTATTCGCAGGCACTTGGAAAGTTATACAGATCAGAGTCCTACCAGCTCAAAGCATTTTTGAGGCAGGCTGGGGATATCGAACTTCACTATCTTTCGCCTGGTCAAGTAGAGAAATACCTTCGTGGCAAAGGAGGACCAGTTACAACCACCTGGCTGTCAAAATTCACAACGCTAAAGAGCCTCTTCCAGTACGCGATCAGCCGCGGATACATGCAGAAATCGCTGTTGCCGAAATCCGTGCCGAAGATGCCTGCAAAATTCGTGCCATATCTTTACTCGATTGAGGAGATCCGCCGGCTAGTTGGAATTTCGGATTCCTGCTATCGCCCGATGGCGATATTGAGTCCGCCCACTTTACGAGCTCTCATCCTTTTGCTCTACGGCACTGGGTTACGACTCGGCGAGACGACCAAACTGACTCTGCGTGAGGTCGATTTAACCGAAGGCCTGCTGACGATCCACCAGACAAAATTCTTCAAGTCACGGCTCGTCCCAGTTGGCCCAGATCTCCTGCATGTGCTGCGTCTCTATTCCGACCGGCATTGGTCCGGCAACGCTCGTACCCCCGATTCTTCGTTCTTTTGTACAAGAAAAGGAACTCCAATGACGGCCGACCACGCACATCATATGTTTCAGTGGCTACGAAGAGAAGCTGGAATTCTCCGGTTTGATGGAGGGCGTTATCAACCCAGACTTCACGATTTAAGGCATACCTTCGCCGTTACGCGGTTAGTCACCTGGTATCGGGAGGGCAAGGATGTGCAGCGCCTTCTTCCGCACCTCTCCACTTACCTCGGTCATATCCATATTGGAAGCACCGCCCATTATCTGACTATGACGAAAGAGCTCCTTCACGAAGCGAGCTGTTGCTTTGAGCGCTACGCACTGCCGGAGGCGCACAATGGCTGATCATTGCCTACTCAGTCCGTGGATTCGGCGCTTTCTGCTGGAGCATCTGATCGGCGAGCGGAACCTCTCACGGAATACGCAGCAAAGCTACCGAGATGCTCTCCGCCAACTCCTGCCATTTGCTGCGAACCAACGTAAGAAGTCGATTGATCGCCTCCACGTGGATGACCTTTCGGCGGACCTCGTGCGAGCGTTCTTGGCTCATTTGGAAAACGCTCGCCGATGCAGCATTCGCACGCGCAACCAGAGACTCGCCACAATTCATGCATTGGCCCGGTTCATCGGTGAGCGAAGTCCCGAACACGTGCACTGGCTCGGTCAGATCCGTACGGTTCCCTTCAAACGGTACGAGAAGAACGTTCTCCCGTATCTGGAAAAAGAGGAAATGGACGCGTTGCTTGCTGCCCCAGATCAAAGTACCCGGCAAGGACAGCGGGACTATGCGATCTTGCTCTTCCTCTACAATTCCGGGGCACGCGTCAGCGAGGCCGTGCGGGTGAGTATTGAGGATGTGCAGGCGGACCCAACAGGGAGTGGCACGGTGAAACTCCACGGCAAAGGACAGAAGGTTCGATTCTGCCCTTTATGGAGAAAGACAATGAGAGAGCTTTCCGTGCTGGCTGAGGATCGATCCACCACCGGCACATTGTTTCTCAATCGTTCTGGTCAGGCCTTGACCCGTTTCGGCATTCACACGCTTGTCGAGCGACATGTCCAATTCGCGGTGAAACAAGTTCCATCGCTAAAGGCCAAGCGTATCAGCCCGCATACGATTCGCCACACAACCGCAACTCATCTGCTCCGAGCCGGCGTGGACATTAACACGATCCGTTGCTGGCTCGGACACGTTTCTTTGGAGACCACCAACGTCTACGCTGAGACTGACTTGACAGTCAAAGCGAGAGCCCTTGCCGCTTGCGATCCTGGGACTGAAACGAGCGCCAAGAAGAAGTGGCGAGATGATCCGAGTCTCATGAGCTTCCTTCGCAGTCTCTAAAACAAGTCGCCTGGCATGAATTCCCCCGGGCGCGATGTCGGGGGGATTCATGCCGCATCCATTAGTGCTGGACTCAACCCAGATATTCTGATCCTTAGGAAGCACGGTGCAGAAGCGCTTTTTTTATGTGGCGCAGCAACTGCGCGAGCCTGCGTCAAGGGAGACTTCAATGACCAGTGACCACATAACCTACATCGCCACATATTCCCGCTTATGTTGTCGAGCACATAAGCGGGTATACGAGTAAATCACTTCTCCAAAGAGCTCTTCCATGCTCATTTCACAGTTCTCCCGCATGGGCGGTGTGTTCAAGCCGCCCATGCGCATGGTCAGAGCGCCATCGGCTTCATAGAACTTGGGAGATTCGTCGCTCATAATAGAACTAGCCATTCGTATAGGTCCTCGGTGATGCGATCAGCGCTAAACAGCAGGCGGTGGAGTGAACGGGGGAGGCATTCGCCCACCGCCCGATCCGGAGACATCGCTGCGGTACAGTGACCCGGCTTGCATACCTCCGCTGCCGCCACCGCCGGAGGCGGCATACACTACGCCGCCTGAGCCGCCACCGGACCTTCCGCCAACAGCACCGCCGCTGGCGCCAACTCTGCCAGCCGACTGCGCGACTCTTGTCGTCTTCATAACCAAACCGACCAGCACACCGCCGGCGAGCGCGAAGTGACCAGAGATCAGGGTGTGAGCCGTGAACGGAATCGTCAGCAGACAGATGGCCAACGCAATCGAGGTGGCGATGATATAGACCTGCTGTGACTGCTGGGAGAGTGTGCTGTTGGTGTTAAGGATGGCGGTGGCGGTATTCATGTTCAGGGCCACCATGATTGCGCCGAGAATGGCATAAAGGATCGGCCACATCAGCCACTCGCCGACCTTGGATAGGTAGGCCTTTGCATAGCGGCCTAGCCCTGAGCTGGGCAGAAGCGCGATGATGATCGGCCCAATGCCCCAGAGGATCGCGCCCGAGAATGTGTACCAGAAGCAGAAGAACATATAGGCCGCCGACTCGATGAAGCTGCAGATCGCCGTCAGCACGACCATAAGGATCTGGCCGCTGGCAGCGTTGAAGAGCTGCGTGAGGATTCCATCCCCGGTGCTTGCGTAGTAGCTCTGGAGCGACTGATTGAAGGCATCGTAGACGTCGGTATCTGTGGCGCCGCCTTGCAGCGTGTTGGTCACCCTCGCCATGTCGGTGATCATGGTCTGGAAGAGGCTGGTCCAATTGGTGATGAGGTAGGCGACGATGATGTACTTCAGCATGGTGATGGCGGCGGCGCGGAGGTTGCCGGCATCGAAGAAGGCCTCGTAGATGCCCACCAGCGCCGTGACTGCCACCAGAGAGATCGCCACACCCTGGATCGCCGTGCCGATTGGCTTGACGCTGGCGTTCGACAGGATGTTGGTGATCGTGCTCTGGTACGAAACAAAGTTTGTGGGTGTTGCCTGCAATAGCATCATGAGTGTCCGCCGGCTATTGAACCGATCTGGAGCCGAGTATTCCGGTGAAAGCGCCGCTCGTAGTGGACTGGGTGGAAGCGCCAAGCTTGTAAATCGCGCTGGTCGTGGCAAGCTGGCCGGCTTTCACGCGAAGAAGATCAGCTTCCGCCAATTGGCTATAGGCATTGGCTTGCACGAGCCAGGCGTCGGCCTGGACGGTCAAGATAGGTGCCGTTCCCGATGACGCCGAGCTGGCCTGCCCCAGCAACTGCTGGACGAGATCCAGTTCCCTGTCCGAAACCGCGTCCATCTGGATCGAGCGCTTCATGGCGTCCTGTGCCAGCGCGTCGTTCATGTCCACGATTGTCTGTGTCTGTGGCGGGATGTTGGTCGTCGATGACGCGCCGTAGGTCGCCGTGTAGTAAGCCGGAACCGTAGAGGTTGCATTGGGATTGCCCGAGAGCAACGCCGCCTCAAACGCCTGGTTCGTCGTATTCTGCGAGCTGCTGCGTGGCGTCTGGACAATCGAAGCGCCCGAGCCGGCCTGCGTCTGAAGCCCTGTCGCCATCTGCTGAAGCTGTTGCAGTTGGCCTTGGGGATAGACGACGTTCTGGGTGAAGGAATTGATCGCCGACGTTTGGGTGTCGATGTCCGCCAGCGGCACGCCGAGCGAGGACTGCATCATGCTGTTCAGTTGCTCGATATAGGCAATAACGACGCCAATATCAAACTGGGCGTGGGCCGGAGTCGGCACGACAAGGGCAATGAACAGACCGGCGACGGCCATCCAGCTCGAGCGCCGCGTGACGGGATGCGATACGAACTGCTTCAGTTTGGTCCGAAGTTGCATGTTGTCCTCTCTATTTCGCGGTCTGCGTGGAACCCTGATTGTTGACGCTGCCTGTCGTGGTTGATGTGCTTGCGGCACTGGAACCCGAAACCAGATAGGTGCTCGGGGGAATTGGGTGGACCATCTGCTGCTTGATCGCTCCCGTGGTATTCGCCAGCGCCACCGATTCCAATCGGAGATTGGCCGCCAGAAGCTTGTGGCGGATCGCAGCCGAGTACAGTTCCAATGCCTTGGCCTGGAGTGCGGCGTGATGGGCGTTGCCCGGTGCAACCGCGGCACCTGAATCCTCTATCGAATGGGCCTGCGAGATGAGCGAGTTCGCAGTGGCATCCGAGGCCGAGGTGAGGGAGAAAACATCCAAGGCCTGTGAGTCGGACATGTCCGTCACGGTCTGGGTGAACGAGGCGCCTCCCGTGGCTGAGATGGGCGCGCCATAGGTCGTCTGGTAGGACGACAGGAGCTGAGCCGGCGCGACGCTGGCACCTCCGCGCGTCGCCGACTCCAGTTGGCTGGAGCTGACCATCGTGGCGCTGTTCGTCGGGAGCGCCATGACGCTTGCCATCCATGGGCGGTAGGTCGAGATTGCCGCCGCAATCGACGATTGGGCCTGGCCAACCAAGGACTGTGGATAGAGCGTATTGGTCAGGAACTGTGCCTGCTGGATGCTGGTGCCGTCGATGTCCGTGCTGAAGCCGCCCAGGCTTGTGACGGTATTGAAGCAGTCCGTGAACGCGCTGAGGATGTCCGCGTAGGCGTGCTGCGCCGGCCACACCAGCAGCAGGATGGCAAGTGGCGCGGCGGCGAAGCCGAGCCGGCCTAGGAAGGTGGGTTTCGTGGGAGATGAACTCATGCGTGTGCCTCCTGTGCCTGTGAATTCGTGGATCGTGCTGGGCCGGACTGATAGACCTCGCCCGACGCCTCCTCTGGCAGTTCGGGAAGCGAGGAGATGCCGTTGGGATACCGTTCAGCCAGCATATACAGTTGGTCGAACATGGAAAGTTCTGGATGGAGACGCCGCCAGTAGTCGCGGTAAGTCCGCTCGCGCGGCATCGTGGTCAGGGTCCAGTATTCGAATGGCGTGATGCGCACGTAGACGATCTGCGTCGTCTCCGGGTTGTCGCCCACGGCCAGCAGAAACTGGCTCTGCTTCCCCTTCTCGGTCATGCCGATGCTCTTGACCGCATTGCAGACGATCGGGTTGAAGTGCAGGAAGTGCTCAAGGACCTTGACGTTACCCTTCTGCCGTCCAATGAGGCGCGTTGCCGTGGTGGAGAGAATCGCAGCTCCAATCGGCTTGGGATTGTCCGGCGTCCCGGTGAAGTCCTCTACCGACTGCGAAACGCCCCATACGCAGGCGTTGCGCTTACGAGCCGTACGGAATAACTGTTCCACCGTTACCGACAAATCCCGCGAATCGAGCAGGGACCAGCACTCATCGAGAATCACGATGGAGCGCCGCCCCGATTCACCAGAGGCACGGTTCGTCGTTGCATAGGCGATCAACAGGCTCATCGCGGTCTCAAGGCGAGGATCGTCCTTGAGTTGCTCGATGTTGAAGTACAGCCAGGGGGCTGTCATGGGCACCGTGGTGTGACGGTCGAAGAGGTTGGCGTACATTCCCTGCCCAACCCATGAACCAAGTTTGAAGGCCGCAATGTGGGCCAGCTCCTCGATCTTCGGTTGGCCGCGCTCCTGGAAGGTTTCGAGGTCGGCCTTGAGATCACTGAAGAGCGGAATCTTCGAGCCCGAGCGCTTCGAGGCGATGCGGTCATAGGTGGTTTTGATCGCCTGGTCGAGGATGCCATCCAGAATGTCGGCGTCGTAGTTGCCGCCGTCGCCGATCATGTATCGGGTGAGCGTCTTCAGAAACGCAACATGGTCTTTGGAAGGTGTCGTCTGTCCCGGCTCAAGATCGAATGGATTGATCGCGAATCTGGAATCGAGCGACATCTTGAGCATCTGCCCGCCCATCAACTCGACGGCGGTCTTGTAGGAGTCACCGCGCTCAAGGATGGATACCTTCGTGTCGCGGCGCGCACACGTAAGGAGCAGCTTGCCGATGAGAACGCTCTTGCCGGAGCCGGAGTTGGCACAGATCAGCGCATTGGCATTTTCCAGGCTCGCGTCGAACGGTGAATACGGCAGAAGATGGCGGTACGGCGTGTGCCACAGGGTCAACGGCTCGTGCTGCATCCCGCTCCAAGGCATCTCAAGCGGCACCAGATCTGCGGCGTGTTCGGTGAGCAGGTCCATCTCGCGTCGATCAGCTACTGCGAGGCCGGGTAATGTACCGAAGAAAATGCGGCGCTTGGCAAGCGTCTCTGCCAGCGCGCTGGCGCCGTTGCGCCGGGCGATCACCTGCATCAACTGCTGGCGGAAGCTAGCCAACTGGCGCTCCGCCTGCTCGTACTCCATGGAGGTCATGGCCGGCCGGGAGGTGCGGTAGACGATCGAGAACGACACCTGCGTCGTCTTCGAGGAGCCGGAGATGAGACGCTCTTGGATCTCCAGCAGCTCGCGCGCCTGGACAGCGGCGCCAACGTCCACCTTGTGATTGCCATCCTTGTCTAGCTGCGCCGCCTGCATCTTCTTATAACGGCTCTTGTACTTCTCGATCACTTTCTGCTGGTTCGGAATGACGAGGTGAACGGAGATGGCGAGCGGAAAGCCGCAGGTAAGCAACTCCCGGATAATCCCTGGGAAGGTTGCCTCGGGCGGCACCTTCATCGTGATGCAGCCATAGAGGTGGCCATCGATGTTGAGGTACTCCTCCGTCTCATCGAGAAGAGAGACGCTCGCCAACTGCTCACGGGCCGTAAGCGGCCGGAGGTCAATCGGGCTCGCCGGCCGGAGGCTCCGCCGGGTAATTGGATTCGGGCCTAGCGCGCGGCTCACCTCCGCAAAGAACTCATCCGCGGCCATACGTGACGGATTCAATCCAGCAGTCTTCAGGGACGACTCAATGCCACGGAGGAAGCTCTCAAACCGGGCAACGATGGTGAGGTGCTTCTTCCTGCCCATCTGGGCCTGGGACTCAACCGACACAGGAGCCGCGGTCTTTCGGAAGAACCGCATGATGCCCTGCTCTGCCGCCTTCGGTTGGTCGGCCCGGGCTTGCGTCTCCGTCCTTGGGCCGGCCAGGATTCCGGTCGTAGTGCGATTCAGACGCTCATGGAGCGCTGGGTCCCAGATAAAGTACACGGCGGCCAGCCGCGTCAGGAACTCGCTGTGCTCTTCCTCTTTTCTCCAACCCTCGATTCGAATCGCATCCATCCGCCGTGCAACATCGGACTCCGTGCGTTGGAGCGCTTCGTAGCGATCGATAAGACCGTTCGCGTTTTCAACGACCTCGTAGCGGAACTGGACTCGCATGCTCTCTTCGGGAACGGTGCGAAGCAGGGCCTCGACTCGACCCTTCATTTCGTTCATCGCGGCGTCGTCTCCGAAGTACGTCAGTGAGCCGCCGAGATGGAAGCCGGCAACATAACAGCCATCAGTTCGGACCATAACTCCATTGGCCGCCGTCAGAGCTCCGGGAAGGAAATCGCGGATGGGCAGCAGCGAGTAGATCCCCGGTGTCACAAGAGAGCGGTTATGTTCTGCGGTTGTAGTCGGCATCAGTCCTCCTCCTGGGACAGGTATTGCGCGGGAAAGTCTTCATCGCGCTCGCACGCCGCATAGGCGCGCGGCTTCGTGTACCACGCGATCAGGTCCTCCATGTAGCCGCGCGGCTTGCCATACTTGAAGATGGACAGTGCGGGCACACCAAGAATCAGAACCAGCAGCATCAGAGCCCAGTTGAGAGGGAGGAACACCAGATAGCGGTCAGGGAAGAGGAACTGGCCGCCCATGAGGGCCGCAATGCAGACGATGCCGATGATCATCATGTCCTCGACTTCGAGGCCCATCAGATAGACCGGATTGCGCAAGTTGCGCGATACCGGAGATACATGCAAAGACATCGGTTCAGCCTCCAATCTGTTGGCCGTTAGCGACCCAATACTCGATCAGCCGCATGATTGCCGAGACCGCGCAGCACATCACCGCGGTGGCAAAGTGTTTCGCGGGCCGGAGGTCGGTCCGCATCGTGGCAAGATCTTCAAACGAGATTCCGGCGCGCACCACCTCGATCGCTGCATAGACCGGCAGGATCACGTTGGCAACCCAGTTCGTCAGGTTCAGCAGTGCATTGGAGTAGGTGTCGTTGACTGCAGAGTTACCGGCACTGGTGGCAACCATGTACTCGGCAAGGCGGGTGATGCCGGAGACCCTCGACAAACTGCTGGCGGAAGGCAAGGATGTGGACGGCCTGTTCAACACTACGCAGGTGGACAAGTTGATTTCAATTCTGGATGACGTAAGGCAGAGGGCCGCAGCGTAACCTTATGTCGCCAGCCACAAACGGAGACCCGACTGGGGTACGGTTCCGCCTTTCCGCCGCTCAGATGTCGGTGATCTGGCCGGGACTTGAGTTCATCATTGAGGCGGACGTTTCGCGGCGTGGGAAGAAAACGTTCGGGTACGCATACCCGTTTCGCCTGTATCAGCCGCCGCAGGGATTCAACCGTGGCGTCTACAGCGCGGCGATGATGGACCAGATCAGCGCACTCCGGAATGCACTTCAGCCAAAGTCAGCCGGTGGCGGCCGCGTGCAGATGAATGCCACGCAGGTCCGTGCAGCTATTTTTTCCATTTGTGTCAATCTCGATATGGGGAGGCGGCGGAAGCATGATGGACGGCGCTGGGAGCCTGAAGTAAAGGTGCGCTGGGGAATTGACGAGCACACATTGCGCGAGTTGCGTGCTAAATCCCAGCGGGTGATCCGTACCTTGGAACGCCACCTGAAGCGCGCAAACCGGCGCCTACGGGCAGCGGTCACTCACAATGAATATGAGGCGTTGTTGAAGGCTTGGAGGATGCACCTACGCTGGATGCGGCTTCACCTTGTTTATTTTAGGCCTTTGCCTCCGGTGGTTAAGGGGCGCAAGAGACGGCAGCAACTCATTCTAGACAATTTAATGGTGATGGCGGAACAAGGCCTTCGCCACATGGGCTTTCAGGCTCCGGATGCGAAAGATCTGCGCAAGATCTGCGCAAGTTGATGCGGCTGTATACTCGGTCTTCGCGAAGGTTCCGGGAAGGTATTTGGACGGTAGAATATCTGATGAAATACCCTACGTTCTTCGACGCGAAGTGGCATCTCGTTGAGTTTATTGCGCAAAGGCGAGACCTAAAGGAATTGCCGGAGCAATGAGATCTCGCAAAAGAGCCCCCAGAAGAAAACGCACACACTTGACCGCGCATCGGCGCGCCGTTGCCGATTCGAAAGTTCGGAAACTGATCGATGAATTGCGGGACAAATGGAAAGGTACGGGCCGTATTGCCGAAAAGAAATCAGCCGCCGTGTTGAATATCGTGGCGACATACTCTTCCAGCGGTTCGGGTTCAGGCTATGTAGTTCCATCGGCCGTTTCAAAGGCGGGCGTGCAGGCACTGACCCGCAGCCTCGCAGTGGAATGGGGATCGCGCGGCATTCGAATGAACGCCATCGCCCCAGGGCCTATTCCTACCGAGGGTGCGTTCTCCCGCTTGCTTCCGAAGAAGGAACTGGAGAAGCTTGCCATTGACCGTATCCCATTGCGGCGTTTCGGAACTCCTGAAGAGCTTGCCAATCTTGCAGCTTTTCTAGTCAGTGACGGAGCTGCGTATATAAATGGCGAAATTGTAACCATGGATGGCGGAGAGTGGCTGCAGGGGGCAGGCGAATTCAACTACCTTGGATACACCATGACCGACGCCGACTGGGAGAAGTTCAAACCCACAAAGAAGGGCTAGCTGCAGCAGTTTGGTAGGTGTGATGAGCGGGGTCAGCACATGGGATGTCCCATCGGTGTCTAGCAGTACCAATCCGAGAGCCCCGGGCGACGATAACTGATCGGATGGCTTCCCGGAACCCGACTTCGGGCCCATATCGCCACCGAGGTTCTGGTAAGCCGCATGCACTTGCCAACAGTGTCAATTGGGGTATAAGTCTACTGCTGCAGCGACGCGATGTACTTCGTCAGATTGCGAACACGCAATTGCATCAAGCCATCGCTGGTCGTCCCCATCGACGCGAAGATCGGCCCCCAAACTGGCATGTCCTTAGAGCCGTGACTGGGCGTGCCGAAGTCGCCCTTGATCGTCTCGGATACATGATTCTCAGAGAACCTGCCTCCGTTGTTTGCCGCGAGCTGGGTCAAATCCGTAGGGGCGGATTTCAAGGCGGATGCTGCCGGTCCGACTCCTTTGCCGTCCTTTCCATGGCACGAAGCACAGTACGCCAAATACATAGCCTTACCAGAGGATGCCGGCGTGTAGGGCGCCGGTATCTTCTTGACCTGTGCTTTGGGCTTTCTGGAACTTGTCGCCTCCTGGCCTGAACTCACGCCCGAGAGAATGGCAACCGGAACTGCGATCAGAATCGCTGCGGCGAAGAGAATGAACCGTCGGATCATAATGGCGCCTTTCACTAAAATTCCAGCTTAGCCTGAAAAGCGATCATGCGCGGGCTGCTATCGCCGCCCAAGCCCACGCCGAGCAGGCCGGTGGGCGGAGAAGTGGTATACGTCAGCGACCCAAATCCTGTCTGCGTGGAAGGCTTTCCCGGAACACCGGCCAGCACCATGCTGGGCAGTGCAAAGTTGGGATGATTGAAGACGTTGAAAAACTGCACGTCTAGTCTCATGGTGAGCTTCTCGTGAAAAGGAATTCGCTTTGTCAGATACATGTCGGACCAGGTGAACCCGGGACCCCGGAACTGGTTTTTGACGGTGTTGCCAAATTGGCAGTGTGTTGCGCTATCTCCACCGACGCAGGCGCCAGTGCTGGGATCGACGGCGGAGATAAAAGCACCAGGATTGAGCCACTGCACGGTGCCAGGCTGCGTTGTAGCAAGGGTGCAGTGACGACAGTATGGGTCGACTCCGGGCACAAGACTGGCGAACTGGGGGCCGCTTCCCTGGACGATGCCGTTGCCGTTCGCTGAATATGGCGTGCTCAGGACCGAGAACGGAACACCGCTGTGCAAGAACAGCGTTCCCGAGACCTGCCAGTCGTTCACAAAATGCCCGAGCCATTGGCTGCGGACCTTTACCGGTAGTTGGTACACATACTGAGCATTTAGATTCTGGCGAATGTCATAGTCACAGGAACCGTAGTCGCGATGAAGGTCTCCGGGCAGAGGCGAGAGAATTCCGCCCGCTGAGAATTGCAGGAATCCGCCGTTTGAGACTTCATCCATGCAGCGGCTCCATGTGTAGTTGATCTGCCCCTGCAAGCCGTGTCCCATGCGCTTCATTGCTGTCAGTTGCAGGCCGTCGTAGTGGCTGTTGGCTCCGGTGGAGAACTGTGTCACGGCAGCAAATCGCGGATCGGTGGGCTGCATGTATGGGAAAGGTGCAAAGCATCCCGGGCACACCGTCTGATAGCCGTTGACCTGCGTCAGATAGGGCTGGTTGACGGCGCGCGTGCCAACGTACTGCGCTTTGACGCTGGCGGTGGTTCCGAACTGATGCTCCATGCCCAAGCTCCATTCCATGAAGTATGGGGCGTGAAGTTTTCCGCTGGGAACTGCCGTAATCGCGACGGGTGGAAGGCAGGTCGCGGCGTTGGACATCGACGAGACGCATGAGAGCTGGCCTTGTTGGAATCCGGCGCCGAAGCTCTGATTGGCCGCCACGGTAGCATCCACGGCGCTGTTGGGCACGCCGGGTGCGATCTCCGTGCCGCCCACCGTGCCCAGCAGACCGCCCTGAAAGGTTTTGACGTACGGCGGATTGTTGCCGACTACATCGGCGATGCTGCCTGGCATGATGTCGCTAAATATTCCGAAGCCGGCGCGTAGCACGGTATTCGGTTCGAACTGCCAAGCGATCGCTGTTCGCGGCTGGAGAATCGCGACCGGCGTGGAAGAAAGCAGATTGCCGAGATGAGTCTGAATCGCTGCGTTCAGCGGCTGATTGACATCATGGGAGATCGAATCGAAGGAGCCGGTGAGCCGGCCAATCTGATCGTGCGGGTTCAAAGGATTGGAGTTGTAAGTGTCCCGGACGCCGATGGTCCACGTGAGCTTTGAGGTCACCCTCCACGTGTCCTGGGCGTAGAAATCCAGGTTGAGGAAGTTGAACGGCTCGTTGGCCGAAGTCGGAAAGGTCTGCGTTGCGGTGGACGCCACGCCGTAGATGAACTGCGGCAGGGTCGTGTACGACACCGTAGGCACCGTGCCCTCGCTAAAGTCATAGTCGTTGAGGCGGAAGATGCGGGTGTTGGTGCCGAACCTGAATTCGTGAGCCCCGTGGCTCCAGGCAAGATTGTCATTGATAAAGAAGCGAGTGGCGCGCCTTCCCTGTACCCAGGTGTTGTCGAGGCCGCCGACAGTAGTGAAGGGCGCGTTGGCTCCGCTACCTTGCAGGACGATTGGGAAAGCAGCGAGCGTCTCCTGAAAATTACTCGGTGCAAATAAGCTCTCATACCAGGAGAAAGCGGGATTGAAGTAATTCACGACGTTCTGCGAAAACACGTGCGTGTATCCCGCCGCGAATGAATAGAGTGGCTGAGACGATACCGAGTTAAACAAAGGGTTGATCGGGTCTGTGTAGGCAGCCTGCAAGCCGGTGTCGGCCTGGAAACGAAACCAGGCGGTATTGCTCGCGTTGATGTTGTAGTCGATGCGAACTGTCTGTACCTGCTCGCTGTCGTCACTGGAGTGGGAAATTCCCCGGCGGTTTGCACAGCCATTTCCATCCGGAGAACTGACTGAGAGCAGAGTGCCATCTGAGTTCAGTGGGCATCCAAGCACAGCGAGCGGCGTGCCACTGGTGTTTCCGTAGAGCGAAAACATCTTCTGGTAAAACGGCACCTGTCGTGGCGTGGGTGCATACTTCGCTCCGGTGACAGAGTCCGTTCCGCCCAAAGGAAGCTGTTGCAGCACATATTGCTGGAACGCGGCGCTGGGCAGCGTTGCGGTGGTGAAGATGGGAAGAGCGATCCGCACCCATTCACTGTCGAAGAAGAAAAACAGTTTGTCATGAACCATCGGACCGCCCAGGCTGCCGCCAAAGTGGTTCAGGTTCGAGCGCGGCTTGTGAAGGCCTGGCGTGTCATTCAAAAAGTAGTCCTCTGCATTCAGAACCGAACCGTTCCACAGCTCGTAGAGATTGCCGTGGAATTTATTGGCACCGGACTTGGTGACGTAGTTGACCTGCGAAGCGCCGTAGCGGCCCTGATCCACGGAATAGGAAAGCGTGTTGACGGTCACCTCCGAGATCGAGTTCATTCCCAATACGAGGTTGGTCGAAAGGCCGCTGTTCAAATTCGTGAGTGGATCGTTCGTCTCCAACCCGTCCACGATGTAGCCGTTGGAGAGTGCGGGCAATCCATTGAATTCCACGTTGCCATAGCCGTTCGAGCTTCCCACGAAATCATTGCCACTGCCGGCGGTGTTGATCAGGGCCCCAGCGGCGAACTGCAAAGGATAGGTCAGGTCGCCACCGGGGTTGGGCAGATCCTCCAGCGCCGCTGCACTCAAGGTTGTGGAGGTGTTGGCATTGGCCGTGTTGATCAGCGGCGCCTCGCCGCTTACCTCGACAGACTGGTCTGATTGGGCCACCTTCAACGTGAAGTTCACTGTTTGCTTCTGACCCAGGCCGGACACGACATTATCGTTCTGGTTTGCCTGAAAACCTTGCGCTTCCACTTTGACCAAGTAAACACCCGGCTTCAGCTGCGGGAAGTTGAAGCGGCCTCCATCATCGGTCTTGGAGCTGCGCTTCAGGCCGGTGTCCTGATTCGTGACGGTTACGCTAGCATCCGGGACGACCGCGCCGGTTGCATCAGTCACTTGGCCAACGATGGCGCTGGTGGTTTCGCCCTGAGCGAAAGCCTTTCCCGGCAGAAGAGTTGTGGCGATGATGAGCACAGCAAGAACTGCGACCCGCGAAAGGAGGGACGGGAAATTGTATTGCCACCGGTCTAAGGCAGGCAGTCTCATGGTCAACTCCGATGGCCGCCGAGTTCGGACAAACCTCGCCCTCGTCGGGACACCTTAATACACTATCAGACGTTAACCATAGTTAACAAGTTGCAGACTTTATGATTGCACAACCCAGATTTTCTCAGCCGCGGGAGCGCCCAACCGAATCGTTCCCTTATCAACCGTCAGGGAGACGGTGCCATCATAGTTCCGACTCTGAACTGCCAAACGAGCGCCAGGACGGATTCCTTCCGCTTCAAAGAAATCCAACAGCTTGCGGTCCCGTTCGTAAACGCTGACAATCCGATATTGAAAGCCCTCCTCCGCTTCGCTGAGCAGGCGCTGGCCTTTCTTGCGGCGATCTGCAGGCCTCCTCAGGGTGAGGCTATTCCCGTGGGGACAATTGTCATTGCCGCCCAGTTTCTCCACCAGCTTCTTTTCAAAAGCCTGGGAAACGGCATGTTCCAAGCGTTCTGCTTCCTCGTGGACCTCGTACCATGGCATGCCAAAAATCTCAGACAGCATGCGCTCAATGAGGTGATGGCGAAAGATAGTTTTCTCGGCGACCTGCCGCCCTGCGGAAGTCAATTGAATACGGCCATTGCTCTTAACCGCGACCATGCCGTCCCTCTTAAGTCGCTTCAAGGCTGCGGTGACCGCTGGCCTTGTCACTGCGAGCCAATGGGCAAGCGTCGCAGAGATCACGGTCCCGCCTTCCGCCTCAGCCTCGGCAATCGCCTTGATGTAATCTTCTTTAGAGACAGTGATCATTGTGGAATTCAACAGAGCCGCTCGGGTGCAGTTTAACATCCTAGCGCTTCAGAAGGAGCTTCGGCGCACTGGATAAAGTTGGTCGACTTGATCTTATGGTTTATCGCCAGCTAGGATCATTCTCCCGAAAACGCTTCGAGGGAGCCAGACATTACCTGTCGTTCCGGTGCGTCCGGGACAATTACAATGACTACGGTCGGAACCGAAAACGGCTGACGAGGATATGTTGGAAAATGCCCTCGGGCGACGCGCAGAGAACTTGGTTTCCGGAAATGATCGCGCGGTTGCGGGCTGATTGGCATGCGGGAATGTCGATGCCGGCGCTTATTAGTTTGTGCGACGAACTAGACAGAACGCTTCACAGGATTCGGACTGACCGAAAGATCGATACACCGATCATCACTTGCGGCAAGTGTCGGTTAATGCGGCCTGCAGCGGAACCCCATGTTAGCGTGCGCGCCTTGATTCTAGCTCTGGCCCGATTCGAAATCACGTCGAAGGATCAAACCCGCGCGCTGGAAAGAGAATGGGCAGCATATCGCAAGCTACACCACTTGGACCTCGAAGGAAAAGCCTCAGCAGAGGGACCGGAAAGCTGCCCACATTGAAGATCGCTGGCCAGAATCCCCACTCAAACTTGAGTGGGTACACGGAGACAATCACCCGAGCAGATTAGTTCGGATATGTCGGCGAGTGTCACCGGAAACCGGCGTGTGGAAAGCCAGGGGCTGGTGTTTTTCATGTCGCCGGCGGTGGCGGGCGGGGACAAGGCTCTTCTCCGGTGACGTAGCAATCCAGAAAGCACCATCCGTAAGACTGGGAGAAGGACGACGGGCGCCGGTCAAGGGAGTCCCATCCACCTCCATTGCAGAATCGAACCGCGAGAGGCCGGGGGAGAAGCCCCGGCGGCGGCGTAGCAGGACGACTGTACTCACTCTGTGAGATTGGTATGCTCGCAGGTTACCAGAACCAGACACGAAGCTTATACTTCTTCTTTCCTGTGTCGTATTCATGGATTGAGAGATAAGACTTGGCCGGGTAGAACAAAGAAGAGTAAACAGGATCATGTATCTCGTTCTCTCAGCTAGGCGGCGACACTTAACAGCTCAACACGCCTGCACCGCCGAACTCACACTCCTTCGCCATTGCGGGCTCCCAAGAGCCCGCAATATCGTAGGCAGTCGCGTCCGTCGTGAGTAGTAGAGGTTGTCGTACGTATCATCTTGACGGTGGAATGGCGTATCAGTTCTTGGTGTCAGCTGAGCTCATTGTGCCGACGCAAAAGCGGGTGTACCCTGCTAATTCTTGCTTTCCTGCCCGAGTGCATCACGGACGGCGTGGATGTGCTGCGGGCCGGTGCGGCAGCATCCGCCAATCCAGTTGGCTCCGGCCTCGGCCCACTTGCTGGCCAAGTCGCCATACTCGTTGATACTTGACTGGCCGTGCCAGCGGCGTTGCTCGGCATCCCAAAGCTCGCCGGAGTTGGGATAGGCCACGATTGGCCGGATGAAAGTCTGTCGAAGGCTCCGAATGAGCGCGGGAGCAAACTCAGGAGCCGTGCAGTTTATACCGGCGGCCAGCACCTGCGGCTCGGGCTGCAACAGGGCTCCGCAATCCGCAAGGGGCTCACCATGCGCCAGGTGAAGGTCATCGCGGCAGGTGAAGGAGAGCCATGCGGCTATGGTTGGAAACTGCCGCAACGCGACAAGAATGGCGCGTGCCTCCTCGATCGACGGGATGGTCTCAAAGGCAGCCAGATCAGCGTTGGTCCCGGCGAGAACGGCCAGGCGATCGACGTGGAAGCTGACCAGCGCGTCAAAACTGCAACCATAGTTGCCGTGGTACTCGGCACCATTGTGTAGTGATGCTCCGTAGGGGCCGAGCGAAGCAGCGATCCAGATGGGTCGAGCGGAGCGGAGGCGGTAGCGGAGGCGCGAGGCTTCGGCCAGGCGGACGGATTGCCGCAAGGCCTCTGCCGCAGTCTCCGGAGCGAGGCCGAGTTCGCGGTAGCCCTCAAAGGAGACTTGGTAGCTGGCAGTAAGAATGCAATCGGAGCCGGCCTCCAGGTAACTATCATGCACGGCTTCGATGGTGGCCGGGGAGTCGGCAAGAACCTGTGCCGACCAGAGCGGTCCGGAAATGTCGCAACCACGGAGCTCCAGTTCGGTGGCCATTGCTCCATCGAGCACGCGCAGGCCGGTGAGGTCGAGTTGATCCAAGTGTGTCATCGGTAATCCCATCATAGAGGGCGGACGACACCGCCTCAAGCATGGCCGCAGGGGTAACAGAAGAAGCGGCGCCCGAAGTGCCCCGGACGCCGCCCGAACTACGCCGGAATCCCCGGCGGTAGCTCAAACTAGAAGCTCACCCGTAACGAGAACTGAGCATTCAAAGGCTCGCCTGGACCAATCCCGGGATTACCGAGGAACGGCCCAATGGTTGAGCTGATGGTGCCGCCTTCCCCGGTGGTTGGCAGACCGACGGGCGCCAGATTGGTATGGTTGAAGATATTGAAGATGTCGGCGCGGAATTGCGCGGTAACCCTCTCCGTGATGGGCGTGTTCTTGACGATCGAGAGATCCACGTCCGCGTAGCCGGGGTTGTAGTTTGCGTTGCGGCGCGTGGGCGAGTAGGTACCGGCCGGCGCATCGACGAAGGCCGTGGGGCTGAACCACTGCACCGCACCTTTGACTACGGCGTGCGAGACGCCGGCGAAGGGGTTGGAAGCCACCTGCACCGCGCGATCCGCATTCTCGCCGTTGCCGCTGGGATTGCTGTTGGAGATGACGGTGAAGGGCGTGCCTCCGTGGATAGAGAATCCGGAGTTGAGTTCCCACCCGTTGGTGAGGCGCTTGGGGCCGTGGAAGCCTGGCACCTTGTAGCTTAAATAGCCGGTGAACGTGTGCCTGACATCCCAGTCGGAGTTGCCGTATTCGGCTTTTTCGTTGGTCGAGTCCTGGGGCACATAGGGCAGCAATCCGGTCTCATAATCGAGCGCGTGCGCCCATGTGTAGCCCAGCTGCGAGGTGAAGCCATGGTAGCTCAGGAGGCGGAGACTGGCCTGCAGTGAGTTGTAGTTGGAGCCCAGATTGCTGCGGGCTTCGTCGATGACAGTAAACTTCGGGAACTGGCCGTAGTACGGCCGGGTCAAGTTGGGATTGGGCAGATTGGCCGTGCCGAGCGCAGCCTGGTTTATGTCAAACATGCCCAGCAGGTGGGTGCCTTTGGAGCCGACATAGCCAATCTGCCAGAAAACGCTGGGGGTAAGGCTGTGCTGAATGTTGAGGTCGTACGTCTGCGTGTAGGCGGGACGGAAGTTCTTGTCGAACGTGGAGATCTTCACCGTGCCCGTGCTCGAAAGCGCCGTGTCATAGCTCTCGAATATGGGCTGGCCGGCCTGCACCACCCCGGTGAGCCCTGGCGCCTGTGCGACTTCCTGCGAGCCGGCCGGGTTGAACTCCGGACCAAAGACCGAAATGTTCTGGAGGCCATTATTCTGCAGGATCGACTTCATGAAAATGGAGTCTCCGTAGAAGCCATAGCCACCGCGCAGGACCGTCTTGCCCTCATCGTCAACCTGGTAGGCAAATCCCACGCGCGGACTCACCCCTCCCCAGAATTTGTTATAGAGATTCGGAACATCCTTGCCGACCACCGCAAGCCCACCATTGATGGAGGGATCGAATACGGAGAGATTGGGAGCGTTGGTGTGCACCGGGCCCTCGTAGTCGTAGCGCAGTCCATAGTCCACGGTGAGCTTCTTGGTAAGTTTCCATGCGTCCTGGGCGTAGAGAGCAAAGGTATTCACATAGACCAGCCGCTTCGGATTGCCGAGCACGATCTCAGACTGCGCAGGGTCCAAGCAGCCAGCGAGAAAGTCGGCGAGAAAGAGAACGTTGGGGTCAGAGGGAGCATTGGCCTTGGTATATGGCGCTTTGCCGTTGCCCAAGGCCGCGCAGGCCGTGGTGGTAGAGGCCCACGGCCCCTGCGTTCCATCGAAGAAGATGCTTCCCCGCTGTCCGGTCTGGTAGAAGTCAAAGACCTGTTCATGACGATACTCTCCGCCAAAGTGCAACTGGTGAGCGCCCTTCGTCCAGTTCAAGTCATCGTTCAAGTGGCCGGTGGCGTCGGTGCGTCCGGAGGGCGAGGTTACGCCCAAGGGATCGAAGCCACCGCTGTTGCTGGAGAAAAGACCGTTGCTTGCCCCCGAGGGACCAATGAGAAGGTACGGCGACCCCGGGATGTCGGTGGCTCCGGTATCCAATCCCAGACCATTGGGATTGAGGCTGGTGTTGGCATCGGAGAAGACCTGGTTGAAGTAGCTGACGCCCGCCGCAAGTTGGTTGCTGAGGGAGGGCGAGAGTACGCGGTTATAGACCAGCGAGTAATTCTGGACGTGGATCGGAGCAACCTCGAAGTAATACGGTAACGCCGAGGAGGTGGGCGCGGTCTGCGTGCCCTGGCCAACGAACCATGTGAATGCCAGGTGGTCTTTCTCGGTCAGATTTTCATCAAGTTTGATGATGCCGTTGTAGCTGTGTCCGATTACGTTGCCGGTGGAAGGGTAGTTGCCCTGCGGATTGGCCGGGCCGTTGAGCGCAGCAGTTGGCCACAACCCGGGCAGGCTTCCATTGCCATAAAGGAGATTATGGGCAACCGGGCTGGGCGTGACACCGTACGCGGAGAGAACCGCGTCGGCTTCCGCCTGGTAAGCGGCGGAAGGCTCAACTCCGATCTTGCCTGCTCCAAGCAGGAACCACTGGTGCTCTCCAGAGATAAAGAAGAACGCCTTGTTCTTCCAGATGGGACCGCCGACCGAGAAGCCATAGTGCTGGTTGCGGGTCTCGGGCTTGGAGTTGGCAAATGGGTTTGTCACCTGGAAGAACTCATTGTGGTTGAAGTAATATGCCGTGCCGTGTAGCTGGTTGCCGCCGCTCTTGATCGTCAGGTTTGCCGTTCCGCCAGGGTTGCGTCCGAGTTCGGTGGAACCGGTGGTCACGAAGGAAAAGTTTTCAATGGCATCCACCGGCAGAATCACTCCCGCGATTCCGTTGACGCCCGTCTGGTTGACGGCCGGAATGTTCCACCACAAGTCGTTGTTGTCGGTTCCTTCAATCTGCCAGTTGACGGCATTGGAGCGCGAGCCGTTGACACTGAAGTTGTACCCGCCGCCACCGGTAGCAAGACCGCCAAAGCCGGTCGTCTGCCCAATCAGCTGCGTATAATCGCGCCCATTGTTGGGCAGGTTCTGCACCACCTCTTCCGGAAGCACCGAAGCTTGTGTGTCGGTTGCGGTGTCCACGGTCAGAGAGTCGGCGGTCACCTCGACGGTTTCCGTTGCGGACGCTACGCTCAATTTAACTGGAAACGTGTACGTCACACCTGCCGTTACCGGAACCTTATCAACTTTCACGGTTTTGAATTGCGCAGCTTTCACCGTGATGTTGTAGCTGCCCAGTGGGAGATTTGAAAAGGCGAACTCACCTGCACTGGAACTAACAGTCTTGTAGGGCGTGTTGGTCGCTGAGTCCACGGCGGTCACTTGCGCTGCGGATACAGCGGCTCCTGATTGATCGGTAACAATACCGCTGATGCCGCCGCGAAATGCCTGCGCAAAACCTGCGTCCGGCAAAGCCAACAACAACGCCAATACGGCTAAAGTGGATACAGCTCGGGTAAGTCGATAACTCATTGCAACGTCCTCCGGAAGCTTTTAAAAAACAGCAGGAAAGAAAAAGCCCACCAACCAGATCGACCTGGCGGTGGGCTCAAGAAACAGAAACTAAGGCTATGGCTCTAGATACTTTGGCCTAGCCTCCCAATGCCAGAAGACACGTGTGCGCGACGCATACACGCGCAACAACAAGTACCGGTCTTTTTGGCATCAGGTAACATTGGATTTTGAGAATAACATCAATTCAGCATGATCGGCAACTTCCAATTACAATTTCGAATAACATGGGCCGCGGCCGATCCCGGCGTTACAGATGACCCCATGGCTATGCCGATCCGTCAACGGGGCGCGGCGCGAAGTTCGCAAACAAGTTCAATTCACCTCGCAGTCTTTTCGTAATACGCCATAAGGTCAGAGCGGGTAATCAGACCGGCAAGCAGTCCCAGTTTCAAGACAACTACCGCCTGATTTCCAGCCAGGAGTAAGCGATAAATCTCCTGCAGCGGCGCATTCATATCCACTTCCGGCAAAGGCCGCGCCATTACCTCTTGCACCTTGACGGTGCGCGAGTCTACGCCGCGATGCAGGGCATGGACGATTGTGATCTCCTGGACCGCGCCAACGGTCTTACCGTTTTCAACGACAGGCATCTGTGAAATCCCGCGCTCATGGAAAATCTCTGCTGCATGCTGGAGCGAATCGTCGGGCAGCAGGCAAACCAATTTACCCTCACGCCCGAGTGCTTGCAGGAGATCTCCGGCAGTGGTCCGTTCAGGTGCGACTTCTACAAATCCGTTCTGCGCCATCCACGTGTCGTCATACATTTTGCTGAGATAATTACGGCCCGTGTCTGGGCAAAGCACGACGATCAAATCCCCAGGCGTACACCGCTGCGCATAGCGAAAGGCCGCCGCCAGCGAGGTTCCGCTCGATCCGCCGAGAAGGATGCCTTCCTGACGCGCGACTTTACGAGCGGTGACAAACGACTCGGCGTCACTGATGCGAATCCACTCATCCACAACCTGCGCATTCAATGTGCTCGGTACGAAGTCTTCGCCGATGCCCTCCACTTTCCAGGGACCTGGAACTCCTCCGCTCAGGATCGAACCCTCGATATCGGCGCCGATCACGCGAATGCCCGAATTGCGCTCTTTGAGATATTGACCCACGCCACTGATGGTTCCGCCAGTGCCGGCAGACGCTACAAAAATAGTTACCCGTCCCTCCGTCTGTTCCCAGATTTCGGGTCCAGTCTGCGCGTAGTGGGTCTGAGGGTTTTCAAGGTTAGTGAATTGTCCGACTCGCCACGCGCCTTCGATCTCGCGCGCAAGGCGGTTGGCCACTCCGTTATAGCTTTCGGGCGAGTCCGGCGGAACGTTGGAAGGTGTGACCACAACCTCCGCGCCATAGGCCCGCAACAGGCGCACCTTGTCCTCGCTCATTTTGTCAGGCAACACAAAAATGCAACTGTATCCGCGAACTGCCCCGACGAGCGCAAGACCAAGCCCTGTATTTCCGGCGGTCGCTTCAACGATTGTTCCTCCGGGCTTCAGCGCGCCGCTACGCTCGGCGGCAAGAATCATGTTCAGTGCGACGCGATCCTTCGTGCTGCCGCCAGGATTGAAGTACTCCACCTTTGCGCAGATACTGGGAGCAAGGTGCTCGACCGAACGATGGAGGCGAATTAACGGCGTCTGGCCGATGGTCTCAAGTATGTTGTCCAGGATTGCGCCGGGCTGACCAACCACATTGTCTTTGTACATATGCCCCTTAGGATTCTCTGAGCCGCAAATTGTCTCTAGCTCGGAAGATTCGACTTCGTATTTCATTACTACCTATTTCGCCAACGCGTTCTCCAGGTCATTGCAAAGGTCATCAGGATCATCCAATCCTATCGAAGTACGGAACACGCCATCTCCGGCGTAACTGCGATAGCTTTCCTCTGCAGGTTTTTCGAGAGTGAAAGAACTGCGCAGAATTTCATCGGTGGGGATGTAGTAGATCAGGCTGCGCTGCTTGCCCAAGGACACAGCATAGTTGAACAACTTTGTGCGCTTGGCAATCTGGCGCGCGAGAGACAGACCGTCACCTTTTACCTGAAACGTAAGCATTCCTGAAAAGTTCGCCATCTGCCGTCGCGCGAGATCGTGCTGAGGATGCGAAGGCAGTCCAGGATAAATAACCCGCCGAATAGCGGGATGAGATTCAAGAAAACTCGCTACCTGCAAAGCACTTTCCTCATGAGCGCGCATGCGCAAGGCAAGCGTGTGCAAGCCACGGCGAATGAGCCATGCGTTGAACGGACTGAGCGCACCACCGAAATGAATCAGAGCGTGGCGGCGGAGTTCAGCCAACGGTTCGCGCCTGCCGATCACAACGCCGCCGAGAGCGTCTCCGTGGCCGTTCAGATACTTTGTAAGAGAATGCAGAACCCAGTCGGCACCGAGCGCCAGAGGACGAGTAGCGACCGGCGTGGCGAGGGTGGAGTCGACTAAAAACTGCGCTCCTGCCTTGTGCGCGATCAGCGACACAGCAGCAAGGTCGGTGAGACGAAGAATAGGGTTGCAAGGCGACTCAGCCCACAGCAGCCGGGTATTCGGACGGATTGACGCCTCGACTGCACCCAAATCCGAAAAGTTTACATTCGTCACTTGAATACCGAATCCGGGTAGCGTGTCGCGCGCCAATTCTGCGACACCGGCATAACAGACATCGCTAAGAATGAGGTGATCACCGCTTTTCAGTGTGCCCAACAAAAGGCCCGCTGCGGCGGCCATGCCACTGGCAAAACAGCGTGCATCTTCGCCCTCCTCTAAGTTTGCCAGTTTTTCCTCAAGTCCCCTGACCGTCGGAGTCGACCAGCGTGCATACAAGTATGGGTCGCCATCCTTGAGATCCACGGCAGAAAATCCAGAACTGTCGGGATCAGTCACGAAATTTGTGGACAAGATGAGCGGTGCCTCGACGGACTTTGTCGTCGGGTCGGGTTCCTCACCTGCGTGCAGCGCGCGTGTTCTCAAGGCAAGCACATTCTGTTGAGTCATTCACTTCTCCAAATTCGGTTGCACCCGCACCTTGGATTTTTCGTCATCAATGTGGAAGCCTTGGTCTCAGCCACCCATAGATCCACGTGCCGAGCAGGGCGCTCAGAACTGCCACGACCATCACCGGAACGCCAGCGCCGATGAGAGCGAAGAGCAGGCCGGGACAAGCATCCGTCAGAGCCCATCCCAGTCCAAAAATGGTGCCTCCGGCGGCGTAACGTACGCCTGTTCCCAACTGCTTCGAAGGAATCGATATGACTTCGCCGGAGGCGGACTTCAATCGCAAGCGTTTGATGATCGCGACAGAAGCGGAATGCAGTTCGCCATGAGGCGGAGGGAGCGAATACTTTTCGCATGAAGCATGATGATCATTTTTTGCTCAAAGCTCCAAAACACCTCGAAAATATCTGGAGTACGGAATGGGATTTGAACCCATGAATAACGGCTTTGCAGGCCGCCGCGTTAGCCACTTCGCCACCCGTGCTCATATTGGGATTAAATGCAACTCGCCCGAAAACACAAAACCCACTGCATTCTGGCAGTGGGTCGACTGAAACCTATAACCGGTCGATTAGTCCCAAATGCCAGAATAAACGCAAGCACAGCAACGACACATGCTGGCACAACAGGCGTTTATTGGCATCAGCGGACTCATGAAATGAGAGCTTACCCAAAACTTCATGGCGAGCGCAAGTGAATCTTTCAAGAAGACGAAGATCGACGGCGTCGACCAAGTCAGATACAAGAGCTTAAACATGGTGCGGTGCCCTGCCAGAATGGCGCGTTTCATTTTTCCCTACTTCGGGAGTTACTTGCGGTTCAGGACGCATCCAATGCCTGTTGCAAATCCTCCAGCAGATCGTTCACGTCTTCAATGCCGACGGAAATCCTTATCATTCCGTCCGTGATTCCGGCCTGACGGCGGCGGGCCGGTGACATTTCCCTGTGAGTGGAAGTTGCCGGATGCAGGACCCCAGTGAAGATGTCTCCCAAGCTCGTCGCGCGCACGCAGATTCGCAGCGCATCCATGAATCGGAAAGCGGCCTCGCGGGAACCTTCTGCCAATTCAATCGAGAGCATGGCTCCGGCGTGGGGTGGCTGGAGGATGCGCTGCAAGGTCTCCGGGGCCTCTGCGCCAGGCAGGCCGGGGTAATAGACGCGAGCTACACGAGGGTTGCGGGAAAGCTGCTGGGCAATGCGATGGGCATTGGCGCATTGGCGTTCCATGCGCAGTCCCAGGGTCTTAATGCCGCGCAGTATTTCGTGCGCATCCCACGGTCCCAGAACGCCACCAGCTAGCTTCATGATGCTGATTAGAGCCTGGTGATCGAAATTCTCTTTTGCGATCACCACGCCTCCCATCGCGTCGGCGTGGCCACTCAGATACTTGGTGGCGCTGTGGACTACGAAATCAGCGCCGTGTTCGAGCGGGCGGCAGAGGTACGGGCTGGCAAAGGTGTTGTCAACCATCAGCCTTGCATGATGGGTTCTGGCGATTTCGGCGCAGGCGTCAATGTCGCAAATCTTTAGCAACGGGTTGGAGATGGTCTCGGCAACCAGTACGCACGGACGCACCTCTTCCGCTTTGGCTGCCAACGCCGGCAGATCGGAAAAGTCGGCAGTAACGGTCTTGACATCGAACTTGCCAAAGATCAGGACCAACAGGTCCAGGGTCGCTCCGTAGAGATCACGCGAGGCGAGTATGGTTGAGCCCGGAGAGAGTTCGCACGCAAGCAAAGCGGCGTGAAGCGCGGCCATGCCTGAGGCGTAGGCGCAGGCGGCAACACCACCCTCCAGTGTGAGCATCGCCTGCTCCAGGGCTGCAACCGTGGGATTGCCGTAGCGCGTGTAAATGTAACCCAGCTTCTCACCCCCGAGCACGGCATCGGCCTCAGCCATGGAGCCATAGGTGAACGTGGTGGAAGCATAGATGGGCGTGGCGACGGGCCGTCCCACCGGCCAGTTTTGCCGTTCGCCGGCATGAACCAATCGGGTCGCTATATCGAGCTGATGATCAGCCATTTGCACCTCAAAGCATCGCCAGATGGAAACAGTCGGAAAAAAATCCGTGCACGGATTCCACGCACTATGGCTGCGAACGCCGACCACGTCCGCACAGATTCTAAGAAGGATACCGGAATCTCACACCCGCGAGAACCCGGTCGCACCGGACAGGCCGCTGGAAAACAAGACAATAACAATTGTTGCAGTCCCCGTGGATTGATGTTACCTTAAACGACATGATCTCTAACGCCATGAAGGCCGCGATGTGTTGCTGCATGTGTATGTGTCACATGTACGCGTCTTCTGGCGTGAGGAAATTGCAAGGCTAAAAGTTTAATTTACAAGCCGGCATCTCATTTAGACCCACCGCCAGAAGTTGAACTGGCAGGTGGGTTTTCTGTTTTGGATTGAAAACGAACTGCTCCAGAGGATTTGCACTTACTAATCGGATTCGTTTTGAGGAGAAGAACTAATGAGCGTTCCTGAAATTCAGGCCGAAGAACTGAAGCGGCGGCTGGATGCCGGCGAAGACCTCTTTCTGCTCGACGTACGCAGCGAGAACGAGTACGAAACTTCCAACATCGGCGGGCACCTCATCCCGCTTCCCGAACTGGCCGAACGGGTGCACGAACTCGACTCCGCGCGCAAGATCGTAGCCGTCTGCAAAATGGGACCACGCGGCGCCAAAGCAGTGCAGGTTTTGCACATGGCCGGCTTCACCCAGGTCTGGAATCTCACTGGTGGAATCCACGCCTGGTCCGATCGCGTCGATCGCCGACTGCGGAAATATTGATTTCGCAGTTGCCTGCAAGGACCGAGGGAACCTGGTAGACGAGGCTAGAGCTTTGCTGCAAACGATTCGGGAGGACATTCAATCCGTACTGGAGCGCGACCCGGCTGCAACTGGAAGGCTTTCCGTGCTGCTGAACTACCCAGGACTCCACGCGGTGTGGATGCATCGTCTCAACCACTGGCTCTGGCGCCGTGGCTTCCGCCTGCTGGCTCGCTATCTTTCGCAGGTGGCCCGGTTTTGGACGGGGATCGAGATTCATCCCGGCGCAACGATTGGACGAAGACTGTTTATCGACCACGGCATGGGAGTGGTGATCGGCGAAACCGCCATCGTCGGCGATGACGTCACGCTCTACCATAGCGTAACCTTGGGCGGGACCAGCCTGCAGAAAACGAAACGGCACCCTACGCTGGGCAACGGCGTGGTTGTCGGCAATACCTTCAGTGTCCTGGGAGACATCGTTGTGGGAGCTAATTCGCGCGTGGGCGCGGGTTCAGTGGTACTACGCGACGTGCCGCCGGACTCCACCGTGGTCGGCGTTCCGGCGCACATCGTCTATCGCGATGGCAAACGGGTGCTCATCACCGATCCGAGCGAAATCAAGGATCCTCTGAGCAATGCGCTGATCGCGCTATCCAAGGACATCAACAGCCTGCGCGCACGTCTAGACAGGCTCTCTCACCTGCAGGCGTCAAGCGCGCCGATGAATGGCAGCGCTGTTGGCGGGTTGGCGAATGAGGATAGTATTCGCCGCGATTACCGCAGCGAATTCGATAAGAGCAACTTCGCCGATTACGGCGCGGGGATTTAGGTGCGTCCGAATTGGATAGCCACAGGCGAGTTTTGTCCTGGATTCGCTTTTACGAAGAGTTGTTGTAATACGATAACCCAATAACTCCTGACTTATGACTTCTTGTAACACAGTAACCCGTGATGCTTTGATTTTTGTAACACAGTAACTCTTGACTTCTGATAGTTGCTTTATGAGAGATGACCCAAACGACACCAATCGCCGCGTCACGGTAACGCACAGCGGCGCAATTGACCCAGCTAAGCCTATGAAAGGAGGTCGCCCCAGGTTGCCGGCCGGAACAGCCAAAGGCCGGATCGTCCACGTTCGCTTTACTCCCGAAGAAATCGAGCGCATCAGCGAATTGGCCAAGGCCAGCAGCAAAACCATCTCGGAATGGATACGAAGCACGCTGAATGCAGCAATCGAAAGCTAGTAAGTCGAATTGCATCTGGCGCAATTTAGCCCTACGATTCGCTCAATCCCGGCTCGCAATAGCATCCTAAGTGTCACAGCTGGTCTGCACCCCGGGACGAAGATATGGCATCTTATCCAGCAGTGAATGCGGGTTATATTTCTAATCTTGGGATTCGTAATTTCAATATCATCCGGCGATTTGCACTGGACTTGCGCGGGAAGTAGAACGCTGCGCAATTTGATTGGTATGACAAGGAGGCGACACCGTGGCAGAAGAGGTCAACTGTATTGCTCTTCGCGAGGAAGCAGCATTTCAACTCGCGAACGTTACCAAAACCGCTCCGCAGTACGGGGCCATCACACCACGCTGGTTGGTTCGCTTACTGGACTGGAAACCGCTGGAGGCGGGAACATTCAGATTGAACCGGGTCGATGAGGGCAAGGCGATCGAATCCACCTGCGGCCAGACTGACGAATCGGCTTTGGCTCCGACTTATGTCGAATATCAGGAGAAGCCAAGGGAATACCGTTTGAGCAGCATCAGCGCTGTCCTCAACGTCCACACCCGTATCTCCGATGTTTTCAGCAACCCCTATGATCAGGTTCGAGAGCAGCTGCGAATTCTTATAGAGACCGTCAAGGAAAAGCAGGAGAGTGAGCTGCTCAACAACGCCGACTACGGACTTCTAAATAACGTGCCGGCCTCCCAGAAGCTGAAGACGCGGAAAGGCGCACCAACACCCGACGATCTGGACGAACTGCTGACGAAAGTCTGGAAAGAACCTTCCTTTTTCCTCGCTCATCCTCGCTCCATCGCCGCCTTCGGACGGGAATGCACCCGTCGTGGCGTTCCACCTCCCACCGTCACGTTATTTGGCACACCTTTTCTGACTTGGCGCGGCATTCCGCTGATTCCCACCGACAAGATCGACGTCCGGACGAAGGACGCGAAGTCCAAGATTCTTTTGGTACGCGTTGGTGAAAGAAAACAAGGTGTCGTCGGCCTTTTCCAACCGGGGCTGCCTGGAGAGCAGAGTCCTGGTTTGTCGGTTCGCTTCATGGGCATCGACCAGAAAGCTCTGGCCTCATACCTGATTGCGCTGTACTGTTCAGCCGCTGTACTTACCGACGATGCCATTGCCCTGCTCGAAGACGTAGACGTGGGACAGTACCATGAGTACAAGTGACGCAAGTCGAGCCGCGGCACCGACTCCGGGAAGTGGCGACTTGGCGAAGGTGCAGGGGACAGACGGCGTAACTTCCGGCGTTCTCGATCCTGTAGAGCTGGCGCGTATGGCTAACGAGTTCTTCACAGCTCTACCGGAAGCGCTCCGACCGCCTTTATCTGTAGCTCCGGCGGCGCCGGTGTCAGTGGGCTCTCCGGTCAACGTGAACCCTATTGCGGCGGTGCCTGGCCCAACTGTGCCCGCCTTTCCCGGGGTACTGTCAAGCGTGGCGGCGCAGCAGCCCGTCCTGATTCCCGCGCGCGAGCACGGCGCGGCACCATTCGGTAATCCGCCTGCTCCGTCGGCAACAGCCCCGGCAGTTCCCGGGGGCGTCGGCACGGCTTTGCCATCGGCTGCGCCTGCGTTCGCTTTTCTGCAGGATGCGCGGCCTTTATTCGTGGAACCTTTGGCGGAACCAACGATTCTGAATACGCCTTCGGGCGCGTTTCAGCAGAGCACTCCAACCGGTGCTGGATTCGCCGCGATTCCCTCGTCGTTGATCGCCGACGTTCCGCCATCCCAGCCTTCCGAGTTTCAACCTCCCACGCTTGAGGGGCTCGGCGCATTGAGTACGGTTGAGTCGCCAAGCATTTCCAACGTGTTCTTCACGGCGTTGCCGGAAGCGTTCCAGCCGCCTCTGTCCGTCGCACCGGCAGCGCCGGTGCCGCCGGGATCTCCAGTCAACGTGAACCCTCTTGCGGCGGTGCCAGGTCCCACTGCGCCCGCATTTCCAGGGGTGCTGTCGAACTTGCCGACGGAGCCGCCCGTCCTGCTTCCCGCGCGCGAGCAAGGCGCGGCACCAGTTGCAAACCCACCTGCCGCGCCGGCCACTGCCCCAGCAATTCCCGGCGGCGTGGGTGGCGCCGACTCATCGGCTGTGCCTGCGTTCTCCTTTCTGCAGGATATCCGCCCCTTGTTTGCCGAACCTGCTGCGGAACCCACAATTCTGAATACGCCGGCGAGGGCCTTTCAGAGTGCGGTTCCAAGCGATGAGGGATTCGCTGCGATTCCTTCGTCCCTGGTTGCAGACGTTTCGCCGTCCCAACTCACCGAGTCTGCGCAGCCTCCCACGCCAACAGTACCAGGTGCTTTGGGTAAGGTTGACTCCTCGGCTTTTCCAGTTTTTTCCTTCATGGAAGAGGCACGTCCGCTGTTCTCGAATCCCCACACAGTGCCCGGTCCCGTTCCGGCGGCTCCTTTGGCGCCAGCGCAGTTGGACACATCGGCGCGTGCTGAAGATCTCTCCGCAACAACCGCCAATCCTTTCGCATCGCCTCTCGACCCGAGTGCGCCTCAGATCTTAGGCGTCGTGGCTCATGAGCCAGATTACCGCGCACCAGCCTCCTACGATCCGCTGAACCAGCCTCGTCCGCTTTCTCCTGAAAACACTGTTCCAGCGCAGGCTCCGGCGGGCGCGCGGTCGGTTCTGCCCGACGACCTCAACCTCTCTTCCTATTCGTTTGACGTGGAAGCCATTCGCCGCGACTTTCCGATTCTGAGCGAGCGCGTGAATGGGCGTCCGCTGATCTGGTTTGACAACGCGGCGACCACGCAAAAACCGCAGTCGGTCATTGATCGTCTCAAGTACTTCTACGAACACGAGAATTCCAACGTGCATCGCGCCGCACATGAACTGGCAGCGCGCGCCACTGATGCCTACGAGTCCGCGCGCGAGAAGACACGGCGCTTCCTTAACGCTGGGTCAGCCCGCGAGATCATCTTTGTCCGTGGCGCCACCGAGGGCATCAACCTGATCGCCCAGAGCTGGGGTCGGCAGAACATCCAGAAGGACGACGAGATCGTCATCACCTGGCTGGAGCATCACGCCAATATCGTTCCCTGGCAGATGCTGTGCGCAGAGAAGGGCGCGCGGCTGCGCGTAGCTCCCGTGGATGACAGCGGGCAGATTCTGCTCGACGAGTATGAAAAGCTACTGGGGCCAAAGACGCGGCTGGTCTCGATTACTCAGGTATCGAATGCGCTTGGCACCGTCACCCCGGTGAACGCGATGGTCGAGGCAGCTCATCGTCACGGCGCACGCGTGCTGGTTGACGGCGCACAAGCCGTCTCGCACATGCGCGTGGACGTGCAGGCCCTGAACTGCGACTTCTACGTCTTCTCTGGACACAAAGTCTTCGCGCCAACCGGTATCGGCGTTGTGTATGGAAAGTCCGAAGTACTGGACAACATGCCGCCGTGGCAAGGCGGCGGAAACATGATCCAGGACGTCACTTTCGAAAAGACGCTATACCAGCCACCGCCGCAACGCTTTGAGGCTGGCACCGGTAACATCGCGGACGCGGTCGGCCTCGGAGCGGCGATCGATTATTTGGACCGCGTGGGCATGGCAAACGTCTCTCGCCACGAACACATGCTACTGGTTTATGCCACCGAAGGTTTGCAACGCATTCCGGGGCTGCGCATTATCGGCACGGCAAAAGAGAAGGCAGGCGTACTCTCATTCGTGATGGACGGATTCCGCACCGAGGAGATCGGCGATTACCTCAATCGCAAGGGCATCGCAGTTCGCGGCGGCCACCACTGTGCGCAGCCGATTCTTCGCCGCTTCGGGCTGGAGAGCACGCTTCGCGCCTCGCTCGCGCTTTACAACACCTGCGAAGAAGTGGATGCGCTGGTCGCCGCGCTGTGGGATCTGCGACAGGGACGCAATCCGGGCGTTGTTTGATCACTTATGATTTACAAAGTAAAAGACCAGGGCTCGCAAGAGCGCTGGCCTTTTCATAGCGCCCTCAACTAATACTTGGGCAGCAAAGGATCAACCTTATCAGCCCAAGCGAGGATTCCACCGGTAAGATTTGACGCGCGCTTGAAGCCTGACTGGCGCAGGAACTCCACGGCCTTGGCGCTGCGACCACCCATCTTGCAGTGGACAACGATCTCGCGGCTGGAGTCGAGCTCGTGCACGCGCTTGGGCAGGTCGCCGAGCGGAATGAGCGTGCCGTGGAGATTACATATCTGGTACTCGTGCGGCTCGCGCACATCGAGGACGAAGATGTCCTCGCCGGCATCCAGACGGCGCTTCAACTCCAGCGGTTGAATCTCCGGAATCTTGGCGCTCGGCTCAGCCGCTGCCTCTTCGCCGCGAATTCCGCAGAACTGGTTGTAGTCGATCAACTCCTTCTGCGTCTTTGTGCCGCACACCGGGCACTCCGGATTCTTGCGTACGCGCAACTCGCGGAAGCGCATCGCCAGCGCATCTACCAGCAGGAGGCGCCCGATCAGCGGGTCGCCGGCACCGAGGGTCAGCTTGATGACTTCAGTTGCCTGGACGACGCCGAGCAGTCCCGGCAACACGCCGAGCACGCCGCCCTCGGCGCAGGATGGCACCAATCCGGGCGGCGGCGGCTCCGGATAAAGGCAGCGGTAACAGGGACCATCCTTCGTTGCGAAGATGCTGGCCTGCCCCTCAAAGCGGAAGATGGAGGCGTAGACATTCGGCTTGCCGGTGAGCACGCAGGCATCATTCACCAGGTAGCGCGTGGCAAAGTTGTCAGTGCCATCGGCAATGATGTCGAAACCCTCGAATATCTCCAGCGCATTCTGGCTGTTCAGCAGCGTGTCAAAGCGCTCGATCTGCACAAAGGGATTGATCGCATTCAGCTTGTCGATGGCCGAGTCAAGCTTGGGCCGGCCAACGTCGCTGGTGTAATGGAGCACCTGGCGCTGCAGGTTCGTGTAGTCCACCACGTCGAAATCCACCAGGCCCAGAGTTCCGATGCCAGCGGCAGCCAGGTACAAAGCCAGCGGTGAGCCAAGTCCGCGGGCGCCGATCGACAGCACGCGCGCTGCCTTCAACTTCTGCTGACCTTCCATCGCAACTTCGGGCATGATCAGGTGCCGCGAGTAACGCAGGATTTCTTCATTGCTCAGGGTTAATGGAATGCGTTCGTTCAGTGTCGCCAATTTCAATCTCCGGAAATTCGGGTTAGTCGATTTGAAGAAAGTCGATGCAGCCTACACGCCCCCCGGCAACCGAGGGCACAATCGTGATTGTGTCCGTCTCTTTGGCCGGAGTAGCGTCCTTTGCCAAATAGCGAATATCTTCGTCGTTCAGGTAAACATTCACGAAGGAGCGCAGCTTGCCGTCTTCTGCAAACAGGTGCTTGCGCAGATCAGGGTACTGCGTGACAAGATTGTTCAAGGCTTCGCCCACCGTCTTGGCGGTTACTTCTACCGAGGGCTGCTTCCCAGCATAGGGGCGGAGCGGCGTTGGGATCAGAACTTTGATCGGCATGTCATTCCTTTTCTAACGGCTCTGTTGTTCTTGGGTTCATTCGACCACTTCGATTGATTCATCCTCAAAGTGCTTGGACTGTTCCTCACCCAGCAATAAAAAGGAGTTCGTCAGAACGGCCTTTCCGTTTTCGACGCTGGTAATTACATAGGAACATCCAGTCCAGTGCGCCTCGTCCAGATCAGTGCTCGACCACTTAGCTGGCCAATCGGGATGCGAGTGATAAAAACCCACAATGTCCTGGCCCGCCAGCGCCGCCTCGCGCTGAATGCGAATCAGTTGCGCGGGATCGATATGATAACGGTTCTCGGGCGAGTCCGTGCGCGTGTTGCCGCACGCTATAACGCTCTTCACCGTCTTGTTATCCGCATCGTCGAAGTCGCCAACGAGCACGCCGCAGCACTCATGCGGATACGTTTGCTCACCGTGCTCGCGCAGTTGATCGAGAAGCGCATTCGGAATTTTGAGTGCCATGCTTACGTAGCCCCCTTACTTTGGCGCAGAGTCTTCCCAAAACTGCTCGCTCAGGTACTTGTCCCCAGAGTCAGGGAAGATGGTCACGACCACTGAACCCGGCGCGGCAGACTTCGCAACCTGCAGCGCGCCCACCAGCGCAGCGGCAGCGGAGATGCCCACCAGCAGGCCTTCTTCCGCCGCCAGCATCCGGCACATCGTTTGCGCCGCTTCCGTACCAATGCCAAGATCCTCATCGGCAAGGGTGGGATCGTAAATCTTCGGAATGATCGAGGTCTCCATGTGTTTCGCTCCCTCGATGCCGTGGAACGGCGAGTCCGGCTGCAGCGAGATGCAGCGAATCTCCGGCTTCAACTCCTTCAACCGGCGCGACGTGCCAACAAAGGTTCCGCCGGTTCCCAGCATGGCGACGAAGTGCGATACCTGGCCTCCGGTCTGCCGCCAGATTTCATCGGCGGTTCCGTTTGAGTAATGCGCGCGCCAATTCGCAGCGTTGGAATACTGGTCCGCGTAATAATACTTCTCGGGACCGGATGCAGCCAGCTCGCGCGCCTTGCGGATTGCGCCATCGGAGCCTTCGCCGGGATCGGTGTAAACGATCTGCGCACCGTAGGCCTTCAGGATCTGCTTGCGTTCCGCCGAAACATTGGAAGGCATGCAGAGCGTGACCGGAATGCCATAGGCCGCGCCCAGCATGGCGTAGGCGATGCCCGTGTTGCCACTGGTGGAATCAAGCAGCGTCTTGCCTTCCCCCAGCTTCCCTGCTGCGAGCGCCTCACTCACAATGTTGGAGGCCGCGCGGTCTTTGATCGATCCGCCGGGATTGTGCCACTCCGCCTTGGCAAGCACTTGCACATTGCTGAGTTCCGAGGTGACGCGGCCGAAGCGTAGCAATGGCGTATTTCCGATGCGCTCCTTCAAACTCGTGCCGATGCTTGTCATTCGATCAACCCTTCTTAATCACGATGGCCCAGTGGTCACCGACCTTCTCCTGCAAAAGTACTTTGTGCTTCTCGGAGACAGCCGAGGGCGGCACATTCTGAATCGGAGAACCATCGCCGAGCAGCACCTTCAGCCGGTCACCACTCTTAAACTGCGCTAGGTCCAGCTTTACCTTGACGAAGTTCGTAGGGCAGCCAACGCTTCGATAGTCATGGACAGCGCCGACTTCAATCGCGGCGGGCGCGGGCGACACGGCCTTCGACTCCTCCCCCTGCCTCCGACGCAAAGCGGAGCGGGTTGTCCATGACGGCGTAGACAGCTTTCACTGCCTCGGCCATCCGTTGCGTACGAGCTCCTGTATCTCTACGTCAGCCACCGAAGCAACTACGTACGCGTCAGCGCATGACTCCAGGAGCCCGGCGAGTTTCTGGCACCCAATGGTACCGGCGCCCACCACCACGCATTTGCCGCCCTTCAACTTCAGGAAAACTGGAAGCAGGTCGGCCATCCAATCCTCCAACCGGTGCGCCACCCGGCTCGCTTTGCCTTGTTTTGCCTCGACGCCTGCAACATCCTTTGCTCCAAAACAAGAACCCACCCGCCTCGACTGCTGGCGGGTGGGTTCTTAAATCTCGATCCTGGTTAGATAAGTGCTATACCACGATCTCCCGTGCGCCAGATGGGTTCATGCCGCAACAACAAGCGCGGCACACGAAACCGGTCTGGCAACACGTCGTCATTATGCTCTGTTTATAACCTGTAACGCTGTCACAGGTCAATATGACAAACCTTGATTCAAGGTGTCCGGGAATTGTCGTCACTAGAAACCAGGACACATCAGGATGTCCAAATGGTTCCGAGGCAGACCTGCAAGTAGGACGGGAGGCGGAATGTTCCGACATTGAAGCGATGATCGCAGAAGCGTAGTACATCGTTAATCGCTCGGTAAACGCAGGGCCATTACAGGGCCAACAAGGATTCCCTACAACTCTTTTCAATAACTTACAGTGCCATCCGTGCTTCCTAACTGCTTGATAATACGGTTGTTAATACTCTCATAACCCAAAGGTCGCAAGTTCAAATCTTGCCCCCGCAACCAAATTCTTCAACAGGTTAAAGGGAATCGGAACTCCACGGTAAACCCCCAAAAACCCCTAATACCAGGAAAACAAAAACAACGCCCTTCAACGGGCGCTTTTTTTGCCCTCTTTTGCGCCGTTCCGGGCCGGTCTCCGCTTTGGCTCCCAGCACCATCGTCACCACCTTGCTGTTTGCCTTGCGCTTGCTGCTGCTCATCGCCTGCCCGTAGACGTTCATCGTCGTCTGGATCGAGGCGTGCCACATCAACTCCTGCTTACGATACACCAGTAATTCGTGATTGAGACTCGATGGTCAACAGCGTGTAGGCGCAGGAAACTCGCTGTGCCCCAATGTCAGTTAAGGGCGCTAGGGGATTCTCAAAGACTGACTGCATGGGACTGAACGAGTTCGCAACACTCTTTTCCAGTTCCAATTCAAATGGAATCGGAACTGCCCAAATTGCGATCAGAGAATTCGGCTGGAAATCGGCTTAGAAGGCTCAAACGGAGAAAATTCTCCAGTTCCGGTTCGAGGCTACAATCCGTGTCTTTGCGGGGAAAAGTACCGACAGTTCGAATCTTTCTGTGAAGCTATTGCAATTAAGGGATTTTCTGGCGGAGAGAGTGGGATTCGAACCCACGTTAGAGTTACCCCTAAACACGCTTTCCAAGCGTGCGCCTTCAGCCACTCGGCCATCTCTCCGCTTGATACGCAGGATTCGCTTGCGCGAACACTTTCATTGTAACGTACGTGATTGTTTCCTGCGCGGAGTCCAGCCACTATCCTGAGGAGTACGCCAGGAGTACGCCTCCGCTAGGGGTTCTTAGCCGCGTGGCCTCGTGCCTGAGCCGGTCGCAGGGACAGAGACCGCTTCTCCCACCGTAGTCGCCGCCGTCGTCTTCGCTTCAGGCTTGGAATAGTTTTCCAGCAGCCGATGGTGCATGCAGTACAAGGCAAGTTCCAACCGGTCGGAGACGCCCAGTTTGTCGTAGATCTTGCGCAGATAGTTTTTCACCACCTGCTCCGTCGTCGACACATCCTGCGCAATATCTTTATTACGCAGTCCCTGGGTCACGCCGGCGATGACCTGCAGTTCCTTCATGCTCAGTCTTACCCGGTTGCGCGGTGAGGTCAGTTGCGCGGCTTGGGCGCGGTATGCCTCAATCACCCAGTTCACTCCCTGACTGTCCAGCCAGGTCTCGCCCGCGTGTACCTTGCGAACGCACTTGATCAGAAGATCAGGCGCAATGGAGCGCGTCACAATGCCGCGCACGCCACGCCGCAGCAACTCGACCGTCTCTGCCTCGGTCGGCTCAATCATCACCAGCACAATTTTCAGCGCGGGGGCTATTTCCAGTAAGCCGCTCACCGTGTCGCGCGGTGAATCGCTCAGTCCACAGGCGAACAGGATCAGATCCGCCTCGTAGCGGCCCACAACGGTCAGCGCGTTGGCCGCCGACTCCACTTGCGCCACGATCCGGATGTCGTCCTCTACTGCGAAAATCTTGCGCACGCCGACGCGAAAGATTGGCTCGCTATCGGCAATAATTACGCGGATCGCGTCTGCCGGAATCTCCTGCAAAGCTGGTTGCGCAGATGAACCGGCCTCGTCCTTGGTCATCGGAATTCCCGCTCTCTTCGCTGCTCTGGTTTCGGTTAGCTTAGCGGGAGATGTGGTATTCGTCAATGATCGCGCCAACCGCAACCCGGTTGCCGACCGGGGTACAGCGCACAACTCGTCCCACGCACTCCACCTTCACGTCGTGTTCCGCACCCAGCGTCTTGGCCGGCATGGAGATCGAAAACTCGATGGTCGAGCCAACAGGGTAATCCACACCGCAGTGAATCAATACACCGCCGGCAGAAATGTCCTGAGTCTCTGCGTCGTTTCCATTGGCACAGGGATGCATGACGACGGGCAGGTGGAGGGGGAATCGCACGGCGCAGCGCAAGTCGTTATTCGTGTCGTGTTTCACGTCCAACAGAATAGGCGCAGATCCTCAAAATGAAAAATTACCAAAGTTTCCCTTTTCAAGCACTTCCGTCTCTTTTCAATCATTGGTGCCGGCTGCCATCTGGCTAGAAGCGCGTTGTCTCCGTAAACTGGAAACCATCGGCCCGCATCGCGGGAGCCACCATGTCAAACGCTTCCTCCCCGCAGGCTCGAACCGGCGTGCCTAAGTCCAATACCTGCCTCAACATCAGCACCACGCTCTGATTGAATCGCAAGTTCCGAATGCCCTTCCCTACCTTGCCGTGCTCGACCAGGAAGGTGCCATCCCGGGTCATCCCCGTCAGTATCTTTTCGTAGGCATCCACCTCCCGGATATACCAAAGGCGGGTAACCAACAGGCCATACTCGGTCGCCGAAATCATCTCCTCCACGGTCTTCCGCTCGCCGTCCGCTACTTTGAAGACGATGTTTGCCGCCGACTCGCCACCCTCGTTCGGCAGGCTCAAGCCGTGTCCCGTAGCCTGCGCGCCCGCCAGTTTTTCCGCCAGTTCCGATCTCCAGATCCGCGCCGCCGTCCCGCGTGCCATGGCAACCGCGCGCACCCGGCCATTTTCCACCAGCGTCAATCCCTGCCGCGCCACGCCCTCGCCGTCAAAACCAGGCCCCGTCTGCCCGCCATCGCTCACATCGTCGGCAATCGAAATGTTTTTTCCAAAAAGATTCGTTCCCAGCCGTCCATTCAGGCACGAGCGCTGCTCCAGCAGTGCCAGTCCGCTGAAGTCTGCCACTAGAAAACCGATCAGATCCACCACCGCCGAGGGCTCCAGAATCACCGTGTACTTCCCCGGCGGCAGCTCCACCGGACGGGCCGAGCGCAGCGCTTTAACGGCCGCAATCTCGGCCAACCCGCGTGCGTCCAACCGCGCTGCGCTGGTGTAGTTCTGCTTCTGCCAGCCGGAGCTGTCCTGGGCCTGCATGGTGATCGAAGCCTCGGCCAGCGTCTCCGTATGCCAGCGCGCGACCCCATGCGAATTGAACAGTGCCTCGAAGCTCTCCGCGCTCGAATACACTCCGGCCGCGTTCAGCCCGTCGCGCCTGGCAATGGCGACCATCGCCTCCACCTGCTCGGCGCGCTCGCCGGCGCCCATCGCCGCCGTCTCCTCGCAGTGGCGCTTCAACTCCACCGCGCTTCCCTGTTCGGCGGATGTCAGCATTGGCAGCAACTCCGCATTTTCCTCCTGCACTTGCGCCAACTCTTCCGCCTGCCGCACCATCCGCCGCAAGCTCGCTTCGTCCAGCCGGTTGGTGGTGGCGCGGGCCGTGCGTCCGCCCATCTGCACCCGCACGGAAACCGTGCACCCCTGTTCGCTCACGTTCTGTGTAATGGCATTGTTGGCAAAGCGCGTCAGCGCCGAACGCCCGCCTCGCAGGATGACCTCAACATCGCTCACCGTGGCGGCGCGCCGCACCCGTTCAAAAATCTCCGAACACCGCTGTTGATCCATCGCAATATTCACATTCATCGATCTTCCTTAATTAGCGCCATTGCTTTACAGAAAGCGCCCATGCGCACCCTCTGTTCGGAGATGTCATCCCTCGAGCAGCGAGCGAACTCGGCCCTGGGCAAATATCCGGTGCGGCATCCGGGACACTTCAACCCACAATCGATTTTCCCTCGCTCATCACTGCCCGTACGCTCCGCCCACCTTCACCTGCCGGAACCTCGCCGGGGCCGCGCCATGTCCAGTTCCCATGCCCTGTTCCGGCTGTCCTTTGCCGCAGTTAGGAGTTCCCCACAGCGTCCAGTGCCGCCGGTCGCAAATCGCGTCCATCGAGTTCCAGAACTCCGTCGTGATCCCCGAGTACGACGGGTTGCGCAACATCCGTCCCAGTTTGCCGCCCTTGATTTCCCACCCTGCCTCGCAGCCGAACTGGAAGTTGTAGCGCCGGTCGTCGATCGACCACGAGCGGTTCGTCTCCATGTAAATTCCGGCGTCAGTCGAGGCGATCAGTTCATCCAAGCTTAGAGGTTTTTCTCCTGGCAGAATACTCACATTGCTCATGCGCACAATCGGAACCCGCGCCCACCCTTCGGCCCGCATGTGCCCGCCCGAGCGGTCGCGCCCAATCATCGCCGCCGTGTCGCGCGATGACAGATATCCCTCGAACCGTCCCCTGGTGATGATCGGCACACGCTGCGCCTCCACGCCTTCATCGTCATAGGCGAATGTTCCCAGCCCCGGCCCGTGCTCCGGACGCGCGTCAGCCACCACGTTCACCAGTTCGCTCCCATAGCGCAGCGTGTGCAGTTTGTCGAGGGTCAAAAACGATGTCCCCGCAAAGTTCGCCTCGTACCCCAGCACCCGGTCCAGCTCGATCGGATGCCCAATCGACTCGTGGATCTGCAATCCCAGTTGCGAGCTGTCGAGCACCAGGTCGCGCCGTCCCTCGGGACATTGCGAAGCCTTCAGCAGGGCCACGCATTCCCGCCCCACCCGCTCCGCGTTCTCCAGCAGACGCAGTTCACCCACCAGTTCGTACCCTTTGAGCTGATACTGGCCGCCGAACGAATTCGGATACGAACGCGTCTGAATCGAGTCGCCCTCAAACGCATGGGCTGAAAATCCCGCGCCCGTCGTCGTCCGCCTCTGGTGGATCGCCGCTCCCTCCGTGCTGTAGAACCACTGCTCATAGCGCCGGAAGGTCAAATTGGTCTCGGCCAGCGTTACGCCTTCCACCGCTGTCAGTGCCGCGTCGATCTTGCGCAGCAACCCGAGGCTTTCCTCCATCGGCACTGCAAACGGATCAATCTCGCAAGCTGAAATCCACTCCGCCTCGGCCGCCGGCTCATGCACCAGCCGCACCGGCTCCCGCTGCACTCGTGCGGAAGCCCGTGCAATTTCCACCGCCAGCGCAGCACAGCGCTCTACTCCCTCGCGCGTCAGCTCCTGGGTGGCGGCAAATCCCCAACCGCCCGCGCACAGCACCCGTACTCCCAGCCCCAGCGACTCGTCTTCAGAAGCCATCGCCACGCGCCCGTTTCGCGTTCCCAAGGTACGCGCGCGCTCATCCACAATCCGCGCCTCGGCGTGGCTCGCGCCCCGCGCCACCGCCATCCCCAACGCCCAATCCGCAATCTGCTTCATCACCACTCCCGCCGTCCCAGCGCCCGCGGCCAGCTTCCGATTCTATTCCATCCACCACACGCCCTGGCAGCCGGAGCATGGAGTGCTGTTTCTGTTGCCCCACGTTCGCCCGTTTCCGGCTACCGCCGGTTGTTGCCTTGCCCGGGCACGGGCACTCACTCTCGCCCTACCCCCTCGACCGATCCGGCAGTCCAGCCGCGATCCTCACCTCGCGCCTACCCTCTCGGTAAGAAGCTGGGAGCCACCTTTTACTTTCCTGGTACGTTTTCACGGTCTCCATCCCGCACCGGCGCGCCTCGCGAAAACAAAGGCCGCGATCTCCTCGCGGCCCATCCGTTTCCATGCCATTCCCACGTAGCAACCGGAACACCTGCGCCCCCTATTGTTTTGCCATCCCCTCGGGAGTAAACGTAATCGTCGCCCGCTGTCCCGGCGTGCCCAGTGTTCCTGCCGGTTTGCCGTTATAGGTCACCGTCAGTCCTGCGGGATTTCCCACGGTTAGCAACAGCTTCTGCTTCGCTGTGTAGCTCCGGCTGCGCAACTCGGGGTTGTCCGGATCCAGCGTCAGCGTCTCTACCGTCTTACCGTCGCTCTGTACGCTGATCCAAGCCCGCTTTGTGGCTGAAATCGAAATTTCCACCGGCGCCGCCCCTGGCCCGGACGCGGCCGGAACTCGCTGTTTTGCCGGCGGAGGCGGGGCTAACGGCTGACTCGCGGGCGCCACTATCGGCTGGGTCGCCGGCTGGATTGCAACCCCCGCCGCCGGCTGCGCTGCCTCAGCGGAGCTCTGCACTGCGGGCGGCGCGACAGGCGCCACGGGCTTCGCGGCATCTGCCGCCGCCGCGTTCGGCGCCTGACTCTCGGCCCGCTGCCCTGCCGCTGCCTGCTCCCGGACTTCCTTGCGATGTTCCTTCAGCCACAGGGCTCCCAGTCCCAAGGCCACGATCATCGCCAGAATGCCCACCAGGCTCGCAGCACTCACCGGCCACGGTTCATTCGGCACTTCGCGGGCGGACGAAACCTGGCTGGACAGCGCCTGTATATCGCTTTCCGGCGCCGCTACCTTCGCCGACGCCAGGTACTCGGCCAGGGTTTTCTCCTCATCCAGACCGACGCAGCGGGCATAGGCGCGTACAAAACCCTTGTTAAAGATTCCCCCCGGCAACAGATCAAAGCGTTCGTCCTCCAGGGCTTGCAGGGAGCGGGTGCTGATCTTGGTCGAGGCAGAAATGTCCTGCAACGTTAAACTTCGCTCTTCCCGTGCCCGGCGCAGATGATCCCCAAACGATGCCACTTCCGTCGCCCTCGCCCAACTTCCTGATCCCGGAACCGTGCACTACCTCCGGCGCTGCTCCGGAAGCGCCCGCGCAACCACCTCATTTGAATCCGATGCAGGTCTCCGTTCATCATAGAAACGCGGCAAATGCAAGTCAAACACAAATGCCTTCCTAGGCACTGGAATCCAGTGCCTTTGCCCGATTTCCCACCGCGCCAGCCTCCGTGTATTTCAGGAAAGCCGCGGCAAAACGTCTTATTCCCTCAATCCTTGCACGGTGCTAGGGAATATTCGCCTTTCGGCATTATAATGAAACCCTCTTAAGTCAGAGGCCCGTATACTCAGGACGAACGCAATGACGCGACCGCAAGAGCCGGCTGAAGTCAGTCAGTCCAAACCGGAATTGTCCATCCTCCATGACGTGGCCAAAGCCCTCACGTCTTCCCTCAAGCTCGACTCCATTCTCCAGGCCATCATGGAGAAGGTCGCCGCCTATTTCCGGCCAGACACCTGGAGCCTGCTCATGACCGATGACGAGCATCGCGAACTCTACTTCGCCATCGCCGTCGGTGACGCCGGCCACTCCCTCAAGAATGTCCGCTTGAAGATCGGCGAAGGGATCGCCGGATGGGTCGCCCAGCACGGCGAACCTCTCGTCGTCCCAGACGTCACCAAGGATGAGCGATTTACCTCCCGCGTCGACGAAATGACTCGCTGGAAGACCCGCTCCATCCTCTGCGTTCCGCTCGCCTCCAAGGGCAAAGTTCTCGGCGTCATTCAGCTCATCAACGTCGATATGTCCACCTTTGGCAGCGATCAATTCATGCTCCTGCAAGCCCTGGCCGACTACGCCGCCATTGCCATTGACAACGCCCGCGCCGTCGAAAAGATCCAGGAACTCACCATCACCGACGACTGCACCGGACTGTTCAACGCGCGCCACCTCTACAACACCATCGACTCGGAAGTCTACCGCTCGCTGCGCTTCGGCTACGAGTTCAGCGTCCTGTTCCTCGACCTCGACCATTTCAAATCGGTCAACGACCAGCACGGCCACCTCGTCGGCAGCCGCCTTTTGTTTGAAATCGGCACCACCATCAAGAGCCGCCTCCGCCTCATCGACTATGCCTTCCGCTACGGCGGCGATGAGTTCGTCGCCCTGCTTCCGCAGACCAGCAAGCCGTTCGCCCTGGTCGTCGCTCGCCGCATGGTGGACATCCTGCGCACCACCCAATTCCATTTAGGCGAGGGCCTCGACCTCAACGTCCGCGCCAGCGTCGGCGTAGCCAGCTTCCCGGACGACGCCCGCAACGCCCACGACCTCATCCGCCGCGCCGACGAAATGATGTACACCGTCAAGAACACTACTCGCGACGGCATCGCCGTCTGCGGCACCGGCGCCACGCCCTAACGCAATTCCAGACCGGCGGCTCCGCCTTAGCGTTGGGCTGCGCGCCTAGATTCCGAGTGCTTTACTTCTAGTGTCATCGATGCCCGCATGGGTCACACCGCTCTTATGGAAGACACCGCTCCGGCCAAAGCTTTCCCGCAACTGCCTCCTGGATTCCTCTGGGGAGCCGCCACCAGCGCCTATCAGATCGAGGGCGGGGTCCACGAAGGCGGCCGTGGCAAAAGCATCTGGGACCGTTTCTGCCGCGCGCCCGGAAAAATCAAGGACCACGCCAACGCCGACGTCGCCTGCGACCACTACCATCTCTGGAAGTCTGACATTGCCCTGATGAAGTCGCTCGGCATCCAGAGCTATCGCTTTTCGCTTGCCTGGGGACGCCTGCAGCCCAACGGCGCGGGAGCCGCCAACCAGGCCGGCATCGACTTCTACTCCCAAATCATCGACGAGCTTTTAGCCCACGGCATCCGTCCCTTGCCCACGCTCTACCATTGGGATCTGCCGCAGCCCCTGCAGGATCGCGGTGGCTGGGCCGCGCGCGAAACCGCCAGCCGCTTTGCCGACTACGCCCAACTCGCCACCCGCGCCTTTGCCGACCGCTGCTCCAACTGGCTCATCTTCAACGAGCCCAGCATGTTTGTGAACCTCGGCCACCTGTGGGGAATCCACGCCCCCGGTATCCAAGACCCCGCCATCACCATGCGGGCCTCGCACATCGTCAATCTAGCCCAGGGCAAAGCGTTCCGCGCCATGAAGGCGGTCTCGCCCAAGCTACAGATCGGCAGCGCCTTCAGCATGTCGCAGCCCTACCCGGCCTCAGATTCCGACGAAGACCGTCGCGCCGCCGGGCGCTTCCACGCCTGGGAGAACCTCTGGTACATCGAACCAGCTCTGCACGGCCGCTATCCCGCCGCCATCGTTCCCACCCCGGAAAAGCTCCTCGACATCCGCTCCGGCGACATGGAACTCACCCGCGCCCCCTTTGACTTCATCGGCATCAATAACTATTCCCGCGCCGTCGTCCAGCACGATCCCCTCTTTCCCATTCCCTTTGTCGCCACGCGTTGGCTCTCCGGCGAAACTGGCGCTAGAACCGATCTCGGCTGGGAGGTTTTTGCGCGCGGACTCTATGAAATCACCATGCGCATATGGCGCGACTATCGCCTCCCCATCGAGATCACCGAGAACGGCGCCGCCTACAACACGCCTCCCGGTCGCGACGGTGAAATCCCCGACCAGCCGCGCATCGACTTCTACAGCGCCTACCTCCACGAACTTGCCCAGGCCGTCGCCGACGGCGCCGATGTCCGCGCCTTCCATGCCTGGAGCCTGCTCGACAACTTCGAGTGGGCCGAGGGCTACACTCCCCGCTTCGGTCTCGTCTACGTCAACTACAGCACCCTGGCCCGCACTCCCAAAGCCAGCGCCCGCTGGTACGCCAAACTCATCGCGTCGCAGAGAAAACCCTAGGTTGCAGATTTGAAGGTTCCAAGTTTGCAAGATTCCAAATTTTCAAGGTCGCAAGCTTTCCAATGACCGATGCCTTAAGAGCCCGTTGATGTTATAGAGGTTGAAGTGTCATCTTCAGCGATAGCGAAGACCCTGAGAGCAGCTCAAATATCCGCTGCCGCCGCAGAGGCATTCCAACCCCCACCCGGTCGTACGACCGCAGCCCAACCCGCGCCTCCCGGCCGCGGAAGCCTCTCCTACTTCTCCACCCCAAAGTCCCACACCACCCCGTCCTGCCCCGCCACCGCACTCACAATCGCATACTCGCCCGGAGTCAGATCCTCCAGCACAATCATCTTCCACCAGTCACCGCTGAACTTCTCCGCCCGCGTGTGCACAAAGCTTTCCTTCACGCTCGGGTCGCCGCGACTGGAGACCTTGTTCCTGGCCAGCACCCGGGTGTCTTTTTTCCGCTCCAGCCGCGCAATGCGGAATGTGTCTCCCGCGACCGCCTCCTCGCCGTTCTCCACGTCCACAAAAATTGACGGCGCCGGCGAATGTACACGCACCTTGGCCGCCTTGCCGATCAACTCGATCTTCTGCTCCACGCCTGAGACGGGGTTCACGGTTCGCCGCAGCACATTCCTGCCCGCCTCGTCGTCCACCTGCACCATGCTGCCCTCTAACTTGAACAGCACTGGCTTGCCCGCAACCTCTTCCAGCAGAATCACTCCACCCTCGGCGGGCAGGCGCAGTTGCTCAGCCACCAGGGGCGTGTTCAACTGCGCCTCTTTTCGCGCCGCGACCTCTTCCTCGGTCACCTGCTTCAACTCTTCGGCCTGGCTCTTGGCACGTTCGGCGTTCCACGCTTCGGTTTCCTTCCAATCCACCAGTGCACCCGGAAGTTCCTCCCATTCGCCCCGTTCGGCGCTGAAATATTTCACCCGGTCGCCAATTTTCTCCCACTCCGTCACCGCCTGGTAGCTGCCGTCGGTCAGAATCAGCCGCTTCACCGCCTGCGCGCCGGCGGTCGCACGGGCGTCCATTGCCGCATACGCCTGGGCGTCGCGCGCACTTACTCCCAGCAGCAGCCACAGCATCACCGCCGCCGCCAACCCTTTCAGCACGTACAACATACTCCGTCTCATAGCATCACAAGATAGCATCGCTCGCGGCCTTCGTTGTCGCATCTCCGGTTCCTCGCGCCAAACATTTCTGCTTTTCTCTGCCCTTGCATCTTGCTCCCTGCCCCGTTTTCGTAGAAAATTGATTGTGCACCCCTGCCAAATTAACCAACTCAAATACAACCTGGTTACGAGGACAATATGTCGGCAAAGTACATCTTTGTAACGGGCGGTGTCGTGTCTTCTCTCGGCAAGGGATTGGCCGCTGCAAGCATCGGCTGCCTGCTGGAGAGCCGCGGCGTGCGGATCAATCTGCAAAAGTTCGATCCCTATCTCAACGTCGATCCCGGAACCATGTCGCCCTTTCAGCATGGCGAGGTTTTTGTCACCGATGATGGCGCCGAGACCGATCTCGACCTCGGGCACTACGAGCGTTTCACCCACGCCCGTCTCTCCCGTGACAACAATCTCACCACCGGCCGCGTCTACGAGCAGATCATCGCCAAGGAGCGCCGCGGCGACTATCTCGGCAAGACCGTCCAGGTCATTCCCCACGTCACCAATGAGATCAAGGCCGCCATCAAGAAGGTTTCCCACGATGTCGATATCGTCATCTGCGAAATCGGCGGCACCGTCGGCGATATTGAGTCGCTTCCGTTCCTGGAAGCCATCCGGCAGATGCGTCAGGAGCACGGCCGGGAAAACACTCTTTTCGTCCACGTCACCCTGGTCCCATACATCGCCGCCGCCGGGGAGCTCAAAACCAAGCCCACCCAGCACTCGGTCAAGGAACTGCTCTCCATCGGAATTCAGCCGGACATCCTGCTCTGCCGCACCGACCGCTTCCTGCCCCAGGAAATGAAGGCCAAGATCGCTCTGTTCTGCAACGTCGAGGAGCGCGCCGTCATCACCGCCCGCGACGTTGCCAGCATCTACGAGTGCCCGCTCTCATTTTCCCAGGAGGGCGTTGACAAACTCGTGCTCCGCTATCTCCATATCGATGCCAAGCCATCCGACATGACCCAATGGGAGGCACTGGTCCACCGCGCCTACAATCCCAGCGACGAAGTGCTCATCGGCGTCATCGGCAAGTACGTCGAATATGAGGATTCCTACAAATCGCTCAAGGAAGCCCTCGTGCACGCCGCCTTGCAATACAACCTCAAGCTCAACCTCCAGTGGGTCGAAGCCGAGGGCCTTGAAACCAAGGACAAGAACGACCGCAGCTATGAGCATTTGCTCACCGGCTTCGATGGCATCCTCGTTCCCGGCGGCTTTGGCAAGCGTGGCATCGCCGGAATGCTCAACGGCATCCGCTTCGCCCGCGAGCACCTGGTTCCCTACTTCGGCATCTGCCTCGGCATGCAGACCGCCTGCATTGAATATGCCCGCAACGTCTGCCAGCTCGACCAGGCCAACTCCAGCGAGTTTGATACCGCGACGCCCCATCGCGTCATCTACAAACTGCGCGAGTTGCGCGGCGTCGAGGAACTAGGCGGCACCATGCGCTTGGGCGCGTGGGATTGCAAGATCGAACCTGATTCCAACGCTTTCAAGGCCTATGGCAAAACCGAAATCAGCGAGCGGCACCGCCATCGCTACGAGTTCAACCGCGAGTACGAGCAGCTCCTGACCGGAGCCGGACTCCGCATCACCGGAACCTCGCCCGATGGAACCTACGTGGAGATTGTTGAAATCCCTGGTCATCCCTACTTCCTCGGCTGCCAGTTCCATCCCGAGTTCAAGTCCAAACCTCTGGAGCCGCATCCGCTCTTCCTCAGTTTCATCCATGCCAGCTACCAGCACCGCAGCAAGCGTCTCGCCCAGGCAGCACCGGATGAGAACCAGTTCCTTCGCCCCGAGGGCGCAGGCAAACACTAAGCATCGGCGAACAAGCACCACACGAAGTAAACAAGATTGGCGCCCCATATCGATCCGTTTCTTGGGTAGATATGGGGTTTTTACATTTGTTCCTGATCCGGCCGGGTGCTCCACCTTCGACACGCCGCCTCTGCGCGGTTAAGGCAGGGTTGTTGATCTTGCCCTTGCTCCACACCTTCGCACTTCGATCCACGAAAAGCCTGGAGCCAAAGCCCCAGGCTCTTTCGCAGGCAATCGCGTTCCTATTCCGGCAACGGCCAATCCGGCTGTGGCCCTTGCACCTCGGACACTTCCAGCACCACATCCACCACGGGAGACGGGGCCAGCGCCACTTCGCCCGGAAGCAACGCAACCCAGCGCGCGCTTGCTGCCTTCATCCAGAGCCGCGAAGCGATCTGCGTAATCGTCACCATCTCCAGCACCAGGAAGCTGGCGCCCATTGCCGAGTGTGGAAGGTGCAGCCAGACGTCAATCCCCAGCGCCAACGCCGCAGCGGCAATCAATCCAATTCCAAGGTAGCTTGCATACAGCTTTCCGGATCGGAATGCGAGTTTCATGCTGCGCCAAAGCGTTCCACAGAGTTTGCGTTCGTTGTCGCGCACCACGCGAGCCTGCGTCAGGTCGAAGCACAAACGCACGAACAGGGCCAGCACCACCACCAGCAGTTTGCCGCCAAGATACACAAAAAATCCCAGCCGATCCGGCGGAGCCTCGTCCCAGAGTTTTCCCGCGAACCTGGCGATGCCGTTATTGACCGCCATCAGCAAGCCGAACGGCACCACCGAATACAACGCCAGCCGCACCATCCGCCAGAAGAACAGGCCGGAATTTTCAAAGAACTCCGCCCGGCTCAATTTCCTGTCCTCCACGTACACGGCCAACACGCCGCCGTCGATGAACAGCAAATAAACCAGAAAGATCAGTGACGCTCCCAACGCTCCCGAAGCCAGCGAAGGGAGCTGCACATCGGGACGCTCCAGCAGCAGCACGAATGTGCCCACGTCAAATCCAGTCACCAGCTTGGCCGATTCCAGACTGTGGTCCAGCACCGCACTCAGAGTGGCCCGGGCGGGCAGCGAGGCCAGCCACGCCAGCAGCAGGTTCACCGCGAAAATCCACCACACCAGGCGCTGATGACGCCAGACCAGTCCCGCCGAACTGCGAACGCTTCCATTCATCGCATCTCTCCTAAGCCAGCCAGCTCAGCGCTTGTTCCAGCCATTGCGTCAGCAGCGTCCAGTATCCGGCCACCTTGCCGGTGGCCCGGCGATCCGCCTTCTCGCACCAGCTATTGTTGAACGGATCGCGATCCAGCCAGTTGCCGTGATCCGGGTCGATCTCCGCCGAAACCAGCTTCGCCTTGCGGTCCCAGGCAAACTTATGCCAGCGGTCCTTGCCGTCCCAGCTCTCGCGCACGGTTGAACCATCGTCGAACTTCACCTCCAGCAGTACCGGAATGTCCAGTGTGCCGCGCCGCTGCACAACCACCTGGGTCTGATAGACCGTGATTCCCTTTTTCTCATCCGTCCGGCTGTACCAGTCGAGCCGCTCCGAGTCCGCCGACAGAATGCGGTCGTCCAGAGTCTCGGTTCCGTAGATCGTCTGCTTCCAGTACCAGTCCAGGTTCTGTCCCACCGATGCGTTCATCGAGGCGGTAAACTCGGCTGGCGCAGGATGCTTGAACTTGTAGCGATCGAAGTAGTCGTGCAACCCGTGCAGCACCGTCTTCTCGCCGATCAGGTTCTCCAGTGTCAGCATCATCACCGCCGTCTTCGCATAGGAAATCGCCGCATAGGAGTGGCTGTCCAGGAACAGCCACCCCGGACGCGACAGCGGATCGCTGTCGGCCATCGCTGCGTAAGTCATGCGCTGATAACCGCGCTCGCCCAAAGTGCCCAGGCGCGAATTCACCAGGGATGTCGTCTTGCCATAGAGCGCGTCCAGAACCTTGACTTCGGTGTACGAGTTGATGCCCTCATCCATCCACGCATTTTCGAATTCGTTGGTGGCCACCATCCCGTACCAGTACTGGTGACCGAACTCGTGTTCCACGTCCAACTCCGGACCCAGCAAGGATTTCGGCATCCACCACGCAGTTTCCGCCGTGAATATCGTCGGATACTCCATCCCTCCCGCTGCGCCGCCACCATGCGGCGGATCCACCACCGTGATCTGCGCATACGGGTACGGACCGATCCATTCGTCGAACTTGCGCATCGTTCCCTTCAGCACTTCCAGGTATCGTGGCGCGCTGGCCATGTGTCCCGGTTGCACCAGCATCCGGATCTTCACCGTCCGGGTGCTCAGCCTGATCGAATCTTCCACCACGATCATCCCCGGATCGGTGGTCCAGGCAAAGTCATGCACGTCTTCGGCGTGGAAGCTCACCGTCTGGGTTCCGTTGCCATTGTCCTTGGCCCCGGTCTCGAGCCCCGTGGAGCCCACGTTCCACTTCGCCGGCAAGGTCAGCTTCACATCGAAGGTGCCAAAGTCGGCAAAAAACTCCGTGTTAGCGTGAAACTGGTGGCAGTTCCAGGCGCCGTTCCACCACACCCCAACCTTTGGGAACCATTGCCCGGCCATCAGGAAGTCACGCTTGTAGCCGGTGCGTGCCAGCACTTCCGGAAACTTCGCTACAAAGTGAATTTTGAACTGGATGCTCTCGCCCGGCTTCACCGGTTTGGGCGGTACGATCTCGAACACCGTGCGATCGTCGCTGTTACCGTCATCCGGCGCGATGAACTTCATCTGCCTGGTGACATCGCCCACCCCCACAATTTCCAGCGACTTCACCTCGTTCGAGCCGAAATGCTTGTCCTCCCAACCCGCGCCCTTCTCCGAGTCGCGGTTTCCAATCGACTCCGCTTCCGTCATCCAGGTGGATTTTGGCTGGAACGCATTCAGATACAGATGGAAGGGAAACCGGTCGAGCGTGACGCCCGTCTTGTTGGTGTAGGTTAGCAGCTCGGTCGCGTCCAGCGTGTGTGTTTTGGCGTCGTAGTTGCCTTCTATCTGGTAGGCCACAACGCGTTCGCTCAACGGTGCGGTTTCAGCAGCGCCGCTTGCCGTAAGCAACGCCGCAACTGCGATCAGGCAAATGCGCCAGCAACGGATTTCCATTAGTTCTCCTGGAATGCACGGTTTCCAAATCTTTACGCCGGAATCCTGCGCAGCGGCACCGCGGGCTTCATCCCGTGGTGCTACCCAGCATACCAAAGCTTCCATCCCTGAATTAAAACTGCCAGGGCTGCAATACGCCCGGCGGGTTCCATGCGCCCGTTCTGTTCCGTCCTGTCCGAGCCGTATTGCATCTTTCTACGCGGATGGGGCGCAACCGGTTCCATCGCGCCGTCCTCTCCGGTGCTGGTTCGCCTCGCCGCCTGCTTTCGGCTAAACTTCCTCCATGCGAGTCCTGGGCGTGGATTGCGGCGGCGAATACACGGGCTTTGGCGTCGTCGAGGGCGACGGCCATACGCTCGCCTGCCTCGCCTCGGGAGCCATCCACCTGGCTCCGCGTGAAGCCCTGGAACTCCGCCTGAAGAAAGTGTTCGACGGACTTTCGGTGCTGATCCTCGAGTACCACCCCGAGGTCGTAGCCATCGAGGATGTCTTTTATTCCGTCAATGCCAAGAGCGCGCTCAAACTCGGCCATGTGCGTGGAGTGGCCATGATGTCGGCGGCGCAACATGGCCTTTCCGTCGTCGCCTACGCGCCGTTGGCCATCAAGTCCGCCGTGGTCGGCTATGGCCGCGCGGAAAAGTCGCAGGTGCAGGTGATGGTTGCCCGCCTGCTTCACCTCGACCAGATTCCCCAGCCAGCCGATGCCGCCGACGCCCTGGCTATCGCCATCTGCCACATCCACACGGCGGCCACGCTTTTGCGCCAGGGGAATGCACTGGCCCCACGCTAGTAGGCAAACAACCACCCCGGAATCAACGCGTCCTGCGCAATCACCCACCTCGGCTCCGCTTGAATTCCACTCCCCGCCCGTGCCCGGAACCTGTTGCAAACTGCGCCGGATGCAAAAGAAAAGAAGAACCGAAATCATTCTTTACAATTCTGCGGCATCTTCCTTGCCGCCCCGGAGTTCATACTGTCAGCAGCAGGAGCGTCGCCATGACTACCCGCGGAGTTCGTCTCGTTTGCTTCGCCATCCTTCTCTTATTGCTGCCGGCGTTACCGGCCTTCGCCTCTGATGCTCCCGGCGTCCGCATCGTTCGCCTCAGCCTTGCCCTGGGAGATGTACAGATCGATCGCAACTCCGGCGATGGCTGGGAACAGGCCATCAACAATATGCCGGTCATCGGCGGAGCGCGCATCTACGCCGCCGAGCAAGCCAAAGCCGAGCTTCAATTCGAGGATGGCAGCAGCCTCCGCCTGGTCGGCCCCGGCCAGGTTTCCATGATCGAACTTTCCTCTGTCGCGGATGGATCTCCGGTAAACGTGATTCAGATCGACTCCGGCGTTGTCTATATCAATGCCCGATTGTCCGGTTCTGCCGGTTTCCGCCTCCTGACGCCCACCAGCGAGTCCTTTGCCATCACTCAGCCCTCACATCTGCGACTCAGGGTCGATGAGCAGGTGGCGTCGCTTTCCGTATTCGAGGGTGAAGCCGAGTTTCTCAATGGCGCTGGCAGTCCCCGAATCCACGCCGGGGAAACCTACAACTACATCCTCGGACAGCCGGACAGTACGGTTCGCCTTGAAAACGTGCCGCAGCAGGCCGAAGACTCCTGGGATCGCCAGCGCGGCAACTACAACGATCAGTACGACTCCGCTGGAGCGCAGAATTCCGGCAGTGACGACGCCAACGCCCCCGGCGCCGCCGATCTCGGCGCCTACGGTTCCTACGAAGATCTTCCCGGCTACGGGGTTGCCTGGCAGCCCAACGGAGCCGATGCTGACTGGGATCCCTTCGCCTACGGCGTCTGGAGCGACTATCCTGGCTTGGGCTGGACTTTTGTCTCCGGCTACCCTTGGGGCTGGGCGCCCTTCTATTACGGTAACTGGTTCTACGTGCGCGGACGCGGTTGGTGGTGGCATCCCCGTCCATGGCACGGCACCGGCACGGGCTGGCATCCGCGTCCCTTGTGGACCAGCACCCCTGGCAAGGCCTGGAACGCGCCTCATCCTCCGGCCAGCGCCGCCCACGGAACTGTAGCCGTCGCCGGCTCCCATCTTCGCGTCGGCCCCATCGGCGAAACCCACGCAACCATGGCGGGGCACGAATTCGCCGGCGAAAGCCAGACAGGCAGCTCCACGACCCATGCCTTGGCACGCTCCAGGGTAAGTTCCAATTCCGCCCGCGAGACGGCGTCGTCGAGCCGGGCCAACGCGCCCATCGTAGGTCAGAAGGGATCGTATGCACTCGCCGCCGGCGCGGCGAACCAGCGCAACGGTTATGAGATCCATCGTCCTCCTGCCGCAGTCAACTCGCGCTCGCAGCAGAGTTCCTCGGGTGTGGCTCCGCGCAGCTACGCGTACAGCGGCAGCCCCGCCCCGCGCGACTACAGTGTTCCCCCGGCTACGTTCCAGCATGCCCCGAGCTCTGTTTCTTCGAGTTCCATGTCCCATGCCAGCAGCGGCAGCATGAGCGGTGGTTTCCATGGCGGTGGAGGTGCCTCCCACGGCGGAGGCGGCGGCCATCGCTAAAGCATTCAGCGAGGGGATGGCTCTCGCCTCCGGTCCTGCTCTTGCCTTGGCTCGCACACCAGGCAAAGTTTGAGTGGCTCACCTTCACCGCGCGTCTCATCGCAGCGAAGGTGCGGAATACTGACCTCGCGTTTTCGTGATTTTCCTTATTCCCGTACCCTTAGGTACCCATCCCACCCGCTACAATGTCCCATTGCATCCAGGAGTCCGCATGGCACCGCTCGAACTTGCTGTCCTTTGCGACCCCGTCACCCATGCTCCGCTCGAACTTCGTTCCCAATCCCTCGTCTCCAGTTCGTCCAGCTATCGCATCGAGGAAGGCATTCCCGTGTTCGCCCCGGCGCCGCAGAATCTCAATCTCAAGTATCAGCGCATGTATGACCGCCTTGCCCCGCTCTACGACTTTGCCGACAGCGCCTACCGGCGCCTCTCCCGCCGCGACATTCGCGCTTTCCTGGCCCAAGAGTTCGAACTCCGTCCCCGCATGCGTATCCTTGAAGTCTCCATCGGCACCGGCGCCAATCTCCGCCTGCTTCCGGGGGATGCCGAAATCCACGGCCTTGATCTCTCCATGGGAATGCTCCGCGCCTGCCGCCGCAACCTTCGCCGCACCCATCGCGAAGCCGTGCTCTACCAGGGCGAAGCCGAACGCCTGCCCTTCCGTGACAATTCGTTCGATCTCGTCTTCCACGTCGGAGGCATCAACTTTTTCAATGACCGCCGCCGCGCCCTGCAGGAGATGCTCCGGGTCGCGCGCCCTGGAACCAAGCTCGTCGTCAGTGATGAAACCGAGGAGACCGTCACCGGAATCTACGAGCGCATCCCCTTTGTGAAACGCTTCTACCAGCAGCGCGGGGCGCCCGTCGCCTCCCCTGCCGTCCTGCTGCCTGAAGGCATCGCGGACATCCACTTCCGCACCGTCCATTGCGGACGGCTTTACTCTCTCACCTTCCGCAAACCCTTTCTTCGCGCGCAATAAAAGAGGCCCATGCCACTGGGCCTCATGCTCACATACTCATTGTCTACAAGCCACGCGGCAGGTTTCACCCCTGGCGGTTTCCGAATGGATGCTTCCGCCGATGTGTTGACGCGCTTGCCCGCAGCTGCGTGGCTCTCAAGAGCGCCACTGCGAGCCGAGCAAGTCATCCCCGCATCGCTCCAAGCTTGCGCGCCACATCGGAATCGGCTGCAACCATCCGCAGCGGCCGGGATTCGTCCCGGGCACACAGGACCATCCGTCAGCCGTCTCTAACCGGCCGGGTTAATCTTTCCCAACCTGCTTCGCCAGATACCGCTCGTATCCGATCTCTTCCATCAAGTGCAATTGCGATTCCAGCCAGTCCGCGTGATCTTCTTCGTCCTTCAGAAGCCCCGCAAAGAACTCGGCGGTCGCATTGTCGCCCTCGTCGCGCGAAAGCTTAATCGCGGCGTTGTAGAGCTTCACCGCTCCCAGTTCCAATTCCAGATCGCTCGCAATCTGCTCTTTCACGTTCTTGCCGATCTTCAAATGCGTCGGACCGGTTACGGTCGGGGATCCATCCAGAAACAGAACCCGCTCAATCAGCTTTTCCGCATGCTTCATCTCGTCAATCGACTGTTTCTTGATGAACTTCGACAGCGTCTCGTATTTCCAGTTTTCGCACATTTCAGAATGCACAAAATATTGGTTGATAGCCAGAAGCTCTTCTTGCAGAGCCTCGTTCAGCGCCGCAATTACCTTTGCGTTTCCCTTCATCGCTTCCATTCCTCCGGGTACGTCCAAACTGCGGGACAAGGCTAGATTACACCACTGCGAACTTTGGTGGAGCAGGCGCTGCAAGACGGCTAGTTCGTAACGATTTTCACCAGCTCAACCCGGCGGTTCTTCGCCCTCCCCTGCTCGGTTTTGTTGGACGCCACCCCGGAAAAAGACCGTTTCCGAAGGCGATCAACTGGGCACACCAGTTCCGCTCCGCGCCTTGCCGGCGATGCCCCCGGGGAGGCAGCTCACCTCACCTCTGCCCGGTTGTTCCTGCCCCTCCATCTTGAAACCTTGAAACTTTGAAACCTTGAAACCTTATAATGCCCCCATGCCATTCTCCGTCCAGAACATCACCATCGGTGGCCCGGAGCTGTTCCTAATCGCCGGTCCCTGCGTCATTGAAAGCGAGGAGCACGCCCTCTTCATGGCTGCCTCCATCGCCAGCATCTGCTGCCAGCTCGGTGTTCCGTTCATCTTCAAGGCCAGCTATGACAAGGCCAATCGCACCTCCATCTCCAGCTTCCGCGGCCCTGGCCTCAGCGAAGGTCTCCGCATTCTCAACCAGGTCCGCGAAACGGTGAAAGTCCCAGTCCTCACGGATGTCCATGAACCCGCCCAGGCCAGCGCCGCCGGAGAGGTTGTTGACGTTCTGCAGATTCCCGCCTTCCTCTGCCGCCAAACCGATCTGCTCATCGCCGCCGCCCACACCAACCGCGCCGTCAACGTGAAGAAGGGTCAGTTTGCCGCGCCCCAGGACATGGCCCACGCCGTCGCCAAAATTCATCAGAGCGGCAATCCCCGCGTCTCGCTCACCGAGCGCGGAGCCAGCTTCGGCTACCATAATCTGGTGGTTGACATGCGATCGCTGGCCATCATGCGGCAGTACGCACCGGTCATCTTTGACGCCACCCACTCCGTGCAACTGCCCAGCCAGGGCGTTCAGTCCGGCGGCGAACCGCAGTTCATCCCCTTGCTCAGCCGCGCCGCCGTAGCTGCCGGCATCGACGGAATCTTTATGGAAGTCCACGACAATCCTTCCGCCGCCAAAAGCGACGGAGCCAACGCCCTTCCTCTGTCCAGTCTCCGGGCAATCCTCGAACAACTCCTCGCCATCCGCCGCGCCGTCAGCCTATAGAGAGGTGGGCTCGCGGGTGCGGGCGGTCTGACGAAAAGCTCTCGGGTGTGCGCAAGCGCCTGGGACGGGCGCACGAACGAAAAATGGTCGCCGAAGCTGGCTGCGACAAGGGTGGCTGGCAAGAACAAGGATGTACTCTCTGGGTAATCGTTTTGGAAGCGAAGTTGACTGATTCGGCAATCGTTGGGGAGAGTTGCAAAGGATTGGCATGGAAGTAAACACAAGAGTCTCCACTGTTTACTGACGACTACATCTTTGCGGATTCGTGACGGCGGTGTGAACGGCAACGCGCCGACGGCCATGAATTTTGCATGAGACCCTGTGGCAGGTTGCATCGGTGGCCAGCAAATGTCCCGCTGCATCCGCGCCTGTTCCCATGCCGGAATCTGCGAACGAAAGCTGAGGGTGTGGGCTGAAATTCACTTGTGATCCCAAATGCCAAGGGTTAGACTTCGACTCTCCTTGGAGCAGTGCCTTTTAAACTCATCCGTTCCGGGCTCCCGTCCGCCCTGTTTGAGTCCGCCTGCCCCATCGAAGAGAATCGCGATGGAGGATATCAGTGTCCCGCCAATATAAATTTTCATGCCTGTGCCTTTCTCAACTTCGCCGTCTCGTGGCTTCATTGTTCTGCATCGTCCTTCTGCTCGGCTGCGCCTGCGCCCAAGACAACGCCGCCGTTCCGCAACTGGTCAAGTTCAGCGGGACCATTTCTAGCGCCCAGGCCGGAACCGTCGGCGTGATCTTCGCGCTTTACAAGGATCAAACTGGGGGCGCGCCGCTCTGGCAGGAAGTCCAGAACATCACGGTGGACGCCAGTGGTCATTACAGCTCACTGCTCGGGGCACGCAGCGCCACCGGCATTCCGCTCGAGCTTTTCGCGAACGGCGAAGCCCGCTGGCTCGGCGTGCAACCCGAGGGCCAGCCCGAGCAACCTCGCGTCCTGCTGGTCAGCGTCCCCTACGCGCTCAAAGCCTCGGACTCGGAAACCCTCGGCGGCCTGCCCGCCTCGGCCTTTCTGCGCGCGGACGCCGTCACCGCGCCGCTGGGCACCACTCCTGTCGCCGCGGTCGCGTCCGCCAGTTACATCAACACGGCTGCCGTAAACTCGGCGGCCAACCGGGTGGTTGCCGCCGCCGTCACTTCCAACTCCACCGCCGGGTACCTGCCGGTTTTCACCGACAGCACCGGCGACCTGGGCAACTCGCTGATTGCGCAGTCGGGCAACTTTGTCGGCATCGGCACGGCCGCGCCGGCGGCCACGCTGGACATTGTGGGCACCAATCCCAGCCTGCGTATCGACAACTATTCCAACACCGCCGGTGACTCGCCGAACTTCAACTTCCTCACTGCCCGGGGCACGTCGAGCGTTCCGCTGGCCACCCAGAGCGGCGACAACCTGGGCCAGTTCGCTTCCGCCGGATACAACGGCGCGGCCTTTCCGGGCAGCAAGGTCAAGGTCAGCTTCCTCGCCACCGAGAACTGGAACACCGGCGCCAACGGCACGGCGATGACCTTTGCGACGACGAAGAACGGCACCACCGCGCGCGCCGAGCGGATGCGCATCGACAACACCGGCAACGTCGGCATCGGCACCACCACGCCGGCCTATCCGCTGTCGGTCAACGGGGTGGTGCAGAGCTTGTCGGGCGGCTTCCGCTTTCCTGACGGCAGCACCCAGGCCTCGGCATTTTCCGGCATCGCGCTGAGCTCGCCCGACAGCTCGATCACGGTTGGCGGCACCGGGAGCGCACCCACGGTTGCCGTCAACCCCAGCGTGATTCAGAAGCGGGTCGGCAGCGCCTGCTCCGGCGGCAGCGCCATTGCCTCCATCAGCAGCACGGGCACGGTCAGCTGCCAGACGGTCAGCGGCGGCGGCGCCATCAGCCTGCCGGTGAACTGGTCCAGCACGGCAACCGCGCCCAACGGCGTCGTTAACGTCACCAACACCAGCAACGGCCCAACGCCCCCGCAGCAAACCTATCCAACCGCAAGCTTTTTTGCCACCGTGCCCTCGGCGATCGTCGGTACGGCTACCGGCAGTGGAGTGACAAGCGGAGTTACGGGCAACGCAACCGGAACCAGCGGAGTCGGTGTTGTGGGATACACCACTACATCCATCGATCCTGCGCTCGTGGCCTTCAACGGGGTTACCGGATACACGGAACCCAGCAACGGCAATCCGCCGCAGGCGATCTTCGCCGAGATGGCGAACGGCGGCGGCGGCACGGTCATCGGTGCCGTCGCAACTGCCAGCACAGCTCCAGCCTGCGCGCAAGGTCAGAACCATTGCCAGGAGACCAGGATCATCGACGCCCAGGGAGAAGCAAGCTCTGGACAGATCATCGCGTTTCACGCAGACTTGAGCAGCCCATCCGCCACCGGAATCCAGTTGAACTTCGAGGTACCTCCGACCTCCGGGAGCTTCATCAGCACGAATGTCAACTGCAGTGGCACCGGTGTTTGCCCATACTTCAACGTGGATGGCAATGGGAACGTCGGCTTCAGTGGAAACCTCCACGTGGGCGGGACCATCTCCAAGGGCAGCGGCAGCTTCAAGATCGATGATCCCCTCGACCCGGCGAACAAGTATCTCTACCACTCCTTTGTCGAATCGCCCGACATGATGAATATTTACAACGGCGTGGTTGTGCTCGACAAACACGGCATGGCCGTCGTCGGGTTGCCGGATTACTTTGAGGCGCTCAACCAGGATTTCCGCTATCAGCTCACCGCCATCGGCGCGCCCGCGCCCAACCTCCACATTGCGCGGAAAGTGAGTGGCAATCGCTTCAAGATTGCCGGCGGCAAGCCCGGCATGGAAGTCTCCTGGCAGGTCACCGGCATCCGTCATGACGCCTACGCCAAGGCCCATCGCATCCCGGTGGAAGAGGACAAGGGCAAGGAGCGCGGCACCTACCTGCATCCCGAGCTGTTCAATTCCCCGCAGGTGATCGCGGAAAAGAAGTGATCGGCCCCTTGCTCTCCATGCCTGTTGCTTTCGCTGGACTCCGGGCATGGAGAGCAGGGCCGCCTGACGGCTGCCCAAACTTCGCGTCCACTGCCTGCGGCCGACGTAGAGCACGGTCAACGGGCCGGCGAGCGGGACAGGAGGCGGGAGAAGGCTCCTGGAAAAGCGGGGAACGGCGCAGGAAGTCAGACAAAGTGAGCAAAAGTGAGCAGAGTTGCCGGCGCAGCTATGGAATGGTTGAGGTTGACGCGTCGCCACTCCATCCACGCAGCCCGCAGCAGCAAGGTCCCACCGGGCAATCGAAGGATGATTCGGCAAGGTGATTCGAAATGCGTATGCCCCGTTTGCTGTTGCTCACAGTTCTAATACTGGCCATCTCGGCCGCTGCCTTCGCGCAGTTTGGCGTTTCGATCGCAATCGCTCCGCCGGCCCTGCCCGTGTACGTGCAACCCATGGCCCCCGCCGAAGGTTATCTGTGGACTCCCGGCTACTGGGGTTATGGCGATGAAGGCTACTACTGGGTGCCGGGAACCTGGGTGATGGCTCCCGAACCCGGCTTCCTCTGGACCCCGGGTTACTGGGGTTGGGGCGGGAATGCGTACGCCTGGAATGAGGGCTACTGGGGTGAACATGTCGGGTTCTACGGCGGTGTAAATTATGGCTTTGGCTACGGTGGCTTTGGCTACCAGGGCGGCTATTGGAACCATGGAGCCTTCTACTACAACCGCTCGGTGAATAACATAAACGTCACGAACATTCACAATGTTTACAATAAACGCGTCACCAACAGCACATCGTACAACCACGTCAGCTATAACGGCGGCAGGGGCGGAATTTCGGCCCGTCCGACGCGGGCGGAAGAGTCCGTAGCGCACGAGCGGCACCTCCAGGCTACGGCAGCACAAACACAGCATGTACAAGCCGCCCGCAGCAACCACGCACTGCTAGCCTCGGTGAACCACGGCCGTCCGGCAATTGCCGCAACTGCGAAACCGGCTGAGCTGAACGGTAAGGGAGTGGTACCGGCCAAGCGGGCAGGCGCACCCTACAAAGCTGCCGTGAGTCACGCGGCCGCCCGGCCGGAGGCGAACAAGGCGGTTTCAAAGTCTGAAACTGGAGCGCGCCCGGAAACAGCGCGCGGCGCGGCGGCAACGCACGCCAACGTGGAGCATCCGTCCAAGGCCACCAGCAGGGAAAGCGCAGAGCATGCCAAACCGGCTCCGCGCGCCGAGGCTGCTCCACGGCCTCAGGCTCACGCGCAGAGTGCATCGCGTCCGCAGCCGGCAGCCCACGCCCAAGCTGCTCCGCGCGCCCAGGCTGCACCCCGGCCGCAGGCTCATGCGCAGAGTGCATCGCGTCCGCAGCCGGCAGCCCACGCCCAAGCTGCTCCGCGCGCCCAGGCTGCACCCCGGCCGCAGGCTCATGCGCAGAGCGCACCGCGTCCGCAGCCGGCAGCTCACGCCCAACCTGCTCCGCATGCCCAGGCTGCACGGCCTCAGGCTCACGAGCAGAGCGCATCGCGTCCGGCTGAGAAAGAACCTGCCAAGCGGTAACGGCAGACAACGGGCCTATCGCCCGGAAAAGGTGCGGATCCACGACGTGGACCCGCACCTTTTCTTTTGCTTTGGAGCGCGGCAGCCCAGGGCGGCGGCTGGAAACAGTCACCGGGAGCGAGTATTCGGTTGTAAAATTCAGCGCGTATAATGCGTGCATTGCTGTACGACCGTCCAATGTCTGGGAGGATTCCGTGAGATCAGGTGAGATGAAAAGCCGCTGTTTCTGGTTGCAGGTGAGCGCGCTGGCGGTTCTGGCGCTGGCTAGCCTTCCCATGGTTCAAGCGCAGAATGCCGCGCCCAAGCGCAAGATTCGCATTGCGGTGCTCGACTTTGACTATGCGACGGTGACGACAAACTCGGCGGCGGTTTTCGGTACCAACGTGGACGTGGGCAAAGGCATTGCCGACCTGCTGGTGACGGACCTGGTGAAGGATGGCACGTATTCGATCATCGAGCGCAAGATGCTGGACAAGGTTCTGGCGGAGCAGAATTTTTCCAACTCCAATCGCGCCGATCCGAACTCGGCGGCAAAAATTGGACGGCTGCTGGGAGTGGACGCCATGCTGGTGGGCAGCATCACCCAGTTTGGCAATGACAACAAGCAGCAGGGCGCGGGCGGCGGCGGCGGCGGGTTTGGACACTTCGGCGTGGGCGGCTTCAGCCACAAGAGTTCCAAGGCGGTGGTGGGACTGTCGGCGCGGCTGGTGAATATCGATACGGGAGAAATCCTGGGAGTGGCCGAGGGCAAGGGCGAATCCAAACGCGAGGGACTTTCGCTGACGGGCGGCGGCGGCGGTTGGAGCGGATTTGGCGGCGGCGGCGTGAACTTTGGCTCCAGCGATTTTCAGCAGACAATTATCGGCGAGGCGGTGAAGCAGGCGACCGATGGGCTGGCGCTTCAGGTCATCGGCGACGCTGGCGCGATCTCAACCCGGACGATCAGCATCACCGGTATTGTGGCCGCCGTGGACAAGGGAACGGTCATTCTGAACATTGGCAGCCGCGCCGGATTGAAGGTGGGCGACCAGTTGAACGTGGAGCGGGTGACGCGCGAGATCAAAGACCCGGCTACCGGCAACGTCATCCGGCGGCTGAGCAGCACGATCGGTACGGTAACGGTATCCGATGTGGACGAGCAATCGGCGGTGTGTACGATTGTGACCGGCGCCGGCTACAAAGAGGGCGACATTGTGAAGACGGTGACGCAGTAGAACGGGGGGGCGGAGCGGATCAGCCCAAGTCAAAGGCGCACGGCTGCCAACTGCAAAGACTCAGATCTGCTGAGTTCCCACATCTGCTGAACGCGGCAGATGTGGGGCAGCGTGTGCAGTGGAGATACAGGCGCCAGCCTTCTCGGAAAAGTCATGGGGCCGGATTCGGAGGCGCGTTACACTAGACCGGTAAAGAAATGTTTATCTTGTAAGGATCGAATGTACGGGAGGGTTCGCAAAATGAAGGGAAACGACAAGGTAATTGCGGCGCTGAACAATGCTCTGCACGAAGAGATGACTGCACTCAGCCAGTATTTTGTTCATTCCGAGATGTGTGAGAACTGGAAGTACGAGAAGCTTGCCACAGCCACCAAAAAGCTGGCGAAGGTGGAGATGAAGCATGCGGAAAGACTGATTGAGCGCACTCTTTTCCTGGATGGGCCTGTGCATATGATTTGGCCTTCGCAATTAAAGATTGGGAACACGGTGAAGGAGCAGTTGGAGAACGATCTGGAAGCTGAGCTTGGCGCGGTGAAGTCCTACAACGAGGCCGTGAAGCTGGCACGGGCGGAAGGCGACAACGGAACCGCGGACTTGTTTGCTGCAAATCTGGAGGACGAGGAAGAGCACACCGACTGGCTGGAAGCGCAACTGAACCTGATCAAGGATGTCGGGTATGAGTGTTATTTGAGCATGCAGATGGAAACCGAGTAAGCGTGGTTTCCGCAGGCGGCAAGCAAGAGCGCGAGCGAAACTAAAAAACCACGCCGCATCCAAATGCGATGCGGCGTGGTTTTTTATGTTTGAGCAGTTAGGGCTGCTTCGATTGGGCCTCCTGCCGGCGCAATGTTTAGTTTGTCGAGCCGGCAGAAGAGCTTCGCTCTCAGAAAACAGTGCGCATTTTCCACCAAGCGGATATGTTGCTTGACGATTTTGAAACCGGTGCGATAGGATGTTGGACTTACAGTGGCAATGCGCGTGAAGGATATGAAATTCGATCCCGGTCGAAGTGTGCCAGTGTGTACTTCAATGGGAAATCGATGAGGAAACAGCTTTTATGACGGCAATTCAGGGAAACACTGAGGCTCAGCCCGCAGGTGACGAAGTTTCGCACTTTACTGCCGATAGTATGGAAGAGTTCGGTATTGTTGGAGCAGGCGGGGGAGGCTTCCCCACCGCAATCAAGTACAAAGGTAAAGTTTCGCTTGTCATCGTGAATGCGGCGGAGTGCGAACCCCTTCTGCACAAGGACAAGGAACTTCTCCACTACCAGACCGAGGTATTCTGGCGCGGCCTGCGGATTGCCATGGACCGGGTTGGCGCCCGCGAAGGCGCCATCGGCGTCAAAGAGAAGTACCATGCGATCATCGCGATGCTGGAAAGCCAGGCGCCAGCGGGCGTTCGTGTCGTTCCCTTGCCGGATGTCTACCCGGCGGGCGATGAATTCGTGCTTGTCCATCTTGTGACCGGCCGTGTGATTCCGCCTGGAGGCCTGCCCAAGGATGTGGATGCGGTTGTCTCCAATGTGGAGACGCTGATCAATATTGGTCTTGGCCAGCCGGTGACGCACAAATACCTCACCGTGGCTGGCGCCGTGGCGACGCCGGTCTCGCTGCGGGTTCCGGTGGGCATCTCCATCGGCGAGGTAATCGAAGCGGCGGGCGGAGCGACGGTGGAGGATTTCGGGGTGCTGCTGGGCGGCATCATGATGGCTCGTCCCGCAGCCAACCTTGAAGTGCCGGTCACAAAGACCACGGGCGGCATCGTGGTGCTGCCTAAATCGCACAGCCTGATCCAACGTCACAATGCTCCGTGGCTGCATATGAAGCGCATCGGCCGTTCGGCATGCGATCAGTGCCGTACCTGCACGGAGCTCTGTCCGCGGTATCTTCTGGGGCACCCGATTCAGCCGCATCGCGCCATGCAGTCGCTTGGCTTTGCGCTGGGCGACGATGCCATGGTTGCCACGCTCTATTGCAGCGAGTGCAATCTCTGCACCATGTACTCCTGTCCCGAGAGCCTGGACCCGAGAAGCGCCTGCATAAAGGCCAAGCCGCTGGCGCGCGAGCGGGGCTTGGTCTTCAAAGGTACGCCGGATTCAATTCATCCCCACCCTCTTGCCGATTACCGCCGGGTTCCGATGCATCGCCTGATGGCCAGGCTAGGCTTGAGCGAGTTCAACAATGTCGGTCCTCTCACGGAGCACGCTTTTTCGCCTCGCAAGGTCAAAGTGCTCTTGAAGCAGCACGCTGGAGCGCCAGCGGTTCCCGTGGTGCAGAACGGCGATCGGGTACGGGTGGGCGATCTGCTGGCCGTACCGAAGAAGGGCAATCTCGGCGCCCGGGTTCACGCCAGTATCGACGGCGTGGTCACGGTGATCGAAGATGCCGTAGTGATTGAAGCGTAGCGCAAGGAGCCCAAGTCGTGTCAGAAATCAACTCAATCGGTCTAGTCGAGCTTTCCAGCGTAGCCACCGGCTACATGGTCGAAGACGTAATGCTGAAGGCGGGTTCGGTCCAACTGCTTTTGGCCCGCACTATCTGTTCGGGAAAATATCTCATTGTGATCGCCGGCAACGTGGCGGCAGTGGCAAACTCGGTTCAGGCTGGAGGTCTGGCGGCGGGGGCGGCGCTGGTTGAGCAGCGTCAAATCCCGCGCGTTCACCCGGCGGTACTGGCGGCGATCTCCAACGCCGTCGATATCGATCCCAAGCAACTGCGTTCGATCGGTGTCATCGAAACCTTTTCCGCGGCAAGCATCATCGAGGTAGCCGACGCCGCCGTCAAGGCCGCCAACATCACCCTGCTTCGGATTCACCTGGCCATGGCGCTGGGCGGCAAGGGATTCCTGCTGATGGCAGGCGATGTCTCCAACGTCGAAGCCGCCGTCAAGGCAGGATGCAAGATCGCCGGCGACGATGGCGTGCTGGTAGGCCAAAGCGTCATTTCGGCGCCCTCGGCTGAACTGTTTCGGGATTATATCTAGTCTCCTGAGTCATCCATGTCTTGGGTATAAGAAAAGGCGAATCTCCATGGCCGCCATGGAGATTCGCCGGGCACGTCCGGCGTCCCGTCCGGCGTGCGAAGAAACATGAGTTAAACCCTGGGCCGGCGCAAAAAGTTCATGGGAAGAAACCGGTGTTGCAAGCACCCGGTGCCCGCGCGCCTGCTTTCCGTGCCAGGATCATTCTGGAGTGCGCGACCGGATTGAGCAATTTGGCCGTGGCGCGGCAATGGGCCAGATCCGCCGATCAGATTCCGGGCTCATCGCTGGTTTCGCCCCCTCCATCCCCGCCATGCAGCGACCGAAGACTTCTGCTGGAAATCCATACCCCAGGAAACTAGACCAGTTGCACTCCCCAGAGATCGTGGAGATGGACGACGCCTTGCAGTTGATTGGCGCCGGTGACGACCATGAGAGAGGTGATTTTTTTCTGCTCCATGAAGTCCAGCGCCTGGGCGGCGAAGGCATCGGGCGCGATGGTGCGGGGATTGGTGGTCATGCACTGGGCGGCGGTGAGGTCGAGAACATCTTTGCCGCGACGCTCGAGGAGGCGGCGCAGATCGCCGTCACTGACGATGCCGATTAGGGTGTCGTCGGCGGTGACGGCGGCGACGCCAAGACCCTTGCGCGACATCTCGTAGATGACCTCGATCATGGGCGTGGCCGGGGCGACGCGGGGGATGGCTTCGCCGGTGTGCATGAGCTGGGAGACGCGGGCCAGACGCTTGCCAAGTTTGCCGCCGGGATGAAGGTCGGCGAAGTCCTGGGCGCGGAAGCCGCGGCGTTCGCTGAGAGCGACGGCGAGGGCATCGCCCAAGGCGAGCATGGTGGTGGTGGAAGCCGTGGGAGCAAGACCGAGCGAGCAGGCTTCCATCTGGATGGAGCAATCCAGGGCAACGTCGGCGGCCTGGGCGAGCGAAGAGGGCGGATGGCCGTTGGAGTTTTGCAGCCGGGCAGGCGGCAACGGATCGCACTGGGGCCCAGGGGGCTCGGGATGCAGGCAATCGCCGGTGAAGGTGACTAGGGGCACGCCAAGACGCTTGATGTTGGGGAGCAGTTCGAGGATCTCCGCGGTTTCGCCGGAGGCGGAAAGAGCCAGCACCAGGTCGCCGCGCATGACCATGCCAAGATCGCCGTGCAAGGCTTCGGCGGGATGCAGGTAGAGCGCCGGGGTTCCGGTGGATGCCAGGGTGGCGGCGAGTTTGCGGCCAATAAGTCCACTTTTGCCCATGCCGGTGACAACGACGCGGCCGGTGCAGGCGTAGATGAGTTCGAGGGCGCGGGAGAGATCGGCGGCCATGGGGCCGGCAACGCGGTCGGCGAGGCGGCGCAGGGCTTCGGCTTCAATGCGGACTACGTTTTCAGCAGTGGTCATGATGGATGAGTACGGCGCAGCGCGACCGGACGGCGCTGGCGGGTTGGATTGGAGCGCATGAGATTCCCGCTGGCTATCGTACCACGCAGGGATGGAAGGATTCCCGCGGGGCCGGAAGCAGCAATGGCTGCCGCGGCGGCGTACACTGGTTTCGTCGTTAGAGGCAACCGGGGGATATTAACCTATGTGGCGCTCGATGCTGCGTTTGGTTTGTGGTCTTGCTCTCATCTTTCCCCTCCTGACCGGCGCACCGGTTTCGGCGCAGGCGGGTGCGGGTCCGGCGGCTGCGGCCGAGGAACCGAAGTTTACCAGCAAGACGCAACTGGTGCTGGTGCCAGTGGTGGTGACCGGAGAGCACGGCGAGTTTGTGGGCGGGCTGGGGCGCGATGCCTTCAAGATTGAAGAGGGGAAAAAGGCGCGCGAGGCGACGATTTTTGAAGAGGTGAAGACCTTTGCGCCAGCGGCCCCGGCGCGTGCGGCGACCCTGGCGGGACGCTCGAACTTTACCGATTCCGACGTCCAGAACTGGCGCCTGACGGTGGTGGTGCTGGATATGCTGAACACCGGGTATCTGTACCTGCCCGGGGGGAAACAGCACCTGGTTGATTTCCTGTCCAAGATTTTGTCCGACTCCCTGCAACGCGGGGAGCCGACGGCGATGTTTGGGCTGGGCACCAACGGGCTGACGCTGCTGCATCCGTTTTCCAGCGACACGGCGGTACTGGTGGAGGCGCTGCGCCATGTGCAGATGGACATTGGAGCGCACCCGATCCGGGAACCGGTGGTGCTACCGGGCCAGAGCGCCGGGATGCAACAAGCGGTGAACGAGACGGCGCAGCGGATCTCCGATTTCATCAACGAAGGGCCTGCGTTGCGTTTAGTCTATCGCGACCTGGTTTGGACGACCCTGGACGCGATGACGCAGATTGCGCACGCCTACTCGGCGATCCCGGGACGCAAGACGATGATCTGGGCCAGCGGCAGATTGCCGTTCATGATCGACGATCCGGACTGGTTTGCCCATATGGGTCCGCAGACAACGGAGAAATACGACGAGGCGTGGCGCTCCCTGGTCGCGGCCGAGATTGCGGGCTATCCGGTGGATCTGTCTGGACTGGATGACCGGAACTCTTCGGCATACGTGCGCTTTGGTCCCGCGTCGCGGGCCCGGGATTCACTGATTACCTTGGCCGACGCGACGGGCGGAACCGCGTGCATGAAAACGACCGAGGTTGCAGAGTGCATAGCGCGCGGCGTGGAGGACTCGCACGCCTACTACTTGCTTGGCTACTATCTGCCCGCCAACGACCAGAAGGAGGGCTGGCGCAAGCTGAAGGTGAAGGTGGAAGCCACGGGAGCACAGGTGCGCGCCCGCGCCGGCTTCTATGTGCCGAGTCCCACCAAGGACACACCGGAAGCACGGCATCGCGAGATTGAGGAGGCGATGCGCTCGCCGGTGGATTTCACCGGGGTGCGTTTGAACGTGCGCGAAATTCCGGTGAGCGCCGGCAGTAAGGCGACGGCCCCGGGAAAGTCGTTGCACCAATTTTCAGTGGGAGTGCTGGGCAAATCGGTGAGCGTGGACGCCGGGAAAAGCAACGCGATCGATATGACGCTGGTAGCGGTGGCGTTTGCCCACGATGGCGCCAACGCCGGACACGCGGAACTCCACATGGCCGCCCAACTGCCGCCGGACAGGGTGGAGGCGTTGCGCAAGTCGGGAATCCAGGGAACACCGTTGCTGGAACTGGCGCCGGGAAAGTACGACATCCGCTTTGTGGTGCGGGATAACCTGAGCGGCGGGATCGGGTCGGTGGTGTATCCGCTGCAGGTGAAGTAAAGGGAACCGGGTTTCAAAAGGCTGGGGCCCCGGCTAGACGATTGCGGTCTTTACGCCCGTCCGGGGCGCGGGCGCCGACGTGCGGGCTTTTTCTTGAAGCCGCCGTCGCTAGGCTTTGCCGAGACTTTTCCGGCAATTTTTTTCTCCGCCTTCGCGGAAAAACTGTGCCGGTGGGCCAGCATGTTCACCTTCAGTCCCAGGAAACCCACACCCTCAGCCTGGAGATGCATGCGCTGCTCAAAACCTTGCTCGCCGGTCAGCAGAATGGTTCCGCCCGCGCCCACAATGCGATGCCACGGCAATCCCACGCTTGCGCCATGCAAAGCCCACGCCACCTGCCGCGCCGCGCCCGGGTACCCCGCCGCGTAGGCGATGTCGCCATAGGTGGCAACCCGGCCGCGCGGCACCCTGCGCACCTGGCGCAGCATGTCGGCGAACATGTGGGATTGCGGCGGCTTTTCCGGCGGTTGCGGGGGTTTCACTTTTTGGCCCCGCCGGTTTTCCTTTTGCGGGGCGCGCCCGAGGCTACCGCGCGGCGCACAATCGGCCGCTTTGCCGAGCGCCGCAGGACCTCGCTGAAACCGGCATGAACAAAAGCCGGTAACACTCCCGTCCATACAAACGCCGCGGGCAGTTTTGCCTCCAACTGCTTGGGATAACCCTCGACAATGGTTGCGCCCCGGGAGCGGGCGAACTCCACCGCAGCCTCCAGCACCGCGACCGACAGGCCCCTGCCACGAGCTTTCTTGTCCACGAAGAAGCAGCTCACGGACCAGACTTTCTCCTCGTCCACCGGGGCCAGCACCCTGGACTTTGCCAGGCGCACGTATTGCTCGCGCGGTGCAACCGCGCACCAGGCCACGGCGCGTCCATCTTCGTAGAGCAGCACGCCCGGCTCCCGCCCGGCATCGGCCAGGGCGCGCATGGCGGCGCGATTTCCGGCGCCGGAGTTTGCCCTGAACTCGGCGGGCGGCAGCCGCCACGTCATGCACCAGCATCCCCCGCAGGCACCGCGCGGGCCGAACAGGGTTTCAAAGTCGTCCCAGGTCTCGCGGTTGAGTGGCTTCCAATTCCGGGTTCGCGTCATGATCCACCAACGATAAAACGATAAGAGTTGAAAGATAATAAACAAACGATACTAGCATCCCGCTCCCGGTTGAAGCCCCAGGGTGGTGCGGAACCAGGGAGCATCCCGCGCGCCGCGGCAGGTTGGACGGATGCCGCGCGCCGGATTGGAACGAAAAACATTGGCGGCAATCATGCGGAAGGGCGCCGCAGGTGCGACGCCCTTCCAGGTTGATGCGAAGCCGCTTTGAACTATTTTGCGGCGGTGGCAGTGGCGGCCTTGGCGCCAGCGCGCAGAACTTCGGCCTTGTCCGTCTTTTCCCAGGTGAAGTCCGGATCGCTGCGGCCAAAGTGGCCGTAGGCAGCGGTCTTCCTGAAGATGGGACGGCGCAGGTCGAGCGACTCGATGATGCCCTTGGGAGTCAGCGAGAAGTTTTTGCGCACCAGATCCCCGAGGATGTCAGCGCTCACCTTGCCGGTGCCAAAAGTCTCCACCAGGACGCTGACCGGCTCGGCGACGCCAATGGCGTAGGCGAGCTGAACCTCAACCCGGTCGGCCAGGCCGGCGGCAACAATGTTCTTGGCGATGTAGCGCGCCATGTAGGCGCCGGAGCGATCCACCTTGGTCGGATCCTTGCCGCTGAACGCGCCGCCGCCGTGGCGGCCCATGCCGCCGTAGGTATCGACGATGATCTTGCGCCCGGTCAAGCCGGTGTCGCCCATCGGTCCGCCGACCACGAAGCGCCCGGTGGGATTGATGTGGTACTTGGTATTTTCATCCAGCAGTTTGGCGGGAATGGTGGCCTGAATCACATGCTTGAAAATGTCGGCGCGCAACTCTTCGGTGGTTACCGAATCGGCGTGCTGGCTGGAGATCACCACGGCGTCCACGCGCAGCGGCTTGCCGTTTTCGTCGTACTCGACCGTGATCTGGCTCTTGCCGTCCGGGCGCAGGTACGCCAGTTTGCCGTTCTTGCGGACTTCGGTCAGCTTGAGCGCCAGCTTGTGGGCCAGCGAAATCGGCGCGGGCATCAGCTCGGGTGTCTCATTGGTGGCATAGCCGAACATCATGCCCTGGTCGCCGGCTCCGCCGGTGTCCACACCCATGGCGATATCGCCACTCTGCTTGTCGATGCTCGAGATTACCGCGCAGGTGTTGGCGTCGAAGCCGTAGAGGGCATTGTCATAGCCGATGGAGCTGACAACGCCGCGCACCAATGCCTGGAAATCGACATAAGCGCTGGTGGTAATTTCGCCTGCAATCACGACGAGCCCGGTGCAGACGAGCGTTTCACAGGCCACGCGGCTGTACGGATCCTGCTCCAGGCAGGCGTCGAGGATGGAATCGGAAATCTGGTCTGCCATTTTGTCGGGATGCCCCTCGGTCACCGACTCAGAAGTGAAGAGATAGCGGTTGTGCGACGACAATGTGTTGCCTCCTAGGACTAACCCCGTAACGTTCCGGACAGGAGAGGGTGCCGCAAGCCGGAATCCGGAGACTAGCCTGGTAGAGAGTGTATCTTGCGCCAGCACCTGGGAACAATCGGCTTCTTACCCGAGGGCGACAACAGGCAGCGAACGGGGGGTTCAGAGGGGCGAGCGGGAGAACGAGGCTGAGCAAGCGCAACCGGGCGGGCAGAATGAAATCCGTGCTGGACAGAACAGCCTTGGGAGGCGAGAGTGGGAGTCGTGAAAGTCCGCGACGCGATCAAGATGATCGAAGACAATGGCTGGTACTACCTGAGAACTGCCGGTAGCCATCGCCAGTATAAGCACCCGAAGAAGCCGGGCCGGGTTACAATTGCAGGACATCCGGGCGACGAGGTCGCTCACAAGACTCTCAAGAGCATCCGGCAGCAGGCCGGACTGGAGAAATGAGTATGTCCGAAGCCAGAGAGCGCACCTACGCGGTGATCTTCGAGAAGACCGGCACGGGCTGGTCGGCATACGTCCCCGATCTACCCGGAGTCGTTGCCACCGGGCCTACCCGCGAGGAAGTGGCGCGGCTGATGAGCGAAGGAATCGCCATCCACATCGAAGGCATGATCGAGGACGGAATTGCTGTGCCGGAACCCTCCAGCTACTGCCAGGAGATTCGCGTCCCAGCCTAGCGGTTCCAGGCTCTGCCAAGCGGCAAACTCACGCCACTTCCAAGCGCCTCTCATGAGGCTGCCGGCCTGACTTGTTACAATCAAGTTTCACTAATTCAAGACAGGAATCCATCCATCCTATGCAACGCTGGTCCAAGTTGTTCATCCCTACCCTTCGTGAAGCGCCTGCCGACGCCGAAGTTGCCAGCCACAAGTTCCTGGTGCGCGCCGGATACATCCGGCAGTTGGCGGCTGGAATCTACTCCTACCTCTTCCTCGCCCAGAGAACCATTCTCCGGATCACCAACATCGTGCGCGAGGAGATGGACACTATCGGGCAGGAGTTCTTTCTGCCGGCGCTGAATCCGCGCGAGATATGGGAAGCCAGTGGCCGTTGGGACCTGATGGGCGACAACATGTTCCGCCTCAAGGATCGCAAGGGCGCCGACCTCTGCCTGGGCATGACCCACGAAGAGATCATGACCGACATTGCGCGCAAGGAGCTGCGCAGCTACAAACAGCTTCCCCAGATCTGGTACCAGATCCAGACCAAGTTCCGCGACGAGCAGCGTCCCAAGAGCGGGCTGCTGCGGGTGCGCCAGTTCACCATGAAGGACTCCTATTCGTTTGACATGGACCGCGCCGGGCTGGACAAGAGCTTCGACCTGCATGACGCCGTCTACCGCCGCATCTTTGCGCGTTGCGGGCTGGAGTTTGTGGCCGTTGAGGCGGACTCGGGCGCGATGGGCGGATCGCAATCGCAGGAGTTCATGGTCTACACCGACGCGGGCGAGGACCTGGTGGCATCTTGCGGCAAATGCGGCTACGCGGCCAATCTGGAAAAAGCAACCTCGAAACTGGAAGCCGTGGAAGAGCTGGGGCCAACGGCCAGCGGCGGGCGTGAAAAAGTTCACACTCCGGGCACCAAGACCATTGACGAAGTCGCCGCCTTCCTCAAGACTCCGGTGAACAACAACATGAAGTCGCTGGCGTTTGTGATGAGCGACGGCGCCAGCGCCACGGGCCAACCGATCGCGCGTCCGCTGCTGGTGCTGATGCGCGGCAACGACCAGATGAACGAAGCCAAACTCTCCTCGGCCATCGGCGGACGCGACTTCCGTCCCATGGTGGAGGAAGAGATTGTGCAGTACTTCGGCTCGCCAGCCGGATACCTGGGCCCGGTGGGGCTGCGGCAGGTTCGGATGCAGGAGCACGTTGACAAGGGCAAGACCGGCTACCTGGGCGAGGCCGGTGACTTTGTGGTGATGATGGACGAGGCTCTGCGCGGCCGCCGCAACCTGGTGGGCGGAGCCAATGAGCTGGATCATCACTTTACCGGGTTGAACGTGGGCACGGATTTTGAGGTGACCGCGTTTGCCGACCTGCGCAACGTGGTGGAGGGCGAAGGCTGTCCGCGTTGCGGCGAGCCGCTCAAGCTGGGCAGAGCCGTCGAGATTGGACACATCTTCAAGCTTGGAACCAAGTACACGGACTCGATGGGCGCGCGGGTGCTGGACAAGGACGGCAAGGAAGTCACCCCCATCATGGGTTGCTACGGCATTGGAGTGGAGCGCATTCTGACCGCCTGCATCGAGCAGAACCATGATGACAACGGCTTCTGGCTGGCTCCCTCGATTGCTCCCTTCACCGTGGAGGTGGTGCCCACCAACGTAAAGGACGCCACGCTATTGCAGGCGGCGGAAAAAATGGCCGCCGAGTTGGAAGCCGCCGGCTACGACGTGCTGCTGGACGACCGCGATGAAAGACCGGGAGTGAAGTTCAAGGATGCCGACCTGGTTGGCATTCCCTATCGCATCAACATTGGCAAGAAGCTGGCCGAAGGCAAAGTGGAAGTTGTGGAGCGCGCCAGGAAGCAATCCGTAGACGTTGCCGTGGACGATACGTTGACCCATTTGCGCGGACTTTACGATCCGCGGGCATAGGAGAAGTTCATGCGGGAACTGAAATCGATCTTCGGAATACTCCTGCTGCTGGTGGGCGGCTTTGTGCTGTACAAGATACTGCCGGTCTATTGGGGAAACTACCGGCTGGGCCGCGAGGTCGAAGAACAGTCGATAAATTTCACCTATACCAATAAGAACGAAGCCGAGATTGCGGCCGTGCTGGTGGATAAGGCGCATGGCTTCGATGTCGCAATCACCCCCGAGCAGGTCAAGGTGTTGCGCACCCCCGGCGACTTGTCTATCACCGTCGAATACAGCGTCCACGTGGATCTGCCCTTCTATCCGCTGGACCTCAACTTCAAAGACGAAAGCAAGAATCACAACGTCATGAAGCCGTAACGGCGGCGATGGCGGCGGCCGGCGCGAGAAACGCCGGTCACGGGTTGGCGATTTCCGGCGCCTGGCGGTGACCGCGGCGGCGGATGGAATTGGGAGTTCCCGGGCCGGTGTCTCCGGCGCCACCTTCCTTGTGCCACTCCGGTGCCTTACAATACGGGCTATAGACGTGGCTATCAAACTGAAAATTCCGACTACTTCCGCTGCTTCGCGCAACCCGCTGCTGCGCATCGCCGTCGCTACGGCGCTGATCTTTGGGTTCCTCTTTTTCGCGGTCTTTGCGTTTTACTACGTGCGCTACGACCGCATCATCAGCGCCAAGATGAGCGGGCAGATTTTTTCAACTTCGGCAAAGATTTACGCCAGGCCGGTCAGCGTGCATCCCGGAGACCACCTGGCCCCGGCTCAGATTGCCACCAGGCTGCGCCGCGCCGGCTACCTGGACGCCGACGGCGGGGCGGATGCGCCGATGGGAACATTCCGCATGATTGCCGGCGGCATCGAGGTGATGCCCGGCCCCGAATCGTATCACTCCACCGAGGGCGCCAGAATTCTTACCGGCCCGGATGGAAGTGTCGCCCGCATCCTCGGCGTGGGAGCAAGCTCGGGCGCGGACCTTGATTCCTACGCCCTGGAACCGGAACTGGTCACCGCGCTGTTCCAGGGGCAGGACCGCACCAAGCGCCAGATTCTTGCCTACAACGACATCCCCAAGGTGATGGTGGACGCGGTGCTGGCGATTGAGGACCGCAGATTCTTCGAGCATGGCGGCATCAACTGGTGGAGCCTGCTGGGCTCCTTTGTCACCGACCTGCGCAATACGGGCATCCGGCGCGGCGGTTCGACCCTGACCATGCAGATTGCGCGCGGTTTTTTCCTGACGCCGGAGAAAAAAATCACCCGCAAGCTCACCGAGATGCTGATTGCCATTGAGCTGGAGCAGAAGTTCAACAAGCAGCAGATCTTCGAGCTTTACGCCAACCAGGTCTACCTGGGCCAGCGCGGATCGTTTTCCATCAACGGCTTTGGCGAGGCGTCGCGCTCCTACTTTGGCAAGGACATCAAGGAGATCAGCCTGCCGGAAGCGGCCATGATCGCCGGCATCATCCAGTCGCCCAACCTGCTGAATCCCTACAAGCGCCCGGAGAAAGTGCTGGAGCGGCGCAACCTGGTGCTGGACTCCATGGTGGAAACCGGCGCCATCACCAGCCAGCAGTGCGAGGCGGCCAAGGCCGCGCCGCTCAAGCTCAGCGCTCCCAACGTGGAAGCCAGCGACGCTCCCTACTTTGTGGACCTGGTGAAGGAAACGCTGGCGGGCGAGCACTCGGAAACCGACCTCAACGAAAACGCCTACCGCATCTACACCACGCTGGACCCGGACCTGCAACAGGCTGCCGCCGAGGCCGTGGCCGAGGGCATCAAGCTGGTGGACGAGCAGGTGGCCAAGCAGCGCACGCGGCGGGTGAAGGTGGGCACGGGAAAAAGCGCCACGATCGAGGAAAGCAAAGTCACCGGACCGATACCGCAGGTGGCGCTGGTGGCCATGGACCCGCACACCGGCGAAGTGCTAGCCCTGGTGGGCGGCAGAAATTACGGCTTCAGCCAGTTGAATCACGCCATCGCCAAGCGGCCCACGGGCTCCATCTTCAAACCCTTTGTCTACGCCGCGGCCATGAGTTCGGCGCTCACCGCGCAGGGCGGGGATCCGGTCTACACCCAGGTCTCAATGATCGACGATACACCGACGACCTTTGCGTTCGACGGCAAGGTGTACGATCCGCACAATTATCACGGCGAGTATCACGGGCAGGTGACGGCGCGCTACGCGCTGCAAATGTCGCTCAACAACGCCACCGTACGACTGGCCGAGATGGTGGGCTACGACAAGGTCGCCAACCTGGCCAGGGATGCGGGAATCACCAGCGTCCGGGCAACTCCGGCAGCCGCCCTGGGAGCCTATGACGCCAGCCCGGTGGAGATGGCCGGAGCCTACACGGTGCTGGCCAACGGCGGCGTCCGCATCGATCCCACGTTCATCCACTCCATCCGCGAAGCCAACGGCAACATTGTCGAAGACTTCCACAACAGCCAGCGCCCGGTGCTGGATCCGAGGGTGGCGTACGTGGTCACCAACATGATGCAGAACGTCATGGACCATGGCACCGGTTTCACCGTCCGTGCGCGTGGCTTCACGAATCCGGCGGCGGGCAAGACGGGAACCTCGCATGACGCCTGGTTCGCCGGCTACACCAGCAACCTGCTCTGCATCGTCTGGGTGGGGTATGACGACTACAGCGATCTGAAGCTGGCCGGCGGCTCTACAGCGGGACCGATCTTCGCCGAATTCATGAAGCGCGCGGTACGCCTGCCGCAGTACGCCAACACCACGGAGTTCGCCCGGCCTGACGGCGTTGTCACCGTCTCCCTGGACAAGACCACCAACCTGCTGGCCACGGCAAGCTGCCCGGAGGATTACAATTCCGCGTTCGTCGAGGGCACGGAGCCGAAGGAGACCTGCGACCACGCCGATCAGCGCAACTTCTTCCAGAAGCTTTTTGGCGGCGCTCCGCAGGTAGCGCCGCCGGCGAACCAGCCTGCGCGGGTGATTGCACCCAACCAGGCGCGCCCGTCCGCTGCCCAAAGCGTCCCCGCGCAGGGCCAACCCGCGCCGCGGGAAAGGAAGAAGGGATTCTGGGATAAGGTGGTTGGAATCTTTGGCGGGGACGGGACGGATCAGGACAAAAATAAAAATTCCGACGGGAACAATTCCAACTCAAGATAGGTCTAACATTGCTGGGCAAGCTGGAAGAGAACTCTGGAGCTGGTTTCCAGAGCCGTTTTTTGGGGGTCCACCGGCATGGCTCTCCGTTCTCTCACCGTCATTTTTTTCTTCCTGTTCGCCGCGCTCACGCCCGTGCTGGCGAGCGCCGCGCAGAAGCCAGCCGACCCAGGCGCCGGCCTGTCCCAGTCCGCTCCCGTGCAGGCCCCTGAGGCGGCTGCCGCGATTGCGCCGCCGCCAGCGGCCCCGCCAACCCAGGCTGCAATGCGCGCCATGACCGCGGATCAACTGGACGCAGAGGGCGACCGGCTGCGCGTGGACAAGGATTATCTGTCTGCCATCGATTGCTACCGCGCCGCCATCAGCAAGCACTCCAGCGCCCAGTACTACAACAAGATTGCCATCGCCGAGTTGCAGCTCAGGCATCCCGCAGAGGCGGAAAAGGCCGCCAAGAAGGCCGTGCGCAAGGACAAACACATGGCCGAAGCCTGGAACAATCTGGCGGTGAGCTACTACATGCGCACGACCCTGGCGCACCACCTGGAAGACGCCATCCGCACCTACCAGCGGGCCATCTCACTGAAGCCCGAGTCGGCTTCCTTCCACAACAACCTGGCCACGGCCTATATGGATGACAAGCAATTTGAGCGTGGCGTTGCCGAGTATCGCAAAGCCTTTGACCTGGATCCCGACTTCTTCGAGCGCGCCTCGCTGAACGGAATCAGCGCGCACTTGAGTTCTCCTCAGGACCGCGCCCAATATTTTTTTGTGATGGCGCGCCTGTTCGCCTCCATCGGAGACCTGGATCACTCCCTGCACTTCCTGCGTGGCGCCATGGAAGACGGCTATCCGCAGATCGACGAGGTTTATCACGATAAGGAATTCGCGCAGGCCATGACCGACGAACGCTTCGTCACCCTGCTGAAGGACCGGCCGGTGGCGGTGCGGTAAAGCCGGGTCCGGATTGCCGGAGGCGAGGGACTAATCCGGCGCAGCCTGGAGCAGAATTCCGCGGTCACTGCGGCGGCTGCGCTCTTCGAGATGGCGGCGGCGGAAGTGGGCCTGCACGCGATTTCCCCAGGCTCGCACAAAATAGTAGTTCAGCACCGCGCCCACGGCGGAGCTGAGGACGGGAATGGCGCGGGCCACGATCTTCTCGGCGAATTCGGTGCTCAACCGCGCCGCCATCCGTCCAATCACGCGCTCCACAAAACCCTTGAGCACGGTTTTTTCCAGCACTTCCTTGCTGAGATCGATGCCAGCGGCGCTGGCGGCGGCGATCCAGAGCTCGGCAACTTCCTCCTCCGTGTTGAACTGGAAGCCGTAAATCAGGCTCAGCTTCTGCACCATGCGGAGGGTGATCGCCGACAGGATTCCCAGGTCGGGCACCAGCGTGACGAACCCGCCAAAGCCCAGGCCCGCACCCTCGATACCGGCCATCTTCATGGCGCCGCCGACCGTCTGCCGGGCGATCGAATCCAGATCGGAAACAGGCAGGGAAAACAGCCCATCGTAGCTGGAAACCGGGATTCCGTACACCATGCGCAGGCGCATCAGGTAGTCATCCGGTTGGACGCGAACGGTTTCATAGGCGCGGGTAAGCGCGGACCGGAAGGCAGCTTCCAGCCGCTGCCGCAGCCATGAGTTGTTTTCCGCCACTGGAATCATAGGGCACCAGTGTAGCCGGACGGGGCAGCCGGGGAGAAGTGGCGGGGTTGCTATTTAGCGTTGTGCAAATCCTGGATGCGGAATTTCATCGCGGCCGCGGCCATGTGCTAGCATCAGAGGACATGCCTGCCGGAAAGCTTCACATTGTGCCTCTTGGTGGTCTGGGCGAGTTCGGAATGAACTGCATGGCCATTCGCTGGAATGATGACATTATCGTCATCGATGCCGGAATGATGTTTCCCGAAGACGATTTGCTGGGCGTGGATATCGTAGTTCCCGCCCTGACTTACCTGGCGGCAAACCGCACCAAGGTGCGCGGCGTCATCCTCACCCACGGCCACGAGGACCACATTGGCGCCATCCCATGGCTGATCGCCGAACTCAACGTTCCCATCTATGGCACCGAGTTCACCCTGGCCTACGTGGAAGACAAACTGGAAGAGCACGGCCTGCTGGACAACGCCGAGTTGAATGAGATCAAGCCGGGAAAACGCTTCCAGGTCGGTCCCTTCACCATTCATCCCATCCAGGTGACGCACTCGACCGTGGATGCCGTGGCGCTGGCCGTGCACACGCCCCTGGGCGTACTCATCCACACCGGCGATTTCAAAATCGATCTTACGCCCACGGACAACAAGCTGTTCGACCTGCACGCCTTTGCCGAATACGGCAAGGAGGGCGTGCTGGCCCTGCTGCAGGACTCCACCAACGTGGAGCGCCCCGGCTACACTCCCAGCGAACGCGCGGTGCGTCCCAAGTTCGAAGATATTTTTCTCCACGCCCGGCGAAAACTTTTTATCTCCTGCTTTTCGTCTTCCATTCATCGCATCAAGATGGCCACCGAGATGGCGCACCAGTTCCACCGCAAGATCGCCCTGGTGGGACGCAGCATGACCGAGTCCACCGAGATTGGGCAGGACCTGGGCTACATCAATCTGCCCGCCTCGGCCTTCATCACCCCGGCGCAGATTCGCGACCTGCCGCCGGAGCAGGTCATGGTCATGATCAGCGGCACCCAGGGCGAGCCGATGAGTGCGCTCTCGCGCGCCGCCGTGGACAACCACCGGCACGCCAAAATCGAGGCGGGTGACACCGTCGTGCTCAGCTCCCGGATCATTCCCGGTAACGAAAAAGCCATCTACCGCGTCATCGACCACCTGTTCCGGCGTGACGCCAAGGTCATCTACGACGACGGCTCCAAGCCGCCGGTGCACGTCAGCGGACACGCCAGCCAGGAAGAATTGAAGCTGCTCATCAGCCTGGTGCGGCCCCGCTACTTCATTCCCATCCACGGCGAATACCGCCAGCTCAAGCAGAATGCGGTGCTGGCCGGCGGAATGAAGGGCGCGGTGGGAAACGTGATCATGATCGAAACCGGCGACATCCTGGAATTCGACGAACTGGGCGCGCGGCGCGTGGGCCAGGCCCCGGTGGGCCGCATCTGCATTGACTCGGGCTCCAACTCGGACGTCGTCGAGGAACTCATCATCCGCGACCGCAAACACCTCAGCGAGGACGGATTCGTCATGCCAATCCTGGCCGTCAACAAGCTTACCGGCGAGATTGAAGGCGCCCCCGAGATCGTAATGCGCGGTTTTGCCGGAGCGCCGGACGATGACGGATTTGTGGACGAAGCGCGCGCCACCGTGCGCCGCACCCTGGAGCACTCGACCCGCGAGGAAGTGGGCGACTACGGGCTGATCAAGGAAAAGATCAGGGTGGAACTGAAACGCTTCATCAACCGCAATACGCAGCGCCGTCCGCTGATCATCCCGGTCATCGTCGAGATCTAAGCGGGCGGGCATGGGGTGGCGAGCCCGGCGGAGACGGCTCTTGAGAAACCTGTTCGCGGTCCTTCTAGGACTGTCGTTATCTTGTGGTAGTGCCGCGCAGACCACTCCAGCCGCGGCTCCGCCGGTCCCGGAAGTCTTCCTGCTGGGAACAGCGCACAATCTGCACTTCAAAGCCACAAGTCACTACTCGCTCGCCGATCTGCGCAACGAGGTTGAAGCCTTGCATCCGGACCTGATCTGCGGCGAGATCACGTCGGAAGCCTACCAGGAGCCGATGGAAGGCTATTTCCCTCCCGAGGCCGCGTACCTGGCCGAGCTGGCTCCCTCGCTGCACACGCGCTTCGCCCCCACCGACTGGCGCATCAGCCACGCCTGGCAGAGCCGCGCCGAGCAAATGCAACCCAAAAGGGTGAAGGACAAGCTGGACGCGCTCACTGCGGACGTGCAGAAGCAGATGCAGGCCGGGAGCGAGCCGACGCTCTTCGATTTTCTGCACACCAAGGGTGTGGCAATCGCCGATTATCAATTCGAACAATTGGTTGGCGAAAATACGGACTCCGACATCGCCATGGGAGGCTGGCACGAGCGCAATCGCCGCATTGTGGAGAATTGCCTGGACGCTGCCGGCGCCGACTCACGCCGCATCGTCCTTGTTTACGGAGCCGGACACATCGCAACCTTGCGGCGTCAACTGGCAGCCCGTGGAATCACGGCCCGGATTGCAAGCCGGCTGTTTGTCCCAGCGGGCATGGGAACGGTGCCGCCGACGGTCGTGGCGCGCTGGCGCCGCAATCGCGATAACCTGATGGCAATACGCGACGGGCGCATCGAGGTTTCGCGCGACTGGTTCGACAAGGTGATCGACAGCCATCGCATTCAGGATCTGGAGTTGGCGCTCAAAACTTACGGCGGCGATGCGGCGAGCAAGTAGCCGGCTCCCGGTCGGGACCGGGAGCCGTTTCCGTACGGCATCTGAAGCGGCATGGACAGCGAAGAGAGTTGGCAACCATGAACGAACTGGCAAGAGCCCTGGCCGGCGACAGTTATGCAGCGCCTCCGGCTCACATCCTGGAAGGACTCGGAGACGAATTCGTTCATCGCCCGCTAGCCCTGGTCCCGCATACCATCTACCAGGAACTCTGGCACATTGCTTTCTGGCAGCAACTCACGCTGGATTGGGTCGAAGGCATTGAGACGCCTTATCCGGCGCAGCCATCGAACGGATTTCCCGGCGCGGTGGAAACGGATGGGGAAAGTTGGGAGCAGCTTTGCCAGCGCTTTCTTGAGGCGAGTCAGCGGGCGGCAGCCATCACCGGCGACGCCGAGAAGATGGAGCAGATGATTCGTTGTCCGTCGCGGCCAGGCGCCCCGGTGCGCAGCATGTCGGTCAGAGAGCAACTGGAAAGCCTGGCGGCTCACAACGCCTATCATCTGGGGCGCATCGTCTTGTTGCGGCAGTTCGGCCAGCGGTGGCCGCCGCCATCGGGAGGGTTCAGCTGGTAATCGAAAATTTACGCCGGGCCCGGACGCGATGCACGATTGGGACTTCCCTTGCACACCGCATGCGGGTTACAACGGTTCTATGAATGCAATTTCATTTCCGGCGCGAGCACCGGCGGCGCCAACCGCGCCGCGGGCGAGCGCACGATTCCCTTCCTATTCCCGCATTTTTCTGGCGCTTCCCTTTCTGCCGCTGCTGTTGCTGGCGCTGGCGCCATCGTTTTACGGCCACCTGCGCGCAATGTCCATCCTGAGCATCATTGCCGATATGCCCGAGTCGGCGATCACCCGCTTTGACACCAACCCGGTCAGCGAAGAGTTGATTACGTTTCCCAGCCAGCCGATGGCGCGCGCGCGTATTTATCATCCCATCGGAATTGCCCACCCTAGCCCTGTCGTGGTGGTTCACGGCGTGCACTACCTGGGCATCGAGGAGCCGCGCCTGCGGCGATTCGCGCGAGCCCTGGCCTCGCACGGCTACCTGGTGCTGACGCCACAGATCGATGAGCTGGCCGATTACAACATCACCCAGGGCTCGGCCGTGGTGATTGGCGACGCGGTACACGAACTGGCGCGGCGCAGCGGCGCGCCCAAGGTGGGATTGCTGGGATTGAGCTTTGCCGGAGGCATGGCCTTGATCGCCGCCAGTGATCCGGAGGTTCAGCGGCAGTTATCCGGAGTGATCGCCATTGGCGCGCACGACGATTTGACCCGCGTGCTGGAGTTCTTTGAAACCGACCAGACCCGCGCTCCCGACGGCCGGGTGTTCAACATGCAGGCCCACGAGTACGGCTCGCTGGTGATCGCCTACTCGCACGCTCCGGCATTCTTTTCGCCGCAGGATGTGGGGCAGGCACGCATTGTCCTGCGCACCCTGCTGTGGGAGGACCTGCCGCGGGCGCACGCCGAGGCCGCCAAACTCAGTCCCGCGGGACAGGCCCGCATGGCCCAGCTTTTCGCGCATGACACCAAGTCGCTGGTGCCCGATATGCGCCGCGCCCTGGCCGAAGCCAAGCCTGCCCTGGACGCCGCTTCGCCGCACTTCTATCTTGCCAGGCTCCATGTCCCGGTGATGCTGCTGCACGGGGCGGCAGACAACGTCGTGCCTCCCACCGAGACGCTCTGGCTGGAACGCGACCTGCCGCCGGGCGTGCTGCGCGCGGGGCTCGTCTCGCCTGCCATCGGACACGTTGAGGTGGGTGGCGCGGGCACCGTGGACAAACTGCGCCTGATCCATTGGATGAAAGAGATGCTCGACCTGCTGAACCGGTCGAGCGCCGAGCGCGGTTGAGGCGATGGCTTACACCATGATCACTTTGGCGGATTTGCGGCAGGCGCAGGCACGGCTCAAGGATGTAGCCGTGCATACTCCCCTGGTGCGCTACTGGGGCCCCGAAGCCGGCGGCGAAGAGTTTTACCTCAAGGCCGAAAGCCTGCAACCGATCGGCAGCTTCAAACTGCGCGGCGCCTATAACAAGATTGCTTCGCTTACGGCGGCCGAACGCGCCCGCGGCGTGATCACCTACTCCTCGGGAAACCACGCCCAGGGCGTGGCTTACGCCGCTCGCGCCCTGGGAGCCAGGGCCGTGATCGTGATGCCCGCCAGCGCTCCGCGCATAAAAATCGACGCCACCGTGGCCCTGGGAGCCGAGATCGTTCCGGTGGGCAACGGCAGTGAGGAACGCCGCGACAAAGCCCTGGAGCTGGCTGAGGCGCACGGCTACGTGGTGATTCCGCCCTATGACGACCTCCAGATCATCGCCGGGCAGGGCACGGCGGGGCTGGAGATTCTGGAAGATTTACCCGGCGTGGAGCTGGTGCTGGTTCCCATTGGCGGCGGAGGACTCTCCAGCGGCGTGGCCGCGGCCATCAAGCTGAGCGGCAGCCGCGCCCGGGTCGTCGGCGTGGAACCGGCGCTCGCCAACGATGCCCAACAGAGTTTACGCCAGGGCCGGGTGGTGCGCATCCCGGCCGAAGCAGCATCTGGCACCGTGGCCGACGGGCTGCGCACCCAGAGCATCGGCGCGCGGAACTTCGAACATCTTGCGGAATTCCTTGATGGCGTGGTCACGGTGGGCGAAGATGAGATTCGCCGGGCGATGCGGCAGTTGCTGCTGGGGGCGCGCCTGATGGCCGAGCCCAGCGGCGCGGTCACCATGGCGGCCTGGCTGTTTCACCGCGCCGGACTGGGCGCGAGCGGCAAGACCGTTGCCATCCTGAGCGGCGGCAACGCCGATCCAAAGCAGGTGGCAGAGGTGCTGGAGGAACCATGACGATGCCGGTTACAAATTGCGTAGAAAAGATATCCCTGGCCATGCGGGCCTTCGGCGCCAGGGCCGTCTGTGTGGCGTTGTGCGCGCTGCTGCCAGCCGCGGCGATGGCTGCCGAGCGCGGCACCTTCATTCGCAAGGTGGCGATCTACGTCGCTCCCGACGTTGGCAGCGCCAAGCTGGCCACCGCCGAGGCCGGGCGCGAGGCCGTCGCGCTGGAACGCACTCCGGGCTGGGACCACGTCATTGTTACCCTGATGGACGCTCCCTACAATCCCGATCCAGACATCTCCCAGGAGCGCAACATAACCGGATGGATTCTGGACAAGGCGTACGTCAGCGAAAAGACCGCCAAAGGCGATCAGATTCTGTTTGGCGAAGCCGCCGACAGTGAGGACGAGGCCAGCCGGAGCCACGGACGCAAGGGCGCGGCGGCCGATGCCAGGCGCCTCTACTACCGCGTCTTCGAGCTGTTTCCACACTCGCCGCTGGCCGGTGAGGCGCTTTATCGAGCCGCCGACATTCAGTGGCAGCTCGACCGGGAAGAGGCGCAGTCGCGGCCCTCCTACAAGACGGCGAGTCCGCAGGACCGCCCGCCCATTGACGAGCAGGCAATGCGGCTGGTGCACAAGAAATTTCCCGGAAGCAAATGGGCCGACATGGCCGCCTTCCAGATGCTGGAGAACAAGCTCTGCGGCGACTGGGCGGCAGCCTCGAAGTGTCCCGAACGGGAAGCCGAATTCTACGAAAAATACGCCGCCGAGCATCCCAACTCGCCCAACGCCGCCGAAGCCTATTACGACGCCGCCTACCGCTGGGCAGCGGTCGTGAACATCTACACCGGCGAGGGCGAATCAAAGAAGATTCCCGAGGCACAGAAACGGGCCGTGGCGGCGGCACAAAAGGTCATCGAGAAAAATACCAGTCCGGAGTGGAATGCCCGCGCCGAGCGCCTGCTGTTCCTGGTCCAGAACAACGTCCCCGTCTTTGGCAACTCGGCGGAATAGGCAGCCTCCAGCGCGGAGGCGGGCGTCGGGCGCGATCCGTCCGCATCACGACTCCCCGGTGCGTCCTATTGGCAGGAAACTGTGAAGCGATCCACCGACGCCCCGCTCCACCCAAGTCCGTTTGGAGAGCGCGTGTAGAGGATGTAGAACTGCTTGCCCAGGATGCTGGGGTCATCTCCCATGCCCACCGGCACATCGTAAACCGAGGGCGTACCCGGGTCCTGGCGAAAATCGTGCAGCACCGTGGGTTGCGACCAGTGCATGGCATCCGGAGATTCGGAATACGCGATCAGAACCCCCTGATTGATGAACATCTGGTAGCGCTTCAGGTAGGAGTTATAGGCAACCTGCTGGTTTCCGTTGTAGCCGCCAGTGGGATTGAGATCCCCGGAATACCCTCCCAGGCCCTGGTCCAGATGCCACCCCTCGTAGTGTTTCTGGAAGGCAGCGGCGCGCGGGTGCTCGCCGAAGGCATCGTTCAGCACGGACTCAATCGTCGCCCGCGCCACTGAGAGAACGGTGATCGTGTTTCCCCAGTGGGTGGTGCCGTTGGCCAGCCAGTCGGAAAAATAGATATAGAAATACTTGCCGTCCGGTGAGACCACGAGGTTGGCGTCGCCAATATCGTAGCCATCCATGTCAGACCGGTAGCCCTGGTTGAGGCGAACGATCTCGCCCAGGTCTGTCCAGTCCATTCCGCCATCGGAGGAGGAAGCTAGTGCCAGCACCGAATAAAAGCTCTGGGTGGTGATGGTCGGTATCTCCGCGTGGTACACCATGAGCAGCTTGCCCGCCCCCGGCATGCCCGGCGGGACCAGGTACACGGGACCGCCGCCCATGTAGTCATAACTGGAATAAAACGGATTTACCGAGGGATCGGGGTTGGCGTGAATTGTCACGTCAATCGGAGGTTCGGTGCCGAGCGGATTGTCCAAGGTCCCAATGGTGCGGGTGATCGATCCATACTTGTTGTTGCCATAGTACCGGCCCTCCCAGAACTGCCGGGAGTGGAACCCGCCGTCGCTGCCAAAGAACACATAGCCGCCATCGCCTTTGATGACCCCCAACTCGGTGTCCGGCCAGGCAAAGCCATCGGCTTGGTCGGTCAGCGGCGGCCAGGCGATGGCTCCGGCGGCTTTGCGTTGCGCCGGGGTGACTAATTCCTTATTCGCCGTGACGGTGGGCACGCAGAGGGCGACGACATCCGCGGGGATCTCCCGTTCCCGTGGCGCCGGAGCGAGTATTCCCTGGTTCTCGATCGTCCCGGGCCTGCGCAGCGGGATGGTGTTCTGGGCGTTGGCGTTGACGCCCATAGCCGCGAGCACAAGCAAAACTGCCAGAGCCGGGCGCAGAGCGATGACGGTTGATGCGGACAGCGGCGGACGGCGATTCTGCATGAAATCCTCCCTGGTGCGGCCGGGCAGACCGAAAACGGCAAAATTTTGTGATTGCTGCAACGTCTGGCCCCAAAGGCCGGCCGCCAAACTCAGGCGGCCACGACAGCCTGGGCATGGCTAACTATTCGTTTTCGATGCAATCCCAAGCGCAAGCCGCGCTATTTATTAACCCGCGGGCGGACACCGGGTTGCGCGGTGCCCTCAATCACCGTTGCGCCCGATTCACCTTTCAATCCCTAAGCTGATAAACTCAAACGACCGCTATGCACGATTACATTCTTGCGCTTGTCCTTGGAATCGTTGAGGGGCTCACCGAGTTCCTTCCCGTCAGCTCCACCGCCCATTTGCGCATCTGCCAGTCACTTCTCGGCATTGCCCTGGACGACGGATATTGGAAGATGTTCGCCATTGTGATCCAGTTGGGCGCCATTCTTACCCTGCCCATCTATTTCCGCCTGCGCATCAAGAAATTTCTGGCGACCTTTCCCCATGGCGAGCGCGGCGGCCACACGGGGCTCACCCATCCCCTGACCCTGGTGGCGATTGCCTTCGTTTGCACCGCCGTGCCGGCGTTTCTACTGACCAAGGTCATCGGCAAGCACCTGGAGAGCTTGGTAATCATGGGCTCGGCGCTGGTCATCGGCGGCATCGTCATGTGGATCATCGATGCCCTCTACAATCGCGGATCGCTGGGCACCGCGACGGACCATGTGGAGGAAATGTCGCTGGGCCAGGCCGTCTGGATTGGCCTCTGCCAGACGCTCTCGGCGCTGTTTCCCGGAACCTCGCGCTCCATGTCCACCATCGCCGCCGGGCAGCTCGTAGGCATGACCCGCTCGTCTGCCCTCGAATTTTCCTTTTTCCTTTCCATTCCAACCATGGTCGTGGCCACCTTCTACGACCTGTTGAAGAGCCTGCGCCCGCATAACGGCGAGCCAGCGGCGATCGGCCAGCTGGTCATGACTGCGCCGAACTGGATCACCCTGGCGATTGGCTTCGTGGTCAGCTTCGTGGTCGCCTATGGCGTGGTCGCCTGGTTTATGAACTGGGTGCGCACCCGCGGTTTTGCGCCCTTCGCCGCCTATCGCATCGTGGTTGGAGCGGTGGTACTCTGGTTTGCCCTGGGGCACCACTAGGGCAGTCGGCGAATCCTTTTCATCACCCCTGGGGCCGCCGATTGCGCTCGGTTTCCATCCCCGGTTGCGTCATAATGATCTTGCTCTGGCGTTGTGCGGACGGCATCGGCGCGGTGAATGCGCTCCAGGTAATTTGTGTCCGCCCGCTCTCCTGAACGCCACTATGACCTATCTCTCACGATTGTTTGTTCCCACCCGAAGCAAGCGGCTCAATGAACTGGTCGGCATCCTGTTAATTGCGACCTCGGTCCTGCTTCTGCTCGCCCTGGCCTCCTACTCGCCCATGGACCGCTCGCTGAATACGGCCGCCAATCCCCCCATGGGCCGGCCCGCGCATAACTGGATCGGACTGGTGGGCGCCTATTCGGCTGACCTGATGCTGCAGGCGACGGGCGTGGCCGCCTTCCTGCTGCCGCTGCTGCTGTTTCTTCTGGCGCTGCGCTGGATGCGTTCGCGCGCGGTTGAAAATCCCATCCTGAAAGCCTCGGCTGCTACTGCTCTGGTGGTCTTCGCCAGCGCCCTGCTGGCGCTGCTGCCCTGGCCGCTGCGTTGGGTCCACGCCATTCCCGTCGAGGGCCTGGTGGGCCGCCTGATGGGAGATCTGCTGGTGCACTACCTCAACTACGCCGGAGCCTGGATTGTCGCGTTCGCCGCCATCGCCGTGGCGCTCTACCTGGCGACCGCGTTCTCCATCAGCAGTCTTCATCTCTGGCTGGAAACCCGTTTCAGCTTCCTGTTCGCTCTGCGTGACCGTTTCCAGGACTGGCGGCAGCGCCGGGCCCGCGCTCATGAATTGAAACTGCTGGAAAAAAAGCAGCGCCGGGAGGCCAAACAGCGCGAATTGGCGGCAAAAGCCGGTTTCCGGGCGAGTTCCAGCGCCGCCGGTCCGGTAATTGCCGCTGAGCTGCCTGACCCGGCGCCTCCCTTGCGTCCCCTGCCGCGCGACGAAGAGCGCGAATGGCAAGAAGGCGAGCGCGAGTGGCGCGCCGAGGAACACGAACTTTCCGGCATCGAGCGCATGCAGGCGGCAATCGCCGGGACGCAGCGCCCCGGCGGCGATGCGGCGTCTGCCCCGGCGACAGGCGCCGGTGAGGCAATTCCGATTGGGGTGAGGGCCGATGTCGCCCGCACCCAGGCCCGCACCTCCCTGCCTAAACAACAGGGCTCGTGGAAGCTGCCGTCGAGCACCCTGTTGCATCGTCCCGAGGCGCGCCAGGCCTATGACGAGCAGGAACTCAAGGAGCTGGCCCTTACCCTGACCCAGAAGTGCGCCGAGTTCGGCGTCCTGGGCACGGTGGTGCAGATCAATCCCGGCCCCGTCGTCACCACGTTTGAATTCAAACCCGAGGCGGGAATCAAGTACAGCCGCATCGTGGGCCTGCAGGACGACCTCTGCCTGGCCATGCGCGCCGAGAGCATCCTGATCGAGCGCGTCGCCGGCAAATCCACCGTCGGCATCCAGGTTCCCAACGAAAAGCGCGAGACCATCTGGCTGCGCGAGGTGGTGGAGAGCCCGGAGTTTTCCGCCTCCAAATCCCGGCTCAGCATCGCGCTCGGCAAAGACATCAACGGCCGCCTGCTGACCACCGAGTTGAACTCCATGCCGCACCTGCTGATCGCCGGATCGACCGGCAGCGGCAAGTCGGTGGCCATCAACGCCTTCATCATGTCGCTGCTCTACAAGAGCACGCCGGACCAGGTGCGCCTCATCCTGGTCGATCCCAAGCGCGTCGAGCTGACCAACTACGACGGCGTGCCTCATCTCTACACGCCTATCATCAGCGAACCCAAGCTGGCCAGCAATGCCCTGCGCAACGCCGTGCGCGAGATGGAGCATCGCCTCAAGCTGCTGGCGCAGAAAGGCGTGCGCAATATCGATCAGTACAACCGCCTGTTCGAGGACGGCTATACGCCGTCGCTGTTCGAGGATGGAACGGAAGAAAAGCCGCTGCCTTACATCGTCATCATCGTGGACGAGTTGGCCGACCTGATGATGGTGGACGGCGCCAATGTCGAAGAGTCCATCACCCGCCTGGCCCAGATGGCGCGCGCCATCGGCATTCACCTGATCCTTGCCACGCAGCGGCCTTCCGTCGATGTGATCACCGGCCTGATCAAGGCAAACTTTCCCGCCCGAATGTCTTTCCGCGTGGCCACCAAGATTGACTCACGCACGATTCTGGACGCCAACGGAGCCGAGTCGCTGCTGGGACGCGGCGATATGCTCTACCTGCCCAGCGGCTCCTCGCGGGTGCTGCGCGTCCATGCTCCCTTTGTCACCGAAAAGGATATCGCCGCCACGGTGGAGTTCTGGAAGGCGCAGGCCACCGCGCAATACGAGCACGGTTTCCTCGCCGCTCCCAAGGACGAGGGCAACAGCGTCAAGGAGGGTGACGGGGTGGAAGGCGATGACGATGACGACGATCCGCTCTTCAACGACGCCGTGCACCTGGTCTTCGAATTCGGCAAAGCCTCTACTTCCCTGCTACAACGGCGGCTGCGCATCGGCTACGGACGCGCCGCCCACCTCATCGACCTGATGGAGCGCGACGGCATCGTCGGCCCCGCCGATGGCCCCAAGCCACGCGAAATCCTCAAACCTCCGGAGTGGCTCGAAGAGATGAGGAGCTAGCGCCCGCCCGCCACGCGCCCGGCGGGTGCGCCGCCCTCATGGCCTCCGGAGCCGGGGCGCAGGCGCAGCCTTGACGACCGGTTCTGGCTTACACTTTCTGCATGAAATCGCATACCGAATATCTCACCTTCAACACCCGCCGCGAGCATGAGTATGTGCACATCACGCCGCAGGTGGAAGACATTGTGCGCCGCAGCGGCATCCAGGATGGTCTGGCGCTGGTCTCGGCCATGCACATCACCGCCGGAGTTTACGTCAACGACAACGAGCAGGGATTGATCGAGGACATTGAACAATGGCTGGAAAAGCTCGCCCCGAGGAACCCGGCCTACAAACACCACCAGACGGGTGAATCCAACGGCGATGCGCATCTGAAGTCCATGCTGGTCCACCACCAGGTGATTGTGCCCGTCACCGCCGGACGCCTGGACCTGGGACCGTGGCAGAGGGTCTTCTATGCGGAGTTTGACGGCCGCAGGAACAAGCGGGTTTTGGTCAAAGTAATCGGCGAGTAACGGCGGATGACAAATGGCAGTACGACTCAGGTAACTTGACCCTGTTCCGGCCGAAAGTCATCATTCATGGGCGGGGATCGCCCCTTTGCCAAGTCATGGCCCGGCGCGTGAATTGGCCGGCTCCAGGACGAGGTCAGGAGTTTGGGCGCTCTATCGGAAGCATTACGCTTCAACATGGGTCTCAACGGGTTTTGCACCGGACGATTCCAGTCTCGATCGAATGACGATGCTCGAGAGTTTTTTGTTTCATGCGGGCATTGCTGAATTCTTGTTCCTGCAAGCGTTCTTTCGACCGTGGACACGGCTCCAAGCCAGCGGTTGGCACTGGCGAAGTAGAAGGGGGATGGGATGAGCGCCTACAGTAGCCCTTTGTTCCTGAGTGAGGGAAAACCACCAGGCAAGCCTCGCTGGGGATCGTTTGCAGCGAGCTACACGGTGCAGATACTCGCCCTGCTGGGGCTGTTTTTCTACACCATCGTCGCCCCCAGGATCGAGCCCCCTGAAACGGACCACGTGCAGTTGGTGGCGCCGGATTTGACGCCCTGGGAACAGGCTCCGCCACCCAAACCCGTGGCGCGTCCGGTGGTCAGGATTGAGCCCAGCAAGGTCATTCTCCCTACTCCCAGGATTGAGACGCCGGTGGTGCACGTTCTGCCGCCGCAACGGGTGCAGCGCATCACCCCGGTTGCCGAAATTGCCCAGGCCGCGGTTCCGGCGCCAAAGTTCGATTCCAAAGTGCTGACGGAATTCCCCGGCCCCAAGGCCACATCCAGGATCGTGGCGACCAACACGTTTGGGGGTAGCTCGGCCACTCCCACGCTGGGAAAACTTGCTCCCGGCAAGGTGCAGACCGGTGGCTTTGGCGATCCCAACGGAGTTCCAACCAACGCCAACCCCAGCCACCACCCGAACCTGGCGGCGGCCGGCTCGTTTGACCTTCCTCCGGGCGGCGGGTACGGCAATGGGAGCGGTGGCAACAAAGGCGTCCGCGGAACCGTGGCCAGCGCGGGATTTGGAAACGGTATTGCGGTACAGGGCGGCGGCGGCGCCGGCGGCGCCGGCCGGGGCCGGGTCCAGGCCAGTTCCGGTTTCGTCGCGGCAACCGTTGCGGCGCCCAACCCGGAAGACGCGCGCCGTCTCAAGGCTGCCACGCAGCCAGGCGCCACCGCACCGGTCACGATTCAAAGCAAGCCCACCCCCATCTACACCGCCGAAGCCCGGCAACTGCGGGTGGAAGGCGAGGTTTTGCTGAACGTGATTTTCACCGCAGACGGACAGATTCGCATTCTGAGCGTGATGCGTGGGCTGGGACACGGGCTGGATGAAGCCGCCCAGCGCGCCGCCCGAGGCGTCCGATTCAGCCCGGCCATGCGCGACGGTCATCCGGTAGACTCCAACGCCACCCTGCACATAATTTTTCAGTTGTCATAACGCGAGCTCGATCGAGGGATTCTTCCATGAAACGTCGTGTGAATTACCTGCTACTCGGAATTACGCTGGCGCTCAGCAGCAGCGCCTTCGCTGCGCAACCTCCGGCAGCTCCCGTTTTTTTCCCAGCCACCGCCGCCTTTGATCGCCTGATCGATCACGTAGTTGCCCGCGAAGCCGCCAACATCAAGGCCCTGCGCACCTATTCTCCGCTGGTGGAAACCTACGTGCAGGAGATGCGCGCCAACAATGAACTGGGCCTGGTGCCCGTCGATGACCGGTACTACCTGACCCGCATCGTCTTCAAGAAGACCCTGGATGAGCAGAACTTCCGTCCCAAGCCTGGATTCTTCAGCCGTTCCTTGCACGAGGTCACTGGAAACACCCGGCCAGAATTCATCGTGGAAGGTTTTTCCTGGATGATGCTCATGGATATCCGGGGACTGGACAAGGAGCACTACAATTACGAGTACCAGGGCCGCGAATTCCTCGGCGACCTGCGCTGCGTCATTCTGGATATTTCTCCCAAGCCCCGATACCGCGGCGAATCCCGCTTTGTGGGCCGCGTCTGGGTTGAGGATCGCGACTTCAACGTCGTCCGCTTCGATGGCACCTATTCCTCTTCCTCGAAGAGCGCCGAGCACTTCCTTCACTTTGATACCTGGCGTCTGAACATGCTCCCCGGCGTCTGGCTGCCCGCCTACGTTTACAGCGAGGGCCTGGACCAGGCGCACGTCAAGAACCGGGTTGGCAATTACAAGGCGGTCACTCGCGTCTGGGGCTACAACGTTGGCAAGGGCCATGCCGAAAACGAATTCACCGAGGTTCTGGTCGATGACGCCAGCGCCGTCAAGGATAACAGCGACAAGATGCAGGATCTGGCGCCGGTGGCGGCCGAGCGTGCCTGGCAGCGCCAGGCGGAAGATAACGTCGTTGAGCGCCTGGAACGCGGCGGCTTGCTGGCCAGAACCGGCGAAGTCGATAAGGTGCTCAACACGGTCGTCAACAACCTGGAGATCACCAACAACCTTGACATCCAGCCCGAAGTCCGTTGCCGGGTTCTGCTGACCTCGCCTCTGGAGAGCTTCACCATGGGCCACACCATCTTCATCAGCCGCGGAATGCTCGACGTTCTGCCCGATGAAGCTTCCCTGGCCGCGGTGCTCTCCCACGAACTGGCGCATATCGTGCTGGGCCATTTCACCGATACCACCTTCGCCTTCAAGGACCGTTCCACGGTCTCCGACTCGCAATTGCTGCGCCGGATGCACTTTACCCGCACCCAGGAGCAGGAGAAAGCAGCCGACGCCAAGGCCGTCACCTTGCTGGAAAACTCACCCTATAAAGACAAGCTGGAACAGTTTGGCCTGTTCCTGCGCCAGATTGAACTGAGCCGGGCGGCGCTGCCTCATCTCATCCGCTCGGATATGGGGAACTCCCTTACCACCGGTGGCGGCGGCGACCTGCGCATGAAAAAACTGGCCGATACGGCACCCAAGCTTGAGCCGCAGAAAGTTTCCCAGGTTGCCGCGCTTCCCCTGGGTGGCCGCATCAAGGTCGATCCCTTTGACAACCGCATTGAAATCAGCAAAGCCAAGCCCGTGGCGCTGCTGACGGCGCGTGAAAAGATGCCGCTGGAAGTGACTCCGCTCTTCCCGCACCTGGCGCGCCTGAACCCGGCGCCTCCAGCCGAGGCTGCCAAACCCGTGATCGAGGCCGCGCCTCCTGTCCCGGCCGCCGACACCACGGACACGACTAGGTAACACCTGTTGCAGATCCGGCGAAGGCCCGCTTCGGCGGGCTTTTGCATGGCGCAAATCCGGGTCCGCCGCGCCTGGCTCCACCCCGCCGCCGCAATGAAACAATCGTCGAGTGGCCGGCGGGCCACTCCCCAGCTTTCTGCCCGAGGGTGCCTCACATCTGCCGCAGTCAGCAGATGTGGGACTACGCCGCACGTCAGGGTTTGCTGGTGGCCACGCCCTTGGGATGCGCGGCCTGCTCCGCGAGGGCGCGGAACAGCGTCCCGGTGCGCGCCGCCTCCTGGGTCACGCTCCCGGCCGCGTTCCCAGCCACGCCGCTCTCCAGGATTACGAACTGCTCGCGGTCGGCGCGGTTCATGCCGTTCTGATACTGTCCCTGCGATTTGTGCGCGGCAATCACCCAGTTCACGATCATCTGGTAGTCGAGCGCATCCTTGAATCCAAACTTCACCTTGCGATCCGTCGTGTAGACCTCCGGCAGCGTGCTGAACGGATGCTTCGCGCTCGCAAAGCCCGTCCATGATGGCCCCTGTGGGTCTCCGCTGCGCGCCGTCTGGCAGCCTAGAACCACCGGCTTCGGCCCCGTCGCCTGCTGCGCGGCGGTCAGCGCCGTCAAGGCCGCCGCCTTGTGTCCGCCATGGGTTGCCGGCGTGGGAAACAGGGTGAAGACAAAATCGTAGTTCCCTGCTGCCATGCGGCGCTCCACGGCGGCCAGCACCACCGCCTGATTCCAGTGCTCGCCCAGAACCTCGTCCACATCCTGGGTGTAACGCACGTCGCGCTCGTCCAGGAAGAAATGATTGGCAATCCCCAGGATGTGGCCCGCTTCCAGCAGCTCGCGCTTGCGAATCTCCGGCAGGGCCGCGCGCCCCACCGCCTCGTCGGTCAGGGCAATCCCGTAGTAGGACTCCGCCAGCAGCGAATACCGGTAGCCGCCCTCGCCGTTGGTGACCACCAATTGATCGACCACGCCGCCCAGGTTGTGGGTGATCTCATACACCGTGGCGGCAAAGCAGACTTCGTCATCCGGATGCGCCACCACGATCAGCGCCCGCACCGGCGCGGCAGATGCGGGCGCCTTTACCTCCGGCGCCTGCGCCATCGCCCAGCCGCCCGCCAGCAAAAAGAGGATGCTGCAACGCACAACCGCCATCAACCATTTCTTCATAACGCGCTCCGCCAGAGGGTGAGATGAATCGTGACTTTGAGTGTAGATGCAAGCCGCCCGCGAAGGAAGAGCCGGAGCTCCGGTTTGGGGCCGTGGCGGGCAACGCTATATATTCGAGACAATGCCGACTCGCGCACAGTCCGGCCCGTCTGGCTCCGAGCCCGGATTGCTCCGCGGACTCACCCTGCTGCCCGCCACCGCGCTCAACATGGTGGACATGATCGGCGTGGGACCGTTCATCACCCTGCCCCTGATGGTGGCGCTGATGCACGGCCCGCAGGCCATCTACGGCTGGATTGCAGGCGCCGTGCTGGCGCTCTCCGACGGTCTGATTTGGGCCGAACTGGGCGCCGCCATGCCCCGCGCCGGAGGGTCATACGAGTACCTGAAGCAGATCTACGGGCCGCACCGCCTCGGCCGTCTGCTCTCGTTCCTCTTTGTCTTTCAGCTCATTTTCAGCGCGCCCGTCTCCATCGCCACGGGATGCATCGGCCTGGCCGGCTATGCCGCCTATGTCGCGCCAGCCCTGGCGGGAATCTTCTGGCGTGCAACCCTCACCTTCCCGCTGCTGGGCGCCGTCAGCCTGCCCATTGAAATCTCCGGCGCAACCCTGCTGGCAATGGCCGCCGCCGCCGCCGCCACCTTCCTTGTCTACCGCCGCATTGCGGGCGTGGGACGCATCTCCCGGTATCTGTGGGTTGGCGTGCTGGCTACTTTCGCGTTCGTCATCTATCTTGGGCTCTCGCATTTCCAGCACGCCCTGGCGTTTCCGCCCGGCTGGCAGCGGCTGCCCGCGTCGGGATTTCACCAGGCCTTTGCCGGCGCGCTGCTCATCGCCCTCTACGATTACTGGGGCTATTACAACATCTGCTTCCTCGGCGAAGAGGTCGTCGAGCCGCACAAAACCATTCCCCGCTCCATGCTGTTGTCCATTGCGGCCGTGGCCGGCCTCTATATCGTGATGAACGTCAGCATCCTGGGGGTGATGCCCGCTGCCGAAATTGCCGCCATGGCCCACTCCACCGCGCAGAATTTTGTGGTGGCGCGCGCCGCCGAACTTGTTTACGGACGCTGGGCCGGCATCCTGGTGGCGCTGCTGGTGGTCTGGACCGCCTTCGCCTCGGTTTTCTCCCTGCTGGTGGGCTACTCGCGCATTCCCTTCGCGGCGGCGCGCGACGGAAATTTCTTCGCCATCTTTCAGCGCCTTCACCCGAGCGGCCATTTTCCAACCGCCAGCGTCTTGTTTCTGGGCGGCCTCGCCTGCCTCTTCTGTGTCTTCCAACTACGCGACCTGGTGAGCGCGCTGGTGGTCATCCGGATCCTCCTGCTGTTCCTGCTGCAGGCGGTGGGAGCCGTGCTCTGGCGCATCACCAATCCCGCCCAGCCCCGTCCTTTTCGCATGTGGCTCTATCCCCTGCCGGTGGTCATCACGGTGGCAGGCTTTACCCTGGTCCTGCTGGATAAACTTCCGCTCCTCGGCCGTGGGTTGCTGTTTGCAGGGCTGGGCGTCGTCGCCTATCTTCTGCTCTCGTTGCGCCATCGCCAGTGGCCCTTCGCAGCTTCCGCAGAGCGGACTTCAGCCCCGCGTTGACGGCCAACCGCCGGGCCTGCGCCTGCGCGCGCCGCGGAAAGACAAGCGTCTTGTGCCTCCCACAAGAAAATCTCACTGGCCCGGGACAGGATAGGCTCACCATCGCGAGTCAGTTCGAGGCGCGCATCGACCTTATGATTTCCGATCTTGCCATGTCCAGAACAGGTCGAGGGGAACTGGCGCGTAAGTTGCGCGTCCTGCCCGGCCCCTCCTATTCCGCTTCCGCTGCGTAGGCAATCTCGCTCAACGCGTCTTCCGGTGCAACCGATACCTCGAGCCAACCTTCCTCCGGCAGCGCGTCCAGCGGCAGGCGATCCCGGTAGAGAACGAAGCGCAAGTGGAAGATGAATCCCTCCTTGGCGCCCAGCAACGCCATCGGCAGCTTCACCTCCAGGATTCTTCCCAACGCGACGGCTGCTCCGCGGGGCTGGCTCGCACTCGCCACCGCGGCTTCCCCGGTCTCCTTGCGCAGCTTCCAGCCAACCAGCTTTCCCTCGGAAACGGCGGCCTCCAGGCACAGATTTGCCACCTCTTTATTGCCGTCATGCAGCCCCATGTGCAATGTCAACGTCGAATTCTCTTTGGGTAGCTGGGCGGCAAAATCCAGGCGCGCAAAGAGGTTCTTCTCATCGATGCCGGCGTAAATACTCTCCAGCGCAAAGGTCTTGCCGTGCATGCTTCCGCCGCGCCGGTCGCTGGACAGCATGGCCGCGCCCATCCAGTCGAAGTAGCTCCTCACCTCGCCGTCGATCGCCGGCCGCACATAGGCGGTCTGGGGCACAAACCGCGAGCGCAGCAACACCCCTGAAATCGGCCGCGCCAGGGAATCGGGTGGAATTCCCCCCAACGCCGTGTACACGTTGGAGAGATGCTTGCGGTAGAGTTCGTCAAAGTCGCGGTCGTTCGCCGAGTGGTGTTCGGGACCGTACCACCAGTTCCAGTCGCTGCCTTCGGCAATCAGGATTTCCTCATAGGCCAGTTTGCGCTGATCCTCGCGCACGCGCTTGGCGTTGCCGTCGTAGAATTCGCGCGCCTGGCTCAGGTAGTCCCATGCCTTGTTGTCCTCCGGCGACCCGATCCAGACGTTGAAATTGGCGTCGATCCAGGAGCCGGGAACCACGCTGCTCAGCTTGCCCATCCGCACCGGGTCCTGCCGCGCAATGGCCTCCGAGATGGTGATCGCCTCGATCTGCGCGTCCGCCTCCAGGCGGGTGTAGAAGTTGCGTAGAAAGTCGCGCCCGTTGTGCTCGTAGCCCTCCCACGCATTTTCTCCATCCAGGATAATCGACAGCACCGCGTCGCGCCCGGATTCCAGGACTGGAGCGGCGGCCCGTTTGATGTTGTTCAGCAGATGTCCCGCCGCCTCGGCGGAGTTCATCTGGGCATAGACAAAACCCAGCAGGTCGCTGATGCGGTGGTCGCGGAAGACCAGGTTCATCGCCTGCCCGTCGCGCTCCCAGCGGTGAATGTTGTAAAGCGTTTCGGCGCTCTCCCGGTTCAGAAACCCGTCGCCGTCACGCCTCATCTCTTGGCGCAGGCTGCGTCCCAGTACGCCTTCATCGGTCGCCATCCACTGCACCCCAAGTTGGGACGCAAGGGCTAGCACTTCGTCGGAAATCGAGCCCTCGCTCGGCCACATTCCCCGCGGCCGCACCCCGAAAACGCGTTGATGCGAATCCAGCGCCCGCCGGATCTGCTCCTCGGCGTCCTCCGGACGGCGAAAGCGCTCGGTCGGCAGCGGCAGTCCTGCAACCGACTCCCGCCCCGCATCGCTGTCGCAAACCAGGGGAAGGATCGGGTGGTAGTATGGCGTTGCCGAAAGCTCCACCGAGCCCCGCTCCGAGGCCTCGCGATAGGCCGGCAGCACGCTCTTCAGAATCTCGCGCTGCTTGCTCATGATGAAGCGCTGGTCGTCCTCGCTGTACCCTTCTTTTTTTTCGATCAGTCCCTTGACCGCCGGGTCCTCCAGGTAAAACTCGTCGAACCAGGCCAGTTGCGAGAGTACCTGCAGGTCGCGATAGTCGCGCTCGGTAAAGTTCACGGCGGCGTGGACCGGGTTCGGTCCCGCCGCCCGCACCTGCTCCCACAGTTGCCGGTAGCGAGGGTAGCGCGCAATCATCCGTTCCACATTTGCCTGAAAGAAATACGTCAGCGCAAAGTGCTTCTCCTCCAGGGTCAGCTCCCCGGCTGGCTTGGCGGCAACATCCCAGAATGGGTCCTTGAAAACTCCGGAATTGTAATCCTCGATCTGGGCCACGAGCGACGGTACAAGATTGAAATTCTGATGAACCTGCGGAAATTCCTCCAGCAGTTTCACCATCCCGTAGTAATCCTTGAGCGCGTGCAGACGGACCCACGGCAAGCGGTATTCACCGTTCGCCAGATCCTTGTAGAACGGCTGGTGCATGTGCCACAAAAGCAGAAGTCGAAGTTTGCCTTGCGCCATGGGGTGTAGAAATCCGGGAATCTTTGCTGAGGAACGTGTTTAGGATAGCAGCCTCAAGCCGTTGCGGCCATGCTAGACTCACGAAAGAACCAGAGTCTCGACAAAGGTGCCGGACCCGATCGCGCCGTGAAGATTTTTTCGCGCTATATTCTTACCGAGGTTGTGCAGCACGCCGCCATTGGCGTCGCCCTTTTTACCTTCGTCATCTTCATGCGCGACCTCGGACGCCTGCTGGAGATCGTCGTCCGGGACAGCGCCCCGCTGCCCAGCGTCGCCGAACTTTTCCTCCTCACCCTGCCCGTGGCCTGCACCATCACCATCCCCATGGGCCTGCTCGTCGGAATCCTCATCGGCCTCAGCCGCCTGGCCGCCGACAGCGAGGTCACGGCCATGCGCGCCAGCGGCCTGGGCGCCTGGATGTTCGTCCGCATCATCGCCATTTTCGCCGTTGCCGCCTGGCTGCTCGCCCTCGCCAACAGCATCTGGCTTGCTCCCATGTCCTCGGCTGCGCTGGCTAGGCTGGAGCTCAAGCTGCGCAGTTCCCAGGCTTCTTTTGAGATCCAGCCGCGCGTCTTTTATGAAGACTTCAAGGACCTCGTGCTCTACGTCGAGGATGTGCGCGCCGGCTCCAATGCCTCGCAGTGGCGAGGCGTCTTTCTAGCCGATGTCACCGACCCGGTGGCGCCCAAAATTACCATGGCGCGCAGCGGCATCATGACGTCGGAGGGACCCGACTCGATTCACATGCACCTGAACCAGGGCTCGCAGCAGGAGATCCTGCCCCAGAACCCGGACCAGTATGAGATCTCCACGTTCGCCCAGACCGACCTGCCCATCGCGCTCCCGCCGCCGGATGAAAACAAGGCAGACCTGGCCCCGGTCGCCGAGATGAGCACGGCTCAGCTCTGGTTCCACGGCCACCATCCGGAGACCGATCTCGGCGCCCCGCGCAACCCGCAGGACACCCCCGCCGCCCGCGCCCGCTGGTACCTCGTCGAATTCCACCGCCGCATCGCCTTGCCCACCTCCTGCCTGGTCCTTGCCATGGTCGGCATTCCCTTGGGCCTGTCCTCGAAAAAGGGCGGCAAGAGCATGGGATTCGTGCTCACCATCGCGCTCGTCTTTCTCTACTACTTCATCTCCCTCACCGGCATTTCGCTGGGGCGCAGCGGCCGCATTCCGCCCCTGGCAGGCGTCTGGGGAGCCAATCTCCTGTTCCTGATCGCCGGACTCGTCCTGCTCTACCGGGTCGAGCGCAACGTCATCGACCTGGGATCGCTGCGCACCGCCTGGAACGCCGTTCGCCGCTGGGCTTTGGGAAATCACTCCGCGCTCGAACCCTCCGCCGCGCCCCGCCGCAGCCACCCCGCCCCCGTCAGTTCGGGACGGCGCTTCAACCTCGGCTATCCGCTGCTGCTCGACGACATGATCCTGCGCGATTTCACCTTGTATCTCGCCATGATCCTGGTCTCGTTCATCCTGCTTACCCTGGTCTTTACTTTTTTTGAGCTGCTCGGCGACATCGTGCGCAATCACATTCCCATGATCATGGTCGGCAAGTACCTGCTGAACGTAACCCCGTCCATGATCTACATCATGACTCCGCTCAGCGTCCTGCTGGCCGTCCTCACCACCTTCGGGCTGCTGGAGAAAAGCAACGAAATTACCGCGATGAAGGCCACCGGAACCAGCATCTACCGCGTCGTTTTTCCGGTCCTCGTCATCGCTGCCGCCATCAGCGCCAGCCTGTTCTTCTTCGACCAGTTCTACATCCCGGCCGCCAATCAGCGCCAGGAGACCCTGCGCAATCAGATTAAGGGCAAGCCCGCCCAGACCTATCTCCGTCCCGATCGTAAGTGGATCCTGGGCGAGCACAACACGATTTACTATTACGAATTTTTCGATCCCGACCAGAACACTTTTGTGAACATTACCGCCTTCCAGTTCGATCCTGAAACTTTCGAACTGGTCAGCCGCGTCCACGCCTCGCGCGCCCACTGGTCCGGCAACCTGCAGAAGTGGATCTTCGAGCAGGGATGGGCGCGAACCTTCCGCGGCTCGGCCATCCAGGGCTACCGTCCCTTCGACGCCGATACCTTTCCCGCTCTCATCGAGCCGCCTTCCTATTTCAAGAAGGAGGTGCACCAGAGTTCGGAGATGAACTACAGGGAACTGCGCGCCTACATCGCCGACCTGCAGCAGAGCGGCTTTGACGTGGTGCGCCTGCGGGTGCAATTGCAGAAAAAATTCGCGTACCCCCTCATCACCCTGATCATGGCCATCCTCGCCGTTCCCTTTTCGCTCTCCCCCGGACGCAAGGGCGCGCTTACCGGCATCGCCATCGCCGTTGGCGTCGCCATCGTTTACTTCGTGGCCGCCGGCCTGTTTGAAGCCATGGGCAACGCCAGCCAGTTGCCCGCCGCCATGGCAGCCTGGGCGCCCGATCTCATCTTCGGCCTGCTCGGCGGATACCTCCTGCTCAAGGTTCCCACCTAGCCCGGGCCTATTCTGGAGAGTGTCATCGACGCGTGTTCCACATCCGCCCGCAGTTGGCGAATGTAGGCCGGTTGCCGAGATGCCTTTGCCCTGAACCTTTCAGCCCTGAAACCGCCGCGCCCTCCCTGTCTGCGACCGCCGCTGCTACAATCGCATCTATAACGCATCTCATCTCAGGCAGGTAACTGTCCTTGCAATTTTCCAAGTTCCGGCCCCTGCTCCCTTACATGAAGAAGCACTGGAAGGGTTTCCTGGCCGGCTCCATCGCCGTCGTCTGCACCAACGGAATCATGGTCCAGGGTCCGCGCATCGTCCAGCACATTTTTGACGACCTGAATCTCGGCGTCACCCACTCCAAGTTGCTCACCTGGTGCTGGCTCCTGGTCGCCGTCGCCGCCGGCAAGGGAATCTTCCAGTTTCTCACCCGCTGGATTCTCATCGGAATTTCGCGCGACATCGAGTTCGACCTGCGCAACGATCTTTTCCGCCATCTCGAAGCCCTCGACTCCGGCTTCTATCAGCGCACCCGCACCGGCGACATCATGGCCCGCGCCACCAATGACCTCAATGCCGTGCGCATGTTGCTCGGCCCCGCCATCATGTACTCGGCCAACACCCTGGTCTTCACCATCGCCGCGCTCTTCTTCATGCTGCGTGTCAGTCCCCAGCTCACTCTCTGGGCCTTCCTGCCGCTGCCGGTCGCCAGCATCCTCGTGCAGTACTTCGGCGCCCGCATCCACGAGCGTTTTGAGCGCATCCAGGCCAAGTTCAGTGACATCAGCGCCCGCGCCCAGGAAAATTTTTCCGGCGCCCGGCTGATCCGCGCCTACACCCAGGAAGCCTCCGAAATCGCCCTGTTCGAAACTGAAAACAAAGCCTACATCAACCGCGCCATGCCCCTGGCCCGCCTCATGGGAATGCTCTGGCCTACCCTCGAGATGATGCTCGGCTTTGCCATGGTCATCGTCCTCTGGATCGGCGGCCTGGAAGTTCTCCAGGGCCGGATCACCGCGGGCAGGTTTGTCGAATTCAACATGTACATGATGATGCTCATGTGGCCGGTCATCGCCCTGGGATGGGTCATCAACATCTTCCAGCGCGGCACCGCATCCATGGGGCGCATTGACGAGATCCTGCGCCAGAAGCCCACCATTTACGACAATCCAGCCCTCATCACGGTCGCGCCCGCAACGGAAATCCGCGGCGAAATCGAGTTCCGCAATCTCACCTTCGCCTTCGGCCATCAAGCCAAGCTCAGCGAATCCAGCTCCGGCGTCACCGCCTTGTCCTCGGCGGTTGAAGCCGGCGCCAACGTCCTGCACAATGTCAGCCTCAGGATTCCGGCCGGCACCAGTCTCGCCATCGTCGGTCCCACCGGCTCCGGCAAGTCCACCCTGGTCTCGCTGATTCCGCGCATCAATGACGCCGATCCCGGATCGATTCTCATCGACGGACGGCCCATCCGCGACTATCCTCTGGAAACCCTGCGCAGCCAGATCGGGTTCGTCCCCCAGGAAACTTTCCTGTTCAGCGCAACCATTCGCGCCAACATCGCCTTCGGGGTCGAGAATGCAACCGAGGAGCAGGTGCGGGGCGCTGCCGCCATCGCCAGCATAGCGCCGGATATCGAGGGCTTTCCCGAGAAGTACGAAACCATGGTCGGTGAGCGCGGACTCACCCTGTCCGGCGGCCAGAAGCAGCGCACGGCCATTGCCCGCGCCGTTATTCGCGAGCCCCGCATCCTCGTGCTCGACGACGCCCTCGCCAATGTCGATACTCACACCGAGGATCAAATACTCAATGGCCTGCGCCAGGTGATGCAGGGACGCACCACCATCTTCATCTCGCACCGCGTCTCCACCGTGCGCAACGCCGACCGCATCGCCG
>CAZQDD010000009.1:0-114546 GCA_964591805.1 uncultured Acidobacteriaceae bacterium | reverse complement strand
GCAAGCTTTTCTGCTCCCGATGTTGCAACACAGGCCGCGCCTAAGGGCGCGGCCTAGTTTCCTTGACGGCACCACGCTGGAACTGGTTCGAAAAGTCCTACGCTGTGACGTTTTTCATCGTTTTGCCGCCGTACCGGACCCTGTCACCGTTGGCCAGCACAACCTCCATCCCCATAACATAATGCTTGGTCACACCATCCTCAAGGTTGCTGATATACGTTCGGAGCAGACTCGCGAGCCGGTGAACCGCATGCGTCTGAGAAATCACACGATTGACGGCTATTCGGCTGGCTGATTGTGGTTTGCTTCCCAGGCGGCAGGAGCGAGTTCGGCCTGGATGCAGGTTCCGGGGAGTAACTCGCGGCGCATCACTCCAACGACCGGTACAAGTAACTCACCGACCCGCATCGCTTGATGCATGCATCAGCAGAGCGATGTCAAACGCATATTCCAGCACGTGACGAGCAGCAGCAATCCTTTCCGCATGTTTGCTGCGCGGAACGTAGCCGGTGGCGATAACATCGGTGCGGGCACCATTCTGGCTGACTGCAATCGCGTCAATCTTGTGATCGTGCTGGCTGTCCAGACTGTCGGCAAGACGCAGGATTCCGCCCAGGCAATCAACCAGATGCTGGTCCCCGGGTGAGAGGGCCGTGTAGCGCTCCTGAGTGGTCGGCAGGGCGCCGCGATGGTAGCGAGCCACCAAGGCCGCAATCAGCAGGTCAGTCGCCGACCAGCCCGGCGGGACTTCCAGCTGTTGCAACAGCCGCCCGCTGGTCTTGTGCCGAGCCTTGTCGCGCCCGCCGTGTCCCGCCCCATGGGTCAGCGCGGCAACCTGCAGCAGATCGCGCGGGCTGACCGCACCAGCAGTACGCGCCGGTACCAGTCCACCACCTTGGAGTGCATCATAGAGCTGCAGGCTGAATTGCGTGACCAATTGAGTATGAGCCGGATCTGCGTCGAGGCTCGTCGACCAGATTTCGAACCTCTTGAGCACCGCGCTGTGCAGCTTGTCTCCCGCAGGCAATCCGCTCCTCCACTCCTGCCATAAAGAGTGCCGCCCAAGCATCTTCTCGCGGTAGGCCTGCATGCGCTGGGTGCGCTCCCGTAAAACAGCGGCGTACCACTGTTGTCTCCCTTGTGGCAAAACGAAGGCATGGATCTTGCGGGCGGTACTCCACAATACGTCCAGATCATGCACTTCCCCCAGCAGATCCTGGATGTGCCTGAGATCTTTTCCCCACGCCTGCTGCTGCTCAGGCAAAAAATTCTCCACGATGTAACGGAACCGCTTGATGCCGATGCGCAATTCGTGCAGGGCCACCTTACTGCGGTTTCGCAAGGCTTTGGTATGGAGTTTGCGCGCCTCATCGTAGCGTTCCAGCGCGAGCACCTGAAAGACTTCCGTGGGATTGCCCACGCCTTGCACCAGTTCGTCCAGCCTCTGCGCCCATTGCAGCCAACGCTGGGTATCGAACTCATCCACTACGACGGCGGCTTTTGTCTTCAGTTCCGCCTCGCGCCGCTGGCAATAGCTATTGAGCCGCTCTGCCACGGGCGGGCATTCGCTGCGCAGACGCGCGATCCACTCCAGCAGGACCTGGGTGTCGCGCAGATCGCCGAAAGCGGCAAAGACGGCCTTGCCCGTCTTCCGCATTCTTGCCCAGGAAGGATCGCCGTTCACACTCTGGAAGCCTTCTGCCATGGAGCGGCAGCGGCGGAGGGCCACTCGAAAATCGTGCACGGCGTCCGCATGCAAGCTCCTGCGGACATTCTCGCGTTCTGCGACGACCCGTTCCATCCAGTACGCGATACCGCGTTCCACGGGTTTAGCCGCCGCCGTTTTCGCCATCACAGCCTCCGGCAGCATTCATTTTACGCGAGAAATCAGGCTCAGTTCAGGTTAGACAAACTAGCGCGGCGAGTGGCTGCTTCTAAGCGGCGGACGGCTCGGTCCACGACTCGCTCTAACTTTTCCGCTAGAACGTGATTTTTGCAGAAAACTGCAAGACGCGGGGAAGGCCGTTGGGACTAATCTCCTGCAGGGCACCAAAATTGCCCGGACCCGAGTTGGGCACCAGATAGCAAGTCTGGTTCCTGGTTGTTCCGTCGCCGCAATTGGGACCCACTGGATTGTATTGCAACTGGTTGATGCCGTCGCCGTTTTGCACGTAGTAATTGGCGTGGTTGAACAAGTTGAACGCTTGCGCTTGAAATTGCAGTTCCCTGCCCTCACGGATCGCGAAACCGCGCGTCACCCCAACATCGATCCTTTCCAGCCACGGGCCGTAGAAAGAATTCAGGCCGATCCCCGGCGTGGGGCCACCGCCATTGATACCAGCCGCGGTGTTTGCAGTGTCCTGGTTAAAGGCGGTGTCGTTCAGGTTATCGTTACCAGCAAGGGTGCCATTCACCATAAGGCCGCAATTGTTGAATGCGGATGCGATGACCGTGGTTGCACTGGTACAGGCGGGACTCAACAGAGCCGCGTAGGGACGGCCGGAAGAGAACTCCATGACCGTGCTCAACCTCCAGCCCGAAAGAATCGCGCGCCCGGCGCCGGAATTGGTCAGTCTTTCCAGCCCGGGGCGGTAGAGAGCGGCAAAACTGATTCGATGGCGCTGGTCGAGCAGCGAAGGAGCATGGGTGTTGCTGAAATCGAACTGATTGTTGAAGTCCATTCCGTGGAGCATGATGCTCTTGGCAAAGGTGTAGGAAAATTGCAAAGCCAGACCCTGTGACATACGGTGCTGCAACTGCACGAAGAGAGAGTTGTAATGGTTTTGCCCAGGGCTGATCAGTTCGTTAATCTGGCCCAGACTGGGGTTGACGCGGCCCTCCCTCAGCAGACCATTGTCCATGTTCGGCAGGATGGTGGCTGGCCCATGGCAGGAGGAGAGCGTAGTTGCGCTGGAAGGACAGAGAACATAGGTCGTCGTGCCTTGCAACGGACTCAGGTTCAAGTCATAAGCGCTACCGGAAAGAAGGTGCACTCCGTGATTCCACATGGTGCCAATGCTTACCGTTGTGTCCTTGAATATCTCGCGCTCAATCTGCAAGCTCGCCTGCAAAACATAAGGCACCCGGAACTGCGGGGAAACCAGGGAGATGTCCTCTGAAGCTCCGAACAGAGAAGAGCCGGCGGATAGGATATTTGGAAACGCGGGCTCTTGTTGGTTCGGCGGCAGAGCCAGGTTATAACTAACACTGGCCGAAGACTGCTGTGATGCGAGACCGTTTGAGACTACCGCGTTGCGATAGTTCAGGCCGTTCATGTTGGTGTAGAACTGCCCGAATCCTCCGCGCACCACGGTCTTGGATTCGGGTTGCCAGGCAAATCCGAAGCGCGGCGCCACGCGTTGAAACTGGTTCGGATACTGCCCGGTGAGCGGGAAGGCTGGATTCTCCGCCGGCTGCGGGTAAATCTGGAAGTCCTCGCGCAATCCCATTTCCAGGGTCAAGTTCGGCAAAGCGCGGAACGAGTCCTGCACGTAAAATCCGTAGTAGGGCACGGCAAAAGAAAATGTCCGGTTTCCCGAAGACTGACTGAACACATTGTATTCACCGAGCGCCAAAGCTTCCAGATTCGAAAATTCATAACTACCCAGGAACGATCCGAACTGGACGGCGGCGTTCGGGTCCGCGCCACCATCATTGTTGTCCGCATCCCAGGCGCGGCTCATATCGAACCCGAATTGCAACGTGTGCTTGCCAATCACGTAATCAATCCGGTCGGCCAGAGAGTACTGTCTTTCAAAAACCCTGCCCACCGAAAAAGGAGCGTTGCCTAAAATGAATGCCGATGGGCTATCCAGAATCAACGTGGGGATGTTTGCGGCCAAACTCGTCGGGGTCGAGATCTGGTTGTCCTGGGAAGTGCCGGCGTGAAATTCGTTCAGCAGGTTGGAGGAGAACGTGTGCGTCCATCCGAGACTGGCCTGGAAGGTACGTACATAGGAGTTCGCTAGCGTTTGCGTCCCATAATTTCCGACCGTCGGGTCGGTGATGACGCCCCCGGGCGAGTTGAACCGGTTCAAATTGATGCTGAGGAACAGGCCGTCGCGAGAACTGGCCTGGTAGTCCAGCCGGGGCGTAAGTACCAGGTCGTTGCGCTTTCTGGCATTGGTGCCGAGATTGGAATTCAGCGCGTTCAGAGTGTTCGATACTTGCTGCAGGTATACGGGATTGGCCGGGTCAGGCGCGCTGTCGCTCCCCGGTACCGGCAAGGGCCCGTTCGGCGGAGGCAGCGTCATCCCGGCCGGAATGCCAAAGTTAGTACTCAAGAAGGTAGCCAGGTTCGCCGGATTCGTGGCCAACGCCGAGTTGATCACCGAGATGGGATTGTTCCGCAGTTGTTGCTCATAATCCACAAAGAACCAGAATCGGTTATGCAGAATCGGTCCGCCCAACCCGGCGCCGAATTGCTGCAAATCATCTTCCGGTCTCGGAAACCCGGCAGCCTTATCGAGGGCGTCGTTGGCTCCGGTGGCGGAGTTCCGATTGTAATAGAACGCACTGCCATGGAACGCGTTGCTTCCCGACCGGGTCACTGCATTTACGAAGCCCGCTCCACCGCCATAGATTGCCGAGTACGGGCTGACCGCGACCTGAAACTCCTGGATCGCGTTCTCGCCATACAGGTACGGAATGCGGTAACGGCCTTCAATGTCGGCGAAGTAGTTGCTGGTGGCGCTGGTTCCGTCGACCGTGAAGGCGCTGGAGCCATTGCCATTGGCGTATCCCGAATCCTCGCCTCCCTGTTGTCCCGCAATGCTCACCAGGCCGGTGTCGCCGTCGTAGCTGGTATTCGGCGTGAGCATCATAACGTCTGTGTATTTCCGCCCGTTGAGCGGCAATTCCTCAATCAGCGATCGCTCCAGCACCGTGCTGGCTGAGGGCTCCGTCGGCCGCAGCAATGGCGTCGTCCCGACTACGGTAACCATGTCCGTGCTGGCTCCCACCTGCAGTTTAAGATCCTGCACCGTGGTGTTTCCTACCAGCACCCGCACCAGAACCTGGACATCGCGAAAGCCTCTGCGACTTGCCGTGATGGAATAGCTGCCCGGCATAACCACCGGAAACCGGTAAAGTCCCGCATGGCCAGTTTCGGTGGATTGAGTCACACCTGTGGCGAGGTTGCGCACAACCACCGACGCTCCCGGCAGCACTGCTCCGCTCGAGACGCTGACCCGGCCGCTGAGTGAACCCGTCAATACTACATTCTGAGCGGTCAGCAATTTGCAACTCACCCATAAAACCAAAACGCTGTATAACGCCAGGCGATGGATCATGGGAAGCGTTCTCTCGCCCGGCCGGGCCGATACTTCTTTCATCCCGCTTTCTCCTGGAACTTGGAACCGGTTCAGGAATCCCCGGTTAGGACGTTGCGATCAATCCGCATTGCACAGAGGTACAATCCAACAGAAATTTTCGCACAAGTACGACGGTTCATGTTCAGAACCGATGGGCGCTCCTGTCCCTCCGGTTGGTCTCAATCCATGCCCGTCTTCGGCGCCTGCACCGCTGGTTGCTTCAGAGACCGCCGGTAACGGGCGAGGAGTTTCTCGCGGTTCTGGCGCAGATCCTTTCCGCTCGGCCGGGAGGGATAGGGTTTGTTGCCCATGAGCCCCCTCCAGAGAATGTGGTTGTACTCCGCGAAGTCGATGCGGTCTTCCGACGTGAAGTCCATGCCCTTGGTGGCCCGGGCCCAATATTCCCCAGTGTGGGTTGGCTTTGGCACCTTCAGGCCATCCGGTTTGGTCAGCGGCAGATTCGTATTTGGAGGGTAGAGACTCGCTGGGACGGTGGCCGTAAAGCTCCACTTATTCGGCGTTACATCGAAGATGTCGGCCATGGGTCTGGCGAGCGCGTCATTGAGGTTCATCGGCTCCAGGCCTAGAACTTCTTCCATGGTGCGCACAAAGTTGATGGTGTTGTACGGCGTGGAAACCAGTGCATGCTGCTTCACGTAGGCACCGGCCACGAAGGCAATGGTGCGATGGGAATCGACGTGGTCTCCGGAATCCTGCGAATCGTCCTCGATGACAAAGATCAGTGTGTTATTGGCGTATACGCTGCTGTTGGCGATCGTCTGCACCAGCAGGCCGACCGCATAGTCGTTGTCCGATTGCTGCAACTCCGGCGTGTTCAACAAGAATCCGCCGGGATCGGTGAAGTTACCGGTGTGGTCGTGCATGAGGCGTACCAGGCTCAAAGCCGGCAGTCCACCGGTGGCGTAGTTGGCATTGAAATCGCGCAGCCACTCCTGGTAACGGTAATAGTCCGGGAACTGGTTGTCGAAACCGCGAAAGTACGGATCCGTGTACTGGGTGAGAGAAACACTGGTGGGGTGAGCCACCACCAGCGGCGGGTTGAGCGCGGACGGGTTCGTGGCCAGGGGTATGCAAGGCGCCGGCGGCGGCGGGGCGCAGGGATAGAGGGCACCATCCACAAAGAACCCATAGTTGCGCACCGTGAGATGCGCCCGCAGTGCCGCGTCCCACAAATAGCCCTCGCCTCGATACGCCACGTCGCCATCTCCTTCCGGCCCATCCGGTCCATCGGGCGCAGCCGCGTCGGCTGGTCCCGGCAGCACATTCCCATCTACCGGGGTAAGGACATTGGCAGCCACGCGCCCGGCAACCGTCGGAATGGCCACGTTGATCACGCGATTCTCACCCTCGCTATCCAGGCTCAATCCGCGTCCGGCATAGAGCACCGTGTACTGGCGCTCGATCAGATCGGGGGCCCGAGCCGAGGTACTCCACGGCCAGCCGTCGTTGCTGACTTCCGAACTGGCCATGAAGTTGTCCAGGGTGACAAAGTTTCGCGCCAGGTTATGCTGATTCGGCGTGAGCGCCTCGCCAAACTCGGTCAAACTCGGATCGCCGTTGCCGACTTCCAGGTCACCCAGAACCTGGTCATAGCCCCGGTTTTCCTTGAGGATGAAAATGACGTGCTGAACCCCGTGTTGCACGGCCTGCATGACCGCTGCATCGCTGCTGCTTTCGGTGGCGGAGAAGTGGCCGTTGATGGCGACCTGCGCCGTCAGCGTTGACAACTGCGCGGCGGTGGGCTGCGGGAAGCTCTGGAAACCAGCTTTGATAACCTGCGGGTTGTATTGCTGCGAAGGATAGCAGTTCTTGTGCGCTCCTGGCACTTTCCCCTTCGCATAGATGGGCGGAGCCGCGCCATAGCAGAAGCCAGGATTGGGACCCGTCGGCGACTTCCCGTTGACTACATACACCCAGTGGCCATTGGGGCTGTTGGTCGTGGGCCCGAAGCTCACCGAATTCGGGTACCAACCGGTCGGAATGAATCCGACGACCTGGTCGCCTTGATCGGTTCCGTTCAACTGCACCACCGCAACGGCGTTCAAGTTTCCGTTCGTCACGTAGAGCTGGGTTTCATCCGGCGACAGGGTCACGCTGTTGGTGTTTGCACCGGTATATTTCTGCACCAGCGGGTACTGCAGCAGATACGGGGTATTGACCACCTTGATGGTTTCCAGAATCGGGCTGGTCCCGTTCTTCTTGCTAGTGCTGGATACGTCGATGACGTCAACCGTATCCGACATATCTTCGGCGACATAGAGGCGCGTCGCGGCTGCGTTCATGGTCATCTTGATCGGCTCGCCCTTCACCGGTATCCGGCCCGAAACCTTCGGCGCCGCTCCCAGGCTCACCACATCGATTTCGCGATCGCGGACGCTGGATACGTAAGCCGTCGCACTCTGTCCGGTGCCTTGGATAAGCACCCAGAACGGATATTCGCCGCCCGGCGTACCCATGGTTGTGGAAGTTCCGTCGCCGGGGCGCAGATCGACGTTCGTTCCCTTGGACCAGTTGCCCAGGCCTCCGGTGAACACCGTGATTGAGTCGTTGGCGTAATTGGCCACCACCAGCGTCTGGCCGTCGCTGGCAATGGCAAGGCCCGCAGCTATGGGCTGCACGAAAAGCACGCTGTTTACCGGGGCGCCCGCCTCCGCTCCTGGTACCAGCAGGCCATTGCCCGAAGTGTAGCTCAACCCAAGCTCCTCCTGCTGCGCCCAGGTGGTTCCGTCCGCGCTCAGGGTGAAGACGTGGATATTGTCGCCGTTGTAGCCGGTGTAGCCGGTCGGGGTGTGGATGAGAGTATACTCACCGTTCCCGTTGATTGCAAAGGGGTAGTCGCCCATGCCACCGGAGACGTAGAAAGCATCGTACTTTCCGAGCGCGTTCTTGTGCTGCGGATCAAAGACTATCCCGCTATAGGTGTTGGGAACGGTCACGACCTGCTTCTGGACCGGGGTGCCGCTGGAAATGTCGAAGATGAACACGTACTCCAGCGAGTTCGGGTAGTCATAATCCGTGTTGTCGGGGTTGAAGCCGCCGGGGTAGGGAGGCTCGCTGTAGTCCCTGAAGATACGGTTGTACCCGCTGGTGAGAATCAGCAGGGTCTTGCCATCCGGGCTCACCACGGTAGAGACCGCTTGTCCCGCCTGCCAGGCTGGATAGGAGGGGAGCACAGCGGCGCCAGGCACCAGCGGCTCAAAGGTGGAATCATACGGTGCCGAAGGCGTAATCTGCTGGCCCAGGTTGGGAATCGGCTGCGCTGCGGGCGGGGGAGCCATTACCGCGATGCTCAGTACGGCTGTCGCGTTGCCTCCAGAATTGGATGCCAACACCGTGTAATGGGCCGCGGCGGTCACAGCCGTGGGATCTCCGCTGACGATCCCCGTGACCGTATCCAGGCTCAGGCCAGCCGGAAGCGTGGGGCTCACACTGTAGGAAATCACCTTTCCTCCGCTGTTCGTCGGATCGTCCGGTGCGATCTGTACCCCTTCGGTGTAGATTGCCGTGGGGGTTGCGTAACTGAGCCCCGAAGGCGGCTGATCGTTCACCGTGATGGTCAAGTTGGCGGTCGTGCTGCCGGCCGAATTCGATGCCGTAACCGTGTACGTGGCCCGGGCGGTCACCGCGGTGGGTGTTCCACTGATGATGCCCGTCGTGGAACTCAGACTTAATCCCGACGGGAGGACCGGGCTTGCACTGTAGGAAGTCACCGTTCCGCCACTGCTCGTCGGACGGTTCGGCGTGATCGCCACCCCCTTGGTGTAGACCGCCGTGTCCACCGTGTAGCTGAGTGCCGACGGTGGCTGAGTGGAGCCGCCACCACTGCTGCAACCGTTTCCGAAGAGCAGAAGGATTACCGCGGTCAAAGAAAAAACAAACCATCGGATGGATCTCATAGAATCTCCTGTTTTACCGTCGTTGGATCCCGGCGGACAATTCCGGAAGATTGTTGAATCACGCCGGAAGAGTCGGACATCCATTTCCCAAGACAGGTCGCAGCTAGACAAAGGTGAAGCGGTAATTAAAAGCGGACTCGCAGCGTTGTGTCTGAGCAATACTGCTCACATCAGCACAAAATTAACCTCAGAGCCGGAATCCGCCGCCACTCTGGCGGAGTGCCTTGCACGGCGTTGTTGTCGATAGCGTCTGCGTCCCGGCGCCGCCTGTCGGAAGCCAAGTCAGACTCATTGCCGAATTTCCGCGTGGTGCATCAGGAAGACACCGCAAAAAAGAACGGCGCACGCCGTAGGATGTGGGGTGAGGATGGCAACGGCATGCGCCTGATTGAATTGAGTGGACAATAGCTGGTTGCTTTGCTCCTGGCAGTGACATTCGTCACATGACTTAGTTTATTGCGGCCTGTGACGATCGTCGTGAATCCCTGGCGTGCGGCAGTGCAACCCGGCATGAAGGTTGCCCCAGACAGCGAGCCTCCTTCCATCTGAGTGAGGAGCCGCAGAAAATCAATCAAACCCCTTAACACCGCGACGAAGCGTTTCGCAGGGGATATTGTCTGCGGAAAACGCGGCTGGACCCTCCCACTATTTTGATGTTACGGCCGCGGCTTTCCCGGCCGTCTTAGACATCTTAGCCAGCCGCTTCTGGATCATATCCACGCGCTTGCAAGCCTCTGGCGAGCTGGTCACGACCTTCTCCACGCCGGCCAGGAAATCGGGATTTCCCATCTCCTGCCTCATTTCATTGAGGAAAGGTTTGAACTTGGCAAAAACAAATACCATCTCGCCATTCCACGTAAAAAATAGGCCGGGGTGGACAATATCGTTGAGGACGAGAGAGGCCGCGTTCTCCCAAAAGGAGAAAACCTGCCGTGCCCAAGCATTTTCCTTCGTCCCCAACGACTGGATGACTTTGAGAACGTCATCGATTCCTTGCGGTTGAAATTGAAAGTTGATGAAGTTACGTGCCCTGCGCATTTCTGCTTCCCGGCGCAATTCGTAAAGCTTGATGCAGATGTCTGCATCGGTTGCGGTCGCCTTTCTGCTACTGGCCATTTTGCGGTTCTCCTTTAAGCCGTTTTTCATTCTAATTTCCGCCAGCCCCGGACTGTACACCAGCCGGAGAGCCAGGCACACGATTATTTCTTTGGCTGGCGCAAAAACTGCCGGAGATCATGGCCGTGTACTTCCGGCGCCTGACAGCTTGGCTCAACTTTGTGCGGCGTGTGCTATACACCCGCTGCACAAGGTGCTACGATTGTCCAGCATCTGATTTGGACGGACGCAGCGGTAGAAGCGCCCTGAGAGCGAACAACCAAGCGCCTTCGGAACACTTACCTCCATACAAAATCCCTCCGACTCACTCAGCCAGAATTCAATTCACAAAGGAACACGAAATATCATGGAACAAGGAACTGTCAAGTGGTTTAACGACGCAAAGGGATTTGGCTTTATCACCCGCCAGACTGGCGAAGATGTCTTCGTACACTTTTCTGCAATTCAGGCGAGCGGCTTTAAGAGCCTCCCGGAAGGTCAGGCTGTGCAGTTCAGCGTGGTCAAGGGACCGAAGGGCTTGCAAGCAGAGAATGTGACCATCATCTAGTAATCGTGTCAGAGTTCTCCAAGAAGGCAGTCTTCGGGCTGCCTTTTCCCTTGGTGTACCGAAGGTGTTACTCATTGGGAACTGTAGTTTGTTCTGGTGCGATCGCTTTCATCCGGACTGGATCGCCCGCCGGCCGGGGTGCGCGATTTGCATTTTCCGTCATCAACCCTACTCATTCTTTCTTTATCTACTCTGAATGAGCATTACTTGCATTTCCCCGCCAGCAAAAAATATCTCTGGAATTAACTGGAACACCCAGGATCTTCAGATACACAAACAGTTGATACTTGTGATTGATCAAGTGTTCGAGGTTTCCGAGCAGGAGGGTCGTCACTGATTCGGTAATTGCAAAGACGGTCGGCAGCATGCGTTGCAAATCCTCGTCGCCACACAAATCAAACCCTGCTTCGATGTATCTCGCATACGTCTGCATGCGATGGATCGCCTCGTCTGGTTGGCAGAAATGATTTACCGGCAGAGATCGCAACTCCTGCATAGCTTTGAGTTGCTGGGGAAATACGGCATAAAACACAGCGCAAAAACCCGCCAGGCACTCCAGCAGATGACCGAGCAGGTGGCCAGTATCAAAGGAACCGCCAGGCCATTGCGGATTCCACTCGACGCGGGCGGGAGGAATAAGCTGGATCAAATGTTCCGTCCTCTCAATTTGCTCCCGCACCTTGAGCCGGATCGATTCAACAATATGGTTATCTGGCACCATCACCTCCACAGAACAAAATGAAGCCGCATCCCTTGCACCTTACGGTGACAATAACCGGGTAGAGCGCAGGAGTTGCAACTCGTGATTGTAACCGGAAGCGAGCTCGCCTCGTTCCGTTGGCGTGCCGGTGAGTTTTACCAAGAGTCGCAAGCGTGCCATGTCAAAAATCCCTCGCGGGTCAAACTATAGCAAGGGAAGTTGAAGCCGTGGGCTCGCATCCAGATCGTGGACGCAAACACGGATGGGTCCATAGCTTCCCCAGGACATTCAGAACCTCAGGAGTAATATTCCTTCTTGCAGTCAGGACAGAGGCTGTGCGAAAAATCAACTCCAGCTTGCTCCTGAAAATAGGCATCCATGTCCTTCCAGCAGTCCTGATCGTCGCGGACTTTCTTGCACTTCATGCACATGGGAATCAAGGATTTCAGCGCATTGATTTCGGTAATGTCCTCTATCATCAAAATCGCCAGTCGCTCACCGTCGTCCGGCAATGGGCTAACAGTCATCAATACGTGCACGTCCACATGCACCGAATCGCGCATGACTTGCAGGTTCACTCGCTTACGCGTGATCGTCTGCCTCGTAAGACACTGGGTTACCAGGTTGCGAATCGCGCACTCCTGGCACGCTGGGCCTCTCCCGCAACCCTCGGCTACATCGGTGGCGTGGAGGCAGTGCAATACATCGCCTCCGCGTCGCCGATACGATGCCTTCTGGTCGAGTCCGATCAGGTTGGCGGCGGCTGCGTTCAGGTCCCGAATTTGCACATCGTCGTCTACCACAAACACAGGAACCGGAATTGCATCCAGGATTGTCCGGTAAAAAGAATCATTCACAAACCTTGCAGGCGGCGCTTCAGGTGGCATCGATCATCCCGGAGAATTGTTGGCATGGTGCGTTAACTAGCTAAGTATGCTGAGCCTAGAGCCTGGCTCCGTCAAGACAAAATAATCATGATTACCAAACTCACTGGCATTGGCTGGAATCAGGCGGGATCGGGAAATCGCGCATTTCAAACGGAGTCCAGGCCGCTGGCATTCTCCACCTCAACACGGTTGCGCCCGTTCTGCTTTGCCCGGCATAGTGCAACGTCAGCCTGGTGGAGCAGCTCGCTGATTCCCTGGCCGGAGAGCCATTGGGATACGCCAATACTTACAGTCATCTCGATCTCATTCACCATGGGTTCTGCGCTGATTTGCCGCCGCACCCGTTCTGCCACCTCACGCGCTGCCTCAGCGGTGCAGTTGGGCAATACCACAAGGAACTGTTCGCCCTCGTACCTGCCGACGTGGTCGCAGTGGCGCACCGCATAGCAAATTCCATTCGCTGCATCCCGAAGCACGTCATCCCCGATGAAATGCCCGTAGTTGTCATTCACGCGCTTGAAAAAATCCAGATCCGCGAGCAAGATGCTCAGCGGTATTTGAGACCGCTTTGCCCGGCTCAATTCCTTCCCTACTAGTTCGATGATCGCCCTGCGATTCCAAATTCGCAGCAGGGAGTCATGCGAAACCTCGAATTTCAGGGCATCATGGGCCTCGGCTACTTCTTCGTGACTCCGGACGATCAGTTCACCGGCCTTCAGCCGTGTTCTGAGTTCATTTTGGTTGAATGGCTTGCAAAGATAATCATCGGCCCCAAATTCAAAACCTCGAAGCACATCGCTTTGCTGATCATCCGCACTCAACAGAATCGTGTACATGTAGCCTTGTTTACGCGCACGAATTCGTTCGCAGAGTTCAAGTCCGCCGCGCCCCGGCATCAGGCAGTCCAGAATAGCCATCCGGGGGAAATCGTCGCTATCGAGGATGCCTTGCGCTTCGTAGCCATCGGCGGCAAGTACAACTTCGTAGCCCCAGGATTCAAGCAATCCTTGCAGCATGTTGCGATAAAAGAGCGAGTCGTCTGCAACGAGGATTTTCACCGATCTTCCCTCAAACTACAGACGATAGCGACAGCAGGCCGTTCGGTCAAGGTGCGAAAGTAACCACCAGGCCCAACGCCGGAAACATGAGCAGGCAGATACCTCTGTTTTCGTCGTTCGGCTGGCGGTGCCTCTATCTACCTTGAAGCCACAGCGGAGCAGCCCTCGCCGATGACTGTAGCCCATTTCCTGACTCGCCACACCTTCACGAGGCCATTCATCACGAGGGGTCAGCCTTAGCAAACGCCTCCGCTGCTTCCGGGGATTCCCCTCGAAAAACCAGTACTGCGCCGTCCGCCGGGTCAGCGAGCGCACCGGCGAGAATCATCTCTCCACGCTCGTAAGCCTCTCGCGCAAGTTTCAGGTGTGCTTCGCGGAACTGCGCCCGCTTCTCAACATAGTCATCCACGACGTCGTAAAAAAGAATGTAATGCATAAGAAAATCCTTCAGGCCATCCAACTCGGTTTGTCAGAGATGCAAAATGCACCTCAGGTTCAAATCACGAATATGATCTCACGCGCTTTTCTTTGAAGTGACCGGGTAGAAAGTCGTGAATTGCTGTCGCACATTCTTGCCGCCGCACTTCGGGCAGGTGATGGACTTTTCATCGTGCACCGCCAAGGTCAGAGTCTTTGCAAACGCCTCGTGGCAATCCTTGCACAGGTATTCGTACGTTGGCATATCGGATCCGCCTCCCAGACGGATGGCGAAACAAATTCTACCGCGATTCCAGCCCGGATATGCTCTCATTCGCCTCAATGGGACAAGCGTCACCGGCGGCCGGCGGCAGCATCCTGGCGGTAGACGAGGACTGCGATGACCCGCAAGCCCAAGGGTCTGAGAAAGCCGCGATTATCGCCCGTACGTGCCCATCAACTCCGCCTGTGACAGGACATGTCCATTCATGGCCCGTTGCAGTGCCTCCCTGCTGGCTCCAGCCTTCAAGTCGAGCTTGGCATCGAGAGCATACAGCTTGAAAAAGTAGCGGTGGGCTTTGCCCGGAGGCGGACACGGGCCGCCATAACCGATGCGCCTGAAGTCGTTCCTGCCCTGACTTGCGCCGTCCTCAGATTGCCCGCTTTTTGCCACGCCCTCCGGCAACGCCGTAGCCTTGGCCAGGATGTTCCAGATGATCCAATGTGTCCACGTTCCCACCGGTGCATCCGGGTCATCCGCGATCAGCGCAAATGACTGCGTCCCGGCTGGCGCGTCATTCCAGGCCAATGCGGGAGAAACGTCAACACCGTCACAGGTGTGCTTCTTGGGAATTCCACTGCCGTCTACAAAAGCCGTCGTTTTCAGTGCAAAGGACACGGTGCGCCCTCCTTGTAAGTTGTAATGAGCAGACTGGGATGGAATGGCAGCGCTGAGTTGCGCGGAAGACTGCGGCCGAACCCAGCCGCATCCGGCCAGCAGCACTGCGCTCGCGAGAATCAGCAACCTCTGGGGATGCTCGCTCATTGTCCGGCTCCAGGTTACAACAGTTTATCGCAACGCCTTTTGCGTCCATCGCGTCCTGGTCAGTTCCCATTTCCAGCGAATCACATCCAGCGAAAATTCCGAATCATTTTGTTGTGCTATCGTGGTCTCGGCGTATCTGGCCGGTGGCAAGATGGCTCATGCGCAGAGGAGAAAACTTATGTCGATCCTTTTCCAACCAACGGTTCTCAATGGCATGGGCTTGGCGAATCGATTTGTTCGTTCTGCCACCTGGGAGGGTATGGCTACCGCTGGCGGGGCTTGCACAAACCGGCTTACCGGCATGATGGAGATGCTCGCCGAGGGAGGCGTCGGCCTCATTATCACCGGGCACAGCTATGTGAGCCGGGAAGGACAGGCTGGCCCCTGGCAGATCGGGATTCATGAAGACTCGACCCTCCCGGGCCTGATTCAAATGACCGGCGCCGTGCACCGCTGCGGCGGCAAGATTTGTATTCAGCTTGCTCACGCCGGGGCACAGGCTGCCGCCAGGCTTTCGGGTTTGGATGCCATGGGACCGTCGGTGGTTCACGTGGATGGCATGGCTGTGTGCCGGGAAATGAGCAGAGAGGATATTGACCGTGTCGTTCGCGCTTTTGGCGATGCTGCGGCTCGGGCGAAGCATGGTGGCTTTGACGCTGTCGAAATCCACGCAGCCCACGGTTACCTTTTGAGTCAATTCCTTTCTCCGGTGGTCAATCGGCGGAGCGATGAGTATGGTGGCTCACTGGCAAATCGGAGTCGCATCGTTTTAGAGGTGTTGCAGCATGTACGCCGTGCCGTTGGCCCGGACTATCCGGTTTTGATCAAGCTCAACTCGGAAGATTTTGTCGAAGGCGGCTTCTCCCTTGAGGAAATGCTGGAAGTATCGGCGCTGCTCGAGAAGGCGGGAATTGATGCAATTGAACTGAGTGGCGGCACGGGCAGCGATGCAAGCAAGTACCAGCCTGTACGCTTCGGCACCGTCACCAAAGAGAACGAGGCATACTACCGGGATGCCGCACGACGATTTAAACAGATCGTCGATGTGCCGCTCATCCTCGTAGGCGGAATCCGTTCACCAGACGTGGCTGAGCGCCTCGTGGAAGAAGCAACGGCGGATTACATCGCACTGTCCCGTCCATTCATTTGCGAGCCTGACCTCGTGAACCGCTGGAAGAATGGGGACACGACGAAATCCGCTTGTGTCTCGGACAACAGATGCTTCAACCCGGCCATGAGCGGCGAAGGTCTGCGCTGCGTACTCGGGGAAAAGTCAGCGAAGAGCGCAATGCCGCAGTGATGTCTTGCGGGGAGTCGCAACCGGCAATATCAGGGAATCTGTACGCACCTGCTTCAAGGCGCCGGATCGCGTGGCAACACCTTACCCGGGTTCATAATCCCCAAAGGATCGAGCGCCGTTTTGATTCGGCGCATGGTTGCCAGCTCCGCTCCGCCGCGCCATTCCTCCATCATGCGGAGCTTTACCCGGCCAATCCCGTGCTCGGCGGAAAAGCTGCCGTCGAATTGACGGGCGGCCTCGTTGACGGAGTCCATCATGGCCGCGGTTTGTTGCAGAAATGCGGAGTTCTCAGCGCCGCTCGCGGGCAAAAGATTGAAGTGGATGTTCCCATCGCCAATGTGACCGTATGGAATGACGCGAATGCCAGGAAACCGCCGTTCGCAGTCCGCCCGGGCACGTACGAGAAATTCAGCCACTTTTGATACCGGAACGGAGATGTCGTTCTTGACCGAGGCAGACTCGCGCTTCTGTGCCTCCGACTGCTCCTCGCGCAAGCGCCACAGACCGGCCCGCTCGGCCGAACTGCCCGCCAGCACCGCATCTTGCACGAGGCCGCTATCCATGGCGATCCCCAGAACGTCTTCCAGCTTCTCGCGCAGCCCGGCGCCGGGCGAATAATCGGCGAGTTCCACCAGGACGTAGTGGCCAGCCGGCTTCGCCAGCGGAAACCGCGTCCCAGAGATGTGCGCCAGCACCAGATCGATTCCCGCGCCGCACATATATTCGAACGCTTGAATCGAATTGTGGTGATGTTCCCGGCACAGAAGGAAAAGATCCAACGCAGCCTGCTCTGAGGACACCGCGCAAAATGCCAGGGCAATATCGCGCGGGCGTTGCACGAGTTTAAGCACGGCTGCCGTGATGATGCCCAGCGTTCCTTCCGCTCCGACGAAAAGCTGCCGAAGGCAATAGCCGGTGTTGTCCTTGCGCAGGCGGCGCAGTCCGTTCCAGATCTCTCCATCGGGCAACACAACCTCCAAGCCGAGCACGAGGTCGCGCGCATTGCCATAGCGCACCGTGTTGTTTCCGCCGGCATTGGTCGACAGCACACCGCCGATCTGCGCCGACCCCTCCGAGCCCATCGATAGCGGTAACAGGCAATCCTCGGCGAGCACGGCCTCCTGCGCGGCTTGGAGCGTGATCCCTGCGTCAACCGTAAGGGTCAGATTGACCACGTCGAGCTCCCGGACTTTATTCATCCGGGCCAGCAAGAGCACGATCTCGTTGCCTTCGCCACCGGGCGTGGCGCCGTCCACCAGGCTGGTGTTCCCGCCCTGGGGCACAATCGCGACGCCCCGTGCCGCACATAGCCGAACCACCGCAGCGACTTCCTCCGTACAGCCTGGGCGAACTACGGCAGGCGTGCAACCTTTGTGAAGCTGGCGCCAGTCCTCGCAGTAGGGAGCAATTTCTTGAGGATCAAAGAGGCAATTTTGCTTGCCAACAATACTTGTCAGCGCCGATCGGAGTTCTGGCCACAAACGTGAAACGGCTGCCTTTTCAGTCACGGAACCCTCCCATAACCACTGTCTCATGTTATGGGAATCGGTAGGAACGCTACAGGACTCACCGTTTCCATAACATTGCGAAAATCAGCTCGTGGCTGGTTGGTGCAACCACGGACGGGCCGATTTTCCCCAATCCTGCTTGAGATGCTCCATAATGTCATTGGCCAATTGGGCTCTTCGACGCCAGATTACATTGACGTCTTTGCTTTTCCCAATAATCCGGACTCTAACTCCGTTCAGGTAGCAGGGCTGATGCAATCCATCACCATGCCAGGCGCGAAACGACCGGCGGTTGCCGTACGGGCGGTTCTCGTGCTGATTGGATTCAGCGCGGTCATCGGCCAGATCGTTCTCATGCGCGAGTTCATTGTCGTCTTCAACGGCAACGAAATTTCGCTGGGCATTCTGTTGGCGACATGGCTGTTCTGGACCGCAGCCGGAAGCAGCCTGAGCAGTGGTCTTGCCTTGGGACGGAACAAGTCTCGCCGGGTGGTCGCCGCGCTCGAGTGTCTGCTCGGCGGCAGCCTGCTGCCGACGATTTGGGTTTTGCGCGCCTCCAGAATTTTTTTTCAGACAGTGCCGGGCGAACTGGTTGGTCCGGTGCCGATGCTGCTTGCCTCTCTGGCATGTCTGAGCTTGTTTTGCGTTCTCTCCGGGGCGCTCTTTGTGGTTGCAATCCGGATGTACGAACAGGAGTGCGCCGTCTCTGCGCGCGTTGCTGCCAGCTCGGCTTACCTGCTGGAGGCCGCGGGCTCCGGCTGCGGAGGGATACTGGCCAGCATGGTGCTGCTGCGCTTTGTTGAGTCCTTCCAGATCGCGGCCATCGTCGGCCTCCTGAACCTATGCATGGCAGCAGTCTTGTTGCTCCGGATGAGCCGCAAGAAGCTTGGGACAATGATTGCGGCAGGGGCCCTCATCGCAATCCTTCTCGTTCTATGGGTTGCACCGTCGCTGGACAGGTGCGCGCAGGCTCGCCTGTGGCGGGGATTCCGCCTGATGGGATCGCGCGACTCGATTTACGGCAGACTGGACGTCATCGCAACCGGCAATCTCCGCAGCATCTACGACAACGGCGTGATCGTTGCCAGCGCGCCGGACGACAACTCCGCCGAAGAGCAGGTTCACTACGCTCTGCTGGAGCACCCGGCGCCGAGGCGGATTCTGCTGATTGGCGGCGGAGTGAACGGCAGCATCGCCCAGGCGCTCAAGCATCCTACTGTCGAGCGGATCGACTATGTTGAGCTGGATCCCGCTCTCATCGACATGGCGCGGCAGTTTTTCCCGGCGCAGTATGCCCCGGCTGTGTCGGACCCACGGGTGCACATGCACTACGCGGATGGCCGCTTCTATCTCAAGAGGGCTGGCGATCCATTCGACGTGATCATCCTTGCTGTGCCCGGTCCGCAGACCGCGCAGTTGAACCGGTTTTATACCGCCGAATTTTTTCGCAGCGCGCGCGACCACCTCGCGGCGGGCGGACTGCTGGCCTTGCAATTGCGATCGTCGGAGGATTACATCAGCCCCGACCTGGCGGAATTTCTGCGCTGCATTCACCACACTCTGCGCAGCGTATTCCCTTACGTTGTCGCCATCCCTGGCGAAACCATCCACTTCTTCGCCGCCTCGCGGCCCGATGTTCTGGCCGACAATCCCGAAACTCTGATTTCAAGATTGCATGAGCGCAATCTGCAGACACGGTATGTTCGAGAATACTTCATCCCATTCCGCATGATGCCCGATCGCATGCTGCAGCTTCACGAGCAGCTCCGGCCCCTGGCCTCGACGCCAGTGAACCGCGATTTTGCGCCGATCGCCTATTACTTTGACATTGTGCTATGGAGCGCGCAGTTCAGGTCGGGCTATTCCGGCTGGTTCCGGTCTGGAGCGCATCTTGCTTTCACGGATGTCCTTTGCGCAGTCCTGATCATTCTGTTGATTGTGTCGGTTCCTCTGGCATGCGTGCGCGCTCCCGAGAGACGCGCCCGTTATGCAACGGCTTGCTGCATGGCGGCGGCCGGATTCACCCTGATGGCTCTGCAGATTTTCCTGCTGCTGGCATTCCAGTCCGTCTACGGTTACGTCTACCACCAGCTCACGATCCTCATCGCCATGAGCATGGCCGGCATCGCGTTCGGAAGTTGGCTGGGTATCCGCCGCCTTCGTTGCAGCGCTGCTCCACCTTGGGGCACCATGGCAACTCTCCAGATTTTGCTAGCCTTCTCTGCTCCTGCGCTGATCTTTGTGGTGAGCCTGTTGGCGAGAATCTCCGGGCTGGCGGCAACGTGGTTGGCGGCGCAGTTTGTCTTTCCTGCCCTGGCTGCCCTCTGCGGAATTCTGGGGGGCTATCAATTTCCCGTCGCGACCCATATCTACCTTCATGGCAGCAGCGGACGAGCAGGACTGGGCACACTCTACGCCATTGATCTGCTGGGTGGGTGCGCGGGCGCGCTTCTGTTGAGCAGTTACCTCATTCCGGTCTTTGGTTTTTGGAGAACGGCATGGCTCACTGCGGCGGTAAACCTGGCACCGGCTGTCCTCGCCGCACGTGTAAACCTGCCGGCAAAGATGTTCCAAAGCTAGGCACTCACGGCTTTTTCTCGCCGAATACCACCGCCGTAAACATGAAGATGTCGGTGTTCTCGTCCTTCCAGCAGCCGATGTTCATACCCGCTTTGATGCAGGTTTCTTCCAGAAACTTCTGCCGGTCCCATTTTTCTTCCACCGGCACTTGGGGAAGCAAAAGTCCCTCCTGGGCGCCGTTCTTCATTAGCAAACCGTGCTGGCCAATCTTGATTTGTTGCACATCCAGCACGCGCCGAAGGGGCGACAGCACGGAGATTTCATACTCGAGCTGCGGCAACTCTGAAGCGGATACCGGCGGAAACCGGGAATCGCGCAGGGCTGCCAGCGTGGCCGTGTCCCGCACGGTCCTGTAAAGCGGTTGGATGGCGGAGGTGTAGCCGATGCACCCGCGCAGCTCTCCCGATTTGCGCAGGGTCACGAACGCGCCGCGCTCCTGATTCAGCGCATCACTTGTGGCCGCGGTTGGTTCATACGCTTCTTCCCGCTCAACCGCGTGCTCTACCGACTTGCGAGCCAGAGCGAGCAGTTCGTCCTTCTCGTGGCCGTTAAGCGAGAATTTCGATTCCACAGCCTTTTCGTTTTGAGCTTTTACAAAAACGTCCGCGCTGTATCCGACCACGCGTGAGTGATCCCCCGCGGTGTCGCCTGAATTGGCGTACTTGAGCACCAAGGCCTGGTTCGCTCCCATGCGCTCGGCAGCAATCATTGCGGCCACGATGGGCGCGCCGCCGCAGGCTTCCCATATCCGCGCCTCGAAGTTCCGCGACATGCTGAAGTAGTCCCACTCTTGCAGGGCGTTCAGTGTTTTATGGTCTATCCTCACGGCTTCGTCGTAGGGGTGGTAGTGCGACAGATCGGAACTGGCCACGATGAGCGTATTGCTGCCCGGGATCAGCTTTGCCAAGGCCACACCCAGGGCACGGCTGTTCTCGTAGCTCTGGTCGCCCATGACGACGGGCACGAGTTCAAAATCGCCCAGCACCCGTTGCAACCACGGCAACTGCACTTCGATGGCATGCTCGGCGCCTGCCGGCGTGGCAACGTGCCCCTGGCTGGAAAGCCGGAGGGTCGGGTCCATCTTCGTCAGCCGCTTGGCAAACGCCTTGTCTACCGGGACGTTCCCGAGCGGCGTCGCATAGGCATCGCCGTCATAGATCGACGTGAAATCAAATGCTTCGTAATGCGACGGGGCAATCACAACGACCCGCGAAAACCTGCGCCCTTTCAGAGCCGCGTAGGTGTAGGCGGCGACAGGGCCGGAGAATTGATACCCGGCGTGCGGTGCAACCACCGCCAGGATCGGATCGCGAATCGGCGGCCCCGGCGCATGCGCCAACATATCGTCGATCATCGCCCCAAGTTGCTTTGGGTCCGCGGGGTAAAAGGCGCCGGCTACACCGGCTTGTCGCACGTTCTGCGGATCGAAGGCACGGGCGCAACGCACCGCCGCAATCGCCAGGATCGCGATCAGCGGGACCACCAGCCAGGAAATCTTGGAGCGCATCTGAGAAGCCTCCTCGCGCGTTCATTCCCGCCAAATACCCGGGATCGGCTGTCCGCAGAATGGGCAACTACCCTTGCGGATCAGCATCTGATCCGCCGTGAACCCGACCCGTTCCACCAGCATGCGGCGGCACTTCGGGCAGTAGGTATTCTGCGCCGGATGTCCCGGCACATTGCCGATGTACACGTAGTGCAGCCCTTCGGCATCGGCAATCGCCTTGGCACGCTCCAAGGTGGGCACCGGCGTTATGGGTAGATTCTTTAACAGGTATTCCGGATGAAACTGTGTGAAATGTAACGGCACATCTTTCCCCAGGTTCGTTTTGATCCAGCTTGCCAGGCCACGTAATTCCGAGTCGCCGTCGTTCAGAGTCGGCACAACCAGGTAGACAATCTCCGTCCACTTGCCCATTTTTCGCAGGGTGACGAGCGACTCCAGCACTGGCTTTAACTCGCCTGCAACCACGTCCCGGTAATACGACTCCGAAAATGCTTTTAGATCGATCTTGACCGCGTCCATTTTCCCGTACGCCGTTTTCAGCGCATCCTCTTGCATGTAACCATTCGACACCACCACGCTGTGAATGCCTGCCTGGTGTCCGGCGTCGGCTGCATCCATCAGGTACTCGCTGAAGACGACCGGCTCACTGTAGGTGTAAGCAATCGTCGGACAGCCATATTGCTTTGCCAGGCCGGCAATCTGCTGCGGGGGGATGTAATCGGCGGAGACCTGCTCGGGACGCACCTGGGAGATATCCCAGTTCTGGCAAAACTTGCAGTTGACGTTACAGCCGGCCGTGGCCACGGAAAAAGCCAGCGTCCCGGGCAGGTAGTGGAACAGAGGTTTTTTCTGGATGGGATCCACATGCGCGGCGCACACCCGCGAGTGCACCAGGGTGTAGTATCGTCCTCCGCGATTCTCCCGCACGCCGCAGTATCCGCGTTCCAGATCACCCACCGTGCACCCACGCGGACACAGCTTGCACTTGATCTTCTTGCCTTGAAGTTTCTCGTAGAACTTCGCTTCGACGGTGAATCGTGAATCGTCCTGCTTCTGCGGAGCAACCCACGATGGCAGGGCAATGAGGGGCTGATCAAGTTCGCACAAGCCCAGAGCTGCTCCCGACGCCAAGGCGCACTTCAGAAACGATCGGCGATCGAGCGGACAGCGCTTCTGGCTTCGCTCATCACGGATGGTTGGGCGCTCGCCTTCCGCGGCTCCGTCAGCCGGAAGTTTCCCGCCTTCTTGCTCATCGGGCGCATGCGACATGTTTCCCCCAGTCATGCCCCCGCCTGCACCGCGATAGCCGAGATTTTCCTGGGATCGTTCGTGCCCAGGCGATGCTGTACGTCGGCCGCGGTCGCGATGTAATGGGGTGCTCTGCCATCGCCTTCCAGCGTTTTCAATCCTCTATCGGCCCGTTTGCGCTCGATGATCTGCCAGCCGGTGTAGTCGAGCGCAACGGGATCCTGCGAAATCAGCAAGGCATTGTTCTTCCAGCTGTATTCCGGCTTGTAGCCCGGTCCACCTTCGTACGATGCCATGGTCGCATCGCAGATGGTCAATCGCATCCTGGCTCGGATCTCGGGCAGCATATTCAAGTCCGCGATGTATGGATTGCAGCCGTTGGGGTGGTATTTGTTCGGATTGTGAATGACGCCATACATGTTTTTCAGGGCAATGGACACGCCTGCCCCGTCATGGTCTTTCAGCACGGGAACATTGATCAGGACGTTGCAGCGCCGCGTCAGAATCCGTGATAGCCGGCTGCCGACACTGCCGTGCGTAACCAGCTCTGGTTCATAATCAACCCGGTCGGTGCCGAAGCATTGAACCCGGTTGCCACCCATTGATACATGGAACCCAGCGCGTTCCAGCTCATCGCTGTCGCGATCCCAGACCACGATGCCGCTGGCCTTGACCCCGGCCTCCTGCAACCGCTCGCAGATGGCTTCGACAAGCTGCAGGTTGCTGGAAAGTCCACGTCCTCCCAGTGCATTCACTTTCAGTCCCACGGTCTCATCCGGGCGGGCCAGCTTCTTCCACGCCTCCAGCGCATGATCGCAATCGAACAGGGCCTGCATGGACTGATCCAGCAGGTTCAGCATCCGGCGCGAATCCACCGTGCCGCCCGCGCCGCGCAGCATGGCATCGTGCGCGATCACAACCTTGGATTTCGCCGGCGCCGTGCCCGGCTCTACCGCTGCCCTGATTGCGCTCCCGCCGTCCGCGTGCAGAAATGCGGCGCCAATCAGGCATTTCTTTAGAAAGTCCCGCCGACTGCCATTGCGAATCGCGCTCACAGGTGTTCTCCGTTGAATCCACGACCGGATTCGAGGATCGGCTGGAGGAAGGGAGCGGATTGAACCGTCGAGGCAAGTCCGTGCACTGCCCGGCGATCATGTCTGGAACCGGCTCTCATCCTGGACCGCGCCGCCTCCAGCATCCCATACCATAATCCGTATGACTTTTCAGTGACGGACAACCATTCCGGTTGCAGCGGCGGCTACTCGCAAGCCGCGCCATCCACAGAGCGGTGCCGCATGGTTTATTTCCGCGAATGTGCGGCGGTCGCTTGCCTCCACAACCGCCGCCGGCGGGCAGCTTCGGGCCACCTGCCCGCTAGTAGTTCGAAATTTCAACCAGGTTCTTATCTGGGTCGCGAACGTAGATCGAGCGCATTTTTCCCATCGCGCCGTTGCGTTCGACCGGGCCTTCTTCGATGCGAACTTTCTGTTCGTTCAGGTAGCGGATCACTTCGTCGAGAGGGGTCGAGGTGATGAAACAAATGTCTCCGGCGCCTGCGGTGGGATGGGCGGCTTTGGGATTCACCTCATGTCCACGCTGCTGCAGTTTGATCATCTGCTCGCCGAAGGCAAGAGCCTTTCCCCCATCCACGGTGGACAACTCCATGCCGAGAACTTCCGTGTAAAAGTCAACGGTGATGTCGATGTTTGCGACGCTGAGGACGAGGTGATCGAGCGAATTTATGGTTATGGCCATTCAGACGCATGATACTCGTACCTGGGCGGCCTCCCACAACATTTTGCCAGGCGTAGCCAGCGGCAAACGAAGCGGCTGGGGATTCCATTCCCCTGGCTGCGTGTGGATGGATCATCCTGGCACCCCCCATTGCACGATGACGCGCCGAATGTGGAGCATCTCCGCCAGCAGTTTTCTGACCTCCCTGGAGCAGGGAGAGGACCGAGAAATGGCATCCGCACAGACCGATACCCGACAGCACATTTTCGATCATCGGCGGATCCCGTCGGAGGGGCTCCGCTTTGCCCAGTAGTCCTCGGCCTCTCGATCCAGGTCGGCATACCCACCAGTGGTCACGGCGCGCAGCGCGGCCTCGGGTTGATCTCCGTCCGACAACTGCAGAAGCAGGCGGCGCAGGCCGTCCATCCCGTATGCCGACCGGAGATACTCGGCGGCGGCCAGGGATTCGACATAGGCTCTCTGGGCCTGTTCGGGAGTCATTCCCTGGAAGGAACCTTCCAGTTGCGATAAGGACACGAACTCGCCGGTAGGGGCCCGTGCTCCGAGCGACGCTGTCAGTGCAGCAAGGCTTTTCGGCTCTTCCAATTGGGCCAGGCCTTCGTTCAACCAGACCGGGCAGTTCGGAACTGCACTATGCACGAAGGAATGGGTCAACTCATGCCTCAGCAGGGACTCCAGTTGGGGCGTGATGCTGGAAACCTCGCCCAACGGAATCCGCATCCTGCCGTCGTTGATCGCTCCTGCCCAGGCGGGGGCCTGGGTCACGTCGGAAAACTGTTGGGCGCTGTAGAGAACCACGGTTGTAACGGTTTTAGGGGCAACTCCGAGGTCGAGGGCAAGTGCGTCATAATCGTGTTCCAGCGTGCGCAACAGGTCGTCCGTCAGCGCTTCCGCCGGTTGGCCCCCTTCATAGCGCAACACGAAATGGCCGCGGGCCGTCTCGGTGAAGTGCTCCTCCACGGCAGCTTCGCGCTTCGCTTTCTCCAGGTACTCCTGGAGGCTCTGATTCGGAGCCAACCGCAGCGAATGTTCCCATGCCGCGATGGCATCTTCCCGCCGCCCCGCCTGGTAGTAGGCCATTCCCCGGATACGCTGCACCTCGGCTGACTCGGGTTCCAATTGCGCAGCCTGTTCACTGTGCGCCACCGCGTCTGCCAGTTGGCCGGAATTCAGCATCAACGCGGCGCACCAGATGTGCAGTCCTGCATTTCCGGGAGACGATTCCAAAGCTCGTTGAATGTGGCTGAATGCCTGCTCGTCGCGGTTGTGTTCGTGTTCGTAGCGTGCCGCCACAAACTCGGCGGCAGAGGTAAGCGACGGCAGTCCCCGTCTCTCAATTTCAGCCAGGGCGCGGTCGTCAACGTGCCCGGAAACCACGATCTGGTTCAGCAACACCGAGAGATCAACATCGCCGATCTGAACCACACTCGGCGGCAGGGTCACGATTTTGGGCCTGTACTGGGCTCGACTCTTCAACAGAGAACCGGCCTGCCATGCGATGAAAATCGTCCCTGACAGCACTATGAGCACGCCCAGCAAGCGTACCGTCCAACGAGCTTCGATCCGCACAGACATAGATACTTACAGTGTAACGGCTCTTGGACGGCGGACAACCTTTCTGTGCATCCCGCCACGCCAAAGTTCTTCGAGACTTCCATTCAAGATTGGGAATGATATTGAACATGGGATGCCCCGCAGGCTCACTCCTGTAGATTTTCATACCAGAGCCGAGTATCCGTATCGGAATCCGGTGATGGCGATCTCCGTCCCCTGCGCGTTTTCGGTCACCGCATTCACGACGGCGGTTTGGGCGGCAAGGCGTGGGTCTACGAACAGCAACAGGGCCAGCAGAAAGCGGCGTCCACTCCCAGCTAGCTCCTACACCGGAGGATCACGGCGTTCGATCGTAGATTCCGGATTGACGCCAAATTGCACAATATAATTTCCGGCACCTTCCAATGGAAACTTGCCGGAATCGCAAAGATGCTTGTCACATCGCCCGGCCAATTCGACCGTGATCTCCGATCAGGCCTCATGTGTTTTTCTCTGTGCCCGCAACGTAACCGAACCACGTTTGAATTTGACCATACGTCACTTGATGCGATCGAAAGCTTAACAATGGTGGAGAGAATCTGAACCAGGGAGAACGCTTCGCCCAGCACATCTGGCACGTCGGCACGTGATTTGCAGATATCCCTCCTGACGCCAGACGGCAGCTCTTGCTTGGATCGTGACATCATTCTCGATAAATTATCTTGACGGAGTCTTGCGACTTGGGGTACTGTTTGCGGCACTTAAGACCTGCGTGGGTGAGCGCAGGGGATTTCCCGTTCTGAACTGTTCGCGCTTTCTCACATCTCAACCGCGGCACTCAGTGGCCGCAGGACCACAGCGAGGTGCCCGTGCCCAGTACCTACACGTACCCCGGCGTCTACATCCAGGAATTGCCCAGCCCCGTACACCCCATCACTGGCGTGGCCACCTCCGTAGCCGCTTTTGTTGGTTACACGGCAACCGGCATCGACAATCGCGCCGAGCTCATCTTCAGTTTTTCCGATTACCAACGGCTGTTTGGGGGACTGGCTTCGAACAGCGAAGTCAGCTACGCGGTGCAGCAGTTCTTTCAGAATGGCGGCAACCAGGCCTATGTGGTCCGGGTACCGCGAGATCAGGCTGCGGGAGCAACGGTTGTCTTCGCCGACTTGACCTTCACCGCTTTAAGCAGCGGCACCTGGGCGAACGGTCAACTGCTGATCGATGTGGACACCAACGGTTTGTCGCGGGCGCTTCCCGGGCTGACCGTGGGGCTCTCGGTTGCCACACCAACCATCGTTACGGGAACAGGCTTCACCACCAGGCTGAAAGCCAACCAATGGCTGGTGTTTACGGCGGATTCCACCCCAACCCCATACCAGATTGCTACGATCGACAGCGACACTCAACTGACCCTGTTTACGGGCTACGCCGGCTCCGCCACTACGTCCGGTGCGGTGGAGATAGACGATCCGGTAGCATTCAACCTGACCATCACCAACCTTGTGGATGGCACCGTAGAGAGCTTCCCTGACGTGTCTCTCAACCCTGGTTTCATGAATTACGTCGTCAACGTGGTGAGTGACCCCGACAATGGCTCGCAACTGGTAGGCGTGAAAGCGACCGGCGCGTTGTCCACCACCGTCGCTCCTTCCGTCACCGGCGTCGTGGGGGCTCCACTGGTGGTCGCCACGGTGGACGGCGCCATAGCCGGGACAACCGCCTTGGCCGGGAGCGTGAGCCTCACCGGCGGTTCAACCGCGGTTACCGGTTCGGGCACGAGCTTTAACACGGCTTTGAAAGTCGGGCAGTTACTCACCTTCGATGCCGATACGAGCCATACGCTTTACCAGGTCAACGGGATCACAGACGCAACCCATCTAACCCTGTTCAGCAAATATGCTGGCGCGGCGGTTGCAACCGTCGTCAGTACCAATGCGACCCTGGTGAACACCACGACGCCCACCGGTACGGACTACGCCATCGCACTGAACGTGTCCAAGCCTCAACCGTCGCCGTCGCCGCTTCCGGTTGACGTGAAAGTTTTCGCCAGGAACACGCCCCTGCCCCTCACTATTGCTGGACTTGCGGCGCAACTGCAGAGCGCAATCAACGCCGTGCTCACGGTCCAGATGCCGGGGGCCACCGTGCAATGTTCGCTGTCTGGAATCCCCGGCAGCCAGGCGATTCGGGTCAATGCGTCGATTCCCCAATCCCCCGATGCCGTGGTCACCATCGGAACGCCATCAGGGGCAAGCGGATTCTCCGACGTTTCGGCGACTTTGGGATTTGGCAGCGCCCTCCCGGCGAACAACTCCAACGTCGCCCATTACGCTCTGGGAACCGGAAACAGTCTCTGGGGCTCGGAGACCAGTTCCAGTGCCGGTGCGGACGGAAATAGCCTTCCTACAACCACCGATCTGATTGGCGATCCAAGCCTGTTCACGGGGATTTATGCCCTGGATAAGGTGGATGCCTTCAATCTGCTTTGTATTCCGGAAGCCACCCGGGCATATGCCGGTAATCCTGCCGCGCTGGACACCACCGTGGACCCCAATGCCATCTATAGCGCCGCCGTTGCGTACTGCGACACGAGGAGAGCGTTCCTGCTACTGGATTGCCCACCCTATGTCAACACCATATCCGCTGCTATCGATTGGAAGACCTCCGGACTGACGGTCAGCGACCCCAATGGCGCGGCATTCTTTCCTCGTTTGCGCCTGCCTGATCCGCTCAATAACTATCAGCTCCGGACCTTCGCGCCCTGCGGCGTCGTGGCTGGCCTCTTCGCGCGGATCGACTCGTCGCGCGGCGTCTGGAAGGCGCCTGCCGGGATCGAGGCAACGCTGTCTGGAGTCCAGGGACTTGTCTATAAGATGACCGATGCGGAAAACGGGGTTCTGAACCCGCTTGGCTTGAATTGCTTCCGGACCTTCCCCGTCTATGGCTCCGTTCTCTGGGGCTCTCGCACCCTGGTTGGCGCCGACGCTGATGCCAGCCAGTGGAAATACATCCCCGTGCGCCGCGTCGCCCTGTTCATCGAGTCAAGCCTCTACCAGGGGACGCAGTGGGTGGTGTTCGAGCCCAACGATGAGCCGCTCTGGTCGGCCATCCGGCTCAACGTCGGCTCCTTCATGCAGAACCTGTTTGTCCAGGGCTACTTCCAGGGCCAGACTCCAAACCAGGCCTACTTCGTGAAATGCGACAGTGAAACCACCACCCAAACCGACATCGATAACGGTGTCGTCAATATCGTCGTTGGATTCGCACCACTCGAACCGGCTGAGTTCGTCGTGATCCAGATCCAGCAGCTTTCCGGCCAGACCTCAACCTAGGGAGAACTCGCATGGCTGAATTTACCGTGAATCCCACTCGCCGCGATCCGTATAAGAATTTCAAGTTTCAGGTCAAGTGGGACGGGAAGTACGTGGCGGGCATCAGCAAAGTTACCGGGCTCAAGCGCACCACCGAAGTGGTGAAGCATCGCGCAGGTGGCGACCCCTCCACCAGCTACAAATCGCCCGGCCGCAATGAGTTCGACGCCATCACCTTGGAGCGGGGAATCACCGAGGACACGGCTTTTGAACAATGGGTCGGCAAAGTCTGGCAGCTTGGGGCCGCTCTGGGCGCGGAGGTGTCGCTCAAGGATTTCCGCAAAGACATTATCCTCGAGCTCTACAACGAGGCGGGCCAGAAGGTCCAAGCCTACAACATCTATCGCTGCTGGGTATCCGAGTACCAGGCTATGCCGGATCTGGATTCCAATGCCAACGCCGTCGCGATCCAGCACATCAAGTTGGAAAATGAAGGCTGGGAGCGGGACATCGCTGTCACCGAACCCACCGAGCCGTCGTTCACGGTGCCGAGCTGATCCCAATGGTGCGGGCGCCGTCTGCTTTCGAACTGTTGGAGGTCTGGGAAGTTGGCCGCGCCCGGACCCCAGCTTACCGCGCCTTGGCCCTGTTGATGGCTATGTTGCCCGAGGTTTCCCGGGATTCACTCGCCGCGCTCAGCATCGGCCAGCGCGATGCAGAGTTGCTGCGGCTTCGGGAGGCGCTCTGGGGGACGCGCATGGCCGCCGTTTCCGTGTGTCCCGGTTGCCGGGAAACGCTCGAGTTGACTCTGGATACCGGCGAGATACTCTCCGCTTCGAATCGCATGCAGCCGAATGAGATGTCTTTCAACATTGCCGGCTATGCCATCACGTTTCGACTGCCAACCACCGTGGATGTCGCCGCCGCGGAAGCCGAGGTCAGTCTGGAATCGGCGCGTTCCCTGCTCCTCGACCGCTGCCTGCTGTCGACCGAGCAAAGCGCCGCCGCAATCAATGCCGGGCAATTGCCATCTGACGTTGTCGTCAGCATCGCAGAAGCGATGGCCGAGGCCGACCCCTTGGCGGATATCCAACTCAGGCTTCAGTGTCCCTCGTGTCAGCTCCATTGGCGCGCAGCTTTTGATATCGTCTTCTTCCTGTGGACTGAGATTGAAGTCTGGGCGCGGCGCATTCTGAGCGATGTGCACACGCTGGCCAGGGCTTACGGCTGGCGTGAACGAGACATCCTGTCCCTGAGCCCAGCGCGACGGCAGTTCTACCTCGACATGGTGGGAGCATGAGCGATCTTCTGACTAACATGGCCGCGCGGAGCCAGGGAGTTGCACCGGCAATCCGGCCGCACGTGCCGTCTCTGTATGAACCGTACCGGCAAGAGACTGGCCTGCTCGGAGCCAGGCAAGTCTCCGGGGAGATCGACCTCGAATCTCCGCGCGAGAACGACTCCCAATCCAACGGTGTTTCTGGTGCGGCGATTCCGCTGGACCGCCTTGACCAGCCTTCAGAACCACCGCAACAGCCGCGTCAGAATTCTCCCGCCTCAATCGCAGAAACCCGGCGCGAGCCAATTGTCAGCCCCCGGCTCCCGCAGACGGCGCTCCGCGCGGATTCATCTCCGGTCTTGCCTTCGACCTCCACTGAGTCCACCCAGCAACCGGCAGATGTTTCAACCAGCTGGATCCTGCCGCCGGCAACCCCCATCGATGAAACTTACCGCTCCCAGATCGATGCGACTCTGGCGCCCGCCGGGATTCGTCCCCTGCATCGGCTCCAATCCGCCCCATCAGCGCCGGCCCCGTCGCCGGATGCGGCAACTTCCGATTCGCTTGCCACGCCTGGCAGGTCGCGGACTCTGCCCTCGAGGCTGGAGGGCAGCTCATCATCTCGTCAACTTTCTCCTCATCCTGCGCCCGCCCCGAAACCCGAGGAGACACGGCCAGGCCTGACCACGACGAAACCAATCCAGCCGATGCACCCAGAGCAGGTATTCATGGAGAGCGTTCGCCCCGAATCCCTCCCTGAGCTGGTTAGTTCGGTAACCCCGGCGGTTTCCGGAATTCCGCCCGCTATGCCCCTGGATTCGTCCGTGCGCCGCGGGTTCCCAAAAGAGACGCCACCGCTGTCAGGCATCGCCGTACACCCGGCTGCGGCCAATCAATCATCCGAGCCTTCCATTCGGGTAACCATCGGCAAGGTGGAAGTGCGGGCCGTCTTTCCGCCCACGCCCGTCAACCGGACTCCGCCGCAAAGGGTCAGGCCCACCCTGTCACTGGATGATTTTCTGAAGCGAAACAGCGGAGCGGGACGATGAGCAACTACCTGGCGATCGCGACCGCAACCGCCGCCCTCTCCGAGATACTGCTGAAACCCGTGCAGGATGCGGTGGGTAGCAATGCCGCGATCGAATTCAAGCGCCCTGCGGCCAAGGGCGATCCCAAGGAGCAGCACCCCCACGTCAACGTCTACCTGTACCAGGTAACGCCCAACGCGGCCTACCGCAATGCGGACCTGCCCACCCGCCGCCCGGATGGGACCGTGGTGAAGCGGCCCATGGCGGCTCTTGATCTCCATTACCTCTTCACCTTTCACGGCAAAGACGAGCTATTGGAGCCGCAACGCATGTTGGGCGCAGTGGCGAGCGTGCTCCATGCCCAGCCGATTCTCTCGTCTGCAATCATTCAATCCGCAATCAGTACCTACAGCTTCCTTCTTGGTTCGGACCTGGACAGTCAGGTTGAGCGGGTGAGATTTACTCCGTCCACGTTCTCGCTGGAGGAGTTCTCAAAATTATGGTCAGCTTTCTTTCAGGTCGAGTACGCCCTATCGGTCGCCTATCAGGCCTCGGTGGTCTTGATCGAAAGCGATCAGTCCCCGGCGCAGCAGGCGTTGCCCGTAGAGTTCAGGAACCTCTACGTATCGACATTTGCGCAGCCGGTGATCACACTGGTCATGTCTCAAGCCGGTGCGGGGCAGCCCATCCTGCCTACCAGCACGCTGGTAATCCAGGGCACCCAATTGCAGGGCGACATCACCGCCGTGCGCATCGGAAACCTGATTGTGACTCCACCGGTGGTGACCCAGAATGCAATCACCATGCCGATACCCGCCGGCTTGCAGGCCGGTGTCCTCGGCCTTCAGGTCGTCCAGCAGCAACTGCTTGGAACTCCGCCAGTGCCGCACCCGGGATGCGAATCCAACATCGTCGCACTGGTGTTGCAGCCGGTCATCGTTGCTCAGTCCGCAAGCGCCACGCAAATCAACGTCACCGTAAATCCCGCGGTGCAACCGAACCAGCGGGTGACGCTCCTGCTCAATCAGAATTCGACAACTGTGCCCCCGGCGCCAGCGGCTTACACGTTCACGCTGCCGCCACTGGCGGCCAGTTCCAATACTCTCGCCTGCACCATTTCCGGCTTGGTGGCCGGCGTTTACTTCATCCGGGTAAAGATCGACGGAGCCGAGAGTCCCCTTGATCTGAATCCCGCCAGCCCAACTTTCGGACCTATGGTGACGATCCCATGAACCAGACCATTCCTCAGAGTTGGGAAGACTTCAACCAGGCCAGCATGAGGTTGGCCCTCGCCGATCTGCGCGCCACGCTGGTGAGGTTCATCGCGCCCACCGAGCCTGAACACAACCAGTCTCAGATTTCCGCCGAAGCAGCCGGTCCCTTGCAGCCGGAGAGTGCGCAGGACGAAGGCCCGTCCCCCCAGACGCCACCCGCGTTCGATATTCTCTGTGCCACCTTTGGCCTCTCCACCTTCGAACGCAATATCTTGTTGATGTGCGCCGCCGTCGAGTTGGATTCCCGCTTCGCCGACCTCTATCAATCGGCCAACAAAGGCCAGTGTCCCGCCCTGCCGACTTTCAGCCTGGCGCTGGCAGCGTTCGAGGACGCGCACTGGAGCGCGCTTCTGCCCGGGCGGCCTTTGCGTAACTGGCATCTGGTCGAGGTACTATCCGGCGATGCATTGACCAGCAGTCCGCTGCGGATCGACGAGCGGATTCTCCACTATCTCACCGGAATACAATCCTTTGACGAGCGTCTGCGCGGGCTCGTAGAGCCTGTGCACGCGACCGGAAAATTGACGCCTTCCGAGCAGCGCGTCGCCCAGCGCATGGCAGATGCTCTATCCCATGGCAACTGGCAGGCGGCGGCGCCGGTTGTCTATCTGAGCGGCAGTGAACCCGGCAGCCGCCGGGCGGTCGCCGCCCGGGCCTGCGCTCTTGCCGGCATGAATCTGCAAGCCCTCTCCGGGCAGGCCGTCCCGCGCGGCGCAACCGAACTTGATCTTTTCCTGCGTCTTTGGGAGCGTGAGGCCGCGTTGCAATCCTGCGGCTTGCTGCTTGAATACGATGACTCCCCACCGCTCGACGCGGCCGGCGAATTTGCCGTCAATCGACTCATCGAAACCCTGCGCAGCCCGTTGCTGGTCTCCACCCGCGAACCCATGCAGCCCGTCGAACGCCGATTGCTCTCCTTTGAAGTGCCCACGGCAACCGCCAACGAGCAAATCGAGCTTTGGCATCAGGCGCTGGGCGTGGCGGCTCCCTTGCTCAACGGCGAACTGGACACGCTCGCCGCGCAATTCAGCTTGAGCGCTCGCCGCATCGACGCCGCCGTGAACCAAACCGCTCCGGAGCTGGAGTCGCTGGCGGGCTCCGCCGGAAATGGCGCGGCCCATGCTCTGGCTTCAGCCTTGTGGGACGCTTGCCGCGCGCAGTCCCGGCCGCGCCTGGAAGGATTGGCGCAGCGCATTGAGCCCATCGCCACCTGTGACGATCTTGTCCTGCCCGACAAACAGAAACAGCTTCTCGCCCAGATTGCGATCCATGTTCGCCAGCGCGCCAAAGTCTACAGGAGCTGGGGTTTCGCTTCCAAGGTCGGACGCGGATTGGGCATCAGCGCTCTTTTCGCCGGCCCCAGTGGCACGGGGAAAACCATGGCCGGCGAGGTTCTGGCCAACCAACTGCGGCTGGACCTCTACCGCATCGATCTCAGCCAAGTTATCAGCAAGTACATCGGCGAGACGGAGAAGAACCTGCGCCGCGTCTTCGATGCCGCCGAAGAGAGCGCCGCCATCCTGCTTTTCGATGAGGCCGACGCCCTCTTCGGCAAGCGCAGCGAGGTCAAGGACAGTCACGACCGCTACGCAAATATAGAAGTCAGCTATCTGCTCCAGCGCATGGAAGCCTATCGCGGCCTGGCCATCCTCACCACCAACCGCCGCGACGCTCTGGACACCGCATTTCTCCGCCGCATTCGATTTGTCGTGGAATTCCCATTTCCCGAGGCGGCGCAGCGCGCCGAGATTTGGCAGCGCGTCTTTCCCCGTCAGACGCCCACCGAGGGCCTGCGCGTCGACCAGTTGGCGCGCCTGAGCGCGGCGGGCGGCAACATCCAGAACATCGCCATGGGCGCGGCATTTCTCGCTGCTGACGCCGGGGAACCGGTGCGCATGTCGCACCTGCTCTCCGCCGCGCGCAGCGAGTTCACAAAAATCGAGCGCCCCCTCGCAGATTCGGAGACCGCCGGATGGGCATAGACCTGCACATCGACGAACTCGTCCTGCACGGCTTCGCCCCGCGCGATCGCCACCGCATTGCCGAAGCCATGCAGCGTGAACTCACACGTCTGATCACTGCGGACGGGCAGGCAAATTTCCTGAAGAACCCGCTGTCTCTGGAAGGAATCAACGGCGGCGAGTTCCACGTCCAGGCGAACGCCAAACCCCAGACGGCAGGGACCGAGATCGCGCGCGCCGTCTATCGGAGCATGCGTCAACAGGCGAGAGCCGCGGCCATTGCGCCTCGGACCCAGCCCGGCAAGGGAGGTCACCAAGCATGAGCACGCGAGTTCAGATCCCGATGAAGCCAGCTTCCCTTCCGGCGCGGCCCTTCACGCCCGCGCCCTTTGGAACGCTGCAAAGAAAGTGTTCCTGCGGGGGCAATGCTTCCGGCGGCGGCGAATGTGAGGCATGCAAGAAGAAAAAAACCTTGCAGCTCCGGGCCACGGCCGGCGCCCAGCCAGCCATCGCTCCGCCGATTGTCCATGAAGTCCTGCGCTCGCCGGGCCAGCCGCTCGACGCGGCCACACGGACATATATGGAGCCGCGCTTCGGCCACGACTTTAGCAAGGTGCGGGTGCATTTCAATGAGAAGGCTGCCGACTCGGCTCGCGCCATAAGCGCTCACGCGTACACAGCGGGGCGCGATGTCGTCTTCGGGCGCGGCCAGTACTCACCGTGGACCCAAGCGGGGAGGATACTGCTGGCGCACGAGCTGGCTCATGTCGTGCAACAGGGCTTCCGCGATGCTTCGAGCGATGACCGAGCCGAGGTCGGCCCGGTGGGAGACCGGCACGAACAGGCCGCGGACCTTGCCGCTGCCTCGCTCGGCGAAGACGGAGCAAGGGGTAATGGAAGAAGCTCCAGCCCCGTCGCATCCACCCTTCCCTCGGGCTCGAAACCTGCGATCCAGCGTCAGGCGCTGACATGTTCGATAAAACCGGTCGAGGATGAATGCGCAAACGCGGGCACAGCATGCATGTCCGCGGCGAGCGACTGCAAAAGCGACTTCCCAAACCCCGGCGATCTCGACACATATATCGCAAACCTCAAGAGCAATTTCGCGGCCTCCGATTTTGGACCGAACGCCAAGCGCAACTTCGGACATTGGCTCGACGGTAGCGGCACCGACCTGGAAATGCCGTCGCCCATCTTCGAGGCTCACGATGGGACAAAGGACGCGCTCGCGACGCACCGGGAAAAAATCATGGAGGGCGTGCGGAAGAGGCTCGCGGACGGCCGCATGAAGCCCGGTGTGATTTCAGAAGTGATCGGGTATACCGGACATGCCAATGCCTTTTCGTTCAGCTCGCCGCACAGCGACGATCTTGCTTATTCGGTCGGCGGTTTCCAACTGTGCTCGAACGTGCGAGCCAAGGCCACACCGGCGGGCGACACCACGTATAACGTCGACTTTGTCGAATGGAAGTGCCAGGCCTTTGATTGCTATAACTGGGACCCCGGCAAGGGGATTGGGATCGGGCAGCTCGACGATACCAAGCTTTGCTGCGTCGAGAACGCAGGGAAGGCAAAGCATTTTCTGGATCACAGTACCGTCTGGGACAACAAGGATCCCGATTCGACCAAGGGCTTCTCGGTGCCGGTCGCCGGTTCGGGAACCACTCCTCCATCCTCGACTCCTCCCAAGAAGGAGGACCGGCGATGATACAGACAGCCGGACATCTTCTTCCAGGCCCAAGCTCGACATATGGCCGGTATGTGAATGTCCTCGAGCTCCGCGGCCTGGCCTCCGTGGAGGAACTCTGAATGCCGAACATTTCCCCCATTGTTCTGAAAGGCGCGATCGTGTCGCTCGATCCGAACATTGGGCTGCCTCCGCCACCAAAGCCTCGCCCTCCGGCGCCACCTCGGCCACCGCGACCACCGCAGCCGCCTGTGCCCAAGGCACCGAGCACGAGTTCTCCGGAAAAACATTCGGTCAGAAAGGGACCGTCGGTGATCGAATTTCAGTACAACCCGGATGAGGTGACGCGTAGTTTGAAACCGCAATCCGTCGGCGACGAGCCGGATAGAACCGAGATCTTCCGCCTCAAAGGTCCGCCCATCGAGACCATCAAGTGCACCGTGGAAATCGACGCCACCGACCTGCTCGCCAGCGGAGACGCGACCACCCTCGCCTTCGGTATCCAGCCGCAGTTGGCGGCGCTGGAACTGCTTGTCTACCCAACCAGCGAAGTCCTCCTCGCCAACGAGGCGTTGTCGTTTCAGGGCACCATCGAGATTCTTCCCATGGAGTCGATGCTCACCCTCTTCGTCTGGAGCAAGACGCGCGTCACTCCCGTGCGCATCACCGATCTGGACATCACCGAGGAGGCATTCGACCCGCAGCTGAATCCCATCCGCGCCAAAGTCTCGCTGGGGATGCGCGTACTCAACGTAAACGATGTCGGTTTCCTTACCCCCGCCGGAGCTCTGTACATGGCTTATCAGATACAAAAAGAAGCCCTGGCCGCGATGTATCCGTAAGTTCGCATTGCCCGGTTTGGATCTCTAACCTTGACTGGTATGTAAGCTCGGCCGGTCCCCAACCTTGAAAGGCTCGACGCGATGGATCAGGTTCTACAATCCATGGTCTCCGCCGCCGCCGGCACCGGCGCGCCAACCAATCCCAGTAGCCGTTACTACGGGGCCGCTGTGGAGTATTACACCGGAGCCAACGGCATCCCGGTCGCCTACCTGCAGCGCCGCATTATTCCGCAAGCCAGTATTTACACGTCGCTGCAGAGCTACGCCATCAGTGACGGAGACCGCCTCGATAATCTCGCCTACAAGTTTCTCGGCGACCCCATTCTCTTCTGGATGATCTGCGACGCCAACAGCGCGGTCGATCCCGACTCGCTGACCGCCGTGCCAGGCTACTCCATCGAAATCCCCCTGGCCGCCGGAATTCCACCAGGTGCCCGCAATGGCTAGCCCTCTCCATCTGACGCTGCTGATTGGCCAGGTGCAGGCAACCCCTGCGCCCAAGCCGCTCATGGACGCGTTCACGGGCGCGGAGGTCACCGTCTCGGCCACCGGCAAAAGCGGCTTTCAACTCAGCTTCACGCTGGCCAACAGCTCTCCGCTGCAACTGTATTTCCTGCTCACCATGGGCGCACCCATTCCTCTGATCCGCGTGATCCTCGTCGTATCGTTTGGCGGCCTGCCGCAGGTCGTCATGGATGGCATGGTGAAGCATACCGAGGTCGTTCCCGATGCCATGCAAGGGTCCTCCAAGCTGGTCATCACCGGCGAAGACCTTTCCGCAGTCATGGACCTGACCGATTCCTCCGGCACCCCATTCCCAGGGTTAACGCCGGATCTGCGCGTGCTCGCCATTCTCGGTAAATACGCCACCTTTGGCATCGTGCCGAACGTGGTCCCGGTTGTCACTCCCGATGCGGATGTGCCCGCTGTCCGCGTTCCAAGTCAGAAAGGCACCGACCTGGCGTACATCCAGCAACTGGCCAAAGAGTCCGGCTACGTTTTCTTCATGCAGCCTGGTCCAATGCCAGGCTCGTGCCAGGCATATTGGGGTCCGCAGATCAAGATCGGCGTTCCCCAACCCGCCCTCAACGTGAACATGGATGCCTGGACCAACGTGGAGAGCCTGAACTTTCGCTACGAGCCGCAAAACGCCGTCGCTCCCATCATCTACCTCCAGAACCAGGCCACCGGAGTCGTGAGCAAGCTTGCCATTTCGGGTGCCAACCCGCTCAATCCCCCTCTCGGGGCGGTTGTGCCCGTACCTCAAAAGACCGAGCCGTTGTCTTACACGGCTAAACTTTCGCCGGCGCAAGCCCTGATGGCTGGTTATGCCAAGGCCGCCGAGACCGCCGACATCGTCTCCGGTGATGGCACCATCAGTGTTCTGCGCTACGGCACCATTCTCCAGGCCCGGCAGTTGATTGGCGTGCGCGGAGCAGGGTTGGCCTTCGATGGTTTGTACTACGTCGACAGCACCAAGCACCAGATCAAGCTCGGCGAATACAAACAGAGTTTCACCTTGAAGCGGAACGCGCTGGTCTCCAATGTGCCGGTGGTACCGACCGCACCATTTTGAATTCTTCTCAAGAAAGGGAATGTTGGTGGCGCACTTCTTCGGCAAATATCGAGGCACGGTCGTTGGCAACGTGGACCCACAGAACATGGGGCGCCTGGCGGTGACCGTGCCAGACGTCTCCAATGTGCAGACTTCAACCTGGGCCATGCCCAGCGCCGCATTGGCCGGAGGCCAATCGGGACTCTACGCCGTCCCGCCCGTCGGCTCCAACGTCTGGGTGGAGTTTGAACAGGGAAACAGCGATTACCCCATCTGGTCGGGATGTTTCTGGGGTTCCGGGTCCGAAGTTCCTCCCTCGGCGACCGCCGGGCCGCCCGGCGTCCAGTGTATCGTTCTCCAGTCCGTAGGCGGCAACATCCTGAGGATCAGCGATGTTCCCGGCCCCTCGGGCGGCATCCTGCTCCAATCTTCTTCCGGCGCCTCGATCGCCATCAACGATGCCGGCATCACCATCACCAACGGGCAGGCAACCATCCTCATCGCCGGCCCCAGCGTGACCGTCAATGACGGGGCACTGGTAGTTACTTAGCTGGAGGCATGCAATGGGCGGATTTTTGTTGCCGATGGGAGCGACCGTGATGTGCAGCCATGGTGGGCAAGCGGTTGCCACGTCTCCCAATCCGCGCGTCACGGTCAATGGCGTACCGACCGTGCTGCTTTCCGCGCAGTGGGTGGTCGCCGGCTGTCCGCTCGTGCCGCCTCCGCTGCCGCCCTGTATCGCCGCTGTGTGGTCTACCGGTACCACCCGCGTCACTTCAACTGGCCAACCCCTGGTGATCTCCACCGGCGTGGGGAACACGATTCCCAATGGAACACCACTCATCCCGGCTGGCGCGCAAGGGCCAGTCAGTGCAATGTGACAAGCCATGAATGTTGCGTTTCCTTACGCGTTCGATAGCACCGGCCATACCGCTCAGACCGACTTGCCCGGGCACATCAACGACATGATCGAGCAGATCCTGCTCACGGCGCCGGGCGAGCGCGTGAACCGTCCCACCTTCGGCTGCGGGGTCATTCAACTTGTCTTTGCGGGCAACAGCGATTCGCTGGCCGCCGCCCAGCAGCAGGTCATCCAGACGTCTCTGCTGCAGTGGCTCTCTGACCTCATCCAGGTGAACGCCGTCTATGTCCAGGCCCAGGACTCGACCCTGCTCATCACCATCGTGTACACCATCATCGCCACCCAGGAGCAGCAGACCCAGCAGTTTGTCTACGGAGGGCCCGCCCAGTGATCCTCTTCTGCCAGGACAAGCGCCGCCGTGATCGGGTTCTGCAAACTCCCAATCTCAACGGGATTGACTATCTCGAAGTGATTGGCAGTGCCGGATGCGGCAAGCAGTTGGCCCTTACCTTTCTGAAGGACGCACGCAGTCTGCAACTGACCGCGGCAAACATCCAGTTAACCGGCGACACCAGCATCAGCATCACCAGCATCCATCCGGCCACCAGCCAGGATCCCTTGACCATCACCATTGTGCTCGGCCAGACCGGAGACTTCTCCCGCTACTCCCTCGCGCTGGTCACCAGTGCCCAGAACTCCGATCCGCCGCCAGGCATCGATCCGCAGCTCGCCAGCGTCAGCTTTTCCTTCAAAGCCGGTTGCCCCACGCCGGTCGACTGCCTGCCTTCCGATTGCTGCCCCCAAACCCCGCTGCCCCCGCCCGACATTCATTATCTGGCGCGCGACTACGACGGCTTTCGCCAAGCCATGCTCGATCGCATGGCAGTGCTGTTGCCCGCCTGGGACGAGACCCACGCCGCCGACATTGGCGTCACCATCGTCGAGACCCTGGCTTACGCCGCTGATCGCGTCAGCTACATGCAGGATGCGGTCAACACCGAGGCCTATATCGGCACCGCGCGCAGCCGCATCTCGCTGCGCCGCCACGCCCGGCTGGTGGATTATCAGATCAGCGAGGGTGCCAATGCCCGCGCCTGGGTCTGCCTTGCTGCTTATCTGGATGGCGTCATTGTTCCCCCCCAGACGCAGATCTTTCCTCTGGTCGTTGGTCTGCCGGCGAGCGTTAGCCCCAACCTCCCCGCCGCCGCTACGCTTCAGGCCAGTCCCGGACCTGTCTTTGAAACCTTGGAGGAAGCCTCCCTTTACGTGGAACAGAACCGTATGGAGTTCTACACCTGGGAGGACGCGCAATGCTGCCTGCCCGCGGGCGCCACCCAGGCCACCCTGACCGGTGCCTTCAGCACTCTCCGGGCTGGCCAGGTCCTCATCTTCGAAGAAACCATGGGCCCGCTCACCGGCGATCCGGATGACGCCGACCCCAGCCATCGCTGGGCCGTGCGCCTCACCGTGGCGACAACGAACAATCAATCAGGCCAGCCGCTGGTCGATCCGGTCAATCCGGGTATATTCCTTACCCATATCGAGTGGGCCGCCGCGGATGCGCTGCCGTTTCCTCTTTGCATCTCCTCGCTCACCGATGCCGATCACGGATCACGGCCATTGCCCGCAGTCTCGGTCGCCCTGGGCAATGTGGTAGCCGCCGACCAGGGCGTGTGGACCACCGGCGAATCCCTGGGCGTGGTCCCCTGCCCGCCCATCGCACCGGTCACCGGCATCGGCTGCAACTGCGTGACGATGCCCGGCGCCGCCCCATCGCTTCCGCGTTACGCGCCCACGTTGGCAAACCAGCCCCTCACCTTCGCCATCCGTTATGACGACACGGCTCCCGCATCCACCTTTCTCGCACCCGCCTCTGCCGTGCCAGCGCCTCAGATCAGCCTCACCAGCGACGGCGGAGTCACCTGGTTCGCGGTCGAAGACCTGCTCGAACAGAGCGACACGTTCCCCGGCTTCATCCCGGAGATCGATTCGGACCTCAGTGTTCATTTGCGCTTCGGCGACGGCACCTATGGCAGGAGCCCTGACATGGGACTCGCCTTTACCGCAAACTATCGCACCGGCAACGGCACCGCCGGAAACGTGGGCCGCGATACCCTGGCGCACGTCCTGTTCGCCCTGCCCGGAATCAGCGGCGTGCGCAACCCGCTGGCGGCCGCGGCAGGTGTCGATCCGGAGACCAATCTCCACATTCAGCAATACGCTCCGTTCAGCTTCCAGACCCAGCTGCGCTGCGTCACCGCTCCCGACTACGGCGCCATGACGGAGCTGATTCCAGGCGTGGAGCAGGCCAAAGGCACGCTGCGCTGGACCGGCTCCTGGTACACCGCTTTTGTCTCCGCCGAACCGGTGACCCAATGGACCACGGCGCTTCAGCGGACCATTCAGACAAGCCTCAATCAACTCCGCATGATGGGCACCGATGTGGTCGTCGAGCAGGCGAAGATGGTGGGCCTGAACATCGGCCTGAACATCTGCGTCGCATCCGGATATTTCCAAGGCGATGTTTACGCGGCCCTATGGCAAGTACTGGTCACCGGCAACACCTGCACGGGAACAGCGGGACTGCTCAACGCGGCCAACTTCCAGTTTGGTGCCACGGTCTATGCCAGCCCCTTCATCGCCGCCGCACAAAGCGTCACCGGAGTGGTGTCGGTGCAATTGACTACTTTCGCGCGCCAGGATTCGCCGCCACTCCCCGGAACTCCGCCGCCAACCCAGTTGACCATGGGACCGTTCGAAATCCCCTGTTGCGAGAACGACCCCAACAACCTCGACCACGGGCTCTTGACCCTCACCCTGGACGGTGGCAAATGACATGCTCCTGCCAAACCACCGGTAAACAACTGTGCGGCTGCTGTGCCGGCGTTACTCGCCTGACCCCCGCGCTCATCGTAAACCGCAGCCTGCTGCCCGCGATCCGCTATCGGGTCGGCACCTGGTCGAGCTTCATGGAGACCATGCTCGCCGCACTCTCCAGCTCGTCGGTTCCCGCCTTGGCCGGCCTGCGCACGCGCGACAACAGCGACTTCTCGATCGCCCTGGTGGACGCATGGTCCGAGGCGCTCGACATCCTTACCTTCTACACCGAGCGGCTCGCCAACGAAGCCTATCTTGGCACCGCCGTCGAGGCCCGCAGCGTTTTTGAGCTGGTCAAGCTCATCGGCTACACGCCCTCACCAGGGGTAAGTGCGTCCACCGTTCTGGTTTTCACTCTCGCTTCTTCCCCAGGTTCGCCGGCAACTGTGCCCATCTCGGCCGGCACCCGGGTACAAAGCATCCCCGGCCCGGGCCAGACCCCGCAGGTGTTCGAGACTTCGGCGGACCTGACCGCAACCATCGCCGCCAACGCCATTCCCGCGGTCACCACCCAGCCCTGGCAACTGACTGGAAACCGTACCTCCACCTGGGTTGTGGGAACCTCGAACAACATCCAGCCAGGGAATGCACTTTTGTTTCTCAGCGCGCCCAATGGCACTCCTTCCATCACCGGCCCGGCTGCGGTCGTCTACGTCACGGCTGTCCAAACCGATCCAGTGGCAGGAAACACGCAAATCACCTGGGACCAGCCCTTGCCTTCGGCATTCGCCGCGGGCGACTCCGCGGTCTGCCTCTATGTCTTCCGTACCAAAGCTGCGTTATACGGAGCAACAGCGCCCAGGCCGGGAATCTTCTCCACTTCGATCGTGACTTCAACCTCCGGGTCTTCGACGACCACCACGGCCATCTCCACTCCAAATATCAAAGGCTATCCATCCGGTACCGTGACCGGTGATTCAGACTGGGATTGGGTCGCCCCCGCCAACGGGACCATCCATCTGGATAACTCTTATCCAGGCCTGAACCCGGCCGCCAGCGGAGCGAACACTCCAGCCGCCCAGTCGCAATGGATCGTACTTACAGGCTCCCAGGGCGCATCCTTTTTCCAGATCCAGAGCGCCGCGGAATCAAACCCAGCGCTCTACTCGCTCTCTGCCAAGACCACCCAACTGACGCTTGCCAGCGGCGCGGACATCGCCGCAGGCTCCCCACCAGCGAGTTCTCTCGATGACTTGCTCAACGCATTTGTACAGGACACACGCTCGACGACCGCCTATGTTGCCAGCCAACTGCTCACGCCGGCCAATCTTCCAATTACGGACTGGCCCCAGAGCGGCACCTATCCACTCACGCCCGGCATGCTCGCCCCTGTCTCCGGCAGTGCCTTCTCGCTGGTGGGGTTGCAGCCGCTGCCTCCGAATGGCTGCATCGGCATCAGCGGAAAACGGCTGCGGATTGCGCCCGCCACGGCAAACGCCATGTTTACTCCCGCCGGCGCGGCTGGCGGCCTTGCAGTCAGCCTCAATCAGCCCTTTCTCATCGACGCCTTTCCGCCCACGCCCGATCCGGCCAGCAGCAATCTCCTCTGGAGCGTGATTACCGCCAACGGACAACCCGGCACGCTCTCGGTGGCTGCAAAAGCGTTCCAGTTGCTGCCCTCCGCCACTGCGGACCCGCTCACCGGTGAGGCGGCCATCGTCACCATCGCTGCCGTCCAGGGTGCCACCACCGCGCTGACACTCGCCGCCAAGCTGGCCCGCATCTATGACGCGTCCACGGTCACGGTGAACGCCAACGCGGTCGCCGCCACCCACGGACAAACCACGCAGGAGATTCTCGGCTCAGGCAACGCCACCAACCCCTCCGTGGAATTCCAGTTGAAGCAGTCGCCGCTCACCTACACCTCGGCGTCCAACGTCAACGGAGTGCAATCCACGCTGCAGGTACGTGTCAACAATCTGCTGTGGAGCGAAGTGCCCAACTTCCTCGAATCCGCCCCCGCCGATCGCGCCTATGTCACCGTGGCCAACTCGACCGGCGGCCCGACCGTCCAGTTCGGCGATGGGATTCAGGGCTCCCGCACCCCCACCGGGCAATTGAACATACAGGCGCTTTACCGCGTGGGAATCGGCACCGCCGGCATGGTCGCCGCCAACCAGCTTACCCAGGCCCTCGATCGCCCCCAGGGCTTGCAGGCGGTCACCAATCCCGCCCCCGCCACCGGAGGCGCCGACCCGGCAACCCCCGCCGATGCCCGCGAATCCGCACCTCTGCCCACCCTCACCCTCAGCCGCGTCGTTTCGCTTGAGGACTATCAGAACTTCGCCCTCAACACTCCCGGCATCGCGCTGGCTTTGGCCACCTGGACATGGTTCGGCAACACCCGCGGCGTCTTCCTCACCGTTGCCGGCGCAGGAGGCACAACTCTGGATTCCTCCGATCAGATCGTGCAAAATCTGCAGCTTTCGTTCCAGACGTACGGCCTGCCCTATGTTCCGGTGCAGATCGTCTCGTACACGCCGGTGTTGTTTGAGATCGCTCTCCAGGTCCTGGTAAATACACCCTTGTACGAAGCCGGCATCGTGGTGCCGCAGGTCTGGCAGAGCCTGGCCGCTGCCTTCGCCTTCGGCCAGTTGTCGCCCGGACAGGGCGTCGCCGCCAGCCAGATCATCGCGGTGGCGCAGCAGGTCCCCGGCGTGATCGCCGTCAACCTCACCGCGCTCAACCGCAGCGGAGATGCCTCTACCATGACGAATTTCCTCGGCGCCTCTGGCCCCCAGCCAACATCGAATCCGCCCGCCGGCGCCGAAGTGCTGTCCCTCGATCCCGCCTCGCAGGGCAATGTGGTGGTGTGGCCATGAGTACAACTCCCAAACCGCAGCCGATTTACTCGCTGCTGCCTGCCATCTATCGCTCACGCGATGCCTTGCAGGGCAGCCAGTTGGCGGCCTTGTATCAGGTGCTGGAAAGCCAGTACGGCATCGTTCGCGACAACCTGCTGCAACTCTACGACGACCAGTTCATCGAGACCTGCGCGCCCTGGGTGATCCCTTACATCGGCGAACTGATCGGGTACGACCCGATATACACCGTCGCGCTAGCCAGTCCCGACAGCCGCGCCGAAGTAGCCAACACCATCGGCTACCGCCGCCGCAAAGGCACTCTGCTGGCCATGGAGCAACTCACCCGCGACGTCTCCGGCCGCACCACTTTCGTCGTGGAAGAGTTCAAAAAGCTGATCACCACGCTCAGCCTTCGTGATGTGCGCCCCCATCACAATGCCACCGCCAACCTGCGCCGCGGCCGCGACTGGCAGGACCAGTGGGGCCCGTTCAGCCATCTCAGCCATACCATCGACGTCCGCCGCATTGCACCGCGCACCCTCACGCCGCCCTCGCCCGACACCACCCCGCTCGAGATCGCGATCCACGGTCCTGGCCGCTTCAACATCCCCGACATCGCCATCTGGATCTGGCGTTGCCATAGCCGCGCCATCGCCAACGCCCCGGCATTCGTCATTGGCGGAGGCGGCTACTTCTTCAGCGCCCTGGGCGGACCCATTCCCTTGTTCCAGCAGCCCCCTCCGGCGCCGCTGCCGTTCGCACGCCTGCTCAACCAGGGAGACGTTCCGCAGCCCATCTCGCGCTGGAGCTTCGCCAACCACATGGCCCACTTTTACCCCGGCAGCCTGCAACTGATCGCCGATCAAGTGCCTGTCGACATATCGCAAATCGTCTGCGCCAACCTAAGCCAAGCCGAGGAAGGTACTCTCTGCACCGTACCCCCGGGCATGATCGCCATCGATCCAGAGCTAGGGCGCATTCAGTATGCGTCCGGTCTCACCCTGCCCAGCGAATTGCGCGTGAACTATTCCTACGGATCGCCGGCCGAGATGGCGGGCGGACCGTACGACCGTTCCGCCAGCATCGCCCCGCCCACTGCGAATTCTCTTTGGGCAATTGTCGGCAGCCCCGAGTATCCCACTCTCGAATCGGCCGTCACAGCGTGGAATGCGCTGCCCAGCGGTTCTTCGGGCGTGATCCTGCTGCCGGATTTCGAGTCTTACGCGATCGATCTCAGCGGCGCCAACGCCATCCAAATTTCGGCGCAAAGCCAACTGATTTTGGCCTCCGCGTCCATCTCGACCACCGGGGCTCCGCCGATCTACGACAACTCCTGCGTCACCCTGCGCGGCAACATCGAGGTTGTCGGGCTGCCCGCGCCTGTTCTTCCCGATGGTGATACGCCGCCCCTCGGGCAGTTGCAGATCAGCGGCATCTGGCTGGCTGGCCAGGTCGAGCTCAGCGGCGAACCATGCTGCGTGCAGGTCATGGATTCCACGCTGGTCCCGGGACAGTCGCTCACCCCGCAAGGCGATCCCGCCTATCCCGGCGAACCCAGCATCGCCGGATCGGCCACGGGCGCCACACTCTGCCTCACGCGGGTCATCACCGGCCCCGTCGCCTTGCCGTCCAACTGCAGCGCGCGCATCTGCGCCAGCGTCGTCGATGCCAGTTCTCCTTACTGTCCGGCCTACGCCGGCAGCGATCTCGCATCGCCGGGCGCCTCGTTGCACATCGAAGACTCGACCGTCATCGGCAGGGTCTGGGCGCAGGTCATCCGGCTCGCTTCCAACACCATCTTCAACGCCCGGCTCGGGCGCCGTGATCCCTGGCAGGCGCCGGTCTGGGCCAGCCGCCGCCAGGTGGGTTGCGTCCGCTTCTGCTGGCTGCCGTGGAACTCGCTCACCCCGCGCCGTTACGAGTGTCTGCCTCCCGATGCTGCATCGCAGCCCGCTCTGCAGCCAACATTCGTTACCCTGCAATTCAACCGGCCGGGCTACTGCCTGCTCAGCGGCGATATACCGCTCGCAATCTGGAAAGGCGCCGACAATGGCTCGCAGATGGGTGTTTATCTTGGCATTCAGGAAACCGAGGCGGTCACCAATGTCAATATTCGTTCCCTGGAGTATCTGCCGGTGAATCTGGAGCGAGGTGTCTTCCTCATTCCGTCGCGGCCGGTACCGGAATGCGTGCCCGGCATCGGAGCCTACGGTTATGGATCCTATGGACAAAGGTCGCCACGATGCACAGGCCAGGGCGAAACGGATGAAAACCCACCCGTCGGGATTGGCATTGGATTGATCTGAACCAGCTTGATGTGTCCGGGAGGATATGACCCGGAGAGATGGAAGGACCGGATATGAAGGGTGATTTTAGCCGCTTACGATTTAACCCCGCCAGGCAGTACACCTCCGTTCTGCAGCAGCAAGGGCGCGTAGCGCTGGATGCGGATGCCAACGAGCAGTGCTTTATCGACGAGTATATCCGCGATCTCACCAATGTTGACGTGATCGGCTCCGTCGGCGGCCCCGCCGGCGATGCCGGATTTTCCTTGCAGTTGAACGGTGGCCAGATCCTCATCGAAAAGGGACGCTACTATGTCGATGGCATTCTGGTCCAGAACCCCAAGCTTCATCGCTACGATGACCAGCCCTATCTGAACCCCAACCCCATCGGATCGCAGGAACTCCTGCTCGAGGTTTTGAGAGGCAAGGGCTTCGTCACTGCCCAGTTCGTGCTTGAGGTCTGGCAGCGGCTGGTGACCGATCTTGACGATCCCTGTCTGCGCGAACCCGCCCTGGGCCAGGCCGACACCACAGCACGCCTGCAGACTGTCTGGCGCGTCGTGGGCCGGCTCCACGACTCCCGGCTCGTAAACAAGCCGGTTGACAACCCAACCCTTGCGGACACCGAACTCGACCCCGCCGCCATGGAATTCTCACGCGTCCTGCCCGGCTGCTCGAACGCCATGCGGAATCCGGTGGAAAATCTCTCGTCCTGTTGCCAGTCGTTGTACAACCTGAAAGACGTGACGCGCACCGGCTCAATGGGCGCCGACACATCAAAGTCCGCGGATTGTGGCTGCCAGCCGATCGCCCCCGCCGGCTATCAGGGGTTGGAAAACCAGCTCTACCGCGTCGAGATTCATCATTCCGGAACTCTCGCCACCGCGACCTTCAAGTGGTCGCGCGAAAATGGCTCGGTGGTCACCAGGATCACCGACGTCAACGGAGCCATCGTCACTGTCTCCAGCCTCGGTCCCGACGCCAATCTCGGCTTCCAGGCCGGCCAGTGGGTTGAACTCAGCGACGACACCTACCTGTTTGGAGTGCAGCCCAATAAGCCCGGCGAACTCTATCAGATCTACTCCGTGCAGCCGTCCACCATGCAGGTAACCATGACCGCCCCGGTCACCGGCATCCACAACCGCAACGCCCGCATGCGGCGTTGGGACCAGAGTGGCGCCTCCGCCACCGCAACCGGAATCCCGCTCAGCGCAACTCCGGTACAGCTTGAAAACGGTATCGAGGTCACCTTTGGCAAGGGCGACTACGTTTCCGGCGATTACTGGACGATTCCGGCCCGCACCGCCAGCGGCCAGATTGACTGGCCTCCTTGCGGCGGCGATAACAAGTTCCTCCAGCCTGCATCCTTCACGCCGGTATTCACCGCGCCGCTGGCCTGCATCCATCCCCGCCTGGACCAGGGACGGGAATCCGACATCGCCGCCGGGGAACTGGACTTCGATCCAGCAACCGGTAATTTCCCGATCGACGAACGCTTCTTCGTGGTTGACGATTGCCGCCTGCTGTTCCCCCCGCTCACCGCGCTCTGCGGATGCTCCAGCCCAACCGCGATGCACGTGCAATCCATCAATTGGAACAACGACGATTACATGACGCTCGACGCCCTGGTCGCCAATGGCCTCACCGTCACTTTGGACCAGACGCCCTCCAGCCCGGTGACGATCAGCGGCGCCAGCTTTGCCGTCACGCTTGAAATTGCGGATCGGCCCACCGAAGACAAGGACATTGTCAAGGCCGGTTCGGGCGACGTTCCCACTAACCTCCTGCGCAGCGTTGCCATCCTTGACTCCTACAAGAACATCACTGCCAACGGCGCAACCCTCTCCTGGCAATTGCCACTGGATCGCACCGATCGTGGGCAGAGCCTCCTGCTCGAGCAGCTCGACGTTCTGCTTTCTTCCTGCGTTCCCTTCGGCTGGTTCACCCGCGTGCGAGTCCGGCTGATGGGGCGGGCAATCTATGCCAACGGCGCCGCCGGACAGCTCTACCTCGACGGCCAGACCTTTGGCCAGCCCGCCACCCGGGTCGACGGATCGTCCGGCGTGGGCCTGCAATTCCCCTCGGGGAACGGTGACAAGGCCAGCGACTTCGAGAGCTGGTTTTACCTCGCTCCTATGCTGCTCATCGCCAATGTGGAGATCCAGGCGATCGAAGAAGGCGTCGAAAGGCAGGTCAACGCGGTCAAGGTGCTGGTCGACTCAAACAACAACATCATCGGACTCCAGACGGGAGAGACGAAGAGCGTGCCCCTGACAAACCTGCGGGCATTGATTACCTTCAACTATGCGCCCATCACACCGGTCACCGTGACGCTCATGTGGCTGGGCCAGGGAGCGGAGACCGTGCTTTCCATCGATCCATCGGTGTCGGCTCCAGCCGGCAAGCTTTCCTGTCCGGTCCCGATCAAAATCCTAACCAATCCCGGGCCGGGTACGGAGAGTTTTACGCTCGTCGCCACGGCGTCAACGGCGCTGGGCAACATCCCCTTCAATTCGCCGCCCAGCCTGGCCATAACCGGGAGCACACCCGGCTAGAGTAGAAACCGGTTGCGTGTACGGGAACCGAAGAACCCCGAAACGGACGGACAAAGATGCGTGCTGTCTGGTCTTTCTGGAGCAAGCCTTCCAACGCCTGCAAAGGTCGCGGTTGGGCCTCGCCCAAGCACCATTTGCAGGCCTGGGGGCTATCGCTACGACTGGCGAGGCAGCACTTTTCGGAGACGCTGCTCGTTACCGACTCCGTCGGCAAGGGCTTGCTCATCGACACCCTGGGATTGGAGTTCACCCACGTTTCCACCGAACTGGATCGCTTGCGTGATGCGGACCCGGGCTGGTGGGCCCTTGGCAAGCTGGTAGCCTATAGCTTGCAGGACCGCCCTTTCCTCCACCTCGATACCGACGTCTTTCTCTGGCGGGCGCTGCCCGCGGCACTGACCTCGGCTCCTGTCTTTGCGCAGTGCCCCGAGGGACACTCCTTGCAGAATCCGTGGAACCCGCTGCGCACCGTCGAGCAGGCATTCGAGCGCCACCAGCAGAGTCTTCCGGTGGAGTGGGAGTGGGCTTCTTCACGCTGTACTACCTGGTTTCGCCAAGAGAACTGCGGAATACTGGGTGCCAATCGCACTGATTTTATCCGCCATTACGCGCAGACGGCGATGCGCGTGGTTCTCCATCCCAGCCATATCCCTCTCTGGGCAGAACTGCCGCACAAGCATGACTTCAACATGTTGGTCGAGCAATTTCTGCTCGGGGCGTCCCTTGACTACCACCGCTTCAATCCGCAATCAGCCTTCCGCGGAATCACCATTCGCCATCTCTTCCCGACTTGGGCTGAGGCATATACCCCCGACGCAGCGGCGCGGGTCGGTTATACCCATCTGCTCGGGGACGCGAAGGCCCACCCCGAAGTAACCGCCCGCCTCGATCAGCGCATCGCGAGGCTGGATCCCGCCTTCCATCGTCACTGCGAACGCGTGGCTACCGCTCACTTCTAAACCATGCGGGTGTGAATACAGGGTCCCTGAGTTTCCTTTTCTTGAGGTGGACCCGCAAACGGTTCTACCCTCGCATCGGCTCGTTCCCAGCTTCGAGTCTGGGCAGACTCTCGCTTCCGAGATCCAGCATGGTAGAGCCACTTGGGGCATTTGCAGCGGCGCCAGTGGCGATCGCCCTGGTGTGCGCAGAATTTCAGGTGTCGAGCGTAGACCTCGATTCCATGTCGGTGATACTACCCCAACTCGGAGCCTTGTGTACACTGTGTGTACACCTCTAGATTTCTCTGATCTTGGCTTGTAACTTACTGATTATAAATAAGAACTATGGCGGAGAGGGAGGGATTTGAACCCCCGGTGGAGTTACCCCCACGTCTGATTTCGAGTCAGGTGCATTCAGCCACTCTGCCACCTCTCCGCGGCGCAGAACGGACTTTCGCCCGTATTGCGAGTGTAACAAATGCAATGTCCCGCGTCACCTGCGCTCCGCCGTGCCTGCTCCCGGCCATTTCAAACCCGCTCTACACCACAAAGTACTTTGCCTTCGGATGATGCACCACAATCGCCGAGGTGCTCTGTTCCGGCTCCAGCAGGTAGGTTGAGGTCAGCCGCACCCCAATATTCTCTTCCGGCCGCAGCAGCGCGAATAGCTTTGTCTGGTCCTCCATGTGCGGGCACGCCGGATACCCAAAGCTGTAGCGCGAGCCACGATACTTCTGGTGAAACAGGTCGCTGATCCGCGCCGCGTCCTCGTGCGCGATGTTCAATTGCTGCCGGATGCGCCGGTGCATAAATTCGGCCAGTGCCTCGGCGGTCTCCACCGAGAGCCCGTGCAGGTAGAGATAGCGCGTGTACTCGCCGCGCTCAAACAACTTCTGTGTCTCCACGCTCGCCTGCGCCCCAATCGTCACCACGGAGAGCGCAAGTACGTCTGCCCGTCCGCTCGCCGCGCTTAGGAAGAAGTCCGATATGCTCAACCTCCGTCCCTCCGCCTGCCGCGGGAAGGTAAAGCGCAACAGCTCTGGCAAGTTCTTCGCCAGCGCCCCGCCCGCCTCCAGGGAGTCCGCATCAAAACTCGGGCTCTGCCGGCGGAAATCCTCCAACGTCAACCCTGGCGCCGGCGCATACACAATCAAATCGTTGCCCCGCGACTGGCATGGGAAGTACCCATACACCACCTGCGGGTCAAACCATCCGCCCACGATGGCGTCCTGCTCCAGCGCCGCCAGAACCGGCTTGTATTTCTCCTCCACCAGTCTCAGGTAGTCCTGCTGCGATGCCGTCTTCAGTTGCCACTGGTTCTTGAACAGCGCCGTCGGATTGATGTAGTCAAACAGCGTCTTCAGTTCGAAGTCCGCCGCCCGCTCGGTGCGCACGCCCCAGAATGGAGGCCTTGGAATCTCCGCCGCCGGAATCGGGTCGCGCGGCTCATCCGGCAATTGCGCATCGGCCGCCGACTTCACCCGCAAGGCCTCGCGCACCACCCGGCCTGCCGCAATGGTCGCTTCACGCTCGGCCCCACTCAGCTTTTCCATGGCGTGCAGTCCCGCAAACGCGTCCTCCGCGTAGAACACCGCCGAGCCATATTCCCGCCGCAAGTCGTCTTCTACAAACTTGCGCGTCAGCGCCGCGCCGCCGCAGATCACCGGAAACTTCAGCCCGCGCAACTCCAGGTCCTGGATGACGTACTTCATTTCCAGCGTCGATTTCACCAGCAATCCGCTCAGCCCGATGGCGTCCGCCCGGTGCTCCCCGGCCGCGTGGATGATCGTCTCTGCCGCCTGCTTGATGCCCAGGTTCACTACCTTGTAGCCGTTGTTCGTCAGGATGATGTCCACCAGGTTTTTCCCGATGTCGTGCACATCGCCTTTCACCGTGGCCAGCACCATGGTTCCCTTCTGCGAGCCTTCCGTCTTTTCCATCTTCGGCTCCAGATGCGCCACCGCGGCCTTCATCACCCCCGCCGAATCCAGCACCGACGGAAGCTGCATCTTGCGCGCCCCAAACAGGTCGCCCACCGTGCGCATCGCATCCAGCAGAATCGTGTTGATGATCTCCAGCGGCGTGTAGGTCCCGAGCGCCGTCTCCAGAATCTGCTCAATCGTCTGCCGCGTGCTGCCCTCGCCCACTCCCTTTTCGCCCTGGATGATGCAGAATTTCAGCTTGTCTTCCACCGCCAGCGATTCGGCATGGGCCACCGGCGCCGCCTCCTGCGTGCCCTTCACGGCGGCAAAGTGAGCCATGTAGTTCTGCAGCGGATCGCCCGCCGCGCGCTCGCCATAAATCAGCTTCCGCGCCAGCTTCACCTCGGCCTCGGGAATCTTGTACAGCGGATAGATTTTGGTGTAGTTCACAATGGCCATGTCCAGCCCATGGTTCACCGCCTCGTGCATGAACACCGAGTTCAGCACCCGCCGCGCGTATGCGTTCAGCCCAAACGATATATTCGATACGCCGAGGATCGTTTTGCACTCCGGCAGCGCCCGCTTGATTCCCTCCACCGCCTTCAAGGTCTCCACCCCTGCCGAGCGGTAATCCTCCTGCCCGGTCGAGATCGGCAGGGTCAGCGCGTCGAAGATCAAATCCTGCGGACGCATCCCGTACTTGTGCACCGCCAGGTCGAAGATGCGTTTTGCGATCGCAACTTTTTTCTCCGCCGTCAGCGCCATGCCGTCTTCGTCGATGGTCAGCGCGATCACCGCCGCGCCGTAGCGCTTCGCCATCGGCAGCACCCGGCCGCTGCGCTTCTCACCGTCTTCCAGGTTGATCGAGTTGATGATCGCCTTGCCCGGCGTGCGTTTCAGCGCCTCTTCCAGCACCTCCGCCTCGGTGGTGTCAATCAGGATCGGCGCCGGCACCCGGGTGGCAATCTTTTCCAGCACCTTGCTCATGTACGCTTTTTCGTCCTCGCCCACCACGGCGCAGCACAGGTCCAGCATGTGTGAACCATCGTTCACCAGCTTTTTCGCCAACGTAAGGATGCCGTCATAATCGCCCGCGCGCACCAGGTTGCGGAAGCCTTCCATGCGCGTCGTCGTGTTCATCTCCTCGGCCACAATCAGCGGCTTCGGTTCCAGGTCCAGAGGCACCGTCGTGTAGGCGCTGGACGCCGCCGCCGTTGCCTTCACGGCATGTCCCCCCGGAGTCAGCCCGCTCACCGCGTCCACCACGGCCTTCAGATGCTCCGGCGTCGTCCCGCAGCAGCCGCCCACAATCCGCACTCCGTAGTCCGCCACAAAATGCTTCTGGTAGGCGCCCAGTTCCTCCGGCTTCAGCAGGTACACCGCCCGTCCGCTCACGTTCTGCGGCAATCCCGCATTGGGCAGCACCGAAATGTGCTTGGTCGAGTTCACTCCCAGGTAGCGCACCGCGTCGTTCATCTCCAGCGGTCCCGTGGCGCAGTTCAGCCCAATCGCGTCCACGTCGAACACTTCCAGGGCCGTCAGCGCCGCGCCAATCTCGGTTCCAAGCAGCATTGTGCCGGTTGATTCCAGCGTCACCTGCACCTGCACCGGGACTCGCTTCCCTGCCGTTTTCATCGCGTCAAAGCACGCCGCCACCGCACACTTCGCCTGCAGAATGTCCTGGCAGGTCTCCACCAGCAGCACGTCCACGCCGCCCTCGATCAGCGCCTCGGCCTGCTCCACGTAGGCCACCAGCATCGCGTCCCAGGTGATGTGCCCCAGCGAAGGCAGCTTGGTCGTCGGCCCAATCGATCCGGCCACAAAGCGCGGCCGCCCCGGTGTGGCGTAGGCCGACGCCACCGCGCGCGCAACCTTGCAGGCCGCCAGGTTCAACTCCCGGGTGCGATCCTCCAGCCCATACTCGGCCAGCACAATCCGCGTCGAGCCAAACGTGTCCGTCTCCACCACGTCGCAGCCCACGCCGAAAAACGACGCATGAATCTCCGCAATCACGTCCGGGCGCGAGAGCACCAGCAGTTCGTTGCATCCCTCCTTGCCCCAATAATCGTCGGCAGTCAGGTTGCGGAACTGGATGTTCGTTCCCATCGCGCCGTCATACACCACGACGCGCTCACTCACGGCTTTCAGGAATTCACTCATCAGGAACCAGGGCCTTTCGTTTCTGCAAAACACTAGAATAACTTACTTCGCCAGGGGAATCGCGGACTCGCCCCCTGTGCGCGCTACCACTCCAAGCCTCACGGAGAGACCCCGCGCCGCTCCAATCTCCGGCGCCGCGCCGGACTGTTCCAGCCGCCCAAAACAACTCTGGACCGCCCTCAAGCGGTCCAGTGTCAATCCAACCCGCTCGATCCTTACCGCGCGATCATCCGCATCTTGGCCGCGTCGCTGGCGTTGAAGCGCGCGTTGTCGCCCTCGTGCGCCGGGGTAATCGCCAGCAGTTGTTCCTTGCGATACACCAGGTTGGTCGCATTGAAGCTCGCCAGCTCAAATCCATGGCCGTGCGTAATCGCATCCGTCGGACAGGCCTCCACGCAGTAGCCGCAGAAGATGCAACGGTTGTAGTCGATGTTGTAAACCTTGGCGTAGCGCTCGGCGCTGGAAATGCGCTGCTCCGCCGTGTTCTCCGCCGCCTCGATGTAAATGCAGTTCGACGGGCAGGCCGCCGCGCACAGGAAGCAGGCCACGCACTTCTCCAACCCATCCTCGTCGCGCTGCAGCACGTGCAATCCGCGGAAGCGCTCCTGGAAAACCGCGCCCCGCATCGGCCCTTTTCCATCCGGATAGTTTTCCACCGTGGTCGGCTGGAACATCTCCATGAAGGTGATGCTCATGCCCTTGGCGATGGCCGCAATGTTCTGAAAAAGTCGCATAGCTCCCCGCACCCGACCGCTCAGTATAACTGCTCCGCCCGGTTCGCCGCCAGCCCGCCTTTGCCGCGGATCTACGCCTTCTGTTTTTTCCCCATCGCCGCCTTGTGCTGCTCCACCGTGGACCAGGTCTTGTCCGCCGCATGGCAGAGCCGCTCCAGCGGGCACTCCGCGCACTTCGGCCTGCGCGCCACGCACAGCGCCCGTCCGTGGTGGATAACCTGGTGCGAAAAGTCGATCCACTTCGCCTGCGGAATGATCTTCATCAGCTCCAGCTCAATCTTCGCCGGGTCGTCCGCGCGCACCAGTTCCAGCCGCTGCGAGATGCGTTGCACATGCGTATCCACCACAATCCCTTCGCCCCGCCCGAACCACGATCCCAGCACCACGTTCGCCGTCTTGCGCGCCACTCCCGGCAATCGCAGCAGCTCCTCCATCGTCTCTGGAACCGCGCCGCCGAACTCCTCCACTACCCGCCGCGCCGCTCCCACAACATTTTTCGCCTTGTTGCGGAAAAATCCCGTGCTGCGAATCAGCGGCTCCAACTCCTCCGGCTCAATCCGCGCCAGCCGCGCCGCCGCCGGATATTTCTTGAACAGCGCCGGAGTCACCAGGTTCACCCGCACGTCGGTACACTGCGCGGAAAGAATCGTCGCCACCAGCAGTTGCCAGGCGTCCTGGTGATCGAGCGCGCAGCGAACTTCGGGATAGGTGCGGTCCAGCGCTTCCAGAATGGCCGCCACCCGCTCTTTCGCCAGCGGATGGAAGCGCGCGGATTTCTTCGCCGTGGTCCCCATATCGTCTGCGAAAGATACTAGCAGAAAGCTCCAACTACCCCATTTCTGCCCGTCGTTGGCAGAAGTGGGTAGCGGCCGTTGCCCTTGCCCTCAACCTTGAAACTTTGAAACCCTGAAACCTTGAAACTTTGTTACGATACCTCCCACCCGGCACCCTGTTCCCGATTCCCCGCGCTACAATACTTTCAGAGCCTTCATCGCAATGCGGGGAATCCAAAACCATATGAGCACGACCGAGCAAGGCGTAAGCGCCCAGACCTTTGAATTGCCCGCGGTTCCTCTCACTCTCGAGGGTTCCGCCGTCCTGCACCAGATGTTCCGTTTCCGCTGGAACCAGTGGCGCGCTCTCCCGGCCGCCGATCGCGTCCGCATCACCGCCCAGGCGCAGTCGGCGCTGGCCGCAATGGAAGCCGCCGGTTCGGCCATGTTCTCCATGTTCGGACACAAAGGCGACGTGCTCTTCGTCCACTTCCGTCCGGACTTTGAAGCCCTCCATCAAGCCCAGCTCACGCTCAATCAGATCGATCTTCTCGCGTATCTGGAACCCGCCGTTTCCTACGTCTCGGTCATCGAACTCGGCCTTTACGAGTCCACCGTCAAGCTCTACCGCGACCTCGTCTCTCGCGCCGTTGAGCCCCATTCGACCGCCTGGAACGAAGCCATCGAAGAGGCCATGAACCGTCAGCGCGAGGCCATGCGCGTGCGCCTGTTTCCGCCCATCCCCGAAGCCCGTTACGTCTGCTTTTATCCCATGGACCGCAAACGCGGCGAGCTCAAGAACTGGTACGCCCTCCCCATCGAGGAGCGCCAGCGCCAGATGGATTTGCACGGCAAAATCGGCCGCCGCTACGCCGGCAAAGTGCAGCAGATCATCAGCGGCTCCATCGGTTTTGACGATTGGGAGTGGGGCGTCGATCTGTTTGCCGACGATCCCGTGATCTTCAAGAAACTGATCTATGAGATGCGCTTCGACGAGGTCAGCGGCGTTTTCTCCAACTTCGGCGCCTTTTATATCGGACTGCGCTGCGCCGCCGCCGAACTCGATTCCCTGCTCGCAGGCACAACCCCAAAGGCGCAGCCCAGAACCAGGCCGGCGCCATCGGCCAGGCCCGCGCGCCCCTAGCCTGCGAACCCGGCTTATCTCCTCCCGGCTTACCCAATCTCCCTGGCCTGCGCTACACTAGAGACTGGGGCCTATGGCAGTCAAAACAATCCAACTCGGGCAGGTCTGGCGTGAAGAAGCCAGTGGACAGAGTTTCCTGGTCACCAAGCTCTATAACGAGGTGTTCTCGCAGGTCGCCATCCTGCGCCCGGCCGACGCTTCGGCCCCAACTGCGGAAACGCGCCGCATCAAGGTGGCAAGGACCGCGCAGGGAATGCTCCTGCCCGGATACGTCTTCACCCAGGATTCCAACCAGCAGTTCTGAGGATTCATGATCGAACACATTCTGCTCCTGCTGGCCACATTGATTAAGGCTGTCATTTCTGCCATCGGCTATCCGGGCATCATCACCCTCATGGCCGTCGAGTCGGCCTGCGTCCCGCTGCCTTCCGAAGTCATCATGCCCTTCGCCGGATACCTTGTCTACGCCGGGCGCTTCAGCTCCCTGGCGGTGGTCGCAACCCTGGGAGCCATCGGCTGCAACCTGGGATCGGTCCTGGCCTATGAGGTGGGAGCCTATGGTGGCCGTCCGCTCATCGAGCGCTTCGGCAAGTACATCCTGATGAACCACCATGATCTCGACGTAAGCGACCGCTTCTTCCAGAAGTACGGCAGCATTACCGTCTTTCTCGGGCGCCTGCTGCCGGTCGTGCGCACTTTCATTGCCCTGCCCGCCGGCATCGCCCGCATGAACCGCGCCAGGTTCCATCTCTACACCTTTGCCGGCTCCTGGCCCTGGTGCTTCGCGCTGGCCTACTGCGGCTTTTCCCTCGGCTTGCGTTGGGACACCGATCCCCGCCTCAAACAGTGGATGCATCGCTTCGATGCCTTGATTGTCCTCGCACTCGTCATCGCCATTGTCTACTTTGTGCAGAGCCACTGGCGCAATCGCCTCCGCAGCCAGGCTGCCGCCAGCGCCGCCACAGCCAGCGCCGCCGCTGCCGAAAGTACCGCCGACTAACCAAAGTTCTCCTCATCGCAAACAGCAAAAGGCCCGCCTTTTCGCGGGCCCCTCAACTCCACCGGATTTGCAACCTATACTTTCGCCGTTTCCGCCGCCCGTGCCGCCTGCTTGGCCCGAGCCTCCTGCACCGCCTTGATCCTCGATTTCCGCACCGTCAGAAACTCCTTCGCTTCCTTGTACAGCCGCTTGCGGTCCTCGCTCTTGAACAGCGAGCCCAGCACGATCGGAACCCAGACCTTTGGCCGGAAGTAATATTCGTCGTAAAACTTGTGAACCATCTCCATGGTGTAATCGGCCGGCAGTCCGGGATATTCCACCTGCGCCACCTGGTGGCCGCCCGTGTCCAACATCTCGTTGTTCTTGATGATGAAGTCGTTGTCTTTCACGTATTCGTAGAACTCCGTGCCCGGATAGGCGTGCGCCATCGAAACCTGGATGGTCTCCACGTTGAGTTCCTTGGCAAAGTCGATGGTGCGCCGGATCGTCTCCCGCGTTTCGCCCGGCAGTCCAAGAATAAAGTCGCCGTGAATCGCCAGCCCCAGCTTCTTGCAGTCCTTCACAAACTGCCGTGCCCGTTCCAGCGTCGCGCCCTTTTTGATGTTCTTCAGAATCTGTGCATCGCCGGATTCAAAACCCACAATCAGCAGCCGGCAGCCCGCGTCTTTCATCGCCTTCAGGGTCTCGTAATCGGTCGTCACCCGCGACGTGCAAGACCAGGTCAGTCCCAGCGGCTTCAGCTTCGAGCAAAGCTCCACCGTGCGCACCTTCTGGATATTGAAGGTGTCGTCGTCAAAGAAGAACTCCTTGACCTCCGGCCAGTATTTCTTGGCCTTCACCATCTCCGCCGCAATGTCGTCGGACGACCGCTTCCGCCACGCGTGTCCCGAGTGCGTCTGCGGCCACAGGCAGAACGTGCACTGCGCCGGGCAACCGCGCGTCGAGTACAGCGCCACGTAGGGATGCTCCAGGAACGGCACGTTGTACTTGGTTACATCCAGGTCGCGCTTGTACACATCCACCACGTGCGGCAGCGCGTCCAGGTTTTCAATCGCCGGACGGTCCAGGTTGTGCACCACCTTGCCATCGGGGCCGCGGAAGCTTGCTCCCAGAATCTCGGCCAGCGGTTTGCCATTGGCATATTCCACCACCGCGTAATCGAACTCGCGGCGCACAATGAAGTCGATCTCCGGATGGCTCAGCGCATGGTCGGGCGAAACCGTGACGTGCGGCCCCACAAAGCACACTTTCAGCCGTGGATTGGCCTTCTTCATCAGCCCGCTCAGTTTTACGTCGCCTTCAAATCCCGGCGTGCTCGTGAACAGAACCATGAAGTCGTACTCTTTGCCGATGGCAATGGTCTGTTCTGCGCTGACGTGATGCGGATTGGCGTCCAGCAGACGCGAGCCCTCCAGCATCCCCGCCGGATAAGCCAGCCAAACCGGATACCAGTAGGATTCGATCTCGCGCGTGGCCGGCCAGCGCGAGCCGGCGCCGCCATCAAAGTTTTCGAACGAGGGTGGATTGAGGAACAATGTTTTCAATGGCATAACAATCTACGCTGATTTTATCACCCGCTCCCGCCCGCCCGCAGCGATTGCGCGTGGAATGGGAAAAACCCGCGCTGAACAGTCGCGGGACGCCACTGACCAGAACCACGTGCAGGGCGCCGAACGTCTCACCTTCACCTTTCTCTTGTCCCTGCCGTCGTCTCCGGACTTGCATTCCTCCCATCCAACCATTGAAACTAAGATGCGAAGGAACTTCATGCCCCATATCAGCCGTGAGACCTGGCAGGTAGCGCTGGACGCTCTGCGCGCCAACAAAGTGAAAGCCGCGTTGACCATGCTCGGTGTGGTTATCGGCTCGGCCTGCATCGTCCTTGTGGTGACGATTGCCCTCATTGGCAAGACCTATGTGCTGGCCCAGGTCGAGGGTGTCGGTTCCAATCTTGTCTATGCCTACTACACCGGCGGGACTGCCAGCGCCCGCTCCCAGACCGATGAGATTACCCTCGATGACCTGGAGGCCGTTCGCCATCTTCCCCACGTCGTCGAAGTCGCTGGAACCTTCGACCTGGCCAATAGCATTGTCGTCAACGGCCAGGAGAAGCCCGTTACCCTCATCGGAGTCACCGAGGGCTTCCAGAAAATTCGCAATCTCCTCATCCTCGACGGCCGCTTCTTTGACGATCTCGACCAGGCCACCGGAGCCAAAGGATGCCTCATCACCCAGGATCTCGCCCGCCAGCTTCCTCCCGGACCCATGATCGGACGCCAGCTCCGCGTCGGCGAGCAAACCTTCACCGTCATTGCTGTTTTCCGTGAGCGCGTCGCCACCTTCGGCCAGTCTGAAATCGGCGCCCAATCCGTACTCATTCCCTTCCGTCTCATCAAGTACTACTCCGGCAACGACTACGTCCGCACGCTCTACGCTCAGACCGATGCCAGCGACAGCGTCGCCGAAACCACCGTCGCCGTGCAGTCCCTGCTCAAGAACCGCCATACTCCCGGCGCCGTTTACGCCGTGCAGAACCTCGCTTCCATCCTCGACGCGGCGCGCAAAATCTCCATGGCCCTCACCATCGTCCTGCTCCTGGTTGGAATGATCGCCCTGATCATCAGCGGCGTGGGAATCATGAATATCATGCTGGTCACGGTTACCGAACGGACCCACGAGATCGGCCTGCGCAAGGCCGTCGGCGCGCGCCGCGAAGAAATTCTCTACCAGTTCCTCATCGAGGCGCTCGTCATCAGCGGCCTCGGCGCAATCGCTGGAATCGCCATCGCCGTCGGCATCAAGGTCGTCGTCGAGCCCCTGATTCCTCCCGAAGCTGGATTGAAAATTCCCATCTCAATTTACTCCGTCATCGCCGCCTTCGTCGTTTCCTGCGCCACCGGAGTGCTCTTCGGTTATCTGCCCGCCAGCCGCGCCTCCAAGCTTCAACCCACCGAGTCCCTCCGCTACGAGTAGAACCAGCGCCTGGCGTCTCCGTCCGCCCGCTACCATCTCCGCGCTTCCATCTGCTCAATGTTGTACAGCGGCCACCCCACTCCCGCCGCCTCCCGCACCCGCTTCACCAGCTTGCCGTAGATGGCCACCGTGACCCGTTCTTCCGTCCCGATCCGGAAGCGCGCCATATCGTAGATACCGAAAAACGCCTTGCCCGTTTCCACCTCAATTTCCCGCCAGGGAATCCGCAGCGCCGGATGGCAGGCCCGCAGCGGGAACATCACCGGCATCACTGCAAAGGAAAGTCCCTCCGGGCTCGCGCCCACCTTCAGGCAGTTGTTGTAACTGCACCATCCGCGGAAGCGCGCGCTCTGCCAGCTCCACGCTTCGCCCCGGAATTCCTCCGTCGTCCCAAAGCGCCGCCCCAGCAGGGCCCAGCCGCTCATCCGGCTGATGATCCAGAGCAGTGCAAGCAGGTACAAGACGCCTGCCGCCACGAAAACCGCCACCAGTCCTACGCCCGGCAATGCTTGTAAATTCATGCCCCCATCCTAGCCGAGAGCCGCCCACGGCGCTACAGAATCGCAGCCTCCGCCCTTTGCCCGCCGAATCCCGCCGGCTCGCTCCCTGTTGCACCTTTTACCGCCGGGTGCCACACGTCCGTGCCGCGCCTTTCCTGCGGCGCCAGGGTGAAAAGCAACACGCTTCCCCTCCTAACCCTCCTGCTGTTGCCTTTGACCTGCTCCCGGCCCCGGCCTTTGCTACACTTCCCCCATGCTTCCGCGCCTCGCATTTGCTATCGTCGTCAGCATGAGCACTTTCGCCGCTGCCCAGTCCCTCCCTGCTCCGCTGGCTGTCACCGATCCCACTCAGCTCCAGTCCGCCACCGTTGAGAACCTCCAGAAGTTTTCCATTCCTGCGCTCTACAGCACCCGCCAGATCGGCGGTTCCGCCTGGTCACCCGACGGCTCCGCAATCGCCTTCATCTCCAACATCAGCGGACGCAACAATCTCTGGACCGTCCCCGCCACCGGGGGCTGGCCCACCCAGCTCACCATCAGCGACCAGCGCCAGGCGTCGCCCGCCTGGTCGCCCGACGGTAAATGGATCGCCTACAGCAGCGACAAGAACGGCAACGAGCTCTGGGACATCTTCCTCGTCAGTCCGCTCAGTGGCGAAGTCACCAACCTTACCGCCTCGCCCGATGCCGCCAGCCAAGCGCCCGCCTGGTCGCCTGACTCCCGCCTGGTCGCCTACATGACCAAGGCCAAAACCTCGCCCAGCTTCGAAATCGAAATCATCGACATCGCCTCGCGCCTCACCACCCATGTCACCCGCAATTCGCCGCCGCAGCTCGGCAATGTTTCGCCCCTCTGGTCGCCCGACGGCCGCCACGTCGCCTACACCCAGGAGAACGCCAGCGGTAAGGATTCCAACATCTTTCTCTACGACCTTGCCACCAAAACGGCCACCAACCTCACCCCCCACGCCGGAGACCAGACCTTCACGGCGGCCGCCTTTTCCCTTGGCGGCAAGGCCCTCCTCGTCACCAGCAACGCCGGTAACGGCTATGACAATGTAGCCATGCTCGAGATCGCCTCGAAAGAAATCTCATGGGTCACCAACGACAAGTGGGAAGTCCACGCCGGCAGTTTCTCGCCCGACGGCCACAACATCGTCTGGGCCGCCAATGTCGATGGCCGCGAGGCGCTGTTTTCCAGCCCCGCCGCCGGCGGCGCAGTCCAGCGCCTTCCGCTTCGCGATGGCGTCAACGCCTTCGCCGGCAACCCTTCGTCCTGGAGCCGCGACGGCCAGCGCCTGCTCTACTACCACGGCGGCGCGGACGCGCCCAACGACCTCTATGTCCTCGATCTCAAATCCGGTAAGTCCACCCAGCTCACCAATTCCCTGGTCGCCGGACTCAATCCCGGCAGCATGGTCACGCCCACCCTTGTCCACTACCCCAGCAAGGACGGCAAATTCACCATCTCCGCCTGGGCTTACGTTCCCAACAACATCATCCGCAATGGCACGTATCCCGCCGTCGTCTACATCCACGGCGGTCCCGCCTCGCAATCCGTGGACAATTTCAATCGCTTCATCCAATACATAAACAATCAGGGGTATCTCGTTATCGCGCCAAACTATCGTGGAGGTACCGGCTACGGGCGCGACTTCCAGGAAGCCAATCGTCACGACGCCGGAGGCGAGGAGCTCAACGACGTCGTCGGCGCAGCCGAATTCATCCGCCGCACCGGCTTTGTCGATCCCGCCAAGCTCATCGTCATGGGCGGCAGCTACGGCGGATATCTCACCATGATGGCCGTCACCCGCCATCCCGAACTCTGGGCCGCCGGAGTTCCCATCGTTCCTTTCGTCAACTGGTTCACCGAGTTCGAAAACGAGGACCCGCAGCTCCAGGAATCCGACCGCCTCTTCATGGGAGACCCGGTCAAGGACAAAGCTCTCTGGGAAGATCGCTCGCCCATCCATTTCATCAACCGGGTCAAGGCGCCGCTGCTCATCCTGGCTGGCGCCAACGATCCCCGCTGTCCCCAAACCGAGGCCCAGCAGGTTGCCGAAGCCATCAAGAAACAGGGTGGCGCCGCCCTCCTCAAAATTTACGAGAATGAGGGCCACGGCTTTGCCCGCGTTGAAAACCAGATCGACGCCTATCAGCGCGTCGCCGACTTCCTCCGTGTCCGCGTTCCCTCACCCGGTTGCGGCTGCGGAATCCAGTAGCCGTGATTTCGTCGCGATCCGGCCGGCTGCCCCACGTTCGCCGCGCCGTCTTTGCGCGGATAATGTGGGAAGCAACGCCGTTCGCGCCAACATGCCCTTGCCTTTGCTCTCAACCTCGAAGCCGTCAAGCTTTCAAACCTCCTCCCCACCTCTTTCACGGAAGCTAAACTTTTCCGTCCTGGCTTTTTTGCTACGATGAATTCTCAGTTCATTTTCTCCTATGGAGCCTCCCATGCCGCTGCCCTCCGATCTCCAAGCCCTCATCGCCTCCCGCCAAGCCCGCATCGGCATCATCGGCATGGGATACGTGGGCCTTCCGCTCACCCTCCTGTTCAGCGAGCAGTGCTTTCGCGTCACCGGCTTTGATGTTGATGCCAGCAAGGTCGCGGCGCTCAACTCCGGCAGTTCCTACATCGTCCGCATTCCCGCCGCCGAGATCGTCCGCGCCCATGCCGCGGGATTCCGCGCCACCAGCGCCTACTCGGAAATTGCCGATATGGACGCCGTCATCATCTGCGTCCCCACTCCCCTCGACGAGTATCAGCAGCCCGATCTCAGCTTTATCGAGCAGACTGCTCGCGCCATCGCGCCCAACCTTCGCCAGGGCCAGCTCATCATTCTTGAGAGCACCACCTACCCCGGTACCACCGAGGAAATCCTCATCCCCATCCTCGAGTCCGGCAATCCCACCGGCCTGCGCGCCATCCGCAAACCCGGCGAGTCCGGCTTCTATGCAGCCTTCTCGCCCGAGCGCGAAGATCCCGGCAATGACCGGGTCGCCCGCCGTGATATTGCCAAGGTGATCGGCGGCCTTGAGCCAACCGCTACGGCTCTTGCCTCGGATCTTTACGGCACCATCTTCAATCGCACCGTTCCCGTTTCCTCGCCCGCCACCGCCGAGATGACCAAGCTCCTGGAAAACATCTACCGCTGCGTCAACATCGCCCTCGTCAATGAACTCAAGCAGCTCTGTGACCGCATGGGAATCAGCATTTTCGAAGTCATCGACGCCGCCAAAACCAAGCCCTTCGGCTTCCAGGCCTTTTATCCCGGTCCCGGTCTCGGAGGCCACTGCATCCCCATCGATCCCTTTTATCTCTCCTGGAAGGCCAAGCAGTTCGACTTCCGCACCCGTTTCATCGAACTCGCCGGCGAGGTCAACGGTGCCATGCCTTATTACGTCATTGAGAAGACCGCGCTGGCTCTCAATCGGCAAAAAAAATGTCTCAACGGAGCGCGCATCCTCGTCCTCGGCCTCGCCTACAAACGCGACATTGACGATCTGCGCGAGTCTCCGTCGCTCACCATCATCGAATTGCTCCGCAAAGCCGGCGTCCAGGTCGCCTACAACGACCCGTTCTTCCCCACCGTCGGCCATGGCCGCCATTACGACCTCAACATGACCTGCACGCCTCTCGATGACCTTGGCCAGTATGACGCCGTCCTCATCGTTACCGACCACACCGCCTACGACTACCGCCGCATTGTCGCCGAAGCGCAGATCGTCGTCGATACCCGCAACGCCACCAAGGGCATCGACGCCCCCAATATCGTGCACTGCTAGAATTGAACCACCGGGTGCGCATTTGCCGTAGCTGGCAAATGTGGGAAGCGGAAAGCTCATAGGAATCGCAGCTCTTTATGGCAACTTACCTGATTACCGGAATTGCAGGCTTCATCGGCTCCAACATCGCCCGCGCGCTGCTCGCCCAGGGCGCCTCCGTCCGTGGCGTCGATAACTTCATCACCGGCAAGCGCGCCAATCTCGAGGACCTCGCCGCCGTCGACTTCGTCGAGGGCACCATCGAAGATCCCGAAACCTGCGCCCGCCTCTGTCACGGCGTCGATTTCATCTTTCATGAAGCGGCCCTGGCCAGCGTTCCCCGCTCCGTTGAAGATCCCGTCCCAACCAACTCCGCCAACGTTACCGGAACCCTCAACCTTCTCATTGCCGCCCGCAACGCTTCGGTCCGCCGCGTTGTCTATGCCGGCTCATCCTCCTGCTACGGAGACCAGCCCACCCTCCCCAAGCGCGAGGACATGGTTCCCGGTCCCATCTCCCCATACGCCGTCAGCAAACTCGCCGGCGAGCACTACATGCGCTGCTTCACCAGCGTCTACAACCTGGAGACCGTCACCGTCCGCTACTTCAACGTCTTTGGTCCCCATCAGGATCCATCCTCGCAATACTCCGGCGTACTCGCCAAGTTTTCCCTCGCCATGCTCCAGGGCCGCACCCCCGTCATTTACGGAGACGGCACCCAGAGCCGCGACTTTACCTACATCGAAAACGTCGTGGACGCCAATCTCCGCGCCATCCAGGCTCCGGCTGCAAAAGTTTCCGGCCGCGTCTTCAACATCGCCACCGCGCAGCGCATCACGCTCAACGATGCCGTCCGCAGCCTTCGTGAACTCACCGGCTACACCGGTCCCGTCGAATATGCCCCTGCCCGCGCCGGAGACATCGCCCACTCCCTGGCCGACATTTCACTGGCACGCGCCGCCCTCGCCTACGAACCCAAAGTCAACTTCCATGAAGGTCTGCGCCGCACTCTGCTCTGGTACCGCGCCATGACCGGCGACGCCCAATAGCCGGTTGCGAGCGCCTCCGTTCTTCGTCTGAACCCCGGCCACTTCCGGCATCCCCGCAATCGTGCAACAATGGTTTGACCATCCCAAGCCACGGACGCTAATGATGAATCGATTCCTCGCGCTTTTTCTCCTGCTCGCCGGCACCGCCATGTATGCACAGAATCAACCTCCCGCGCTTCTGCACGATGCAGCTCACTGCCTGGTCACCGATCCGCACAATTGGCTCGACAAGCAAACCTTGAGCGCCCCCGAACTGAATCTCGGATTCCTCACCGACAACAAGACCGTGCTCGGCGACAAGTATCTCTACGTCGTCGTCTTCACCAACCCGAACCGCAGCCATGGAAAGATTTTCGATATCCGCCTCAAGCAGGAAGACCATCACCACGTCTTCAGCGTTGAGAACAGCGCAACCTTCGTCTTCTCAGCCCAGGGCGTCGAATTCCCCACGCCTCCCGTGGGCGGCCAGTGGGCCCAGAATCAGCTCATTCCCGCCATCCAGCACATCGAGCACCACAAGTTCTACACCGCCGAGACGAAATATCTTCTGAAGCCCGCCAAGAACGTCCTGTGCGAGTCCAACATGGAAAACAAATAGCCGCTCGGCGGCCCCACCGGATCGCCACGCCTGCCCGGCCCTGGCCTCACCGCCCCGGCTGCGGAACCGGCACTGCCACTCCTCCGTCCATCTTCGGAATCCCAAAGTGTCCGCTCAAGTGCAGCAGGTCCAGCGGCGTAACCGATCCCGACGCCGCCACAAAATTCACCTGCCTCGCCCCCACCAGCAGCACCGCAATGTCGCGCACCGCCGCCTCGTCCAGGTGAATCCACAAATCGCTGTGCATCCCGCTCGCGTTCTTGTGATTGCTCACCAAATGCAGCCATCCCGCCTCGCGATACTGTTGGCTGATCGACTCCACCAGCGCCGGATCGTAGACAACCTCGCCCGCAAAACGGAAGCTGCGCACCGAAACGCCGTTGACTCCCGCAATCACCCGCCGCAGGTCTTGGTTGTTCTTGTCCAGCTTCGCGGCCAGCACCAGCATCGAGTGGTCCAGCCTGAACTCCGTCCGCGACGCCGCCGTCTGCCCCAGCGCCGCAATTCCCTCCGGAACCCATTCCCGGCTTTCGCCCGCTGGCGCAGCCATAGCCGGCGGAGCCGCGTCCGGCGCAGCCGCAGCCTGCCCTTGATCCTGTGCCCGTGCGCTCAATCCCAGCGCGCAGCCAATCCATACCCAAAACAGAATCCGGGTGAGCCTCATCGTTCTCCACCTCGCAATCATTCCGGCACAGCACCGCCGCCGTGCATTCATTCTAGAACCCCACCTCACCCGCCATGTTCCGTCGCCGTCCGGCTCGCGGAACACAATAAGATTGTTCCGCACATTGTTCCGCCTAGCGTTTCCCTCCCCCAATAAAAATGCCTGCCATCGGCAGGCACAACCTTTGAGTGTCATCCTGAGCGAAGCGAAGGCCCCCAGCGCAGCTCAATTCCCCGGCGCAGCCTCAAGCCTTTCGGCCAACCAGCAACTCCTCTGCTATCCCCGCGCTTATTTCCAAACCACGGCCCTCCGCCCACAAGCGCTCGGGTTTACACTTCCGCTCCGCTCCCTAGAAGGCCCACTTCAGCACTGACGCGCCACTGGTAAACCCGGCTCCCACCGACGCAATCAGCAACGTATCCCCCTTGTGCAGCCGTCCCGTCTCCACGGCCGTCTGCATTGCCAGCGGAATCGTTCCCGCCGTGGTGTTGCCAAAGTCCTCAATATTGATGATCACCTTTTCCCGAGGCATCTTCAGCCGGTCGGCCGTCGCCGTAATAATCCGCTTGTTCGCCTGGTGAGAAATAAAGCAATCCACGTCCGCCCCGGTCAGCCCTGTCTTGGCCAGCACGCGTTCGGTCACTTCCGCCATTTTCTTCACCGCATACTTGAACACCTGCTGCCCATCCTGATGAACATAATGCATTTTCTTGTCCACCGTCTCATGGCTCGAAGGATGCAGGCTTCCGCCTCCCGGCAGGTACAGATAATCCCCGCCGAAGCCCTCGATCTGGTGCACAAAGTCGATAAAGCCAAAGTCTTCGCCCTCTTCCGTCGGCTCCAGCAGCACCGCTCCCGCGCCGTCGCCAAACAGGATGCAGGTCGCCCGGTCGGTGTAATCGATCATCGTCGAATTCGCGTCCGCGCCGATCACCAGCACCTTTTTGTGCGCCCCGCTTTCCACCAGCTTCGCGCCCACCGTCAGCGAATACACAAACCCCGAGCACCCGGCTGAGATATCGAATCCCCACGCCTGCGGAATCGCCAGCTTTTTCTGCACCAGGCAGGCCGTCGACGGATACATCATGTCCGGCGTCACCGTTCCCACGATGATCGCCTCCACGGTGCTCAAATCCACGTTGTGACGCGCCGCCAGGTCCTGGGCCGCCCCAACCGCCAGGTCGCTGGCGGCCACGCCCGCATCCACAATATGCCGCTCGCGAATCCCCGTCCGCTCCAGAATCCATTCATTGGTGGTAGCGACCATTTTTTCAAGGTCGTCGTTGGAGAGAATGCGGGGAGGTACAAACGCGCCGAGAGCCGTGATCTTGGCCCGAATCTTATTCTTCAACTTCCCTGTCTCCGGTAGTAGCAATCAGCCAATTGTCGCCCACCCCGGCTTGAATGTAAACCACTCGTCTCGCAACCCCTGGCGCCGGAGCCTCGGCTGCCCACTGCCCCGCGTTCCCCCGCGCTTGGCGGACGTGGAGTTGTGAACCTTCGCAGGCCGCAGAACCACTACCCTCCGATTTCGCCTCTGTCCCGCCCCAAATCCCTCCACATCACGTTTTCATGTGCGATCTATCACATCTATAGCCAATATTCGTACGTTACCCTCACGCAGGACGTTGCAAGCGCAGGCACTTTCGCCGCTTTGTATCGGCCGCCCTTAAATCCAAATCCGTCACTTTATGATCGCGAGGCATTCTTACTTATGAAGGACTGGCGCAGCACTTACAAGTACAAGCTTGTTTCCGCCCACCAAGCCCTGCAATCCGTTAGATCCGGAGACCGCGTCGTTCTCGGTCACGCCTGCGGAGAACCGCCCGCCCTCGTCCAGGCGCTGGTCGCCCGCGCCCCCGAGCTGTCCAATGTCGAAATCGTGAACCTGGTCAACGTAGGACCAGCCGACTTTGCCCGGCCCGGCATGGAACGCAGCTTTCGATACAACGGATTCTTTATCGGGGCGCCAACCCGCAGGGCCGTCGAGGAGAATCGCGGCAGCTACCGGCCATGCTTTTTCTCCGAGGTGCCGCGCCTGTTCAAGCACCACATCCTCCCCGTCGATGTCATGCTCCTGCAGGTCACTCCGCCCGATGAGCAGGGTTTCTGCAGCTACGGACTGGCGGGCGACTACACCCAGGCCGCAACCGAGGTCGCCCGGATCGTCATTGCCCAGATGAATCCCGCCTACCCCCGAACCGCCGGCATCCGGGTTCATCTCGACGCCCTCACCTGGATCGTGGAACAGGAGTCTCCCATCGTCCAGATCAGCCCGCCCCCGTGTGGCCAGGTCGAGCGTCAAATCGGCGAGCACATCGCCGCTCTCGTGCCCGATGGCGCAACCCTCCAGCTCGGCATCGGAGCCATTCCAGAGGCCGCGCTTGTCGCTCTCAAAAATAAGCGCGACCTCGGCATCCATACCGAGATGTTTTCCGACGGCGTCGTCGATCTCGCCCAAGCCGGCGTCATCACCAACCGCAAGAAAACGCTCCACCCCGGCAAGTTCATCGTCACCTTTCTCATGGGCACCGACAAGCTCTACAACTTCGTCCATAACAATCCCGACGTCGAATTGCGTCCCGTCGACTACACCAACGATCCCTGCGTCATTGGCAAGAATGACAACATGATTTCCATCAACTCCGCCCTGCAGGTGGATCTCACCGGCCAGGTCAACGCCGAGATGATCGGCAGCCTTCAGTTCAGCGGTGTCGGCGGGCAGGTGGATTTCGTGCGCGGCGCCGGCCGCTCGGCGGGCGGAAAGTCCATCATCGCCCTGCCATCCACCGCCGCCAGGGGCGCCATTTCCCGGATCTGCCCGCGTTTGGACCCAGGCGCGGCGGTCACCACCTCGCGCAACGACGTACACTACATCGTCACCGAGTACGGTATCGCCAACCTGCGCGGCAAAACCTTGCCGCAGAGGGCCGAAGCCCTCATCGCAATCGCGCACCCGGACTTTCGCGATTCCCTCTCCAGCCGGACTGCTGTCCGCGCCGCGACCGCCGTCTAGCGGCCTTCGCCGGCACTGCCGGCAACACGTCAAAGCCTCCATCGGCCGCCCTGATTCGGGCCGATGGAGGCTCTTTTACCCCTGTACTCAAAATTTCTTTTCCCGGCCTGGCTCTCAGCGCATCAGCATCCAGACCGATCCGCCGATCACCGCCCATATCGCCAGCGACAGGGGGATTGCCAGGGCCAGTCCGCGGATCATGCCACTCTCCACCGGTACATCGTCATCGGATCCCGGGCAGACGTGCGTTTCCTGCCGTGCGATCTCTTTCAGTGCGGCTTCTGCCGCCATCGCCTCCGCCGCCAGATTCCGTCCCGCCGCCTCAAAGGGTTCCGTATGCATTGCCGTTTGCCCCGTGCAAACAGCTTCACTCCATTCGGCTCACAGGCGCAATGCTTCCCCTCACATGTCAACGGAATCAGTCCCTAAATAGAGCAGGTATCAAATCGGGAGAGGCGGGCATGGCCGCCGCTTCAATCCGCGGCAGCAACAGCAAAAGCCGGACACCGGAAGCTCACTGCGCACAAAACGGCCCGTTACCGTTGCTTCCTTCCGGACCTGGCGGGATTGGCGGGGTTTCGTCGCGTAAGACCGATGTCCGACCAGCTTCGATACTACCACGTAACTTTTTCTCCATCATCCTCGCGTTCTCCATCATCCTCCCGCCCCGGAAAACTCCATCCCCGCCTCCGCTCTAAGCTCGCCGTTACTCTATACTTAAGACCTTATGTCTGCGGCTGCTCCATCCCGCCCGGTCCCGTCCATCGCGCCCCCGGAGATCGAGCGCCTTTTCCAGACTTCGCTGTTTCTGCTCGTCGTCACCGGTTTCGCAACCCTGGCCTCCACCGGCAAGCTCGATCTTTTCAGCGTCCTGTTCGTCCTCACCGCCCTGGTTCTCCGAGCCTATTTCCTCCTGCGTGACCGTACCTGTTTCATTCCCCGCCGCATCACCTCCTGGCTTGCGGTCATCTACTTCCTCATCTTTTTCGTCGATTTCTTTTTTTTCTCCGGGCGTGACCTGGTCACTCCCGCGGTTCACCTCGTCCTGTTCGGGATGTGCGTCAAGTTGTTCAACGTGGAGAGGGATCGCGACTACATTTACCTGGCCGTACTCTCGTTTCTCATGGTCCTGTCGGCGGCCATCCTCACCGTCGATTCCGCTTTCCTCGGCGCTTTTGCTCTCTTCCTCGTCCTGGCTGTCTTCTGCTTCATGGCCATGGAAATCCGCCGCTCCGCGCTGGCTGCCTCAAACGCCGAGTCCCTTGCCATTCCCGGCCTGCGCACCCGCCGCCGCGCCATCTCTCCTTTGCACCGGCTCTCGGCTTCGCTCGCCCGTACCACTGCCGTCATGGTGGCTGCCATCCTTGCCGCCGCCGTCGTTCTGTTTTTCGCCATGCCCCGCATCAGCGGCGGCTATCTCTCCCGCTATGCCCAGAGTGACACCATCTCCGCCGGCTTTTCCGACTCCGTCAACCTCGGCGAAATCGGACGCATCCAGCAATCCTCCGAGGTCGTCGCCCACATCCGCATCGAGGGTGACACCACCGGCGACCACCAGATCCGCCTCCGCGGCGCGGTTCTCACCGCCTTTGACGGAAAGCGCTGGACCAATCCCCATCGCGATCCCGATGTCCTCGCCCAGGGCTATGGCCGTGTCTTCCAGCTCTCCGCCCGCAGCACTCCGTTCGAACGCCGCGAAGACCTTCGTCTGGCCCGCGGCCCGCAGATCGACCTTCTCCACTATCGCGTTCTCATGGAGCCGCTCGGCACCACCGTCATCTTCACAATCCCCACCGCTCAGGCTCTGTTCGGAGCTTTTCGCGAGATCACCGTAGACGACGACCAGACCTTCCACAACCTCGACCGCGAGCGCAACGTCACCCTCTACGAGGGCGTCTCAGACGTCTCCGTCCCGCCGCCACCCGTGCTCGACCGCCTCAAGGACGCCGCCGTGCCCGCCATGCCCGGCCGTTACCTCCAGCTTCCCGAGCGCCTCGATCCGCGCATCCCACAGCTCGCTCACCAGCTCGCCGACCCGCAACCATCCCCCTATCGCCGCGCCCTTGCCATCGAGCGCTACCTCAACACAAACTACGGCTACACCCTCCAGCTTCCCTCGCAACCTCCGGCCGATCCCCTCGCCGACTTCCTTTTCCACCGCCGCCGCGGTCACTGCGAGTACTTCGCCTCATCCATGGCCGTCCTTCTGCGCACCGTCGGCATCGCTTCGCGGGTCATCACCGGCTTTCGTGGCGCGCAGTTCAATCAGATCAATTCCAGCTACATCGTCCGTGCCAGCGACGCCCATTCCTGGGTCGAGGCCTACATCCCCGGCGCCGGTTGGACCGCCTTTGATCCCACTCCCGCCGGCGGCGCTTCGGCCACCAACCTGTGGACCCGTTCCCAGCTCTACATGGACGCCGCGCGCGAGTTCTGGCGCGAGTGGATCATCAACTACGATGCCGGTCACCAGCAGGCTCTCTCCGTTGCCAGCGCGCGCCAGGGACGTCACGGCATCACCGCCTTCCGCCTCTGGACTGCCAGTATCTACCAGCGCATGTTGCGTTGCGCACGCCGCGTCCACCGCGCCGCCACCGACGATCCCGTCCGCCTGTTGCGTCCCGCGCTCATCCTTGTCGTCATCCTGCTGGCCATTGCTCTGCCCATGGCCGCCATCCGTCTGCGCAACCTCTGGCGAGCCGCATCCCCGCTCATCTCGCCGCGCTCGGCCGCCTCCATCTTCTATCTCCGCATGGTTCGCCGCCTCGCCCGCAGGGGATACCGCCGCTCGCCCGCCCAAACTCCCGCCGAGTTCGCCGCCTCCATCACCGATCCCGGCCTCCGCCAGTCCGTGCTCCTCTTCACCGCGGCCTACGAGCGCGCCCGCTTCGGCGGTTCCACGGCCGCCGCCGCCCAACTCCCAGCCCTGCTCCAGCAGCTTCGCAAACCCAGCGCCCACTCCTGAACTCGCCCCCTCGGAACCGGCTATGTCGCTTCCAGGGTGTCCCGCCGAACCCACCCTGTCCCGGGCGCAACCTCAACACCAACGGGCAACCGCTACTGTCCATCCGCGCCTATTGCAACCCCACTTTAGTAACCAGCACTCTCCCGATTTGAAATCGGACCGCTTCTTCCCATATCCCACAAATTCGTTTTTCTCCAGCCTTCAGCTTCGCTCCCAATCCCCCGTTCACCCACTTGGGTAATAACATGGCAACCATAAACTTCACCTCCGATTTTCGAAGTTTCTTCTTTCGCGGCAATCCCGTTCCCATGTTTCTATACGACAGCGATTCGCTGCGTATTCTCCGGGCCAACGACGCCGCGCTCGCCAGGTACGGCTACAGCAGCCGGGAATTTCGCCGCATGACCATCCGTGACCTCAGCCCTCGCGGCGAGGATCACGCCGTCGATCCAGCTCTCGCCGCCGGTCATGGAACTCCCGCCCCATCCCTGTCGACCCACTCCACCAGGGATGGAAGGCTTCTTGCCGTCGAGATTCGCCTCGCTCCATTCCTCCACCGGCAGCGCCACTTCTGCCTCATGTCCGCCTCGGACTCCCCGGACTGGAGCGATGCCCGCCTCCAACTCGAGCGCTCCGAGCAAATCCATCGCTCGCTCGTCCGCGAGTGCCCTTACGGAATCTATCGCTTCAACCTCACCACCTCGCGCTACGAACTGGCCAATCGCGCCGTCTTGCAGCTTCTCGGCTACACCCTTGAGGAGTTCCGCGCTCTGGAGGCAACCGACATCTATCCTGATCTGCGCGAGCGCGACCGGTTGGGGGCGATGTTGCTCGCCGCTGGCAATGTCAGCGGTTCCGCAACCACCCGCTGGCGCAAGAAAAATGGCGACATCATCCGCGTCTGTCTCTTCGGCTATCTCTTCACCGATGCCGGGACCGGCCACCAGTACATCCAGGGCTATGTCCGCGACATCACCCGCCAGCGCGAGATCGAGGAGCAACTCAGCCATACCAATCGCATGGAATCCGTCGGCCGCCTCGCCGGGGGCGTCGCTCACGACTTCAACAACATCACCCAATCCATCAGCCTGTCCTGCGAGCTCGCCCTGCGCAGCCAGCTCGCCCCATCCATCGAATCCAAGCTTCTCGACATCATGCAGCAGGCCGCCCGCGCCGCCGAGATCACCCGCCAACTCCTCGCCTTCAGCCGCCGCCAGGTTCTCCAGCCCCGCGTCGTCAACCTCAATGACACGGTTCGCAACGCGCTCTCCATGCTCACCCGCGCCGTCGGTGTCGATGTAAGCATCGAGCTGAAGCTCGATGACACCATCGATCACATCCTCATCGATCCCGAACAGCTCACCCTCGTCCTCATGCAACTGGCCGACAATGCCCGTGCCGCCATGCCCCAGGGTGGCCGGCTGCAAATCTCCACCGCCTCCTGCCCCGCCTGCGCGGCGCCCATCCAGGGCATGAATCCCCAGCCCTGCGCCGTGCTCACCGTCACCGATAACGGCGTCGGCATGGACGAAGCAACCCTGCGGCGTATCTTCGAACCATTCTTCTCCACCAAGGACACCACCCTCACTACCGGCCTCGGGCTCTCCACCGTCCACGGCATCGTCGCCCAGAGCAAGGGCCGCATCGAATGTCACTCCCGTCCAGGACAGGGCGCAACCTTCCTCATCTACCTGCCCCTTGCCACCGAACACCCCGTCGCCGCTGCCGCCGCCTTTACGGGAGACAACAACGGATCTCGCATCCTCCTGGCCGAGGACGATCCAATCGTCAACAAGCACCTCACCCACGCCCTCCAGAAGGCTGGATTCTCCGTCGACTCGGTCTGCAATGGCGAGGAGGCTCTCGCCGCCTTTGCCCGCCAGCCATACCAGGCCGTCGTCACAGACATCGTCATGCCAAAGCTCGGTGGAATCGAATTGACCAAGCACCTTCGCCAGCATCACTTCCTCGTCCCAGTCGTACTCATTTCCGGCTATAGCGAGGAGATCAGCGTCATGCAAAATCTCCCGCACAACCACATCGCTTACCTCCAGAAACCTTTTTCCAGCCCGCAACTGGTCGCCATCATCCGCAACCTCCTTGCTCGCTCCCCCGTCCCCGAAAAGCCCAAACCCTGATCTCGCTCTGCCGCTCGAATTTCGCCGCCTCTGCTCCCAACCGTGCCCCTGCTCGTGCCCGCGCCCTCGCCTTTGCCCTTGCCCTTGCCTTTGCTTTTGCTCTTGCTCTTGCTTTTGCTTTTGCTCTTGCTCTTGCTTTTGCTTTTGCTCTTGCTCTTGCTCTTGCCTTGGATTTTGCCCTTGCTCTTGCTCTTGCCCTTGCCGTTGCCTTGGCCCTTGCCGTTGCCTTGGCCCTTGCTCTTGCCTTGGCCCTTGCTCTTGCCTTGGCCTTTGCTCTTCAGATGTCATCCTGAACGAAGTGAAGGACCCCCGCGCTGCCCAAATCGCCCGTGCCGCTCCAGGCTTTTCAACCGCAATCGATTTTCCCCTTCCTCCAGACAAAACAATCGCGCCCCATAGGGACGCGTGACCAATGTACTCTTCGTTCAACACAACACGAAATTTGTTATCTCATGAGTACATGTTTCGCAACCTGCCGGAACCATGTACTACCCAGTTACACTCCACCCCTCCAACCATTCACCTTCCGTGCAATCGTTGCTTTTTCCCAGACATGTACTCTCTCGCCACTACTTCTCGGTTTTTCTTCAAGAGCTGCATGCGATGCCACACCGGAACACCCTTGGCCACTGCGTGCAACGATTCCCATGGCTACTATCGAGGTGGTAAACATCGCTCCGGCACAGCAAAGGCCCGGCTGCGCCGGGCCTTTGCAAATTGCGGCTTCTCTCTTATTTCGGGGTCGCCAGGTATCCGGAAATTTCGTCCTTGCTCACGTTGAACACTACGACCTCGTAAAGCTGCCTGTCGCGCCCCGTGTAGAACTGTAAGGGCTCGCCCAGGGTGCGGTCTTTCTTTTCGATGGTGTGATCATCCGCATAGACATTGAGCGTGAAGCGCGACTTCTTCGGATCCGTCTTCTTCAACTCCAGGCTCACGGTCGAAATCGGGCTGCGCTGCTTTTTCCGCAGCTTGAACTCAAAGTAGTTGCGGTCGCCTTTGTGTTTTAGAAACTCCAGCTCATCGTGATTTTTCGCAATCAATCCGCTATGCACATTCAAATCGCCGATCGCGGTTTCGAGCTTCGCTTTGGTGGCCGCAAGGTCGCTGCGGGTGTTGGCGATATCGCTCTGCGCCCCGCCAAGGTCGGTCCTCACCCCGCTTACCGCCGTGTTCACGTTGGCAACTTCCCGGTTCGTGGCCTGCTGCTCAGCCGCCAGTTTGGCCGCCGCGCGCTCCTGTTGCGCCTTCAGTTCAGCCGTCCGCTTGGCAAGCTCTTCCTGCGTCATTCCAACCTTGGAACCCAGCGCTGCCATGCCTGCTTCAATGTTTTTGTCGGTCAGGTGGAGCTTGTCTTCAATCACCTTTGTTTCTGCACTCTGGCGCTGCGCACCCGCTTCCAGAAAGCTCACGCGGCCGCGAAGATCAACGATGAGATACAGCGCAATTGCAAGTAAAACGGCAAGGATTACGATTCCAGCCACTAGCGCAACGGGGCTGGCCCGATGCTCCGTGGGCTGAATTTCAGCGGTCTCCGGCATGATGGGGCTCCTGATTAAAAGATTCACTGCAACGATTGTTCCAGTGCATCCGACCGGTGTCAACGGCGACTTGCTCCCCGGGCAAATCCATGCTTACAGAATAGGAAGCCAGAGACTTCGCCGGAGCGCGCGCGCACTGATTACAATGGAGGGGTGCAGAAACAATATGACGTACTTGTAATCGGTGGCGGGATCATCGGTCTCTCGCTGGCGTGGGAGTTGTCGCGCAACTCTGCGCGAGTGTTGCTGATCGAGCGTCAGGAGCCTGGACAAGAAGCCTCGCATGCGGGCGGAGGAATGATCGCCGACCTTGATCCCGTACTCCCCGTTGAACTGCGCGAACTTGCCCATCGCAGCGCCATGCTGTACCCGGCATTCGTCAGCGAGCTGTCCGCCGAAGCAGAGTGCGACATCGATTTGCGCGATGCCGGCGTGATCGCTTTCGAAGAGCACCCGCTTCAGGAGCAGCCTGGTATTTCGGCCATTACCGCCGCGCAGGCGTTGGAACTGGAGCCATGCCTGGCCATTCCTCCGGACTCTCCCTACACCATGCGCGAGCGCGCCGTGGACCCGCGCGATGTGGTGGCCGCTCTGCTTTCAGCCCTGCACAAACGCGGCGTGGAGATCGTGACCGGCGAAGCTGTCCGTTCCGTTCTGGCGGAGCATGGACACGCCAGCGGAGTGCTGACGGAGCGGGCCACCTACACCGCGCCGCGGATTGTGAATTGCGCCGGAGCCTGGGCCGCTCAGATCGAGGGCGCAAACGTGCGGACCCAACCGGTCAAGGGACACATGGTCGCGCTTGCGTTTCCAGAGGAGTTGTCAATGACGCCCGCGGCCCGCGAGCAGAACCGGGTGTTGCGCCATGTCCTGCGCTCGCGCTGGTGCTATATCATCCCGCGCAGCAACGGGCGCTACGTTGTAGGCAGCACGGTCGAACCGGCGGGCTTCGACAAGTCAGTGAACCGTTATCGAGTGAAGCGCTTGCAGGACGCCGCGACCCGCTTGATTCCACGCTTTGCGGAGGCAAAGATCGCCGAGGCCTGGACCGGCCTGCGTCCCGGAACTCCGGACAATCTTCCCTTGCTGGGAGCTACCAGCATCGCCGGCTACTTTGCCGCGACCGGTCATTATCGCGACGGAATTCTGCTCACCCCGGTTACCGCACAGGTGATGTGCGCGCTCGTCCTTGAGGGCAAGACGCTGATCCCGCTCGACAGGTTCTCTCCACAACGCTTCTAGATTTTCCGCCGGCATGGCGGTTCCGGATTCGAAGGCTCGCCCCACCTCTGGCCGGTGGGCCTTGCGCAATGCCGGCAATCCCGATGCTATACTCTCCAGTCTGCTTCTAGCTCCAGCTTCCGGGCAATTCAGAAAGGATGTTCCGTCATGGCCTCGCTTGCAATTTCGTTTGCAAAGAAAAACGAAAAGCGTTTTCTCGAAGAATTGAAATGCCTGCTCCGCATCCCCAGCGTCAGTACCCTTGAGGAACACCGGAAGGATATCGACGAGGCCGCCGGATTTGTCGCCGCGGAGTTGAAGCGCATCGGTGTCGAGCACGTAGAAATCGTGCAGACTGCGGGCTTTCCTCTGGTATGCGGCGACTGGCTCCACGCTGCCGGCAAGCCCACCGTGCTTATCTATGCGCATTACGACGTGCAACCGGCCGAACCCCTGGAAGAATGGATTTCACCTCCGTTTGAGCCCACCGAACGCGACCAGAATCTATACGCGCGTGGCGCGGTGGACGATAAGGGCCAGCTCTGGATGCAGATCAAAGCGCTGGAATCGCTGCTTGCCGCCGAGGGGAAATTGCCGGTCAACGTCCGCATTCTTTTTGAAGGCGAAGAGGAAATAGGCGGCGAGGCGGTTGAGAAGTTTGTGCACGAACACGCCGGCCGCCTGCAATCCGACGTCGCCCTGGTCTGCGACACGGAGCTGTTTGCGCCGAACCTGCCGACGTTGTGCGTGGGCTTGCGCGGCCTGGTTTACACCGAAATCGAGGCCCGCGGGCCAGCCACGGACCTGCACTCCGGAGTCTACGGCGGCGCCGCTCCCAACCCGCTGTTTGCTCTCTGCGAAATCATCGCCAGGTTGAAGGACGCGGATGGGCATATACTCATTCCCGGCTTCTACGATGAATGGGCCTCTCCCACCGAAGCCGAGTTGAAGGCCTGGAAGTCGCTGCCCTTCGAGGAAGAGCACTATCGAAAAACCGAGGTAGGCTCGACGGTGTTGACCGGAGAGAAAGACTACTCCGTCCTCTACCGGACCTGGGCGCGTCCTACTCTCGAGGTGCACGGCATGCCTGGCGGCTTTACCGGCCCGGGCGCAAAAACCGTCATCCCGGCCAGGGCTTCCGCAAAGATATCCATGCGCCTGGTGCCCGATCAGAGCCCCGACGACATCCTGGAAAAGTACACCCGGTATGTAAAGTCTCTTGCCCCCAGGGGAATTCAGATCAGCGTCAAGGTTCACTCCAAGGGCAGGGCCGTGGTGGTCAGCACGGACAACGACTACATCAAGGCCGCAAACCAGGCGTTGCATGAAGTGTTCCACAAGGAGACCGTGTACATTCGCTCCGGCGGCTCGATCCCCATCGTCGGACAATTCCGCAGAGATCTGAAAATTCCTTCCGTCCTCATGGGCCTCGGCCTGCCTGACGACAATATTCACGGTCCCAATGAAAAGTTTCATATTCCGAACTTCTACAAGGGCATTGAATCGGTGGTTCGTTTCCTGTCGATTCTCGGCGAGCCATAGCATCGGTTCATTCTGTCCACTGGAGGCCCGGCCGCGAACCGGGCTTTTTGTATGTACCGCTTGCAGTGTCTTGCTGCCGTGCACACCTGGGCTGAAGAGACTCACTCCCTCGCCTGCAACTCGTTTCCCGGGATATTCTGGGTGAAACTGGTTCACAGAAGCAGCAAAATTCTTGCACTCCATCTTGTGCATTCTGTGCGGCTAAGCTCCTTAATGCTACATTGGTAGTGCATCCTATTGGGGTTTTGCACAGCCACCTACAACAAATAGTGCTTTGTCCCTTGACTGTCCCTTTGGTGGCTCGATAAAGTGGCAGCAACTTGCGAGGCAGGCCTCCCTGCCGAAAGGAATTGGGAGGGCTCGAGGTTTTTCGAGTTGCCAGCCGCCACTCGCGCTGCGCCCCGAACGGCGCCCGAAGGTTGATGGCGAGATAGTTCGGTTGCTCGGAGTCCGAATCCGGGTTCCGATGGAAGGCATAGAAGGGCAGCTCCCAGCCGGAGTTCGCCTGATTTCAGCGTGTAAAGCGCCGAATTTTTGGAGAACGGATTTTGTTTCCGGCGTCGACCGCGAGAACAGAGCGCGCGATGTCAAGCGTCCGGGCGCAAGGAGTATACAGTTGCTGAAACTGAAAAAGCTTCAGATTCTGGGCTTCAAGTCGTTTTGCGACCGCACCGAATTGAAGTTCCCCGGTGACGGTATCGCAGCCATTGTCGGCCCCAATGGATGTGGCAAGTCGAACATCTCCGACGCCATCAGCTGGGTGCTTGGCGAGCAGAGCGCCAGGAGCCTGCGCGGCGCGCACATGACGGATGTAATTTTTGCGGGCACGCGCGAGCGCAAGCCTACCGGCATGGCCGAGGTCACGCTGCACCTGGTCGATCCCCAGGTGTACGAAGGCAGGATCGAGACGCCTGTCATCGAAATTCAGGACGAAATGCCCGACCAGGACTGGGATGAGTCCTCGCTGAGCGCACAACGCGCCCGCGAGGTCGAGGAATATACCGAGGAGGTGCATCCCGGGCAGACTGACGAAATTGAAGTTGCCGCCGCCGACAACGGACTTCCCGCCGACACTCCTGGCGCTGCTCCGGTTGCAGTGCAGGAAGGCTCTGCATCGCCGTATCCAGGCGATGGGGCTGCCGTCGGGTCTGGGGAAGCATCGGCTTCCGGGGAGCCAATGAGCGACGCGGCCGGGCGCGGCCCGCAGGTGGTGCTTAAGATTCGCCGGCGCAAATTCAAGACGACCTTCAAGAAGGGTGAGATTGCGGTGACGCGGCGGCTGTTCCGCAGCGGCGACAGCGAATACCTGCTCAACGGAAAGCTCTGCCGTCTCCGCGACATCCAGGACATCTTCATCGGTACCGGTCTGGGGCCGGAGTCCTATGCTCTCATCGAGCAGGGACGCATCGGTCAGATTCTGAGTTCCAAACCTACCGACCGCCGCAACATCATCGAGGAAGCCGCCGGAATCACGAAGTTCAAAACCCGCAAGCGGCTCGCTGAAGTTCGCCTGGCGGATGCGAAACAGAACCTTGCGCGCATCAACGACATCTTCGACGAAGTCACGCGGCAGATGAATTCCCTGAAGCGCCAGGCCGCCAAGGCTGAACGCTACGCCAAACTGCGCGACGAGATGCGCGGGCAGTTACGAATCGTGCTGGCCAGCCGTTTTGCCGAGCTCGAAGTACAGGCGCATCAACTTGAAACTGAACTCGCGCAGCTCACCGAGGATCTGCACATCCGCACCCAAGCCGTGCAGGCAATGGATTCCGAGCACGCCGAGCGCACTCAGCACGGTTACGCAATCGACCTGGAGGCGAAGCAGGCGCGCGAACGGCTGAGCCAGCTTCATCTGGAAATGGAGCGAGCCGGCGCCAGGCACCGCAACAACGAAGAGCGCTGCGCCGAACTCACCGCGCGCGCCGCCGCAGCCGAAGCCGAAGCCAGCAGCACGAGCGGCCAGCTACAGCGGCTTGAAAATGAACTCTCGGCGAACCAGCAGGTTCTGGAGAGCGCCGCGGCCGACGTTGCAAGCGCCCAGCAGGAACGCAACCAGCGCCAGTCGGAATCGCAGCAGGCCGCGCAGCGGCTGATGGAAGTGGAGCAGGAACAGGAGCGGCAACGCCGCCAGATGCTGGATGCAATCAACCTGACCTCGGGGATTCGCAATCGCATCACCCAGGCCGAAGAGCGCATTGCGGCCTTGCAGCGCGAGAGCGAGCGCCTGCAGCAGGAGTTGAGTTCGGCAAACCTGCAGGTGGAGTCCTTTGGCGGACAGCGCGGCCAGATCGGACTTGAATTTGAATCGGCTACCGAACTCTCGCGTTCGATCGCGGCCAGTCTGGCGGAAACGCGGGCGCAGATCGCAGAGAAACGCGCAGCCGAAGTTGAAGCCAAGCGGAAATTGGACCAGATGCGGTCGGAATCCGCCACCTTGCAGGGCAAGCGGGCCTCGCTTGAAGCGGTGATCCGGGAGCACGGTTTCTCGACGGAGTCGGTGCGCAGGCTGTTGCGCTCCGGACACTTGACAGGGCCAAACGCTCCGGTCGGCGTGCTGGCCGACTTCATCGAGGTGGAAGACAAGTACGAGGGAGTGGTGGACGAATTTCTGCGCGATGAGTTGAACTTCCTCGTCGTAAAGTCCTGGGAGGCGGCCAACGACGGACTGAACCTGCTGCGCAGCGATGTCGAGGGACGGGCAACTTTCCTGGTGCATCCCGAAGATTCGCAGGCAAAGTTCAGCTTTGTGTTCGACGAAACGATGCGGACGCACCTGCGGGAAGACCGGGTGATTCCGCTGAAGGATTGCATTCGCGTGCCGGAAAACTTTGGCAGTTCCCTGGAGGTGATTCTGCCCAAGCTTGGCAATGGCTACATTGTGCCGGATGCCGAGACCGGGCGCGCGCTCGCCCTGGAAAATCCGGATGCGTTCTACCTGTCGCTCTCCGGTGAGTGCTACCACAACGTGACCGTGACCGGCGGCAAAATGCTGGCGGAAGGTCCGCTGCAAATGAAACGCGACCTGCGCGAAGTGCAGCGCCAGATCGGGGACGTTGGCCGCGAGCTTGCGGCGCGGGAAAACCTGGTAGAAGAGCTTGCCAACGCAATCCAGGCGCTGCTTTTGCTGCAGGAGCGGTTGGAAGCAGAACGCCGCGACTCCGAGCAAAAGGTGATGACCAGCGGCCACAGCCTGCGCCAGCTTGACAGCGAGATGGAGCGGGTGCGGGTTCGCATTGCAGGATACCAGCGCGAACTGCTGCGCGTGGCCGGCGAACGCCAGAGCCGCGAACTGTTCATCGCCGAGCGCCGCCAGGAGTTGGAGCAACAGGAAGAAAAACGGCTGCAACTGGAAGCGCAAATGAGCGCCGCCCAGGAGCACGTCGCAGAGCTACGCCTGGCCCGTGACGCCGCCGCGGAAGCGGCGAGCGAAGTCATGGCCCGCGTCGCCGGACTGGAGGAGCGCCGTCACGCCGCCGCCGCAGCGCTGGCGCGAATCCAGTCCATGGTCGCGGAGGTGACACAGCGGGTGAATTCGCTGCGCTCTCAATTGGAGGGCGCAACCGCCGAGAAAGCGCAGCGCGAACGGGAAAATGAGCTGCTGGCATGCAATCTGGTGGAGTGGCAGCGCGAGTGCGAGCAGGCGCAGGCACGGGAACAGGAGCTGGCGGCCGAGAGCGAGCAGCTCCGGGTTCGCCTGGCCGGGATTGAAGTGGAACTGAAACAGGCTCGCGAGGTTCTGGACCAGGTTCGCGACCGTCGCGGCGAGTTGAGCGCGCAGGCGGCCAGGGCTACAAGCGACACCGGACACCTGGTCGAGACCTGCATCCAGGAACTCAGCCAGAGTCGCGAGGACTTGCTTGCCCAAGAGTCGCTGGCACACCAGACGGGCGATGAGCTGGCGGCCACCGAAACCAGCTATCGCGAGATGCGCGCGCGCCTGGATGGCATGGGGCCGGTGAACATGATGGCCTTGGAGGAATTCAAGGAAACGGCACAGCGCCACGAATTCCTGGAGACCCAGCGCAAGGACCTGTTGGATTCGATTGAGAACACGCAGAACACCATCAAGGAGATCGAGGAGATTTCGCGCGGCAAGTTCGACGAGGCGTTCGTCATCATCAATGCAAACTTTGCGCGCGCTTTCAAGAAACTGTTTGGCGGCGGTGAAGCGTGGATGAAGCTGACCGACGAGGAGAACTCCGCCGAGAGCGGGATCGACATCGTGGCGTCTCCTCCGGGCAAGAAGACGCAGAATGTGCTGCTGCTCTCCGGCGGTGAAAAAGCCATGACGGCAGTGGCGCTGCTGGTTGGCATCTTCCAGTTTGCGCCCGCACCGTTCTGCATTCTCGACGAAGTGGACGCTCCGCTGGACGAGGTGAACATAGCCCGTTTCGGCGAACTCATGCGCGAGATGAGCATGGAAACACAGTTCATCATCATTACGCACTCCAAGAAAATGATGACCATGGCGCCGGTGATGTACGGGGTCACCATGCAGGAACCGGGCGTGTCGCGCATTGTCAGCGTGCGCTTTGGCGCCGAGAACGAACAGCCCCAGGCGGTTTCGGCCTGACTTTACAACCGTTTGCGGCCTCAATCGGCGCACGGGTTCCTTGACGGAGGCGGAGCGCAGGAATCCCGAATCCCATTCGGACAGGGTACCGAGGGTACCCGGAGGTACAGTGCAATCCGCGATGGGGTTGCGTTTCGGACATGTCCGAACTTCTCGGCTTTCAGGTTGCCTAACCGGAGGGAAATGTGATTAGAAGGTGACAACCTTTCCGTCGCGGTTGCCATCCTCTTGCCGACCCTTTGCAACCCTCGTGTTTATGCGGATGGGCATATACGTGACCCTCCCGTCAATGGTCGCGGAAAATTATTTTGGGCTTCTCCGGGAAACATCCTGGGATCTGCGTTGACAAAATCAACCCACTGTTTAGAATCCTTTTTTGTACCATTCGAACTTACAGTGACTACGAAACCAACCGACCCAGTGCTTCTTCGGACCGACTTCCCTGACTTGGATCTCCACGCCAGCGGAAAGGTACGCGACGTGTACCGTGTAGACGGCGAACGGCTCCTGTTTGTCGCCACGGACCGGATTTCTGCTTTTGACTTTGTCCTTGGCTCCGGCATTCCGGAGAAGGGACGGGTGTTGACCCAGCTTTCTCTGTTCTGGTTTGATTTCCTGAAAGACGTTGTGCCCAACCACCTGGTGACGGCTGATGTGGAACAGTACCCGGCGGCGCTGAAAAAGTATGCGCCGGTGCTGCGCGGCCGTTCCATGCTTGTGGTGCAGGCCAATATGTATCCGGTGGAATGCGTTGTGCGCGGCTATCTCTCCGGTTCCGGCTGGAAGGAATACCAAAAGAGCGGTGTGGTGTGCGGCATCGAGCTCCCCAAGGGACTCAGAGAAAGCGATAAGCTGCCGGAGCCAATTTTTACCCCGGCATCCAAGGCCGCCAGCGGCCACGACGAAAATATTTCCTTTGACCAGATGGTGAAGCATGTCGGGACCGCCAGCAGCGAAACGCTCCGCAAACTGAGTCTGGACATCTACAAGAAGGCCGCCGACTACGCGCTGGCTAAGGGCATCATCATCGCCGACACCAAGTTTGAGTTCGGCCAGACGGCAAACGGAATTGTGCTGGCCGACGAGGTGTTGACTCCCGACTCCTCGCGCTTCTGGCCGGCAGACAGCTATTCTCCGGGCAAGGCACAGTTGAGTTATGACAAGCAATACGTGCGCGATTACCTGGAGGAGATTCGCTGGGCGAAAACGCCTCCCGCTCCGGCGTTGCCGGAAGAGGTGCAGCAGAATACCAGCGCAAAATACCTGGAAGCATATCGCCGGTTGACCCTGCGGGAACTGCCGCGGGACTAGCCCATGAACGCCCTGGACTGGTTGATCGCGGGAATTCTCGTACTCTCGGCGGTTGCAGCCGCGGCTCAGGGCTTTGCATTTGAGTTGTTTTCGCTGGCAGGCACGGTGTTTGGGTACTTGTTGGCAGCTTGGGAGTATCCGGTCGCGGCAAGATATCTGGAACCATTCGTCAAGAATGACCTGGTTGCGGCTGGCGCGGGATTTTTGTTGATCTTCCTGGCCATCGTGGTTTTGGCCGGGACCGCCGGTCGCATTGCGCGCTGGGCAACCCACAGTGTGGGCTTGCGATGGTTTGATCGGCTGCTGGGCGGAGCCTTCGGGTTCTTACGCGGCGCGCTGGTGGTGATGGTGCTGGTGATGGCCATGGCAAGTTTTCTGCCGTCATCCGACGCGCTGGCAAAGTCCAGTTTGGCAGAGTATTTTTTGGTCGCCGGACGGGCGGCTGTGTATGCCGGCCCGGGTGAGTTGAAGCAGAAATTCCGCGATGGACTGAAGGCGCTGGACCGGGTCCGCGGCAATTCCAGTCAGGCCAGCCACCGCAACAATAGCGTTTTGTAGATAGCTGTTTGCGTGTAATGGGCATGCCGGCAGGGTACACGGAATAAAAATTTGCAGTCCTGAACTATTTTCATTTCCTTAAACCACGAGAAAGAGAGGCCCTCGTTGAAAGACCAGCTTGAGGCTCTTGTTGCGCAGATGTATGAGAGCGGAATTCTTTATTCCGAAGCGGTACGCGAATTCAGAAAACGATTCATACTCACCGTTCTCGAGCGGCACAATGGCAATCAATGTAAGGCTGCAAGACAGTTAGGGATGCATCGCAACACGCTCAGCAGGACCATCACGGAGCTGGAACTGGACGTGCGTGCCGTGCGCGCCGGGGCGCGGCGTCCACCGAAGAGCGAGAAGAGTCTCGTGATGGAGAAAAAGATTGCGCGCTAACCAGCGCTCACGTTTCTGAGCCAGGCCGCCTGCGAGCGGCGGAACAAAAAGTTTTCGCCAGAGCCAGCCAGTACGTTTCTACCCCCGAATCAAAGAAGGACGGCACTTTCGCCGTCCTTCTTTCGTTTCCTTTTCAGTCCGGACTACTGAGCCTTGTGGTGTACAGGCACAGGTTTCTTCGTTGCCTCGGGCAAACCCTTCAGAACCTCTCCGTCGGTGAATGTCAGGTCGAACGCATCGCCAACGGCAGTGTACTGGCTGGGAACTCCCTGGATCGTGAGCTGCGTCCCAGCCTTGGGAATGCGGGCCGGAGTGAGCGGGGTTTTAAGATTCAAAGTGATATCCGCTTTCTTGGCGTCGATGTCGTCCACACTCCCGGCAAGCTTCAGCGAGTCGCGCGTGGCATCCACGACGTTGGCTACCAATTGCACCGGCTTGCCCTTAATCGCGGTCCATACCTGGTCGCTGGCCTGCTTGTTGCCGCTGGTAAGAATGAACTGCCACTCGGCGAACGAAAGCTTTTCCGGTGCGCCCTTCTTGATCATGTCGGCGGCCTGGTCGGCGGCTGAGGGTGCAGGAACAATCGTGAATCCGGCAGGAATTGTCGGCGCTGTCTTGGCCGTGGCCAGCAACTGGTCAAAGCCATCGGTCCCGCCATGATAGCGATCGTACTGATTCTTGGCATACGCCAGAAGCTGCGGGTTGGGAGCGGGAGCGATCGCGACAGCCTTGGCGATCCAGAACAAGCCGTCCACCACTGGCGGCTTGGGTGTCAAATAGGCCAAGGCCAGCAGGTAGATGCTGTTGAGTTCGTTGGGCTGCAAGGCCACCTCTTCCTTCAGATTCTGCTGCGCGGTGGCATAGTCCTTTGCCTGCAATGCGGCGTGACCGACAGAACCAAGATAGATGACGCGGAACGAAGTCTTCATGGCGTTCCACTGATCATCGCTGTAGCCTTCGGGTTTGTTGGCTGTTTGAATGGCCTGCAGTCCCCGCGCACCGAGTTGCCCGGCTTCCTGCAGTGAGGCGGCGGCATCGGTCCCACCGGCCTGGGCCACGGCGCGATCCAAATAGCTGAGCAGCGCGAGCGCGGTCAGGTTATTCGGATTGATCTGAAGCAAGCGCTGGGCGGAAGCCTTGACCTGTGCCGCGTTGTTGAGCTGCTGATAGGTTTTCAGGAGAACTTCCAGACCGTCTTCCTTCATCACGCTGTTGGGATAGGTCTGGAGATAGCTCTCCATCATCTGGGCCTTCTGCACGGCATCCGTTGCGTTGACGGCGGCCACGTAGGCGTTGTACTCGTTGGGATCCTGGATAATCTTTCTTTGCTGCCCGCCCGGAGCGGTAGTTCCCGGCGCAGGTTGCTGCTGCCCCGCAGGGGACGCCTGCGCCTGCACCGCCAAGCTGGAGGCAGCAAGCAACAACACAAATACGGACTTCTTCATTCTCTTGCTCCTTAAGAACTATGCGGAATCTGCGACTCACTCATCAACACCGGCCCATCCGACGCACACCGGGCCGATGCCGGACAGAACGGAAAGCGCTACTTGACCAGCCAACGCGGCACTTTGCGCTGAGACGCGATTATAGGGATGCACAGGCAGCTAAGGCAAGCATCCTGATTGCGTATAACATAAGCTCTTCAACACCTGGCGGGGTATGGGAAGCATCCACCAGCATTTTAGGGGTCTGGAATTCAGCTAAGTCACAATCCATGGATTCCGTCCTGCCGGAGCGAGCGAAAGGAAGGATCGATGAATCAAAGTACCTCAATTTCAGGCCAAACAGCAGTGATCACCGGGGGCAGCCGGGGCATTGGCGCGGGCATCGCGGCAAGGCTTGCCGAGATGGGGGCGAAGACGGTAATTCTAGGACGAAACCGCAGCGCCCTGGAGGCGGTCGCCGAACAGATCCGTGCGAAGCAGGGGAGCTGCCTGGCCATGGTCTGCGACCTTGAAAACCTGGCCGAAGTCGAAGACGTTGGCCGCGAGATTCAACGCCAGGCAGCAGCGCCGCGGATTCTGGTCAATTGCGCGGGCGTGGGCCTGCCGGGGCGGCCATTGCTGGACTGCACGACTGCCGATTGGGACCGGGTGATCAACACGAACCTGCGCGGCGTCTTCTACGCCATTCGCACCTTCGCGCCGGCCATGGTGGAAGCTCGCCACGGGCACATCATCAACATCTCCTCCATTGCCAGCAAGAACCCCCTGCCGGGTGGCGCAATCTACGCCGCCAGCAAATGGGGCTTGAACGGGCTCAGTTTTTCGCTGGCCGAGGAGTTGCGCGTCCACAATGTTCGGGTGACCGTGGTTTGTCCCGGCTCGGTAAACACTGAATTTTCTACTCACGAGGGACGCGATCTAAGCCGGATGCTGGCTCCCGCCGACGTTGCCCACGCAGTCGCAATGTTGGTCACCCAGCGGCCGCAATCCTTCATCAGCGAAATTGTTTTGCGGCCCACGCAGAAACCCTAGGGTGGACGCAGCCGGGTTGGCCGGAACAGGAAAGCCGAAGGCCGCCGCGAAGGCGGCCTTCGCTGTTTCCCGCAGCCGTTGTCTAGAAATGGTAGGAAATGCCCATGCCCACGCGAGCGCGAGCGTCGAGAGTAGGAAGAACGCCCGGAGCGATTTTCCCGGCAAACTGAGCCACCCCAAGATCAACCTGCAGCGGCGATCCCTTCAGATTCGGAACCACGCGCACAAAGTAGGTCAGCGAAGTCGGAATGTTGGCAGAGACGGGAGTTCCCGCCAGCCCGGTCAAGTAATGATTCAAGCCTTGGACGTACCTGGGCTCCTGGAGCGCTTCCGACCCGAAGATCAGAGCTGACTTTGCAGGTCCATGGATGACAAAAGCAGCGGCGCCGAACAGGCGCCCCTGCCAGCGTTGCCCGAGATTGGAAGGAGAACCGTTTCCGGCATTCCCGGCAACGCCGAGCACAGAGGCGTCAGTGACTTTTTCGCCGAGGCTCAGAACGAAAGGCAGAGCCTTCACCTGGGTGATGGTTTTAGTGGCGACGATGTAGAAATCGCCATTCGTCTGGGAAACGGAGCCGCCTGAAGGGGGTGCCGTGTAGTAGCTCACGCGCTGCGCCCCAAACCTGCCAATTGCTCCCACGGCGATGGCCGGGACCCACTTGGAATTGAAGGAGTTCTCAGGCAGAACCGTGAACTTGCCGTGAAGTTCGCTGAAACCGTTAGAGAACAGGACGCTGAGAGGGCTGCGACCCGAAGAGCTGAAGGCCTGGGTGAAACCCGCCTCAAAACGATTACCAAAGCCTTCGGTGATGGAGAACTGGTAATCGTTGCCGATCACGTTGCCCGAATTCAGGTAGTGGAAAGCGACTTCCGGCTTGCCAAACTTTCTGGCCGGAGAGGCTGCCGTGTAGGCGAATGGCGTGATGAGCGCGCCAGTCTGGCCTTCCCAGTTCAATCCCTGGGCAAATGCAGTCTGTGAAAATACAGTGATGGCAAAAAAGTTAAAAGCGATCCAAAGCTTTCGAGTGTTCATCCTGTGCATGTCTCCTAAAGTTTACGGTCAGTGTTCTTGGTTCGTTCCAAGGCGTGCGGCCCCGATGTGGCACAAAACAAAAACCCATCGCCAGTGATTCTGGCGATGGGTTCGTGAAGGTCGCTTGAAAAAAGTCTATTCCACGATCTCAGCTTCGCCAGCAGGCAGCAACCCGCAACAGCAGCAGGCACAAGCGCGGCACATCTGGAAGCAGACGATCATGGTGGTTGGATCATAGCCCGGCCCGCATCCCGGCGTCAACACGGACCGGTGTTGCAAACCCGGTAACCGGGCCCGGCCGCTTGGCTTGCCAGGACCAAGCCAAATCCGTGCCGACGCAATCAATGAACACGTGCTAATCGCCATACCCGCCATTGTTTTCCAACTCCACCTTGCCGCGGAACATGCGATACAGGAAGACAAAGTAACCGAGCGCGATGACCATGCCGAAAATCCACCAGCGCAGGCCCACCTGCAACGCATAGCTGGAGGTAATCGAATTCTGAATGGTCAGGTTGTAGCGCGGATCAATGGCCGGAAGAATGACCGGATACAGCGAATACACTGCTCCCACCAGCATGAAGGCCAGATACAGCGCTCCGGAAATAAAGGCTGCGACCTCTTTCCCGCGTTTCTGGAAAACGAAGACCGCAATCAGGCTGGCAAATACCAGCACCGGGATCAGGTAGCCGACCGGGAGGGCGTTGTAGTTGGCGAGCAGGTTGGGATGAATGAAGAGCGTGGCAAACAGGCTCACCAGGGTGAGTAAAAAAAGAACCGGAGTGAGTATGAGCGATGTCTTGCGCGCATGCTCATTCAGTTCGCCGTCGGTCTTGACGACAATGTAGTTGGCCCCATGGACGCAGAGCGCAACCAGCGCGACCACACCCGACAACACCGTATACCAGTCCAAAACGCCGGGGTGCGGTCCGACTCTAAAGTTGGTCCATAGGGGAAGGAAGAAGTAGTGATCCGGTCCCAGAGGCAGGCCCCGCACCACGTTTCCCAGCGCCGCCCCGTAAAACACCGCCAGGAGCAGGCTGCCGATTGAGAAAATGCCGTCGAAGAAGCTGGCCCAGATGCCGTCCTTGATATGGGTGCGGAATTCCAATCCGATGGCGCGCAGCATCAGAAGCCACAGAACCATCATCAGCGGAAGATAGAAGCCGCTGAAGCTGGATGCATAGAGCTGCGGAAAGACGAAGTAGAGTACGCCGCCGGTGGCTAGCAGCCAGACCTCGTTGCCGTCCCACACCGGACCAATGGACCGGATAATCTTTCTCCGCTCATCGTCCGTCCGACCAAGGAAAAGGTGCAAGGCGCCGGCGCCAAGGTCAAAACCGTCCAGAATCACGTACGAAGTCAGCATGACGGAGATAATTGCAAACCAAAGGAATCCCATGTTAGTTCCTCCCCGCGGCACTAACTTTTCCGCCGTTCACTGGAGCGGGCGCAAAGCTCTCAACGTGCTCCGGCCCATGATTGATTTCGCGCTGCACAAGGAACAAGAACAGGATTGCAAGCAAGGTGTACATCCCGAAAAAGCCCAGCAGTGTGAACCAGACGTTCGACGCCGTCACCGACTTCGAGAATCCGTCAATCGTACGCAGCACCCCGTAAACAAGGTACGGCTGGCGTCCAATCTCAGCCGTCATCCATCCGGCCGTATTGGCGATGAAAGGCAGCGGGAAACTCAGCATAAGGACCCAGAGCAACCACTTCGTTTCGTGCAGCTTCTTGCGCCAGAGTTGAATACCCGAGATCAACATCACGAGCATGAAGACGGTGCCCAGACCAACCATGATGTGATAGGCGTAGTAGAGAAGGGCGATGTTGGTCGGCCACTCGGACTCGGGGAAAGAACTCAGTCCTCGCACTTGCGCATTCCAGTCGCGGCTGATGAGGAAGCTAAGCGCCTTGGGCACAACCAGCGGATTGTCAATGCTTTTGGTTTCGACGTTGGGCTGGCCGAGGATCACCAGATCGGCCGTCTTGGTGTCAAAGTGGGCTTCCATCGCAGCCAGGGCAGCGGGCTGATAATTGGCAAGGTTGTGTCCCTGCCCGTCGCCGGTCGGCCCGATTACCAGCAGCGAGAAGAGGATTCCGGAGACCACGCCCACGCCGATGTAGATTTTGCCCTGCTCCACATACTTTTCACTGAGGAGGTAGTAAGCGCCAACGGCCGCCATTACAAATGCGCCCGTAACCGCTGCGCCGGCCATGTTGTGCGCATATTGCCAAAGCGCCCAGGGATTCAGCAGCAGTCCCCAGAAACTGCTCAGCGTAACCGAACCATCCGCGGTGGCGCGGTAAGCAACCGGATGCTGCATCCAGGCATCGGTGGCAACAATGAAGTAGCCTGACAACCAGGAGCCGAGAAAAACGGCGACCCCGGTCCACCAATGAGCAATCTTGCTCAGGCGCTTCTCTCCGTAAAGGAAAAGGCCGAGAAAGGCCGACTCAAGGAAAAACGCGAAGGTGCCTTCCATCGCCAGCGTCTGTCCGATGACACCGCCGGCAAATTTGGAAAAGTGCGACCAGTTGGTTCCGAACTGGAATTCCATCGGAATGCCAGTGACCACTCCGAAGACGAAGCTGATGCCGAAGATCTTTGCCCAGAAGCGCGCTGCCCGGTGATAACGCTCGTCGTTCTTCCACAACCCGATGGTTTTCAACGCGACGACCAGCGGAGCCAGTCCCATGGTGAGTTGTGGAAACAGGTAGTGGAAGGTAACAGTGAATGCGAAATGTAGTCGATGTATCAGTACGGCGGAGTCCATTGAGATCACCCCACTCAATTCCTGGTAGTTTGTTTGCCGCCTTACGTCGCTCTGGGAGCGGAACGCGGACGTTTTGTGGTGATTGGTTTCCCTGGCGATTTTCTCCGCAGCGATCCTTGTCTTGATTGCGGTTTGGCGCTGCCGTCCGGCTGCGCGATGCTCAGCAGATTATCGCAGGATTCCTGTGCGGGAATCATTTCCGCGATTCTCGCCTGGCGCAGAACCGACAGCATGGCCGACTGCGCCCGCAGCCAAACCTGGTGCGCGGCACACTCGTGCCGGCGATGGCAGGACGCACCCGAAGTGACACAGACATTGAGAGCAACCGGCCCGTCTATGCATTCGACCACGTCGAGCAAAGAGGCTTGCGCGCCGCGCTCAAGAAGAGAAAAACCGCCCGCGACTCCACGCCGGGCCTGGATCAGTCCGGCGCGAGCCAGTGCCTGGAGGATCTTTGACAGAAAGCTCTCCGGCGCTTCCGCCGCCCTGGCCAGAAGTGTCTTGGAGACCACCGCCCCCTCCGGCTGGCTGGCCAGATGGATCATCACGCGAACGGCATAGTCGGCGGCACGGGTCAGTTGCATGGAAAATCAAGCTAATCTTGACCGTTTTAGTCCGCTTTGACCGTATCCCCATCAACTTGTCTTTTCAGTGACGCAGATCAACCGTGTTTGTGATATTTCTCACGACGATATGTTTATTTTCCGGGGCAAAGCCGCGCACCGTGGGCAGACCACGCCGGAACCGTGTGCAATGGAACGGAAAGTCTGAGAGCCGGCATCGTTCGGTTTACACTGGTAGCTGTGAATGCTGAGATTGTAGCAATCGGCTCCGAGCTCTTGACGCCCTACCGCCAGGACACAAACTCCCTGTTCCTGACCAAGCGCCTCAACGAACTTGGCGTGGAAGTCATCTTCAAGACCATTGTCGGCGACCGTCCCGAGCATCTGCTTCAGGCCAGCCGGATCGCACTCTCCCGTGCCCAGATTGTCATCTTTTCCGGAGGCCTCGGCCCCACCGAGGATGATCTGACGCGCGAGTGCGTTGCCCAGGCCCTGGGTCTGGAGTTGCGCCGCGATCACGAGATGGTAGCGGCCCTCTACACTCGCGCTGCCGCCATGCGCATGCGTATGGCGGAAAACAACGTCAAGCAGGCTGACTACATTTTCGGGGCGGAGATTTTAAAGAACTCCCGCGGCAGTGCGCCTGGACAGTGGCTTGACACCAGCTTTGAAGGCCAGCGCCGCCTGGTGATTCTGCTGCCCGGCCCGCCACACGAGATGGAAGGCCTGTTCAACGATCACTGCTTCGAGCGGTTGAAGCTGGTGTTGCCCGAAGAGCATCTGGCAACCTGCGAGTTGAAGATCGCGATGGTCACCGAATCCACTGCCGATCTGCGCGCCGCCAAGATTTACAAGGAATATCCCAACATCGAAACCACCATCCTGGCCAAAGCGGGCGAGGTTCAGTTTCATCTCAAGGCACGGGCGGCAACGCAGGCAGAGGCAGAGGAACGGATCGAGAAGCTGGCGTCTCTACTGGAGGACGAATTTGCCGACGAGATTTTTTCCTCGGGCGGTGAATCGCTGGAACAGATTGTCGGCTACTTTCTCCAGATGCGCGGCGCGACCCTGTCGGTCGCCGAAAGCTGCACTGGAGGGATGCTGGCTGAGCGCATCACCAGCATCAGCGGCTCCTCACGATACTTTATGGGCGGAGCGCTGGTGTATTCCGACGCGTTGAAACGCGAATTTTGCGCTGTTCCTCCCTTGTTGCTGGCAAGCGATGGCGCCGTCAGCCGTACGGTGGCCGCCGCGCTTGCCGAAGGCATTCGCCAGCGCTGCAAAACCACCCTTGGGATCGGAATCACCGGTGTTGCAGGGCCCACCGGCGGTACCGCCGAAAAGCCAGTCGGCCTGGTCTATGTCGCACTCGCCGATGGCAAGAGCACCGAGGTTGTGGAGCGCAGATTCCCCGGCGCCCGCGATCGGGTTCGCTGGTTTGCCACCCAACTGGCCCTCGATCTGCTGCGCCGCAAGCTGCGGTAAACCATGCGCCTGTTTGTTGCTTTGGATATTGACGAAGCCATCCAGCAGCGGTTGGATGAATACGTGCGGAGCTTGCAGCCCCATGTGTCTGGGGTGCGCTTTGTGGGCCGCAACACGTATCACGTCACCTTGAAATTTCTCGGCGAGGTGCAGCAAGTGGAAGTAGTGCGCCTGGGACTGCGCACGGTTCGCGCGCCAGCCTTCCAGGTCGCCTTTGGCGGCGTGGGATTTTTCCCCAACGCGCACGCGCCTCGCGTCTTCTGGGCCGGGGTGTATGCCCCAGCCGTGCCCGGCCTGGCTCACGCCATCGATCAGGCGCTAGAGGCTCTCGGCTTTCCGCCGGAAGGCAAAGTGCAGCCGCATCTCACGCTGGCGCGGAACGGCTCGGGAAGGCCGCGTCCGTTGCGCGCTGAGCGTCCGCCCGAGGGCTTTGGCCAGCTTTCTCGAATTGTGGCATCCGGTCCGGCCCCAGAGTTCGGTACAATGACGGCGCGCGAATTCATTCTGTACGAAAGCAGGTTGTCACCCAGCGGGCCGAGCTACCATAAGCTCGAAGGCTTTGAGCTCGCCCCCTGAGCAGACCTGCTATGGACGTGATATGAGCTATCCCATTCTGATTGCCATCGCCGCCGGCTCCTACATTGTTGGCTCAATTCCATTCGGCTACATCCTGGTGCGCGTCTTCCAGGGCATCGATGTCCGGTCCATTGGAAGCGGTAACATTGGCGCCACCAATGTTGCCCGCACTGGCGGCAAGGGGTTGGCCTTCGCTACCCTTGTTCTGGACATTTTCAAAGGCTGGCTGCCGGTGTTTCTGGTGCTCAACCTGCCGGGAATTCCGGCCTCCAGCCCGGCCGAACTCCACACCCTGGCAACCTTTGCCGCGCTGATTGCCGTCCTCGGCCACATGTTTCCAGTATGGCTCGGCTTCAAAGGAGGCAAGGGAGTCGCCACCGGACTTGGCGTTTTCCTTGCGCTTGCGCCCAAGGCGGTGCTGGTTGCGGTGGTGTTGTTCCTTGCCGTCGTCGTCTTTACCCGCTATGTCTCGCTGGGCTCGATGCTGGCCGCGGCCATCTTCCCGCCCGCGGCGTGGTGGCTTGAGCGGGAGACATTTCCTCCTCTCGCGCTCGCCATGTGCGTCGGGGTGGCACTGCTGGTCATCGTCCGTCACCATCAGAACATCGGACGGCTGCTGGCAGGCACCGAGAATCGTTTCGGCGCCAAGAAGGCATAGTTTTTTATGGCGAGGATCGCTGAGACTGCGCCCGAGCCTCGGCCAGGGCGCGGGCCACTGTACCGGCTCGCCGGCAGCACACTTCGATGCACGCTTCGGGCTCACGCGCAAGGAAGTGACCGAATCCGGCCGCGCCACCGGCACCAACGTACTGTTGCTCGACTGATGACTCCTGGCGGAGAACCTTGCAGCCACGCACGGTCTTGCGGAGACACTTAGCGCGTGGACTTCGTGCTCCGGTCGCTATAATTGAAAGCGCAATGATTCAAACGTTATTTGGAAGCCTCGATCAGCCCGAAGAAAAGAAAGCATCGCTCTTCGAGCGTATGAAGCAGGCCGTTACGCGCACCCGTGAAAGTTTGGCGGAGCGCATTGAGGAGGTCGTCAGCTTCGGCAAGGAAATTGACGCCGCCACTCTTGACGATCTGGAAGCAACCCTGATCTCCGCCGATCTCGGCTCCACTACCACGCGGGAAGTGCTGTCCGCCATGCGTGAAAAGGTGGATCGCAAGCAGATCGGCAACGGCTCGGAACTCAAGCGCGTGCTCAAGGACGAGTTGCTTGCCATCCTGAACCGCGCTGCCCAGAGCAAGCCGAAGGTGGTCGCCGCTCCCCCGGAGGTCATTCTCGTGGTCGGCGTCAATGGCGTCGGCAAGACCACCACCATCGGCAAGCTGGCACACTCCCTGCGGGGGCAGGGAAAAACCGTTTTGTTAGCTGCGGCAGATACTTTTCGCGCCGCTGCCATCGAGCAGTTGGAGATCTGGGGCGAGCGCACCGGCACCGAAGTGATCAAGAGTAAGCCGGGAGGCGATCCCTCAGCCGTTCTGTTTGACGCATTGCAAGCTGCCAAGGCGCGCCAGACTGACTATGTCATCGTCGACACCGCCGGACGCCTGCACAACAAACAGAACCTGATGGCCGAGCTCGAAAAGATGTGCCGCACGGCACAGCGCGTAGTTCCCGGGGCTCCGCATGAAACGCTGCTGATCATGGATGCCACCACGGGCCAGAACGGACTGCAGCAGGCCAAGGTTTTCACCGAGGCGGCAGGGGTGACCGGAATCGTACTCACGAAGCTTGACGGCACTGCCAAAGGGGGCGTAGTGATCGCAATTTCGCGCGAGATGGACCTTCCCGTGCGTTACGTTGGGGTGGGGGAAAAACAGTCGGATCTGATTCCCTTTAACGCGGTCGACTTTGTCGATTCGCTGTTTGCCTAAGCCATGGCCATCGCCACCGACGAATTGTTTCTCAGGCAGGCATTGGAACTGGCGGCGCGCGGCCGCGGATTGGCCTCGCCCAATCCGCTGGTGGGCGCGCTCATTGTGGATGAGCGCGGGCGCATGGTTGGCAGCGGCACCCACCGTTACGCGGAACTGAAGCACGCCGAGGTGCTGGCCATTGAACAGGCGGGCCCGCTGGCGCGGGGCAACACGCTTTACCTCAATCTGGAGCCCTGCTCGCACAGCGGACGCACCGGCCCTTGCGCCGAGGCGGTCATCGCCGCTGGCATCGCGCGTGTCGTCTGCTGCATGGAAGATCCTAATCCGCTGGTCGCTGGGAAAGGGCTTGCCAAACTGCGCGCCGCCGGAATCGAAGTCCAGACTGGAATCCTGGAAGCCGAGGCCAGACGCCTGAACGAGAGCTTTGCCCAGTTCATCCGCACCGGCCTGCCCTTTGTAACCCTCAAGGCGGCCATGTCGCTGGACGGAAAGATTGCAGGCCCGGCCCGGGACTGGATGCAGGCGGCAGACTCCCCATCCTCCAATCCGAAGCACATTACAGGCGAAGCTGCGCGCCGCCGCGTCCATGAAATGCGTCACGACTCCGATGCAATTCTCGTCGGTGTCGGCACGGTGATCGCCGACGACCCCCTCCTAACCGACCGCAGCGGGCTGGAAAGGCGGAAGCGTTTGCTACGCGTCATTCTCGACTCGCGGTTACGCCTGCCGCTGACCTCGCGCGTGGTGGAAACCGCCGACGACGATGTCATTGTCTTCTGTTCCTTTGCCGAGGAAAACAAACGCCGCGCCCTGGAGGCTCGCGGCGTACGCGTGCGCCAGGTGGAGATCGAAACCACAACCGCCGGGAGCGAGCCACTGCCGCACGAGGGGCGTCCCGACCTCTATCGAGTTTTCGCCATGCTGGGAGAAGAGCAGGTCACCAGCCTGCTGGTCGAGGGAGGAGCGATGGTGAACTGGGCGTGTCTGCGCGCCTGTCTTGTCGACAAACTCGTACTTTTCTACACCCCGAGGATCTTTGGCCCGGTGGGGGCCGTACCGTGGCTGGAGGGAAAAAACGGCTTGTCCCCGGGAGCAAGCCTGGGTTCCTCCAACATTACAATTGAGCGCTTCGGAGAAGACTTCGCCGTAGAAGCTTATCTCCGTGATCCCTATCAAACACTCGGGCCACAGGGCTGAGAGGAACCGTCATCATGTTTACAGGAATTATCGAAGAAGTCGGCAGCATTGCACGCATCGATCAGAACGGAGACAATCGCCGCATCGTCATCGAGGCAAAAGACGTAACCAGGGAACTGCACAGCGGAGACAGTTGCGCCGTCAGTGGCGTATGCCTCACCGCGCTTGACATTACCCCAACCTCGTTTGCCGCCGACCTTGCGCCGGAAACCTGGGTACGCACTTCTTTCTCGCGCATTCATCCCGGCGCCCATGTCAATCTTGAACTCCCTCTGGGCGTGCAGGACCGTCTCGGAGGCCACATCGTGCAAGGCCACGTCGATGGCGTGGGGCGGCTGGAAGCCTTCGAGCGCATCGCCGGATCCGATGGATTCTGGTTGCACATCCAGGTCACGGCTGAACTGGAAAAGTATCTTGTTTTCAAGGGCTCCATCGCCATCGAGGGCATCAGTCTGACCATTGCAAAACTCGACGGCCTGCGTTGCTCCGTGGCCATCATTCCGCACACCGTGGAGTGTACGAATCTGGGCACTCTCAAGCCGGGCGATCCCGTTAATGTGGAAACCGACATCGTGGCCAAGTATCTGGAAAAGTGGACGGCCCGCGACCGCCAATCCCGGCTCAGCTCCGAGGCGCTGGTGGCGAAGGGATTTTGACCATGCCGGAAAATTCACCGCGACGAGCGCGGAAAAGCGAAAACTCTGCGCCCTCCGCAGCGGGCGCCGCATCTGTGTAGGGAAACTGCCTCCCGGAGGCTCTCGTGAAACTACTGTCTACGGTTCTACTCATGACCGCATTTGCCTTGGCTGCGCCCATGAACTCGATTTATAACCTTACGGTCGCCGACATCGACGGCAAACCCACGCCGCTCTCACAGTTCCGGGGAAAGGTTCTGCTGGTCGTCAATGTGGCGAGCCGTTGTGGTTACACGCCGCAATACGAGCAACTGCAGGCCCTTTACTCGCGCTACAAGGATCGCGGCCTGGTGGTGATCGGCTTTCCGGCAAACAATTTCATGGAGCAGGAACCTGGTTCGAATCAGGAGATCAAGGAATTCTGCACTCGCAAATACAATGTGAGCTTTCCCATGATGTCAAAGATCTCGGTGAAGGGCGCCGATCAAGCGCCGCTCTATCAGTACCTCACCGATATCGTGAAGAATCCCACTTACGGCGGCGAGATTAAGTGGAACTTCACCAAGTTTCTGATCGATCGCAATGGCATGATCGTGAACCGGTTTGAGCCCAGGACGGAACCCGGCGATGCCGAAGTGATTGCCGCCATTGAAGCTGCTTTGGGAAAGTAATCGTCCCTTTGCAATCGGCCCGGCAGCGCTGGTCCGGCACACCTGGAACAGGCGATCTCATTCCGCAGGCATGGGCTGGCGAGGATTCTGACCACCCCGCCAGTATTCGAGGTCCAGCGAATCCAGGGCCAGAAACTCCCGCACAATGTCCAACTCCGACTGCGCCATTTTTGCCGGTGTGTCAAAAAACACCACTTGCGCCTCGTGCAGGAAGACGATACGGTCGGCGACTTTCTTCGCCAGCGCCATATCGTGCGTCACCACGATGCTGGTGAGCTTCAACTGGTACTTCAGCTTCTTGATCAGGTCCCCGAGCAGGTGAGCCATCAGCGGATCCACCATCGTCGTCGGCTCATCGTAGAGAATTGCCTCGGGCTGGGCGGCCAGCGCGCGGGCGATCGCCACCGAGCGCTTCATTCCCGTGGAGAGGCCGGAAGGCAACTGATCGCGGTACTCGCCCACGTTGACCATCTCCAGCAGTCCATCGACAATCTGGTAGATCTGCGATTCGTTCAGATCCCCCCGTTCGCGCAGGGGAAACGCAACGTTTTCGCCCACGCTCAGCGAGTCGAATAACGCGCCATTCTGGAAGACCATGGTGACCATCTTGCGGATGCGTTCCAGCTCTTGTTCCGGGTACTCCGTGATGTCTTCGCGCGCCACCCAGATGCGGCCGCTATCCGGCTTCAGAAATCCCATGATGTGCTGCAACACCACCGACTTACCAACCCCGCTTCGCCCCAGGATGCAGACGGTTTCTCCGGCTTTCACGTCAAAGCTGACCCCGCGCAGAACCACCTTCTCGCCAAAGGCTTTGCTGACGTCTACAAACTGAATGTATGGCCGCTCCAGATCAATATCATCATGCATGGCGTTGCACTGAGTGTAACCCGGATGGGCGTAACTTCGCGTGCTTGAAATCCAGCACCTGTTCTAGGCACGAGCTTCGGCCGTGGGCTGCCATTGGATCACCATGCCAACGATGCGTCCGGCCAGGTCCACTTCCAGCCGTCCTGGGACGTTGACCACGGTATCTCCGCTGGTTCCCGGCACGGCCAGAAAAACGTGCGGTTCCACGTAGCTCCCCTGCCCCTCGCCGCAGATGAACGCCAGGGCCTGTTGGTTGCGCAATGACTTGGGCACGATGAAGCTCAAGTCGGCCAGTTCCCCGGTCTCGGTTAAAGAAATCACGGCCTGAACCTCGGCGCGCGTGCGCACGTCTGCAACGCCCACCTCAAGGTTTGGCTTGAACATCACGTAATACAGGAATCCGTCCATGGGATCGAACTCCGCGCGCTCCACTCGAAAACTCATCCTGACAATTCCTATTGCTGCCGACGCAAGTGGGTTTTGTATCACAATCGGAGGATTCGCACCACTGGCCTCTTCGCAGCGGCCTTACCGCAGCCCGCCAGCGCCTGGACGCCTGCCCCGTGCTGAATGAAGCTGAACTCGGTTTCCGACAAGGATTGGGGCCAGAGTCTGCCAGCGGAACATGGGCCCGCTTACCTCTTTCGTCACTCCCCCAATCGGCTGGTTCGCCCTATAATCGCGTTCAGACCTGCTAAGTGAGAGTTTCACGTGTACCCTGACTGGATGCTGGGAGCCGGATTTTTCTCCTTCGGCCTGATCTTCGGCAGTTTCTTGAATGTCTGCATCTACCGGCTCCCGCGGGGCCTTTCCGTGGTCTCGCCGCGCTCGGCCTGCCCGCAGTGCCATGCTCCCATCGCTGCGTCCGACAACATTCCCGTGTTGAGCTGGCTGATCCTGGGCGGCCGTTGCCGCCATTGCCGCCTTCCTATCACGCCACGTTATGCCGTTGTCGAGCTGACTTGCGGGCTGCTTTTTCTGCTCTCTTTTCTGCATTTCGGTCTCTCTGCCGATGCCGTCAAGGGCTGCATCCTGAGTTTCCTGCTTCTGGGGTTGACCTTCACCGACGCCGAGACTCATCTTCTGCCCGATGCCCTGACCCTGCCCGGACTTGTCATCGCGCTTCTTTTCAGCTCTATCTCATTGGTTCCCGGCCCCGCCTACCGTCTTTTCCCGGTGCACTTTCTGGGTGGCTCCACGATCCTTGAGCTGAATATTCAACTGGGATTGCGCTCCCTGCTGAATTCACTGCTGGGCGCCGTCGCCGGCTCGGGCGCGCTGTCCGGGATCGCCTGGATCTATCAGAAGGTGCGCAAGGTGGACGGAATGGGATTCGGAGATGTGAAGCTGATGGCCATGGTTGGCGCATTTCTCGGTCCGGTGCTCACCTTGTTTGTACTGTGTACCGCTTCGGTACTCGGAGGCGGATACGGAATTCTCATCCTGCTGGTGGTATTCCGAAAGCGGGTTGCCCGCTACCACCTGCGGCGTGGAAAGCAGGCGGCATCCCGCGCCTGGCGTTCGGCGCAGATCGCCATGCAGGGTCTGGAGATTCCTTTTGGCGTCTTCCTCTGTATCGTGTCCATCGTGACCTGGTTCTACGGCGCGCAGATGATCCATGCCTATTTGCGTCTGTTCCTGATTCCCGGCTGAGGCGATGCGGAACCAATGTCTTCGTCAGCGTCCGTTGTTGCACCTGTCACAATCAACCCGCTGGCGCTACAATACCAAGCAAATTGCCCGAGGAGGGTATTTATGAGTCTTCGCCGCCTGCGTCTTCTTGTTTTGCCGATCCTCGCGTTCTCAATTTCCGCCCATGCGCAATCGGTCGCAGACGTTGCCCGCCAAACCCGCGCCGAGCTGCGGCAAAACGGAGATGGCCACCTCAAGGTCTTCACCAATGAGGATATAGCCAGCCCGAAGCCGGCTCATGCTTCTGCAAAAGATGCATCGGCGCAGAAGGCAGGTAAGGATGGCGAAGACGGGGCGCAAGCCGCGAACTCCAGCGACGGCGCGAACCCGGGGACGGTTGCCGCAGCCGGAAACGGGCAAGCCAAGGACGGTAAGAACGGCGACCAGACGAGCGGCGATCTGGCTTACAAACATGCGGAGAAAGAACTCGAAGCCCAACAGCGCACGGATGAGGTCAACCAGCGGTATCTGGACAGGATCGCCTCGATTCGGAAGCAAATCGAGATCACGCAGCAGAATGTGACAAAGCTGCAGCAGGACCAGATCGAGAGCACCAACCTGTTCCGCCAGAGCGCCGGCGTGGCACCCAGTATTCCGGAGTATGAACAGCAGATGCGTTTCCTCGACGAGCAGCTTGCGGCCCAGCGCGATTTGATCGTCAGCCTGAAAGCGCAGTTGGATGACGCCCACGAGGCGGCCCGCCACGCCGGAGTCCCGCACGCAGACGATTATTGATGCGGTCTTACGCGGCGGTCCTGCCGGCAAGACTTTTTCGCATCTGCAGCACGTGATGGTGTCCATGCATAAAGTGGAATTTCCTCCACTGGCCTGTGCTCAGCGGGCCCAGCACAGGATGCATCGCGACGGGCTGTTTACTTCCCCACCGCGTTTCCGCAGAGGTAATCGCCAGGTCCATGCGCTCCAGGTTGCGCAGGGCCCGCTGCAACGCAACCGGGCCGGGATCACCTTGCGGCCTTACCTGCATTGGAGACAAGGCGCCGGAAGGAAAGATTTCCAGGTTCAAAATCAATACCTTGGTCAGAAACTCTGAAAGTCTTGTGGCGCGCAGCTGCGGCGGACCGCCCACGCCCATCCTCAACTCCAGCATCTTGGCCGTGGTGCCGTAGCTGCGGCCTAGATGCTCCAGAATCTGGGCGCAGCTCCATCGTCCCTCCGGGGCGCGCCCCCAGTCCGAATCGAGCAGATCCCTGGTCGCTGCCTCAATTTCCTTCTGCAAACGATCCAACCATGCATTCATTTCATTTTCACCCGATGTCGCATCACTCCGGGCCGCATCGCAAGCTCTCCGCTATGAAACCGGGAGATGGTGGAACGGCCGTGGCGATCTGTGAGAAAGCTTATCCTTTTCCCGAACCCTTTGCTGGGAGCCACGCTGGCGCCTACGGCCAGTGGTTCCAGCGCGCGTTAGCTGCAACCCATAGGATGCCAGGCGCAATGCTTCCGTCGCAGCCTTCGGCGGACGCTTGCTCCCTCGAAAATCCGTCACCACGGCGGCCGGACAATGCAAAAGGCGCTTCCTCGCGGATGCGCCCGATTGGTGGTTCGATTCTGTCACCGCTTCTTCAGGCGATCCAGAGCTTTTCTTGCCTCCCCGGCACTCGGCCCGTCTTTGAGAATCGTCAGGTACTCCTCGTACTGCTCCCGAGCGTCCTCAAACTCCTTGGCTCTTTCCAGAGTCTGCGCCAGCTTGAAGGTAGCCACCGCGTCACGCGGCTTGAACTGCAAGGCTTCCCGGTAACGGCTGAGCGCTCCCTTGTAGTTCCCAGTCTTGTAGTAGTAATCGCCGACTTCCACGTCCTTCATGGCGCGCAGCGGATTCCACTCGTGCACTCCCATGGCGTCGTCGGCGGCGTGGCCGCCGTCTGGATGCGCCAACAGGTCGCTTTTGGGAGGCGAAAGATCGATGCGTGTCTGATCGCTGCTGCTCTCGTCGTCACTGCGCGGAGGAGCGGCGTTGGCCGGTGTCTTCGCTGCGCCCTGGCTCTTGTTGTATCGCGGATTTTCCGTCAGCGGGCCGTTGACCTGTCCCGGAGTTTCCTGCTGTTGGGCCGCCAACAGAGACGCTGACATCAGTGCGCCAGTCAAGGCCCATGCCAGTTTGCTCCCAACCTTCATGCCCCGATTGTACGCGCCCATGGCATCACGTTCTTGCGGATTTTACGAGGAAGCGCCGCATTGTTTCCCGGCCCTCGAGGCGCGCTCTGACTTCCAGTTCTGCCGCGCCGTCGGCCAGTTCCAGGCGCATCTCGGCCACTCCGGCGTCATCGGTAAAAGTGGCCTCCAGCACCCCTGAAGATTCCTCCATCCTCCAACATGCGCCCACCTGCGCCGCGGCGGCAACGTACCCGCCGGAGAGAACCCGAAAGCGTAGAACCACTTCATCACCGGAGATCCGCTGCGAGCCAAGAAACTGCACCGCCAGTTCCTCGGTTGTCTCCTGGCTCAGCACCACGTCCACAAAACCTGCGCGCAGCGCCTCCACGACCGAGCGGTGCTGCGACCTGGCCAACTCCTGGATGCCTTCATCGGCGGCTTCGGCAGGCAGCACGGCGGAGCGTTTACCGATGCAGCGGCCACGGACGAATACCTGCGACTCCAGCAGACGTTCCTGCTCTCGTATCTCGGTTTGCACGTGGTATACCGTGCCGTTGGCCTTGATGTCGGTATTGAAGCCGAAGATCATGCTTGCCGGATTTCCGCCTGACACAAATCTGCCCGACATGACAAAAGAACATGTCCGGCGTCGTGGTTGTGGACTGTCGCCTTTACCGATTGTCCGATACCAGGTGGCAACTTCACAACATTACTTTGGTTTGGAGTTCCTTTGCCGTCAACGTCAGGGTCCATGCATGGCCGCGCCTGGCGGCATCCGCTCTCTTCGCTTGACACTGTGAAATTTTAAAAACTATACTTGCCAGTTCACCGTGTGGGTGGGGATTCCAATACCATACCAGTATGACTGACAACTATTTTGCAAGGTATCTGCCTCTGCTGATTCACTTCACGCTGGCCTGCCTTCTGGCAGCCGCCATCGTAACTTTGTCCTATTTTGTCGGTCAGCACAAAGCCAACCAGAGCAAGATGTCACCCTACGAGTGCGGCATGGAGCCCGTTGGTGACGTTCGCCAGCGATTCAGCGTGAAGTTCTACCTTGTTGCCATGCTCTTCATCCTCTTTGACGTGGAAGCGGTATTTCTTTATCCATGGGCTATCCTATTGAAAAAACTTAAGATGTTCGGATTCTGGGAGATGATGACTTACGTTCTGATCGTCCTGATTGGCTTCTTCTACGTATGGAAGAAGGGCGTTCTTGACTGGAATAAGCCTTCCCGCGACGAGGCGCTCTGAGGAACATGGCCCTGCAACCTTCCGTTACTGATCTGGAACTGCTGAAGGATCGCCCCGCGGTAACCTGCCTGCTTTCCACGCTACCTCTGGCACTGCAGTCGGCAAAGTTTGATCGTGGCGAGCTTACTCTCTGGATTGATCCAATTCTCCTGCTCGACGCCCTGAAGCTTCTGCGCACAGACAGCCGCACTGCTTTCGCGGTGCTGGCAGACCTTACGGCGCTTGATTGGTTCCCGTCGGAACCGCGCTTTGAGGTGGTGTACTCGCTGCTTTCCCATCAGCGCCACGAGCGCATCCGGATCAAGGTCAAGGTCAATGGAGCCGATCCCTACATCGAGTCGGTCACTGGATTGTGGGCCGGGGCATCGCCGTTTGAGCGGGAGGTATTCGACATGTTCGGCATTCGCTTCCAGGGACATCCCGATCTTCGCCGAATTCTGATGCCGGACGACTGGGAAGGTCATCCTCTACGTAAGGACTACCCCGTCGAGGGATACCGCTGATGCCAGGCATCGATCAATTCCGTTCCGAACCGGTCGTTGAAACCATTGGCGGCGACCGCACCATGGTCCTGAATATGGGACCGCAGCACCCCTCGACTCATGGCGTGCTTCGCCTCCTGCTGGAGATCGACGGCGAAACTATCGTGCGCATCCGGCCCGACATCGGCTTCCTGCACACCGGAATCGAGAAGACCTGCGAGGCCAAGTTTTATCAGCAGGTCATTCCCATGACCGACCGCATCGATTATCTCTGTCCCATGACCAACAACCTGACCTACGTGTTGGCCGTCGAGAAGCTGCTGGGACTGGAGATACCGCCGCGCGCCATGTGGATCCGCCTGATGCTCAATGAGTTGACGCGGATCAACTCGCACCTGGTCTGGCTGGGCACGCACGCCATGGACATTGGCGCGATGACCGTCTTTCTCTACTGCTTCCGTGAACGCGAAGAGATTCTCAAAATGTTCGAGATGGTCTCCGGCCAGCGCATGATGACTTCCTACTTTCGGGTGGGCGGCATTGCCATGGACCTGCCGCTCGGATTCCTTGACTACATCAAGAACTTCGCATCGTATTTTCCGGATCGCATCGAACAGTACTCGGATTTGCTCACCAACAATCCCATCTGGCTTGGACGTACCAAGGGCGTCGCACTGATCACCAAGGAGGATGCTCTCGAACTGATGCTCAGCGGCCCGACGGCGCGGGGCAGCGGCGTCGATTGGGATCTCCGGCGCGACATGCCTTACGGAGGGTACGACAAGCTGGAGTTCAAGGTTCCGGTCGAGACGGCTGGTGACGTATACGCCCGGTACCAGGTCCGCATGGGCGAATTGCGCGAGTCCATCGGCATGGTTAAGCAGGCCATCGCGAATCTGCCCGACGGTCCCATCAAGGCGGATGCGCCCAAGATCGTACTCCCAGATCGCGAAAAAATGAAGACGCAGATGGAGTCGCTCATCCATCACTTTAAGATCGTCACCGAGGGATTCACGGTGCCGGAAGGCGAAGTCTACCAGGGCGTGGAATCGCCGCGCGGCGAGATGGGCTACTACGTTGTCAGCGATGGCACGGCCAAGCCCTACCGGGTTCATATGCGCAGCCCGTCATTCGCCAATCTGAACGCCCTTGGGGTGATGTGCGAACACAACCTGCTGGCCGACGTGGTCGCCGCCATTGGCAGCATCGACATTATCCTCGGCGACGTGGACCGCTAAGAAGCTGAACCTTGGAACGGAGACGAATTGGAGCACTGGGGAACGCAGTTCGCAAAAACCGTAGCTCATCGCATCGAGGGACAGAGCGATTTCGCCCTGGACCTCATCGACCTGCTACAGCAATTAGCCGAGGAGTTCAACAAGGAGTCTCCGAAGGATTTCAGATTTTACATCACGGTCCTGCACAAAAGTGAAGACGTCGAGGTGACGAACGGCTACAAAACGGCCGCGGCCAGCTCCACCTCCCTGCCCGGCGCAATTTTCATCCGGGTGTGGAATAACACCACCGAGCGAGCTTTCGAGGGTACCTTGCATAATACCCCGGAAGGATTTGTGCCCGAAGGCTTGCCGAGCGAATGCGCCGATCCGGCCGGTTTGGCCGAGTGGATGATTCACGAGATTTTTGAACCCTGATGGGCGAAAGCTCCGGCGGGGCTCCCCGTCGTTGGCGGGCCGTTTCCGTGAAGGTTGCAAAACATCGGGTCCGAGAGGCACATGAAATTCAGCGAACAACTCGAAGCGCGCTACGCCGACATGATCACGCACTACCCGTTGAAGCGCTCACTCCTGGTTCCTTTCCTGCTTTATGTGCAGGACGAATTTGGCTATGTCACCGATGCATCCATCGAGGAAATCGCGCAGCGGCTGGATATCACCGCACTGGAGATCCGCAACGTCATCAGTTACTACTCCATGCTGCGTACCAGGCCCGGCGGCAAATTCAACCTGCAGGTATGCACCAACATCTGCTGCCTGTTGCGTGGAGGAGAACAGATACTGGAACACACACGCGCAAAACTCGGCATCGCGGTCAACAAGGGAGTCACTCCGGATGGTGTCTTCTCGGTGGAGGAGGTCGAATGCATTGGCGCCTGCTCCTGGGCGCCGGCCATGCAGGTGAACTACAAATTCCATGAGAACCTGACCCCGGAAAAGATCGACCAGATCCTGGACGAGTACAGACAGAAGGCGGCGCAGTAGCCATGGCAACCCTGGTCTCCCATCCCGATGAGGTCAAAGTCGTCAGCCGGCGATTCGGCCAAAGCGCGGCCAACCTCGACCGCTATCTCGAACTTGACGGCTACAAGGCGGTGCGGAAAGCGCTCGAGCTGGGCGCCGACGGCATCATCAACGAAATGAAGGCCAGCAACATGCGTGGCCGCGGCGGCGCCGGCTTTCCGACGGGCATGAAGTGGTCCTTCGTCCCCAAGCAAAGCGCCAAGCCCAAGTACGTGCTCTGCAACGGCGACGAGAGCGAGCCGGGAACCTGCAAGGACCGCCTCATCTTCGAGCACGATCCGCACGCGGTCATCGAAGGTGCCATGATCGCCGCCATTGCGGTCGGTTCGCACGACGCCTACATCTACATTCGCGGAGAGTACCGCTACCTGCTGGAAATCATGCAGAAAGCCATCGCCGACGCCTATGCGCGCGGCTTCTGCGGCAAGAACATCTTCGGCTCCGGATACGACCTCGACGTCTACTGGCATGGCGGCGCCGGCGCCTACGAGGTTGGCGAGGAATCCGCCTTGATGGAGTCGCTCGAAGGCAAGCGCGGTGTGCCTCGAATCCGCCCGCCGTTCCCGGCTGTCGTCGGGCTCTGGGGCGGGCCAACGGTGATCAACAACGCCGAGACTCTCGCCAGCGTCCCTCACATCATTCTCATGGGAGGCAAGCAGTATGCCGAGATTGGGGTGGAACGCAACGGCGGCACGCGCCTGTTCTCGCTGAGCGGACACGTGGAACGCCCCGGTGTGTACGAACTTCCTCTCGGCTACAGTCTGCGCAAGGCCATCTACGAGGTCGGCGGCGGCATCGCCAACGGACATGGACTGAAGGCGGTCGTTCCCGGCGGATCTTCCGTGCCCTGCCTCAAGCCGGATGAAATTGACGTGAATCTCGACTTCGATTCCATGATGAAGGCCGGAACATTCCTCGGTTCCGGCGGCATCGTAGTCATCGACGACCAGACCTGTATCGTCAAGTTTGCCCTGCGCACGATTCAGTTTTACCGGCATGAGAGTTGCGGCTGGTGCATTCCCTGCCGCGAAGGCACGGACTGGCTTACGAAGAGTCTCACCCGTTTCCATTCCGGCGCCGGACTGGCAAAAGACATCGACAACATCCGCTACCTCGCCGAGAACATGCTGGGCCGAACCTTCTGCCCGCTGGGCGACGCAGCGGCCATGCCCATCATTGGCTTCGTGAAGAAGTTCCGCGAAGAATTCGAAGCACATCTGGACGGCCGTTCCTGCCCCTTCGAGCAGCACGCCGTCCACAACGCATTGCCCGTTCTGAGCCACTAGGGGCTCACGCGAAGAGAATTCATGGCCGACGCAACCCAAAACGTAACTCTGACGGTAAACGGAACGACGATCACGGCTGCCAAAGGCACGCTGCTCATTGAGGCGTGCAAGCAGAATGGCATCGAGATCCCCGCCTTCTGCTACTACCCCGGACTCTCGCTGCAGGGCGCATGCCGCATGTGCCTGGTCGAAATCGAAAAGATGCCCAAGATGCAGACGGCTTGTACCACGCCCGTGGCGGAAGGCATGGTGGTGCAGACGGAATCCGAGAAAGTTGTGCAGGCGCGCAAATCCACGCTCGAAATGCTGCTTGCAAATCACCCCCTCGACTGTCCCGTCTGCGACGCCGGCGGCGAGTGCGAACTGCAGGACATGACGTTCAAGTACGGCGCCGGAGAGTCGAAGTTCATTGACATCAAGAGCCACCGCGACGAACAGCAGTGGTCGCCGGTTGTTTTCTATGACCGCCCGCGCTGCATCCTTTGTTACCGTTGCGTGCGCGTCTGCGGAGAAGGCATGGACGTCTGGGCGCTCGGCATCCAGAATCGCGGCCAAGGCTCGGTGATTGCGCCCAACCAAGGTGATTCGCTGGACTGCGAAGAGTGCGGCATGTGCATCGATATCTGTCCCGTCGGCGCACTCACCAGCGGCTCCTACCGTTACAAGACGCGCCCCTGGGAGATGACCCACGCCGGCACCGTCTGCAACCACTGTGGCGACGGATGCCTGACCACGGTGGGCGTGCGACGGTCGGAAACCGGCTCGGAGATCGTGCGCTGCGACAACCGCGACCGCAGTGGCATCAACAACGAGTTCCTCTGCATCAAGGGACGCTACGCGTACGACTTTGCCGCCAACCCCGAGCGCGTCACCACGCCTCTCATCAAGCGCGACGGAAAATTCGTTGCATCCACCTGGACGGAAGCCATCGAACTGGTCGCCACCAGGTTCCAGCAGATCCTTCTCGCCAGCGGTCCGCAAGCGATCGGCGTAATCGGCTCCAACCGCACCACCAACGAAGAGAATTACCTGCTGCAGAAATTCGCCCGCACCGTGCTTGGCACCAATAACATTGACCACCATCGTACCGCCGACTTCCCTTCCTTCGCGCGCGCCATTGCCGCCAACCACGCGCAGACAGCCTCGATGAGCGAAGTTGCTACCGCCCCGGCCATTCTGCTGATCGGTAGCGATCCCACCGAAGAACATCCGCTGCTCGCCTGGCAGATTCGCAACGCCGTGCGCCTGCACAACGCCCGCCTCTATGTGGTCAACGCCTACGCCATCAAGCTTGCCCGCCAGGCTACGATTTTCGCCTCCATCGCCGCCGGCACGGAGGGCAGCTTCGCCGGCTTTCTCCATGGCAATGAGGCTGCGGAATTGCAGTTGGGCGTCTCGCCGGAAGAGCTCGGAAAACTGCGCGACGCGCTGGCCGCCGAAAACAATCTCATCATCGTGTTTGGTCCCGAGCTGCGTGGAAAAGCGATCGACGCGCTGGTCTCCTACGGCGCGCCGAAAGGGGCAAAGTTCATCTGCCTTGCCGACTACGCAAACTCGCGGGGCGCGGCCGACATGGGACTCTACCCCGATCTGCTCCCTGGCTATCACTCCGTATCCGGTAGCTCACGCGCCCAGATCGCCTGGGCTGCTGGCGTCTCTCCCGATCCGGGCCTGGCGCTGCCGGAGATGCTCGACGGCGCCGCTGCCGGAGCACTGCAGGCACTGTGGGTCGTGGGTTCAAATCCCGCCGCCCGCTACGCGAACGGCGAGGCGTTTTCGCGTCCCTTCCTCGTTGTGCAGGATATGTTCCTCACCGAAACGGCGCGGCACGCAGACGTGTTCCTGCCCGCCGCCTTTGCCTATGAGAAAACCGGCACGGTAACCAACACCTGCGGAGATCTGCAGCGGCTCAAAAAGGCTTCCGACGTTCATGGCGTGAAGGCTGACTTTGAGATCATCATCCGCATCGCCGAGAAAATGGGTGCGGCAATTGCGCAGCTGGTGCCGTTCCGCGGCTACACGTTTGCCGACGCGGGGCAGAGCCGGGGCCCGCAATCCGGCGAAGCCGACCGCAACGCGGTCTTCACCGAAGCCCGCGGCCTGGCGTCGCGCACTTCGCCACTGGATCCCACAATCACGCTCGATGAAATTTCCGAGCTCGTTCCGGGCTATGCCATCTCCCGGCTCGATCTTGCTGCTGGAAATCCGCAGCGTACCCAACTGGTGCAGATCGAGCCCTCTGGCATTCCAAGTCATCCTGAGCTGATCGCGCCTGCCGGAAATTCTCTGTTTACTTCCGGCACGCTGGGCCGCTACTCGGCAACCCTGAACTCGGTCGTCGAAAACCATCGCAGGACGGGCGAGCCAATCGGGGCCGACTGATTATTTCCATCCGGCCCACGGGGCTGGAACCTGTGCGTTTCTGCCGTAGGACGTAAGAACGATGTGCGCGTGCACCCCTGGGGATTGATGCTTCGATGAGCGCTTTGACTTTTCTGATTGTCGCGTTAATTAAGATCGCGGTTACTCTCGGCGTGCTGCTCACCGTCGTCGCCTACACCGTGTGGCTGGAACGTAAGCTGGTGGGACGCATGCAGAATCGCTGGGGACCTTCGCGGGTTGGTCCGTTTGGATTGCTGCAGCCGCTTGCCGACGGCATAAAGTTTCTGCTGAAGGAAGACCTGACGCCGCCCTACGTGGAAAAGAATATCTACCTTCTCGCGCCCGGTCTGGCCCTTATCATGGCTCTCACTTCGATTGCCCTGGTCCCCATTGGTCCCATCGTTCACCTGTTCGGCATCAGTACCCCGGTGCAGATTACAGGTGTGGTGAATGCCTCCGGGCAGGTTGGCGACATCAACGTCGGCATTCTCATCGTTCTCGGCATCACCTCGCTGGGCGTATACGGCATTGCCTTGGCGGGCTGGTCCTCCAACAGTAAGTACTCGCTGCTGGGTTCGCTGCGCGCCTCGGCACAGATGGTCAGCTACGAAGTTTCGCTCGGCCTCTCGCTGGTTGGCGTGCTGCTGATGTCGAGCACTCTCAGCCTGAGCGGCATCGTCCACGC
>CAZQDD010000008.1:0-117957 GCA_964591805.1 uncultured Acidobacteriaceae bacterium | reverse complement strand
TCACCGGAAGCATCACGGCGCGCTTGGCGCCCTTGTGCTTGCAGAGTTCGGCGGCGCGCTCCACGGTTGCCCTGGAGCCGCTGATGACAACCTGGCCGGGCGAATTGATGTTGGCCGGCTCGCAGACCTGCCCGGGATATTCCGCGATGGCCATCGCGCAGCACTCGCGGATGGCATCGATGCCGAGGTTCAGAATCGCGGCCATGGCTCCAACCCCGACCGGCACTGCCTCCTGCATGTACTTGCCGCGGCTGCGAACCGTGCGCAATGCGTCGGCAAACGGGAGAGTTCCGGCGGCAACGTGGGCGGAGTATTCGCCCAGCGAATGCCCCGCCGCAAAGCTGGGCTCAATGCCGGCTTCGGCCAAAACGCGGGCGGCAGCAACGGAGACCGTGAGAATCGCAGGCTGGGTGATTTCGGTCAAGCGGAGCTGGTCGTCCGGGCCCTCAAAGCAGAGCTTGCTCAACCCATATCCCAGGACGTTGTCAGCCTCTTCAAAGGTGCGCCGGGCGGCCTGGTGATTGAAGGCGAGTTCCTTGCCCATTCCGGCTCCCTGCGAGCCCTGGCCGGGAAAGAGAAAGACGAGTCCGGGAATGCGGTGTCCCATCAATGCTCCTTCAAGAATCCTACTGGCAGGGAGCCCGGCAGTCCGGCAAATGCCCGTACTGAACGCGAAGCCGATGCGGTCTCCCTGCGGTCTACCCCAAGATTGCTATAGTGCGCCAGTCCTGTGCCGCTTGAATTGGAGCGCGGCCAGCCCACCCGGCGGCCCACTTCCAAATACTAAACCTTTTCCGAGACAACAACGTTGGCCGCCCGAATCTGCTCCTCAATCTTCTGATTGAGGCCGGTACGGACAAATTCCGAGGCAACGCGAATCGCATTCATAATCGCCGTGCCATTGGAAGACCCATGACTGACGATGGCGACGCCTTTCAGGCCGAGCAGCGGCGCGCCCCCGTATTCGGAGTAGTCAAGACGTTTCTTGAATTCCTTGAATGCCTGGCGTGACAGCAGAAAACCCATCTGCCGCGTGATCGTCGATTGCAGCGACTCCTTCAGAATGGCGCGCACCGCCTCCACCAGACCCTCGCTGACCTTCAACGCTACGTTGCCTACAAATCCGTCGCAGACAATCACGTCGGCGCGTCCGTTGTACAGGTCGCGCCCTTCCACATTGCCCAGAAAGTTCAGCGCCAGCAACTTGATCAGTTGGAAGGCGTCGCGGGTCAGGTCGTTGCCCTTGGTCTCTTCCTCGCCCACCGAGAGCAGGCCGACGCGCGGATTGCTGGCCGTCGGAAACCGTCCGCTGAAAATCGACCGGAAGTACACGTCGCCCATGATGGCAAACTGCTGCAGGTTCTGGGGCTTGCAATCCACGTTGGCGCCCACGTCCAGCAGGATGGTGGCCGTGTTGGCAGCCGTGGGAAACACCGTGGCAAGCGCCGGGCGATCCACTCCCGGGATGACCCCGAGCACCAGCTTGGCCGTAACCATCGCGGCGCCCGTGTTGCCGGCCGTCACAAAGCCATTCGCCAAGCCGTCTTTCACCAGGCGCAAGCCGACGCGCATCGAAGAGTCGCGCTTCTGCTTCACTGCCTGCGCCGCTTTTTCATCCATGGTGATGAATTCGGACGCATGGACAACTTCGATGGGCAAGGCGCTGGCTTCAGGATGATGGGCCAGTTCGGCGCACACCACGTCCTGCTGCCCCACCAGGAGCACTCGAACGTCACACTGCCGTGTGGCAAGAATCGCGCCCTCTATTTCCGGCTTGGGGGCACGGTCCGCACCCATGGCATCGACCGCGATGGTAATTGACATCTTCGCCAAGTGAGGCCTACTTGGCCTTTTCGACCTCAACAATTTCACGGCCTTTGTAATAGCCGCATTTGGCGCAGGCGCGGTGTGGCAGCTTGGCCTCGTGACAGTTCGGGCACTCGCTGATCGAGCGTGCGGTGAGGTGGTCGTGAGAGCGACGGAGTGCCGTACGCTGCTTAGAGTGTCGCCGTTTAGGATTTGCCATGATCGACTACCTTTCCATTCCACTGCGGCCGCCAATGGGGGCCGCAAACTCAAATTCGCCCGTAGGCGCTACTGCAATTTGCTCTTCAAGTCGGCCAGCGCCGCCCAGCGGGGATCCGGCTTGGCCTGGGCGCAATCGCAAAGCTGCAGGTTGCGATTCACTCCGCAGGTTGCGCACAGGCCCTTGCAATCGTAACGGCAAAGCGTCTTGATGGGCACTGCCAGCAGAATCTGCTCGCGCAGTGAATCTTCCAGATCCATGCCCTCGCCCGAGTAATAGCCAATCTCGGTCTCGGCCTCGTGGATGGCGACCTCTTCGCCGGCTTTTTCCGCCGTCATCGGGCGGTATAGCAGGTCGAAGGAACGCGACACCGCAATCTCAACCGGCTCCAGGCAGCGGGCGCAACACACTTCGATCCGCCCATCCAGCTTGCCTACCAGGCGGATATCGTCAATCGATGCATGTCCGCCGTGGTGTTCACGAATCAGTTCGGCGTGCCCCTCGGTTCCCAGCACGCCAACCTGCCGCACCTCAGAGCCAAAATCAATTTCTCCGGGCTGGAATTGAAGCTCAAACTCCAGGTTGCGGAATTCCAGGTCTTGAATGCGAATCTTCATGATGCCACACATGCTCCCGAAGCCCAGCCTGGCCGGTCACAACCGCACCACTTCGCCTGTAAGCGAATGAGACGCAAGGGATTCTACAGCTCCAACTTGAGCCGAAACCACACCCCTACTCCTGGCGGGAAACACTCCTCAGGACAGATTACAAGGATAACGACCCATCCCGTGCGGTGTCAAACGACGCCAGCAGCCGGCTACGACCCTGGAGCGGCTCTCGTGTCTTCGAGACTTCAACCTGAATCGAAGCAAAACGTTGTGCACCACCCTGCCCTCGCGGGAAGGGATTAGTGAAGTTGCTTTATCTTGCGCTCCGTCCTCCTAAGCCTGAAACTGTTCGCATGCTCAAGGTAGGACTTACCGGCGGAATCGCCAGCGGCAAAACAACCGTGCTCGGAATCTTCGCCTCCCTCGGCGCCCACACCCTGCGAGCCGACTTGGTGGCCCACCAGTTGATGACCCCAGGCTCGCCGCTTTATCCCCGCATTGTCGCCGCCTTCGGCCCCGGCATTCTGGCCGCCGATGGAACCATTCTGCGTCCGCGCCTTGCCGCCGCGGCCTTCCCGGCTCGCATTGCCGAGTTGAACGCAATCGTGCATCCGGCGGTGCTGGCCTTTGAAAATGACTGGATGCGCAAGACCGGCGAATCCGATCCCGCGGCGGTGGCCATCTGCGAAGCGGCGCTGCTCATCGAGGCGGGAGGCCTGGCGCGTTTCGACCGCCTCATCGTGGTCACCTGCACCCTGGAGCAGAAGATTGCGCGCTTCGCCAAACGCACCGGCATCAGCCCGCAAGCCGCGCGCGACGAGGTTCAGCGGCGCATGGCGGCGCAGATGCCGGAAGAGGAAAAGGTGAAGCTCGCCGACTTCGTCATCGACAACAGCGGCCGGAAAGACGAGGTCAAAGCGCGGGTGCGCCAGGTTTGGCAGCAAATGCAACGCTTCGGAGATTAGAACGCTGGCAGCGCATTCATTCCCGCCCATCCGTCCGCAGCTACTTCAGCCGTTCCCAGGTCATCGTCCAGTGGCTTTCGCCGCCTGTGTCCAGCTTCTCCGTCCCGTAATAGATCAGCTTGCCGTCTTCAAAGCGGTAGCTGCGCGGCTGCGGCTGGGCAACAAGGTTGGGATTGAGCGAGACTTCCGGGATATGGGCGGCCGTGTGCGTCCGCTCGTTGACCGTGTAGGTTCCGCAATATCCGCCAAAGCCATCGTAGGCGGCGGCCAGTTCCAGCGTGCTGGGATGCTCCGGATCGGCCCAGCGCTGGCGGTCGGGATCACTCACCTGGGCGCAGACATGTCCCGTGGCGTCGTACATCAGGTAGCCCTGGGCGTGCGGGCCAAACCCGTACGGACGCTGATTGCCGTCGGGAGCCAGTTCCACCGACGAAACCAGCCGCCAGCTTCCGACAAAGGCTTGCGTGGCCGGAACCGGCGCGCTGATTTTCCGGTACTCCAGAGCGGCAATGCCCACGACGGCAATCAGCAGAAGGACAAGAATCAGGTTTCGCATGCGCCCACTCCCAGGAAATTTGCCTGTTGGCAAGATAGCCCGGGCCGGCTTGACTTGGCAATGTTCCCGTGCGCGATCCCGCCCCCGGTTCGAGCTGCGCCTACAGCGTGCGCTTGAACAGCAGCACCGAAAACGTCAGGCTAACCAGGCCGAACAGCGACAGGTAGAGCAGGTCCTGCGATACGGCTGCCCATGACGCCTGTTTGAGCAGTGTGGCCTTCAGCCCGTGCACGGCAAAGCTGAATGGGTCCACGTAGGAGATCACGCGCAGCCACTTGGGGAACGCCTGCACCGGATAGATGGCCCCGCTGGGAAAGTAAAGCAGGGTGTTCAGAATGCCGAACATGGCGCGCGGCACCAGCGGGTCTTCCACCCGCACCATCAGCAGGAACATCATGCCGTTGAACGCAAACGACGTGGCGCAGATCAGCAGAAACCATTGCAGAACCCGCTCCGGCTGAAACGACGTGCCCAACCCGGCAATCAGCGAACCCAGAACCGTGAGCGTGCACCCGGCCATCACCGCTTTCATGGCGCCCGCCAGGTTCAGTCCCAGGACCATCTCCAGGCGTGTGATCGGCGTCACCAGGTAACCCTCGTGCACGCCCCGCGCCTTGTCATCGATATACAGCATGCCGCCGCCAATCATCACCGAGACGAACATGGCCAGGGTGATCGAGCCAGGCAGCAGGTACTTCAAATATTCCACGTAGGGGTAGAGCTCGATGATCTCCAGGGCAACGCTGTTGGTGACGCGCGTGGCGCTGGCGTCGGGCAGGTTCAGGGCGTTAACCAGCGACTGCATCTCATCCTGCAGTGACGTGGCCATGAACTGGTCGCTGTTATCCACCACCATGCCAAGCTGGGGATTTTCTCCCGCATAGAAGCGCCGCGAAAACTGCGGCGGAATGATCAGCGCGCCTTCCAGCCGTCCCTGCCGCACATCCTCGCGGGCGCGCACTTCGTCCGTGTAAGGGAGGGCGGCGAAGGTGCGGATGTTCGAATGCACCGAGCGGAAGGCCTCGACGATGCGCACTGCCTGCGGGCCGTGATCCTCATCGACAATTCCCATCCGCGCGTCGCGAATCTTTCCGCCGAACGCGTTGCCGAGAATGATCAGCTGCACTAGGGGCATGATCATGGCCGTAACCATGAGTGTGGGCGAGCGGAAAAACTTGCGCATCTCGCGCTCGACGATGGCTAGCATTCTGTTCATGGCTGCATTCCCGGGCGCGGCGGCATCACGTAGCCGAAAGCCTTGACCTGCTCGTCCCGAAGCTGCCGGCCGGTGTAGTGCACGAACACATCGTCCAGCGAAGTATTCTGCACCGTGAGAGTTTTGATCTCGACTCCGGCCCGCACCGCCAGCTCGACCAGTCCGGTCGTCGTCTGCGAGCCGGTCGAGGTCAGCACCCGGAACATGTCGCCGCCCTCGTCCTGCACGCTCTCCACCCCGGTCAACCGGTGGAGCTGATCGCTCCATCCCGCAGGCGGTTTTACGAACTGGGCCTCGACCACGTTGTTGCCCGGAATACTGTTTTTCAGCGCCATCGGCGTATCCAGCGCAACCAGGGTGCCGTGGTCAACAATGGCGATGCGGTCGCACAGCCGGTCGGCTTCATCCATGTAGTGCGTGGTGATCAGGATCGTAAGCTGGCGGCGGCTCTTGAGCGTGTTCAGCATCTCCCAGACGGCGACGCGGGAAACCGGATCGAGTCCGGTGGTGGGCTCGTCCAGAAAGAAAATGCGCGGATTGTGCACCAGGCCGCGCGCAATCTCGGCCCGGCGGCGCATTCCGCCCGACAGGGTCTTCACCTGCGCGTCCCGCCACTTCGTCAGGTCCACGGCTTCCAGCAGTTCCCGGATGTTGCGCTCGCGTTCGGCCCGCGGCACCCCGTAGAGTTTGGCGTAAATACTCATATTCTCGGCCACCGTGAGATCGATGTCGCTGGTCATGGCCTGCGGGATCACGCCCATCGTGCGGCGCGCCGCGTCGGCATTTTCGCTCACGTCGTAGCCGGCAATGTAAGCCTTGCCGCTGGTGATCGGCATCAGCGTCGTCATCATGCGGATAAGCGTGCTTTTGCCGGCGCCGTTAGGCCCCAGCAGGCCGAAGATTTCTCCGTCCTTCACGTCGAACGTGACCCCTTTCACGGCCTCGAAGTCGCCAAATTTCTTGACAATCTTTTCGACCGCGATGGCCTGCCCAACGTGTTCGGCGTGCGGCCCCTTGCCGCGGCTCAATAGGTTCATCCCAGGCTCCGTTACTTGCCCTTCAAAAGGCGCTGCGGCAGTAGAACTTCGGCGGTCATGCCGGGAACGTAGGTTTCGCGCGGGTTGTCGATGAGCAGTTTTAACCGCACCGTGCGGATGTCGCGCTTGGTGCGGCTGTAATCCCGCTGGGTGGCAAAATCGGCTTCGGCGGCTTTGGCGATGACCCTGCCCATCACCCGTTCGCCGCCAGGCATGCGCACCGCCAGCGTGTCGTCCAGTTTCACCGCCTGCGCCTCGGTCTCGGGAATGGCCGCATAGACCCAGGTTTGGGTGAGATCGACGATGGTGATGATCGGCGTGCCCACGCTCACCACTTCGCCTTCGCGCGCGGCGCGCACGCTGACCACGCCGTCCACCGGCGCCCCAATGCGGGTGTAGCCCACGCGCACTTCGGCTTCGGCCAGTTTGGCGCTGGCTGCAGCCATCTGGCCCTCGGTGGCGGCAATGTTGCTGTGCGCCGCCGCCGCCTGGTTGATGCGCGCCCGCATGGTGTTCAAGGTCGCCTGGGCGGCAATCACCTGCTCGCGATTGGCGCGGACCCGGGCCTGGTTGGCCAGCAGTGTCTGCTCGGCGTGGTCGCGGTCCTGCTGGCTCACGATGCCCTGCGCGGCCAGCGCCACCGTGCGCCGGGTGTCGTGCGACTGCTGCCGCTCGGTGGCTTCGCTTTCCTCCAGCGCAGCCTGGGCGGCTTGCAGCGAGGCAGCCGCGTTGTTCACCTGCGCGTCCGTCTCGCCGTGCGTGCTGTCGTAGCTTTCGCTGCTCTGGCGAACCTGGGAACGCAGGCCGTCCAGGGTTGCCTGCGCCGAATCACGCTCGGCGATCAGGTCCGCGTTGTCGATCTGTGCGATCAACTCGCCCTGCTTCACGCTCTGTCCCTCGTCCACCGCTAGCCGCTCGATGCGTCCCGCAACCTTGCTGCTCACAATCACCTGGTTGGCATCGACGGTGCCGATCAGGACCGCGTCGGAGGTGCCGCCGGTGGAGAAGAAGTAAAAGCCCAGCGCCAGCAGAAAAACCACTCCCAGCAGGGCGAAGACACGGTACTTAGCATTCATCGCTGGCTCGCTTTCGTTCGCTCGCTCCGGCACCGTGGCCCGCCGGTAACGCGTCCGCCTGCCGGACGGCGCCCCCGGTTTTGCCCGAACGCCCGCCGCCTGCCTGGCGCGGCAGGGCCGAGGGCGCGGCGGCGATCTTTTTCGCCAGCCTGATCCCGTAGCTGCGATCCATGAACAGCCACGCGCCGATGAAGTCCAGCGACATGGCGATATGCCGGCGAATGCACGGCGGAGAAAAAGGGTCGTTGCCGCGAACCATCCGCATGATGGGCGCGGAAATAAAGTAGAAAACGTTTACCCCCAGCATCGTGCTCAGCGCGCTGCCGCCTTCCACCTTGCGGAATTCGCCGCACGCGATACCCTCCTCGATCGCCCGCAACCCGGCGCGTTCAAGGGGAATGAAATGCGCCGTGCTGATCGCGCGAAAGTCGCTCGAGGGCTCGCCGGTGTTACGTGCCCGCGACAGCTCCTGCTGGATGAGCCGCGGATAGTGAGGATGATGGATGAGGTATTCAAAGTGCGCCCGGGTAAAGCGCAGCAGCTTTTCGCCCGGCCTGAGCCTGCCTTCGAGCATCGGCAGCACGTCCTCCACCAGCCCGCTGAAGACCTCGTGCAGCGCGGCGGAATACAGGCTCTCTTTGTTCTTGAAGTAGTAATAAAGCAGGGCCTTGTTGACCCCGGCAGCCTCGGCAATGGCGGCCGTGCGCGCTCCCGCCACGCCCTGGATCGCAAACTCGGCGATGGCGTGCTGGAGAATCGAGCGGCGGCTGGCCGCCGCGTTGTGCGCCCTCGGCGCCGCCGGTTTGGGTCTGGGAACCGTCATAAGTAACTAACTGGTTAGTTAGTTTAATGCCCCTGAAAACAGGATGCAAGCCCTTGGACGTGCGCCGCCGCTCCCGGGAGAACTCCGCTACAGCGGCCGCAAGGTGATGCTGCCATCCGAGGTGTGGATCTGCAACGTCGGCCCGCCGCCGCGCAGCTTGCCGCGAACGCGCTTTTCCTCCACCCGCCCGCTGATCTCAACCGGAAGCTGCAGATCGATGTGGCCATCGCTGGTCCAGGCGTCGAGAAAAGCGGAAAAATCCTCGGCCACCCGCAGCGTAATCGAGCCGTCGGCCGTGCGCATGCTCCAGTCGCCATTCATGTGCGAGCCTTTCCACAAGTTGGCGGTAATGCTGCCATCGCTGCTGCTCAGGTCCAGCAGGTCAAACCGCCCCGTGGCCTGGATGGAGCCATCCGAGGTGTGCCCATGCAGCGCGCCATCGAAGTTGTCCACGTGGATCGAGCCGTCCGCGGTAACCAGCCGCGCCTCGCCCTTCACGCCGGACACCTGCACTGAGCCATCGGAGGAGGAAAGGTCCAGCGCCGTGCCCTGCGGCACGCTGATTTCGATGTGGATCGAGCGGTTGCCGAAGTTGAAGTGAATATGCCGGTCCGGTGTCTTCACCTGCAGGGAGATGGCGTCGCCCGTCTGCTGCGCCGTCACCGAAAGTTCGCCGGGGCCAATGCGCCAGCCGTCGGCTGCGACCCGCGCCGAAATCGTGTTGCCGGCAGCGCCGCGCACTTCGACGTGTGCGTCATTGGTTCGCACCCGCAGTTGGGGATGCGGGCCGACGCTGAAGTCGCGCTTCCACTCCTCGGCAGACGCCGAAACCGCCCCCAGGATCACCACAAGGATGCACAACAGATTGAGCTTCATCGGAAAACTGCCTCCCTGCGGCGGCACGGGGCCACCCACTGAGCTTTACGCAATGGAGGGAAGAAAAGTTCCGCGCCGCAAGGTTTCAACGCCTGGCGCCGGCTCATCGCCCAAGCCTTGAACCGGGACGCCACCAAACCGGCGCGGCCTAGTCTTTCGAATATTGGTTGCGCTTCTTGTCCGCGTGGCGCTCCAGCGCCAGTTGGATCAGCCGGTCCAGCAGCGCGGGATACTCAATGCCGGTCGCGGCCCACAGCTTGGGATACATGCTGATGGCCGTGAAGCCAGGCATGGTATTCACCTCGTTGAGATAGAAGTGTCCCGTCACCGGGTCCATCAGGAAATCCACGCGCGCCAGTCCCGAGCACTCCACGCTCTGGAAGGCGCGGATCGCCATCTCCTGAATCTGCCGCACCTGGGTATGATCCAGCCGGGCGGGAATCAGCAACTCGGAGCCGGAGTCAAAGTACTTGGCGTTGTAGTCGTAAAACTCTTTGGCCGGAATCACTTCGCCGCAGATGGAAGCGATGGGCTGGTCGTTGCCCAGCACCGCGCACTCAATCTCGCGCGCCTTGTGGCGCTTGCCGCCCACACCCTGCTCGATGACGATCTTGCGGTCGAAGCGCGCCGCCTCGTTCATGCCCGCCGTCAGCTCGTTCACGTCGTGCGCTTTGCTGATGCCCACCGAACTGCCCAGGTTCGCCGGCTTCACAAACACCGGGTATTTCAGCGCCGAGTCCACCGCCTTCTCAACCTTCTTCGGCTGTCGCTCCCACTCCGAGCGCAGCACCGTCAAGTGCTTTACCAGGGGCAGGCGTGAGTCGCAGAACAGCCGTTTCATCACGTCTTTGTCCATGCCCGCCGCCGACCCCAGCACGCCCGAGCCAACGTAGGCAATGTCCGCCAGTTCCAGCAGTCCCTGCATGGTCCCATCTTCGCCAAAGGTGCCGTGCAGCACGGGAAAAATCACGTCCACGCTGATCGCCCGCGGAGCTTCGTGATTGCGCGGCGTCTCAAAGGGCACCAGCGAATCCGCCGAAGGCAGCGGAGGCGCAAGCACGGACTCGCCCTTGGCCAGCATCGCCGCCCCGGCATCGCCCGCGCGCGCGCTCTTGCTGCGCGGAGCTTCGACAAACTCGCCCTTGATCAACTGTTCGGCGTGCAGGTCGGTAAGCCATTGCCCATGCTTGGTAATGCCGATGGGAACAACATCGTATTTCATGCGGTCAAGTGCCTGCATGACCGATGCGGCGGACAATAGCGAGACTTCGTGCTCGCCGCTGCGTCCGCCAAAAAGAACGCCAATACGGAGTTTCTTCACTGTCATAAGCGTGGGGCTTCCTTGTGTCTCTGCATTTATTATAAGGTTTCGCGGGATTTACGTTGCACCCAACCCGCCAGCGGCGAGAATATTGCTGCCAAATGGACCCAAAAGGTGCGTTGTACATCTGCCGGAAGCTGCCGCTTTTCAAGATTCTAAGCAGCGGGGAGAAAACCTGCGTGAAACGCTTACTGCCATTGCTCTTATTGTTCGCACGCGCGGCCCAGGCCAGGGAAACACCGGCGATGACGATTCTGTGGCCGAACGACGAGCATCCGGTCGTGCGATTTACCTTCGGCAAGTTCGTCAAAATGAGCTCGGCGGGCAGCCTGAGCTTGTACTCCGTGGATGTCACTGCTAAAAGTCTGTGGAACAAACCAATTCCTGAGGCTTCGTTCGACGCCTTTTTCTTCGCCAAGGACAATATGCGGATTGGCGACGGCTATATCAATCTGAATCATCTCGGGGCGGGAGAAATGGTCCGATTCTCCCTCACCTTCCAGGTGACCGGGGCCCAGCCGGTTACGTTGAAGATCGTGGCCAACCGCGTTCCCAATGAACTTGGGCCCGTGGCGCCGCCAAAAAAGATTCGGCTGACGGTCTATTCAGTTCCTTCCGGCGCCAAGCTGAAAGTGGATGGGGTGGACGCCGGAGAGACACCAAAGCAGGTGGAATTCGCCCTCGGCAAACACCTGTTGCAGTTCAACCGCGAGGGCTACAACAGCGGCTCGTTTCCGGTCGAGTTCGGACCAGACGACGTCTCCGGCGGGACTGTAAGCTACGAACTGGGCGCGCTTGCCCACGACACCGTGGAAATGCGCGACGGAAGCACTCTGACTGCGGACGTCGAGTCCATGGACGCAACCTCCGTTGTGGTTCGCATGGTGGGCAATCTGCAAACCCTGGATCGCAACCAGGTAAAACGCATTCTGCTGGCGCAACGCGAACCGGCCAGCGACGCAGTGCAAAAATAGCCCCGGTGCGTTGAGCTTCGCCGCCCCGCGTCCCTACAATATTTTCTTCCCGAACGCCGAGCTCGCCAGCTCCACCGCCAGTTCCGCCGTGCGGTTGTATTCGTCGATCACCGGATTCACCTCGACAATATCCATCGACGTCATCCGTCCGTGGTCGGCGATGATCTCCATCGCCAGGTGCGCCTCGCGATACGTTGCCCCGCCTGGCACCCGTGTCCCCACTCCGGGCGCGTCCTCCGGGTCCACCCAATCCATGTCCAGCGAAATGTGATAGCCCACCGTGCCGCGTCCGGCGATGCGCAGCGCCTCTTCCATCACCGTGCGCATGCCGCGCTCGTCGATGTCGCGCATGGTAAACACCACCATCCCTGTCCGCCGGATGTTTTCCTTTTCGGCCATGTCCACGTCGCGCACCCCGACCAGAACGCAGTTTTCCGGCCGCACCTTCGGCCCCCATTCGTACAGGTTGGCCAGCGGGTCCATCCCGTTGAGCCCCATCAGGGCGCCCAGCGGCATGCCATGCACATTGCCCGAAGGCGACGTCTCCGGCGAGTTCATGTCCGAGTGCGCGTCAATCCAGATCAGTCCAATGTGTTGCCCTTCGCGCCGGTAATATTCGGCCACGCCGCTCACCGAGCCGGCGGCAATCGAGTGATCTCCGCCAATCGACAACGGAATCTTCTCTTCCTCCAGCGCGTGCAGAACCTCCTCGGCCAGCTTGCTGCAGGTAGCCGTGATTTCGCGCAGGTAACGGGCGTGCGGATCGCCAAAGTCCTTCTGCTCGGGCAGAAAGACACTGATGTTTCCGGTATCTTCCACGTCGTGGCCCAGCGATTCCAGCTTGGCCTCCAGTCCGGCCACGCGCACGGCCGAGGGTCCCATGTCCACTCCACGCCGTTGCTGTCCCAAATCCAGCGGCACGCCGATCAGGCAGATCCGCCTCTTGATTACGTCTGGAAACGATGCAGGAATGCCTACCATACAAGTATCCAATTCCTGGGACGGGGCCGCGGCCCCGTTCCCTTGTTTCGCTACGCAGCGGCCCCAGCCGCTCCTGGTTCAAACACCGCCGTTCGAGATAGGTTCCAGCCCGCAGGCAAACTCGCCTCTACGGATACATGCGGTTCAACATGCGCGGGAATGGAATGGTCTCCCGCACGTGATCCAGTTTGCAGATCCACGCCACCGCCCGCTCCAGCCCCATGCCAAACCCCGAGTGCGGAACCCCGCCGTACTTGCGCAGATCCAGATACCACTGGAACGCCTCTTCCGGCAACTCGTGCTCCTTGATCCGTTCCAGCAGCCGCTCGTACGACCCCATGCGCTGGGAGCCGCCAATCACCTCGCCATATCCTTCCGGCGCCAGCACATCCACGCATAGAGCCTTGGTCGCATCCTCCGGGTCCGGCTCCATGTAAAACGCCTTCACCGCCGCCGGATAGCGGTGAATCATCACCGGACGATCGAACCTGGATGAAATGTAGGTCTCATCCGGCGAGCCAAAATCGTTGCCATATTCGAACTTGGCTTCCAGTTCGCCCTTTGCGAACCCTTCCTCCAGCATCTTCGCCGCCTCGTCGTAGGAGAGGCGCGGGAACGGCGCTGCAATCTTTTCCAGCGGCGCAACGTCGCGTCCAATCACCCCCAGCTCGTGCCGCCGTGTCTCCAGCACCCGCTGCACGATGAACGTAATAAAGTCCTCGGCCAGCTTCATGATGTCGTCCAGGGTGGCATAAGCAACCTCGGGCTCGATCATCCAGAACTCGGTCAAGTGCCGCCTCGTCTTCGACTTTTCCGCCCGGAACGTCGGCCCGAAGCTGTACACCTTGCCCAGCGCCATCGCCGTCGCTTCCATGTAAAGCTGCCCGGACTGCGTCAGGTAAGCCTGATCCTCGAAGTAGTCCACCGGAAACAGCGTGCTCGTCCCTTCGCATGCCGCCGGGGTCAGAATCGGCGGATCGGTCCGGGTAAAGTCGCGCTGGTAGAAAAAGTCATGCATCGCCCGCTCAATCTCGGAGCGGATGCGCAGGATCGCCACCTGCCGCGGCGAGCGCAGCCACAGATGCCGGTGCTCCATCAGGAACTCGACCCCGTGATCCTTCAGTGAAATCGGGTACGGCGTCTCTTCCGACACCTTCTGCACCACGTCCACCGAAGCCAGGTCCAGCTCAAAACCGCCCGGCGCGCGCTTGTCGGCCCGCACCTTGCCATGCACCAGGACGCTGGATTCCTGCGTCAAACCCTTCACGGTCTCAAACATCTCCAGGGCAACCGCGTTCTTCGCCATCACCCCCTGCACCAGCCCGGTGCCGTCGCGGAAGATGGGAAACAGCAGCTTGCCGCTCTCGCGCAGGTTGTAGAGCCAGCCGCGCAGCGTGACCTCTTGCCCCTCAAACTGGCCGAGGTGTTCAATCGTTGTAATGGGTGCCATACGTGCTTCCTGACGGCCATCGCGCAAAGAATTGCGCGGCCCATCACTTCCACCGCGCAGCGCAAGGCGTAACCAAGGATTGTAGCCCGTGCCACCGCAGAATGGGTAGGACCACTGAAGGTATACTCCTGAAGTTGCTCGACACTGTAAAATCCTCCGCACAGGAAGAAACCATGACACTGCCATCCGTGCACGCCTACCGCGATGATGGGCCGATGTCACTGCCCACGAAGTGGAAACCCCGCCGCGTCGAGTGCACGAAAAATCAAAATCATCAGGATCTTCCAGGCGAAATGTTCGTAGTGAAGTATGCCCGCGGGGCGGAGGGGTGCGCATGCGCGATCAGCGAGCTTGTTTGCACCCAATTGCTTAAGCAAGTCGGGATTCGGACACTTAAGCCCTACGTCGTACGTGTCAGTCCAAGCTTTGCTGCGTCGTGCAACTTCAAGACTGACTTCCCGTATAGTATCTCAGCGGGCGAACACTTCGGCACGTTGCTTGAAACCGACGTAGAAGACGGCCCACCTCCTACTATCAATGACTTACGCGATCCGTGGGATCTTGTCCAGCTTTGGGTGGCTGATACCTGGATTGGGAACGTTGACCGGGAGCGCAACGGAAATATCCTGCTGCAGCACGCCGGGAACGGCAAATTTGACATAATTGCTGCAGATCAATCGGATTGCTTCGGCGGAGCATCAAACCTCTGTAGCCAGCAGTTCACAAAAATTTACCTGAATCGGGGAACGGCTTCGGCTCCGAAGATTTTGCCGACTGCAATCGCGAAGTGTGGAGGCAGACCTGCCGTGGCACAGGCAATTACCAAAGTGGAGAGCGTGGCGTCTATATTGTCTGGCGTCGTCGCCGGAGTACCCGCGGCGTGGTTGAGCGGGGCGGCAATCCAGCCGGGGATGCTTGTCAACGCTTTACAGACCAGATTGAGCAAGCTGACAGAAATCGTGAGACCGAGTCAGTGGGAGGTGCCGAATGGCGTCCTCATATAGTTATGCCGTTTTTCGTTACGTCAAGGATTCACAGAGGGATCTTAGTGTTGCGGTCGGAGTAGCTCTGTGGAGCAATGACGCTAAGTGTGCACGCACTCGTTTTGTTCGGAAAGACGAGAAGGTCGCCCGCATCAGTAAAGCCGACGATCTCCCTTATATTGATCTAGTCATGCGTAAGCTGGCAGATTGGATCTGCAAAGGGCAGCTGCCATACCAGAATTCCGAAATGTCGCCCTTTAGCGACGAGTGGTGGCGGCACTTGCGGAATCTATTGATCCATAGGGTCCGGATTTCTGAGCCGCTGTCAGTGGATTGTCAAGATCCCGATCATGAACTTGAGCCCCTGTATGCATCCATGGTGAGACCGGATACCCCAGACGACGCCGCAGAACGCATTGACTCTATTCTGAAGGCCGCCCTAGGCGACGGGATCGCATCTGATTTTCACCGTGGCCACATAGACGGCTATGCAGGGAAGCCGGTTCAGGTGATGCAAGTGTTTCGCGGAGCCACCAAAGACGTTGTACTTGATGCAGTCAATCTCTCGACCAAGGACGCCCCGGAACGAGCAGATGAGGTTGTTGGAAAACTTCGGCGTGCTCGCCTCAACGGAGAAGGGTTAGCGCTAAAGCCAAGGTCGGTCCTTGCAATTGTGGGCTATGTGTCATCGCCAGGCGGCCTAAATGGCGAGACATACTTAAAGAATTGGATAGAACAAGGCGGCGAAGCTAAGACGTTTGATCTCGTTCGGGAAAAAGAGCAACTTCGCGCCGCGACAATTGACGCGATTAAAGATGCCGGGCCTCCGCTACTGTTTAGTTAGAATGTGACCTCCAGAAAAAGTAGGCTGGCGGACATTTCCGGCCCGTAATCCCAGCCCACCTAATATATTGCCCCACATCCGCCGTCTTTTTGGCGAATGTGGGGAACACTGACCGCACCTCCTCCAGGCGCCTACAAAAATAGCAACCGCCCACGCCCCTGCGAAATCTGATCCCTGAACGCCGCACCTGCGGCCCGGAGTAGCCTATGGCAATGCGGGACATGATATTGCCCGAGTTCGATCTGGAGATGGCCAACACACGCACCATGCTCGAACGCATCCCCGAAGACCGCTTCAACTATCAGCCCCACCACAAGTCATGGAAAACAAATCGACTCGCCGGGCACGTCGCCGATATTCCGGGCTGGGTCTCCCACACCATACAGACCGAGGTTCTCGAACTTACGCCCGACGACCTTAAGCCATTTGAGCCAACTACGCGCAAGGAACTCCTCGACAAGTTTGACCAATGCAACCGTGAAGCCCACGCCGCCATCGCCACGGCCACCGACGAACATCTCAACGCAATATGGAGCATGCGCTGGGACGGCCAGACGGTGATGACCATGCCCAGGGTCGCTGTCCTGCGCAGCGTGATTCTCAACCACCTTATCCATCATCGCGCCCAGCTCTCGGTCTATCTGCGCCTCATGGACGTCGCGGTGCCCGGCATGTACGGTCCATCGGCGGACGATCCGCCCTTCGGCACGAGCGAGAAGGCCGCCTGATTCTCGCAGCCCTGGCTCTCACGCCCCTGAATCCCCCAATGTAGCCACTTTCCCCACCCTGGGACGGCTTTTGCAGCCGCAAAGCAGTCCCAAGGAAGGAACCGCCGTAGAAATCTCATCCCGCGCCGCCGCCCAGCCACCTTCCCCGCCAAATTGTTCTTGCTCTGCCCATCCCCAAAGAAAAAAGGCCACCGGACGCCCGATGGCCAAGTCGCAGAGTTCAGAGCTTAGAAGGTGCTTGTCGAAGAAATCTCTTCGGGTTGTTTCAAGCGGTGCAGCCTTCGGCCATCACCGGAGAACAAGCAGGACCAATGTCCCGCACCTTCTATAGCTCACCCTTCCCTGTAGCAAATTTCGATCCATCCTCAAATAATTCCGTAGGTGTTTCAGCAGCCGCAACTTACCGTCTGCGCGCCGAATTGGTCCACCGCCATTTCTATGGAAACCGGAACAGGCGCGTTATTTCTCTCCGCTTTTCGGTAGATTCCTCTCACCCATCCCCCGCAGCGCCCGCTCGATGGCGCGTGCCGCCGTCAGCGCCACCCAGTCCTGCCCCCAACCGGCACTTACCTGCACCCCCACCATCGGCGCGCACGGAATCGTAACCGCCGGCCATCCCAGTACGTTAAACGGCCGCGTATTGCGCAACATTTTCAACTCCAGCGCGCGAGCCTGCGGCCCGTCAAACTCTTCCAGAGCCGGGGGCAGCAGCGGCGAGGTCGGAGTCAGCACCACGTCCACCCCCTCCACTCCCGCCCGCTGCCGCTCGCGCATCAATTCCAGTGCCCGCCGCGCCTCCACGTACTCCTCCAACGGTTGGTTCCGGCCATTCACAATCCGGGCCAGCGTCCGTGGATCATAGAGTGATGCGCGCTCGCCCACCCATTTTTCGTGGAAGGCCCAGCTCTCGGCATTGCTCACCCTGCGATCCTCGCTGACCTCGATTTCCACCTCCTGCAGGCTCCATCCCAGCCCGCGCGCCGCCGCCAGGGCCCGTTCAAATCCCGATTCCACTTCGGGCGCCAGTCCGTCGCAAAAGTACTTTCGCGCCACGCCGCAGCGTAACCCTTTATTCTGCCGCCAACCCTGCCCTCGCCGTCCCGCCGCGCCCGCCAGAACCTGGTACAGCGTGGCAACGTCTTCCACCGACCGCGCCAACGGCCCCACATGGTCGTACGACCACGCCAGCGGAATCACTCCCGCCACCGGAATTGTGCCCCACGTCGGCTTGAAGCCGACCACGCCGCATCCAGCCGCCGGCAGCCGGATCGAGCCCGCCGTGTCCGTTCCCAGGGCGCCAAAACACATCCCCGCCGCCACGGCTGCCGCCGATCCCGAAGAAGATCCGCCGCACACCCTGCCGGGGTCCAACGGATTCCGCACCGCTCCGTATGCGCTGATCGCCCCACTGCCGCCGTAGGCAAATTCGTGCAGATTGGTTTTGCCCAGCACGATTGCTCCCGCGGCGCGCAAGCGCCGCACGCACTCCGCGTCGCCCGCCGACGGAGTTTCGCCTTGCAGCACCCGGCTCGCCGCCGTTGTCCGCATCCCGCCAACGTCCATCAAGTCCTTGACCGCAACCGGAACACCCCACAGCGCCCCTGCGTCCGTGCCCGCGACTTTGGCGGAATCCGCCTCTGCCGCCTCGCTTTCCGCCTCGCGCTCGCGCACGCAGATGAACGCGCGCATCTCCTTGTTCCCGGCGGCAATCCTCTCCAGGCAGGCGCGCACCGCCTGCACGGCGGAAACCTCGCCGCGCTCCAGCCGCAAACGCAACGCCGTCAAACTCCATTGGCTCAGACCGCGTTTCATCCCACTCATCGCCGCGCGATTCAACCCCTGCCGGGCCCGGCCGCGTCGGCCACAATGGCGATTGCGGCCGCGTCCGCCGCCGCAATCACGTTCTCGCGATCCAGCATCAGGCACTTATTCGCATCCAGTGCCAAACAGCTTGCTCCGGCCTTCACCATCGCCGCAATCGTATGAATTCCCACCACCGGAACGTCGAAGCGCATGTCCTGGTTTGGCTTGGCGACTTTGATCACGGTCAACGCCCGGCTCAGCGTGCTCGCCTCCCCGTGCAGACTTTGCATCAGCGCCCCGGCCCGCGCGATCGCCTCGTCGGTACCTTCCATCGCCTCGATCGCAACGCAGGCCGCTTCGGCAATCACCACCGTCTGCCCAATGTCGAAGCGCGCCACGTGATGCGCCACCGCCCGCCCGTAGGTGATGTTGGTCTGCTCCTCATCGCTCGGCGCCCGCCGCGTCAGCACTCCCGCCGGGGCCAGCATCGGCTCCAGCAGCGTGGTCGAGTTCTGCAGATGGATTCCCTCCTCGGCCAGCACCTTCGCCACCGCGCCAATCAGCGAATCCGTGTTGCGCGTCGTCAAACTCAGCAGCAGCTTGGCCAGCCTCCAATCCGGCTTGATGGCGCTGAAGATCTGCTTGTGCTTCACCTGTCCGGCCATGATGGCCTCGCTGACGCCCGCGGCCTTGAAGGTCTCGATCAGCCGGCTCAACTCGCCCAGGCTCAGCCAGTGCACGGCCACCGCGCCGCGTTTTTCAATCGCCGCATCGGCCTCTTCGCGGATCGCCGCCACCACCACCTCGTAGCCTTTCGCTTTCGCCGCGTCCAGCACCAGGAACGGAAACTTTCCATTTCCCGCAATCAATCCCAGCCGTGTACTCATCCTGCGCCCCCTCGGCTTGCAGTTGCTTTCCTGCACAATTCGGCGTCGAGTTACAACAAAGCCGGAGCATACGGCCCCGGCCACCTTATCGTCCACACTTAGTCTCTGCTGAACTCAATTTCTTGCCGCGGCTGTTCCCTTTTGCGGCCATCATTCTCTTGCGGCTGCCATCTCTTCGGGCCTGTCAGCTTTATTGGGAAGCTGTCATCGTGAGCGAAACGAAGAACCCCAGCGCAGCTCAAATCTCCAGCGCGGCTTCAGAGGCTCCTCAACCGGCAATCGATTCTTCCGCCCTTGCCTTTCAACCTTGAAACTTTGAAACTCTTGAAACCTTGAAACTTTTTAAACCTTGGAAACCCGACCCTCACTTCACCACTCCGCGCTCGCTCCGGCGAATGAACTCCACCAGCATGCGCACGTCCCCGGTCTGCTCCACCTCGCGTTCGATCCTCTCCAGCGCCTGCGTCGTATTCAGCTTGGCGGCCAGCAGAATCCGGAACGCCCGCTGGATCGCCCGCACCCGTTCCTTGCTGAAGCCTCTTCGTTCCAGCCCAATCGAATTCGCCCCGTACGCGTGCACGTCGCGCACCGCGCAGGTCTTGGCAAACGGCATCACGTCCTGCGTAACTGTTGTCCCCCCGCCCACGTAGGAGTGCGTCCCCACGGTCACAAACTGGTGTACCGGGCACAGCGCCCCGACCACCGCCCAGTCTTCCACCGTCACGTGTCCGGCCAGTGTCGCCGCGTTCGCCATGATCACGTTGTCGCCGATGAAGCAGTCGTGCGCAATGTGCGCGTAGGCCATAATCAGGCATCCGGAGCCGATCTTCGTCAGCCCGCCGCCTTTCACGGTGCCGCGGTGGACCGTCACAAACTCGCGAATCTCGTTGTGGTCGCCCACCTCCAACCGCGTCGGCTCACCCTTGAATGACAGGTCTTGCGGCCCCATTCCCACCACGGCAAACGGATGCAGACGGTTATGATGCCCCAGTTTCGTCGGCCCGCTCAGCACCACGTGGGAAATCAGCTCGCAATGCTCGCCCATCTCCACGTCCGGCCCCACCAGGCAGAATGGTCCAATCGTGCATGATTCCGGCACATGCACGCCCGCGTCCACCACTGCGCTGGGATGAATGGCCATCTATTCCGCCGCCGCCCCGGCCTGCTCTGCCTGCTTCTGGACCACCAGTTGGCAGGTCACCGTCGCCTCGCACACCAGCTTACCGTCCACCGTTATCTTGCCTTCCATCTTCACCGCCAGGGTGCGCCACACAATCACCTTCACCTCGATGCGCAACTGGTCGCCCGGGGTCACCAGGCGGCGGAACTTCGCCCGCTCAATTCCAGTAAACATCGTCAGCATCTTGGCGCGGTCCGGAATCTCGGTCATCAGCAGGGTCGCCCCGGATTGCGCAATCGCCTCCACCATCAGCACTCCCGGCATAATCGGATTGCCGGGAAAGTGTCCACGGAAAAACTCTTCGTTCGCGGTCACGTTCTTGATGGTGACGATCCGCTTTTTCCGCTCCAGTTCCACCACCCGGTCGATCAGCAGAAACGGGTAGCGATGCGGCAGTATTTTTTGAATGGCAACGCTGTCGATGGGTAACTTCTTCAGCACATCAGGCGTCAGCGTCGCGTCCGGACTATGGAATTCGCTCATGGACCATCCCGTGAAAAGATAAAGTATATCAGCCAGTGTCGCCGACCACGAACTGTGGCGGCCGGTGGCCCAATCCGCCTTCTTTTGGCGAATGTGGGACGAGCACGAGTTAAACTGACCAGCAGGGCCTTATGTCTCCACGCACTTCATCCCCGCTTCTCCGCTCCCTCACCGCCGAGCTTCCCCAGATGGTTTCCACCCTCGCGCGCTATGTCCAGCAAGAATCCCCGTCCGAGGCGCCCGCTGCCGTCGCGTCCCTGGTCGCGCTCATCGCCGCTGATTTTGCCGCCCTCACCCCGCGCATCCGCCAGCACCGGTTGCAGCATTACGGCCCCGCTCTGCAAATCGATTTTCCCGGCCCGCGCCATTCGCCGCGCCTGCTCCTGCTGGGCCACACAGACACCGTCTATCCCATCGGAACCCTGCGCACCATGCCCTGGCGCGAGCGCAACTCGCGCCTCTACGGCCCCGGCGTGTTTGACATGAAAGCCGGCATCGTCCAGGCGCTTTTCGCCCTCAAGGCCCTGCTCGCGCGTGGCCCTCTGCCCTGCCACGTCACCCTGCTGCTGGTACCGGACGAAGAAGCCGGCAGCCCCGCCTCGCGCGCGCTTACCACCCGCATCGCCCGGGGCTGCAATGCGGTGCTCGTCCTCGAGCCCGCCCTCGGCCCCCAAGGCGCCGCCAAGACCGCGCGCAAAGGAACTGCCCACTATACCTTGTGCGTCCACGGCCGTGCCGCCCACGCCGGGCTCGATTTCGCTCGCGGCGCCTCGGCCATTGTCGAAGCCGCCCACCAGGTCACCGCCATCGCCCGGCTTTCAAGACCGCAGCGCGGACTTACCCTCAATCCCGGACTCATCTCCGGAGGCACCCGCGCCAACGTAGTCGCCGACCATGCCGAAGTGGCCATCGATGTGCGCTTCCTCACCGCATCCCAGGCCGCTGGCGTCGATGCCGCCCTGCACAAACTGCGTCCACGCGATCCCCGCTGCCGCCTGCAGTTTCTCGGCGGCCTGGATCGTCCTCCATTCGAGCGTTCCGAGGCAACCGTGCATCTCTACCGGATGGCTGCCCAGGCCGCAGCGCAGCTCGGTTTTCATCTTGCGGAAGCTTCCGCGGGCGGAGCCTCCGACGGCAACCTCACCGCCGCCCTCGGCGTTGCCACCCTCGACGGTCTCGGCGCGGTTGGTGACGGAGCACATTCCCCCCACGAGTTCGTCCTCGCCCGCCAGATGCCCCGCCGCGCCGCTCTCCTGGCCGATCTCATCGCCGCCCTCGCCTCTGCTGCTCCGCGTTCGCCCTCCGTTGGCTAACGCGGGATTGTTGCCCCTGCCTCCGTTGTTGCCCCCGTTCCTACCCGCCCGAACCAACCCTCTGGACAGTCGCTTCACTTCACCCGCGCCAGCATGGCGCACACCCGGGCCACCGGCAGTCCCACCACGTTGAAGTAGCATCCCCGGATTCGCGGGATCCAGCGCGACGCCAGCCCCTGGATCGCATAGGCTCCTGCTTTATCCATCGGCTCGCCCGAGGCCACGTAAGCCGCGATCTCCGCCGCGCTCATCGCCCCAAACTCCACCTCGGTCACTTCGGCTTCAACTTCGGTCACCGCCGCGCCCTTCGCATCGCGGAACGCCACGCACACCCCGGTCATCACCTGGTGCCCGCGTGCGCTCAGCCGTTGCAGCATCTGGCGCGCTTCTTCTGCATCCGCCGGTTTGCCCAGGCTCACGCCATCCACCACCACGGTAGTGTCCGCGCCCAGCACAACAGCTCCCGGCGGGGCCGTTGCCAACACCGCCAGCGCTTTCTCGCGCGCCAGCCGTTGCACGTACGCAAGCGGAGATTCTCCGGCGCGCACGCGCTCATCCACGTCCGCCGGACGGACCTCAAAGCCGATTCCGGCATTGCGCAGCAGTTCGGCCCGCCGCGGAGATTGCGAAGCAAGCATCAGCATTCCTTCATTTTACGTTGTCGCGCCCGCGCTTTCCCCTCCCAGCCTCATCCCGCCTGGGTTTCCCTCTGCCTCACTTGGTCAAGTTCAACGGAAAAATCTCGGGCACCCTGGCCGCGCCGGCGCCGCCTCGGAGCGCGGAGAAATAAACTTGCTGAGAATGCCCAGTTTTGCATCGCGCCAATATGGTGCGATGCCGGGCTTTATCTTGTGCCATTTCGCTTGAGGACCCCAATTCTCCCGCACTAACCTTTGACGTCGAGGGGATCGCTTCGGTCCGATTCACGTTGTCCGGGTTCCCACCCCTCGCTTCAAATTCAACTGTTCCGTTGCGACTAATTGCGAGGAAGGACTCATGTCTGGACGGTATGTCTCTTGCAGCTTGATGGTTTCCCATTTGCGCCACTTCGCTGTCATTCTCTGCTCGGCCGCCGTTCTGCTCGGGGGCGCCTGCGCCCAGGATGGCGTCGTGGTCCCGCATCTGATCCGGTTCAGCGGAACCATATCCAGCATGCCCGCCGGAACCGTTGGCGTGATCTTCGCGCTCTACCAGGATCAAACCGGCGGCGCGCCGCTCTGGCAGGAAGTCCAGAACGTCACCGTCGATGGCAGCGGTCACTACGGTGCGCTCCTCGGCGCCCGCAGTGCCACAGGCATCCCACTGGATATGTTCAGCAACGGCGAGGCACGCTGGCTCGGCGCCCAGCCCGAAGGTCAGCCTGAGCAGGCGCGCGTCCTGCTCGTCAGCGTTCCCTACGCGCTCAAGTCTTCCGACGCCGAAACCCTCGGCGGCCTGCCCGCCTCGGCGTTCCTTCGCGCTGGCGCCAGCCCGGCTGCACCCGCCAACGCTACGCCCACCACGGATGCACCCGCCAACTCCGCGGCCGGCAAAACGGCCTCCGCCGTCGATGCCTCCGGCGCCATGGCCGGCTATCTGCCGATGTTCACCGGCGCCACCGGCGATCTCGCCAACTCGCGGATTGCCCAGGCGGGCAATTTCATCGGCATCGGCACCGCAACCCCGGGCGCGGACCTGGACCTTGTAGGCGCAAATCCCACCCTGCGGCTGGAAAACTATTCCAGCACTCCCGGCGATTCGCCGAATTTCAATTTCTGGTCGTCACGCGGCAATTCGGCGGCTCCGCTGGCCACCCGGAACGGCGACAATCTTGGCCAGTTTGCCGCCGTGGGTTACAACGGCTCGGCGTTTCCCGGCAGCAAGGTCAAGGTCAGCTTCGTCGCCACTGAGGATTGGACTCCAACCGCCAATGGCACGGCTATGAGCTTCCAGACCACGGCCAACGGCGCCACCCGTCGCATCGAGCGCATGCGCATCGACAACAGCGGCAACGTCGGCATCGGCACCTTTGCGCCCGCCTATCCGCTTGCGGTCAACGGCATCATCCAGAGCAGCGGCGGAATCCTCTTCCCTGACGGCAACTTGCAGACCGCGGCGGGACTGACCGGCACGGTCGCCATCGCCGACGGCGGCACGGGAGCAACCTCGGCGGCGGCGGCCAGAGGCACTCTGGGAGCGGCCGCCAGCGGCGCCAACGGCGACATCACTTCGTTGACAGGCCTTACTTCGCCCTTACCGGTGAGCGAAGGCGGCACTGGTTCGACGACCCAGAATTTTGTGGACCTGGGCAAACCGCAGACCATCGCCGGGACCAAGACATTTTCCGGCACGATTGTTGGCAGCATCAGCGGCAACGCCGCCACGGCAACCACCGCCGCCAGCGTTCTAAACGGCGTCTACACCACGGGCAGCTACGCGGACCCGGCGTGGCTGGTCTCGCTCGATGCCGGCAAACTGGCCGGCACCATCGCCAATGCCAACCTGCCCTCGAATGTCGCTCTGACCAATGCCGCCAACACTTTCACCGCCGGTACTCAGGACTTCAGCGGGGCAGGCGCAACCCTGCCCGTCCGGGCGCTGCTCTCGGCGGCGGCGCCCGCCAGTTGCGTGGCCAGTAAGGAACTGCTGGTAATGACCGACGCTACCCCGGGGCAGCAGTTGTTCATCTGCAACGCCGCCGGCAACGGTTGGGTGCTGGTGGGGTTTCCCACCACCGGTGTTGGGGCAGGCGTTACCGGCTTCAACACCCGCACCGGCTCGGTAGTCTCACAGCCGGGCGACTATTCCTTCCCGCAGATTGCCGGCGCCGCAACCGATTCCCAGATCGCCGGGATGAGCGCCAGCAAACTTGCGGGCACGGTCAGCGTTGCCCAGGGCGGCACGGGAGCGGCAACGGCCGCGGCAGCCCTGAGCAACCTGGGAGCGGCCAGCACCTCGGCCAGCAATACGTTCAACCTTCCCCAGACCATCAATGTAGGGACTTTCGGAAACGTAGGGCTCACCGTGGAAGCCGACAGCACCGGTCTGTCGCCCAATGCCATCTTCGCAACCACGGCCTCGGGCGATTCCTCGGCCAACGCAATCTACGCGGCCGTGACCGATCCCTTTTCCGCCGCCTCGGCCATTACCGCCCAAACCAGCGGCCAGGGCGTACCCATCTACGCCATCTCCACCAATCAGGCCTACCAGGTGGCCGCCATCGTCGGTCAGGTCGCGTCCAACTCCGGCGTCGGCATCGAGGGATTCGCCACTTCCACCACCGGAAACACTTTTGGCGTGATCGGACAGATCTTCAGTCCCAACGGCGTAGCCATCCTGGGTTCCGGAGTCAGTGAAACCTGCACCACCACCAACGGCGCCACTGCCTGCGTCCCCGTTCCGGGCAACGGAACTGGCGGCCAATTCCAGACCTCCTCGGGAGGCACCGTATTGCTCGGCCAGGTGGTCGACGCAAACTTCAACGCCACCAACGTCTTCCGCGTTGACGCCACCGGCAAGGGCTTCTTCGACAACGGCACCCAAACCGGCGGGGCCGACTTTGCCGAGTCCGTCGAGGTCGAAGGTGCGGTTGCCGCCTACGCTCCCGGAGACCTGATGACGGTCGATCCCGCCCGCGACCGCCAGTTCAAACAGGTCTCCCAACCCTATTCCACCCTGGTCGCCGGCATTTATGCCACCAAGCCCGGAATCCTGGCCACGCCTCACACCATGGATGATCCCCGCCTGGCCTCGGAAATTCCCCTCGCCATGGTGGGAATCGTGCCCTGCAAGGTGACTGCCGAAAATGGTCCCATCCATCGCGGCGACCTGCTGGTCTCATCCTCTACCCCCGGCCACGCCATGAAGGGCACTGACCGCAACCGCATGCTCGGCGCCGTCGTCGGCAAGGCGCTCGGCTCACTCGACCAAGGCACCGGCGTCATCGAGGTCCTTGTCACCTTGCAATAGCCAGCGGCCCTGCATCTTCGCCACTCCGCCCCGGCGCGGGAAGCAGCGCCTGTTGCGCTCGCCGGGGCGTCGCCGCGCTCTTCCCGTCTGCCCCCAATTCGATGTACCTCCCGCGACCCGTATGCAAATTGGGGCCCGCAAATTTTGCTGCTCCCAGCTTGACAGGCGGAGCTTCGGAACTGTATTGTCCTGCAAATTAGTTTGGCTTGCCCTGCTCCAACATCATCCTTCTTTGGTCTCATCTGCGCTGTTGTTAGAAATCAATTTTCAACCAACAACTTGAGAATGGAGGATCCATGTCTGGACGGCACGCCGTTGGCAACTCGCTCGTTCCCCATCTACGCCGCTTGGTTACAATCCTGGTTACAATCTTGGCTACCATCGTGTTATGCGCCACTCTTGTGCTCGGCCGTGCCTACGCTGAAGACGGCGTCACGGTGCCGCATCTGGTCAAGTTCAGCGGAACCATCTCCGGTGCCCAGGCCGGAACCGCTGGCGTCATCTTCGCGCTTTACAAGGATCAAACCGGGGGCGCTCCGCTCTGGCAGGAAGTCCAGAACATCACTGTTGACTCCAGTGGCCATTACAACTCGCTGCTCGGCGCACGCAGCGTCAACGGCATCCCGGTCGAAGTCTTCAGCAACGGGGAAGCGCGCTGGCTCGGCGTCCAAGCCGAGGGTCAGCCCGAACAGCCTCGCGTCCTGCTGGTCAGCGTTCCCTACGCGCTCAAAGCCTCGGACTCCGAGACCCTCGGCGGCCTGCCCGCGTCGGCCTTCCTGCGCGCCGACGCCGTCACCGTTCCGCCATCCTCCGCCGCGCCTGGCGCTTACATCAACACGGCTGCCGTAAACGCGGCCGTCAACAAGGCTGTCGTTGCCGCCATCGCGGCCTCGGGCGCCATTGCCGGATACCTGCCGGTCTTTACCGATACCGCAGGAGACCTCGGCAACTCGTTGATCTTCCAGACCGGCGGAAACGTCGGCATCGGCACCACCAAACCGGCCAACCCGCTGGAAGTCTCGGGAACCAACCCCACACTGCGCATCGACAACTATTCCAACACCCCAGGCGACTCGCCTAACTTCAACTTCATCAGCGCCCGCGGCACCTCGACCACCCCGCTCGCCACCCGGAGCGGCGACAACCTCGGACAGTTCGCCGCCGCCGGATACAACGGCTCGGCGTTCCCCGGCAGCCGGGTCAAGGTCAGCTTCATCGCCACCGAGAACTGGACTTCATCCGCCAACGGTACGGCGATGACCATTGCGACCACCGGGAACGGCACCACCTCCCGCGCCGAGCGTCTGCGCATTGACAACACCGGCAACGTCGGCATCGGCACCACTACGCCAGCCTTTCCGCTCTCCGTCAATGGCGTCATCCAGAGCACCAGCGGCGGCTTCCGGTTCCCCGACGGCACCACCCAGACAACGGCCGCGACCGGGGGCGGCGGCGGGGTCAGTTCGGTCAAAGCGGGGGACTCGTCCATCACGGTCGCAGGCACCGCCTCAGTTCCCACCGTTGCTGTCGCCAGCCTTGGCATCACCGATGCCAAGGTGCATGACGTCAGCGTCTCCAAGGTTACGGGCGCGGCCAGCCTTGTGGCCGCCAATGTTTTCACTCTCCCGCAGACCATTAACGTGGGAACCGGCCAATATGGTTTCGGGCTCAAGGTGGAGGATGACAACACCGGCCTGTCGCCGAACACCATCTATGCCACCTCGGCCTCGGGCGATGCCGGGGCCAACGTGATCTACGCAATTGCCACCAACGCCGCATCGGCCGCTTCCGCAGTCGTTGGCCAAACCACCGGTTTAGGCGTTCCAGTCGTAGGCGTCTCCACAATTACATCCGGCGGCGTAGCCGGGGTTGAGGGTGTCGTATATTCGACTTCTGGTGTTGGCGTTTTTGGCTACTCCGGCGCAAACACCGGAAGCACGGTCGGGGTCAAGGGACAGGTTTTCAGTCCCAGTGGCTATGCCGTGTGGGGACAATCATTTGACCCCAATGGTTATGGCGTCGTCGGTTACGGAGTCGGCAGCACCTGTACCAACAGCGGCTGCACTCCCGTTTCCGGCGGCAACGCCGGTCTCTTCCAGGCCGGCACCGGAGGCACGGTGCTACTCGGGCAGGTCGTGAACTCGAGTGCCGTCGCCACCAACGTCTTCCGCGTTGACGCCACCGGCAAGGGCTTCTTCGACAACGGCACCCAAACCGGCGGGGCCGACTTTGCCGAGTCCGTCGAGGTCGAAGGTGCGGTTGCCGCCTACGCTCCCGGAGACCTGATGACGGTCGATCCCGCCCGCGACCGCCAGTTCAAACAGGTCTCCCAACCCTATTCCACCCTGGTCGCCGGCATTTATGCCACCAAGCCCGGAATCCTGGCCACGCCTCACACCATGGATGATCCCCGCCTGGCCTCGGAAATTCCCCTCGCCATGGTGGGAATCGTGCCCTGCAAGGTGACTGCCGAAAATGGTCCCATCCATCGCGGCGACCTGCTGGTCTCATCCTCTACCCCCGGCCACGCCATGAAGGGCACTGACCGCAACCGCATGCTCGGCGCCGTCGTCGGCAAGGCGCTCGGCTCACTCGACCAAGGCACCGGCGTCATCGAGGTCCTTGTCACCTTGCAATAGCCAGCGGCCCGTTCTTTTGTTTTTGCCCGCAGCGCTCGCACCCCGTGTGGGCGCTGCCCTGGCCGGGCGTTTTCCCAAGAGTGCCGTCGCCAGCCAGGCGACGACTCGAGCACCGCTTGAATCTCCCGTGCGGCCGCAGGGGACGCTTCAACCTCCCAACCCCGCCGGGAATCGCCGCTCCCAGCCCAACATTTTCCCGCGCAGCCAGCTTCCAGGGTTGTAGGATGATTGCTCAGGAGCTAATCCCATGCAATCCTTCGAATTCGCCACCGCGCAGCAGATTCTTTTTGGACGAGGCAAAGTCGCCCAGTTACCCGCCCTAGCCGCTCGTCATGCTCTCCGCCGCGTGCTTGTCGTCACCTACAATCCCGTGGACTCCTTGCAACCGGTCATCGACCTTTTGATCCAGGCAGGAATCGAGGTCGTCCATCTCGGTGTCGATTCCGAGCCCAGCATTCCCGTAATACAAAAGAGCGTGGCGATGGCCATCGAGGCGCGCTGCGACGGAGTTGTCGCCATCGGCGGCGGCGCCGTGATGGATACCGGCAAGGCCATCGCCGCACTCATGCGCAACACCTCCGACCTGTTCGAGTACCTCGAGGTGATCGGCAAGGGCCACCCGATGGAGCACGCCAGCGCACCCTGCATTGCCATCCCCACCACCTCGGGCACCGGCGCCGAGGTCAGCCGCAACGCCGTGCTTTTCTCGCCTGAGCATGCCGTCAAGGTCAGCCTGCGCTCGGCCTCCATGCTGCCTGTCGCCGCCATCGTTGATCCCGATCTCACCCGCAATCTTCCTCCAAGCACAACCGCCTGGAGCGGCATGGACGCACTCACCCAGGTGATCGAGCCTTACACATCGGCGCGCGCCAATCCATTCACCGATGCGCTTTGCCTGCAGGCCATCCCCCAGGGTGCGCAATCGCTGCCGCGCGCCTTCCACGATGGCACTGACATGGAGGCTCGCACCGGGATGTCGCTGGTCAGTCTCTTCGGCGGCCTGGCCCTGGCCAATGCCGGCCTCGGCGTCGTGCACGGCTTTGCCGGCGTGATTGGCGGCATGTTCCCCGCGCCCCACGGCGCCATCTGCGCCGCCATTCTTCCCCATGGCATGGCGGCTAACATCGCGCACCTCAAGGCCGTCGGAGACCAGGGCTCCGAAGCCATGCTCCAGCGCTATCGCACCGTCGCCCGCAGCCTCACCGGAAACCCGGCGGCGGAACCTGCCGACGGTGTTGAGTTCGTGCAGATGCTCAGCCGCGAACTGGCGATCCCGCCACTGGCAAAATTCGGTATGACCGCCGGCGACGCCGATGAGGTGGTGAGCAAATCTGCTCGCGCCAGCAGCATGAAGGCGAATCCCGTTGTGCTCTCCCTGGAAGAATTGAAGGAAGTTTATCAGCGTTCCCTGTAAACCTCGGCCGCGACCACGGCCGAACCCTGGCAACCATTGTCCAATCAGGCAATGGTTGCCAGAGGGAAATTTGCCTGTCTTGCCAATCCTTCGGAGCTGTGCCAAACGATTGCCGGAATGCTAAATTTCGCCTTCCAAACGATTATCCATCTCGCCAATCGTCTGGCCGCCGCCGGCGCGTTTGCTCCGTACCCCACACCCCGCCGGATTGTTCCGTTTTTATACTTATTTCCTGTTCTACTCATTTGAAGTATTGTTGTAGGCCCGGCGTGAACGGAATTGCAGTGCCGGATCCCTGGTCGGAAGAATTTGCACCGAGTGCGGCCCCATGGATCGCTCGGGCAACTCGTAGGTCAGCACGTAACCGCTGTGCAGATCTTCCAGTACCACGCGCAAAACTTCCTCCACGTTTTGTCCCGGCGCAAAACTCAGTCCACCCGTGCACACGGCAAGATAATCCAGCACCCCATCCCCGTTGCCCGGCGCGGATTTTCTGGAGCGGGAGTTGACCGAGTAGATAGGGGACTGCAAATTCTGCGCTGCGTTTAGGGCGTCGGGCAGCGAGTGCATGCTGATCGTGTCCGCGCCATCGGAGAGCAGAATCATCGCTGGACGGGACGCGGGATCGCGGTTTTCCTTCAGGATCTCCGCCGCCTGAAACAGCGCGTCGTACAGTGGCGTATCGCCGTTGGCGCGCAGCGCACTCAGCTTGATTCGCGCGGCTTCTTCATGGCAGTTCCGCGCGCAAAGCAGCTCTGGCTGCAGCCCGCCGAATGACAGAATTGACACCCTGTCCCGCTCTCCCCAGGCCGAGTCTTCAACAAAATTTTTTACCGCGGCGATCTCCAGTGGAATTTGCGATTCGACCGAGTCGCTGGCATCCAGCACGACCACCAGTTCCAGCGGGCTTTCAGAGGCGGAACGGAAACTGCGAAAGCGGCGAATGATCGATCCGTTGTCCACCACCGCAACGTCAGAGCTCTGCAATGTCTTGATGACGCGGCCCTGGCGGTCGGAGGCTGCGAAGGCGAGCCGCACTTCGTTCGTGCCGGCCCGGAACGTGTAACCGGTTTCATCGGCGGCACGGAGAGGAAGGAATGACAGCACAATGGCCACGAGTAATGAGAACAGGAAAAGTGCGATTCGGCTCCGCGTCGAAAGCTGCATTGCAAAACCCTCCGTTCATCCTCACGAACGGCTGCATCCGCCGGTTGGTTGCGCGGTACGCGACAGCGCGATCGGGATGCCCTTCGAAGCATCATCTTGCGTTGGTGGAAACCATGGAGGCCCGGGGAGAATTACGCACTTCGTAGTCCGCGCTGCGATCCATCATTCTCGCGGCTTGTTCCTTGCGTTCCTCCTCGCGATCCCAGTCCGCGCGCAGTGTCATCTGCTGAATCGCAAAATGCGTTTTTGTTTTCTCGTCGTCGGAAAAGATGACCAGCTCATTCTTGCGGATCAGGAATTCCATATCCTCCGCCAGGGGAATAAACTCTTCGCCGCGCCGCCCCACGACCACGTACACGACCTTGTCGCTCATCACCGTAAACTCCGGGCACATAATCCCGGCAGGCGCCGAAACTCCAGACATGGTGGCCATGAAACCGCGCTGCATCGCGCAATCGGTCATTCGCATTTTGATCACGGTGCCCTTGAAGGACCAGTGGCCCTGGGCCTGCAAGAAAGTTGCGGCACTCAGTACCATTACGAATAGCAACGCCATGCGCTTCATTCCACCCTCCCCGGATCAACCGGCAGACGCGATGTGGGCGACGCGACGTTCCGCGAAACTGCCTGCACCAAGCATCTGTGTTCTATAACGGAAGATGAGCCGGCAGACAGCAGCGGCCTGCTCAAACCATCAGGCGCAGTTGTTCCCGGATCGGTACAGGGTGGTTAGGGTTCGATTTGGGATCGTGGGGAACGAAACAGATTGACCGGGATGCAGCGGGAGTGATCGCCTGACTAGTCAGTAACTTTGGGGGCGGCCTTTGAGATGTGCACTTCCAGTTGAAACAGGTGCTGAATGGCAGCGGTCAACTCGGAGCGCCCCGGCATCTCTTTCAGCTGCCTCGCCATCGTCGCCGAAATGCGCTGCGTGATGTGCGCCGAGAGCGCCGCCAAGGCGACCGCCTGATCCTCGGTAAAGGGCCCGAACTGTTCGTTCAACTGATCCATTTCCTGCTGACAAATGAGTTCCAGCCTCTCGCGCACGGCGGAAATCGTGGGCAGGATCGACTCCGACAGAAGCTTATTGCGAAAACCCGCGGCCTCTTCGGCGATGATGCGTTCCGCCTTCGGCAGCATGGTGCGGCGTTGCTCACTCCTGTCCATGGCGTCGCAAAGATCGTCGAGGTCGTAGGCGGTAACTCCGGCCAGAGTGCGAACCTGGAAATCAACCGTGCGGGGTACACCCAGATCGACGATTACGATCTTCCTGTCCTTGCGCTCGCGCAGCACAACTTCCATTTCCTCGCGCGTCAGCAGCACCCGCTGCGCGGCGGCGGAAACAACCGCGTCTGCCCGCAGGACCTGTTCCCATAAGGTTTCCGCGTGGGCTGCCTTGACCTTGCACTGCCGGGCAAGCTGCAGGGCGTGATCCCAGTTGCGATTCACGACCGTGATTTCACCGGTCTCCGCAGCTTGAAACTCGCGCACCGCGGCCAGGGCCATCTGCCCTGCACCCAGGATGAGAACGCGGCTGTGGCGCAGGTCGCCAAGCGACTCGCGGCACGCTGCAAGCGCGGCCTCTGCCGTGGTTGTCTTGGTCGAAGCAGTCCCCAGCTCCTGTCGAACTCGGGACGACACGCTGAATGCCTTGGCCATCAACGCGTCAAGAAACCGTCCGGTGGTGCTGGCTCTCTGTGCCTGTTGCCAGGCGGAAAGGGCAGAATTGGCTGCCTCCGGTTCGCCGAAGACGGGAGAATCAATGCCTGATGCTACGCGCAGGATGTGGGCCACGGCAGCATCGCCTACCAGCCGGTAGAAGTTCGACCACTCCGCCAGCTTCAAATTGCTCGACCGCGTCAAGAAGCGGAGCACCGAGTTGGCAGCCTCGGAAGCATCCTGCGTCCAGACAAGAAATTCGGTGCGGTTGCAATTGGAGAGAACGATTACTTCATCGATCGCATCCGAGCGGCCCAACGCGGAGAGCGCCTCCGATCTCTTGCCAGTGTCCAGCAGAAAGCGCTCACGCGTGGCCAGTTTGGCGCTGCGGAGGCTGATGCCGATCACCACCAAGGTCGGTTCCAAGGAAATTCTCCTTTGTCCCTCGTAGAAAGGCACATAGTGGGCCAAACTGTACACAAATTCTCGTGAAGTTTTTCTTTTTCTTTTCAACCACTTAGAATTAACCACTACGCTGCTTGTGCAAGACTCGTCTTTTCCTCTGTGCGAATTGCCCCAGATGTGCGGACGATTCCGCATCTTTGGTTGCGGAGCCATCGCTCCGATTTCCGGGGCCCATGGTGAATGGCGGCGGAAGTGTCGAAAAAAAACGGCCGCGAGGGCCGCTTGGAAGTGCGGATTACACCCTGGAATCATGCGACGGAAATCCGCGTCCCGAATTCTCCGCCGTTCGCCTGCTTCACTGCCGGGGAGTACTCACCTCTTCGTCTTCCGAATGCATCAGACCGAATTTCTTCAGCTTGTAGCGTAGAGCGTCGCGACTGATGTCAAGCAGTTTGGCTGCCTGGGTCTGGTTACGATTGGCCTGCTGCATTGCCATTTCGACAAAAGTTCGCTCGATCTCCTCCAGGCTCGTGCCGCCTTCCGGAATCGATAGCCGGGGCAGGTTTTTGCCGTTGACGACCTGGGTCTCAGGCGGGGACAGGATGAGCCCGCTGCCGGCCGCGACGTTTCCTCCCGACGAGACTTCAAAGGCGGTCAGGCTGCTGAGGGGCGAACCGACGGAAAATGGCAGGTAGACCGGACGCAGCAAGTCGTCGTCTTCAAGAATCATGGCGCGTTCGATTGCGTTTTTCAGTTCGCGCACATTGCCGGGCCAGTCATACTTGGTCAGCAGCTCGCGGGTCTCCGGAGTAATACCGCGTACGGACTTGCGAAATCGTTTGTTGTAGCGCTCGATGAAAAAGTGCACCAGTGGCAGAATGTCTTCGCGGCGGTCACGCAGCGGCGGCAGGAAGAGCGAAATGATGGCCAGGCGGTAGTAGAGATCCTGGCGGAATTGTCCGTCGCGTACGGCGCGCTCCAGATCGCGGTTGCTGGCGGCAATCACGCGCACATCCACTTCCTGGTCTTTCACGCCGCCGACTCGGCGGATGACCTGCTCCTCCAGCACCCTGAGCAGTTTGGCCTGCAACAGGCCGGAGAGTTCGCCAATCTCATCCAGGAAGAGCGTGCCGCCATCCGCCTGTTCAAACAAGCCCTTCTTCATCGATTTTGCGTCGGTGAATGCGCCCTTTTCGTGGCCGAAGAGCTCGGCCTCCATCAGGGTCTCGGGAATCGCCGAGCAATTGATGACGATCAGCGGCTTGTCTTTTCTCCGGCTCTCGAAGTGAATGGCGCGAGAGATCAGGTCCTTACCCGTTCCGCTCTCGCCCTGGATGAGGATGGTGGTGGCTTCGCTGGAGGCAACCTTGTTGACGAACGACATCAGGTCGTGCATCCGCTGGGACTCGCCGACCACATCGTGATAGGAGGCGCGGCGGCGCTGCATCACCTCTTTCTTCAGCGTCTCGTTCTCGGAACGCAACTTGGTTGCTTCCAGCGCGTTTTTCACCGCGACCCGCAGTTCGTCGTAGTCGATCGGCTTTCCGATGAAATCGTATGCGCCCTGTTTGAGGGCCTGCTTTACGTCTTCCAGTTGAGGGTCCGCCGTAATCATGATGATGGCGCGCGCGTCTCCCGCCTGCTTTAGACGCTGCAGCACCTGCAAGCCGTTCATGTCGGGCAGGCGCACGTCCAGCAACACCAGGTTGGGAGAGTCGTTGTGGGCCAGGCGCAGTCCGTCCGTGCCATTCTCGGCTTCCGATACCTGGTATCCCCACTCTTCGCACTTCTGGCGCAGGGACCAACGCACCAACTTTTCGTCATCGACGATTAGGACTTTTTCACTCGGCATCTAGATCGGTTACCCGAAATCGGTTCTTGAGATTATCACGGAAGAGCATATCCGGTGGAGGCTTTCGCAGGTTCCCCGTGCCCGATTCACTCGGTTGGTCTGGTTTTCGGGAGGACCAATGTGAATTCACTTCCCTTGTCCAGTTCGCTGGTGGCTTCAAGCCGCCCTCCGTGATCCTCCACGATGCGGCGCGCCAGGGAGAGCCCCAAGCCGGTGCCGTTTCCCTTGGTAGTAAAGAAGGGCCGGAAGATATTCGGCAGTACGGCCGGCGGAATTCCCTTCCCCGTGTCGGCCACGGTCACGGTGACCGTACGTTCATCGGACGAGAACTCGACGCGGACACTGCCGCCTTCACCGCAGGCCTGGACCGCATTCAACACCAGGTTCAGCAGCACCTGATGGATCTGTCCACTATCAAATTCCAGGTTCGGGAGCACTTCGTTCCTGATCACTTCCAATGTTACTTTCCTGGCCGCCGCCTGATCGCGTGCGAACAGGGCGGCGTGCTCGGCCACCGACACCAGGTTTGCCAGCCGGAAGACCGGCGGCTTGGGACGCGCAATCTCCAGCAGTTCGCTGACGATCTTGTTGATGTGAACCACCTCGTGCCGGACCTCGCCCAGCACGCTGATCGCGGCGGAATTGGGGGGTAAGTCGCGCCCGACAATTTCCATGACCCCGGCGATGCCGGCCAGGGGGTTGCGAATCTCGTGGGCCAATCCAGCGGCCATCTCGCCCAAGGTCGAAAGATGCTCGGCGCGGGACATCTGAGTACGGTGCAGCCGCTCAATCTCCTCGCGGCTCTCGCGCAGCTGCTGCACCATTTCGTTGAAGTGCCGGCCGAGGTCGCCGATTTCATCGTTGCGGCCGGCAAAGCCCACATTCACAAACAGATCGCCGGAACGCACCCGCGCCATTTTTGCTTGCAACTCCACCATGGGACGATGGATCACAACCGCGAGCACCATGAAGAGAACGGCACAGATTACGATGCCGCCGGCAGCGGCCACGGCCAGGACCTGATTGCGCGCCGGGTCCTGCAAGGTAAGGGTCACCAGCATGAACAGCAGCAATCCGTTGATCATCACCAGCGCCACCGGCAACAACGTCTTGATTTGCCAGTTCAGGCGAAGTCGGCCCACCGGGATCTCCTCGGAGAGTACAAAGCTGGTTCCATTATCCGGGCGCAACCGCGAAAAGCAAAGTCATTCCACCGGATGCGGAAAATCGCGGTGGAAAGCGACGGTCAGAAATGGCTGCCCCAGGGGCGGAATTAGCCAGCCAGAATGCTTCGCGCAGCGTGGTTGCCGACGTTCCGGCAGGCGCGCCGGCCATGGCAAAAAAAGGGCCGACGCGACTCAGCGCGGCGGCCGGGAACTCAGAAATCCGGATTAGCCCGCAGCGTAGGCATGCAGACCAGGCAGCAGATAGGTAACGCCGAAGAAGGTGAAGATGACCACGGCAAAACCCAGGATGGCAAACCACGCTGCGCGGCGGCCCTTCCAACCCCGGGTGATGCGCATGTGCAGGTAGCCGGCGTAGACCAGCCAGGTGATGGCCGCCCAGGTTTCCTTCGGATCCCAACTCCAGTAGCTTCCCCACGCCTGGTTCGCCCAATAGGCTCCGGCGGCGATCATCAAGGTCAGCAGCGGGAAGGCGATGCAGATGATCTTGTAAGTGACGCGGTCCAGATCGTTGGCCGATGGCATCATTCTCTGCAACCCTTCACGCCTCCACAGGAGCAGCAGGTAGAGCAGACCGGCAACGATGCTGCCCACCATGCCCGCGAGCAGGAAAGGATTGGCCGGCAAGGCGGTCGAGTAGAGGCCGTCTGCCTCGGGCGCGCCGTACTGGCCGTGCTTGACGCGGGCGACAAAGATTGCCAGCCCTGCCGCTTGCAGCATCAGGGTGACAAACATGCCCTTGCTGGCAACGTCGAACCACGAGGCATCCTTCTTGAGTTGCCCCACAATGTAAAGTGCCAGGGGCGCCAGCGCCGAGAGCAGAACCAGCAGGTAAAGCCAGCCCAGGTCGGGAATTTGAATGAACAGCGGATGGCCGCGTGAAACCATCACTTCGGTCTTGGCTTCCAGATCGTAGGCGGTCACCCCAAGGGCGCCCGAGCGGAAGCGCGTCAGCAGCATCGCTGCGTAGATCGCAACCATTCCCGCGGAAGTCAACGCCTGGAATGATTCGGTCTTCATGTTGTCCTGGATCAGGAACATCAGGGCCAGCGCAAAGCTGACCGCGCAGGCCGCGTAGGAGAGCATGGCGAGGGTCACATGCACCTGCAACCAGGTGGACTGCAGCGCCGGAACCAGGGGCCGCACGTCGCTTGGCAGCAGCTGCATGAGAATCACGGAGACCACGGTAATTGGCATGGTGATCGATCCGATGATCTTGACCTTGTAGGCGCGCTCGGCAATCAGCGTCAGCAAGGCGAGGGTCCAGACGAAGCTGAGCAACATCTCATACATGTTGGAGAATGGCGGACGGCCAGCCACCGACCAACGATGCGCCACGGCGGCCGTATTGGCGATAAAGCCAAGCGCTGTCAGCAGCGAGGCGGCGCTGACGTAGCGTTCGATCCCCGTCACACCGTATCCCATGTAGAGGGTTGCCGCGCCGGTGTACAGAACCAGCGCCGCATAGAGCATATTTGCCTCGCCATAGATGGGGCCGGAGTGCGTCTTGGCCGCAGCCAGCAGCGCCACCAGCAACGCGAAGGCAATTCCCAGTCCTACCAGAACCAGCAGGGTGGCTCCACTGGCCGGGCGCTGCGGTTCCACGTGTGCGTCTGACATAACTTTATAACTCCTTAGGTTGGCCCCGGACTCTATGCCTGGGTCAGCGTCTTCTCTTCATGATTCTTTTGGCCGGCCTTGGAGGTGGCTCCGCCGAGCTCCTCTTGCAGCGCCGTCTTGATCTGCTCAAACTTTACCTGGAAGCGGTCGCGGTTCTTGTTGGTCGTGCCACCCACCCAGAGGAGCTTTCCGCCCTTGCCGTCATCGGCGATCGCGGCCCAGATGCGGACATGCTGGGTATAGAAGGCGATCACTAAGCCGCAGGCCATCAGCACGACGCCTATCCAGACTCCATACTGCCCGGGCTGGTGTGAAACCTCCAGGCCCGTGTATTTCTCCCATGTTGCGCTCTTGAGTGCAAACTCATAGGGCGCATCTTGTCCCTTGGTGCTGTTCAACTGCGAATAGAGGATCCAGAGTTTCCTGGTCTCACCCTTGGCGTTGGTCAGGCCAAGCTGGACCGCCGGATTCTCCGGCTCGTCGGACTTTTTGTAGACCTCGTTATCCTGAACATAGTAATCAGGAACCCAGCGCAGCACGCTAAGGCTCTCACCGTCGGCCAGCACCGCCTTGCCATTCAAAGGAACCTCGACTGGCGCCGCTTCTCCCCCGCTGGTTGGCGTTGCCGCGAAGGTGAGGGTTCTGGGTGTGCTCGACTGTCCCATGCTCGCCTGATAAATCCGAATTCCGTGGTACACGAAGGGGTCATTCACCACGATCGTTTTGGCGGCAACCTGCTTGCCACCTTCGATCAGCGCCAGCTTGGACCACCATTTTTTCGGGCTGCCGTCGGCGTAGGTCTCTTCCCCGGCGCCATCACAACGAATGAGGAACGGAAGCGTCTTCTTGCTCTGGCCGCCCCGGTCATCCCGCAAGGTGATCTGCCCGAGGGCCTGTCCCTCCGGGACCATGATGTTGCCGCGATAACCCACGATGCCATCCACGATGTATCCGGCAAAAATGCAGAGCAGGCTCAGGTGTACCAGGTAAACGGCAAAGACAGAATAGCGCTGCTTTTCGGCGTATATCCCGGTGGCACCATTTTCAGTCACCCGTTCCGGTTTGAAACCGAAGCGGCTCAACACGCGTTCGGCAACCGTCAGCGCGCCGGCTTCATCGGTCACTGCGATCTTTACCGTGCGGGGCAGGCTGGCGCGGAAGTGAGGCTCGGCGAAACGGATGGGCTTGGAGTAGACCTTCCAGGAATTCGGCCAGTGGTCCACCGAAACGAAAATCAGGCAGACACAGAATAATGACAGTAAGAGCAGGAACCACCAGGCATGGAAAATATCGGTGAGACCGAGACGGTCGAGCCACATCAGGGTCTCCGGTGAATATGCGCGCTGCACATCTTCGGGCTCCGAGGTGGGACGCTGCAAAATGACCGTGCCAATGGCAGAGAAAACACCCACTATGATAATGAGGAAGATACCCGTTCGTACGGAAGCGAGCGTTTGATACAACTTGGTCCAGATTGACTTCAAACCCATGCCGGGCTCCTGCTCCTTGAACAGCACAAATCTTGAATTGCAACTGGTGGGCCAATTGCGACCTACCGAGCAAGCGGTTTGTTTCGAGTGAATTATGTAGATTGCAAAGTTATATTTCCGGACCAATCATGGGGCATATCGCGCATCAATCGCCGATTTTCGAGTGTGTTCACTCATGATTCCAAACGATGAGCGTAAATCCACATCCTGGAATCCAGCTCTTGCCAGCCTGGCTGAGCCCACTTCCACCCTGGGACCGGCTGGCCTGAAGGTGAATTCCCGCCCCTTTGATATTACTTTATCTCCTGCGCAAGGCCCGCGGTGGGCTGGAAATCACCCGGCGGCGGGTAGGCGGCCATGGCGAGTTTTTGCATTGTCCCGCGAAGCGCCCAGGAACGCTGCCACGCAACCGATACTGCTCGCAAGGGTTGCGCCTGGCGCGAGGACCTGCTCATCCCTGGGCTTTGAGTCTGGTTGCGTTCTGTACCCGCTTGATCATCTCCTGCACTTGGGCTTTATGGGGATGGTCCGGGTGGTATTTCAAAAAGGTTTGCCAGACGGCGATGGCGCCGTTCGGATCGTTTTTGCCTAGCAGCCGCACCATTCCCGTGTTGTAAAGGGCCTTATCGTTCCTGGGATCCACCTTAAGCACTTTCGCCAGCTCCGCCAGGGACTGATCGGCGTCGTCCGCCCGGAAATATGCATTTGCCAGGTTGATGCGAACGTCCAGATCATCCTTCACGTTAAGCGCGTGGATGTAGTAGCCTTCCGCCGACTTCGGGTCATTGGCCTTCATTTCTGCATTTCCAGCCTGCGAGAGCAAATCGAAATTATTGGGATCGCTCTTGAGTTTCTCAAGCGCAGGATCCTTGACCAGGCTCGGTGACATCGCATGGGGATTTCCCGAGGCGGACGGCGGAGGCATCTGCCCGGCGCCAGGTGGTATCTGCTGATCGGATGCAACGATGGCCGCAGGGACAGGCGATGGCTGGGCCGGACCGTGGAACAGTGCGCCTAGAGCGACTCCGAGTGCCAGGCAGATCACACCAAGGGTATAGACCTTTGTCGAGGTCCACTCGACACTGGCGGTGGGGGGTTGATTTTCCATCTTTCAGTAACTCCTAAGGATGTCCGCGGGCTGGTGGCAAATATGGCCGCTTTGAACTCGGTGGCGCTGCCGTCTACGCAGGCAAATGCTCACGGATGGCACGGTGATGGTGGCGCGCGAACTTACTTGGTGATGAGAGTAGCACTTCGGCTGCCAAAGGCGCTGCTCAAAAAGAACACTTCTAGTCTCATGTTATGAATAACATACGTGAAGCGTGTCCGGGGACGAGCAGACTGCGACGCCGGATTTTACGGCTTCTAGCGCAGCCTGTGCGCGAGATGCCCCAAAGGTCGAGTTGCGCCGCTGGGTGATTGACATGAGCCAAAGTTCCTTGAGAACCGCGCGAGCCGCCGCAGAAGGATTGGCCGCAGCCAACAGGTTAATCCCGCGATTCGTCGTAAACTACTGAAGATAGGAACTCCACCGGAAGTTGGCGGCGGCGTTTGTGTTTGGCAGCAAGGCTGCTTATTGTTTGGAATTATTCTGCGCGTTGTGGAAAACATGGAAACAACTTCAGAGCAAATCCTGACCGGGCACAACAGTTCGGCTGCGGCGAGCCCGCAGGGTCTTCCCCTGGACCGGAACCTGCACCTTCTGCTCTGCGTGGTTGCGCTGGGTTACGCGTTGCTGACGGGTCTGCGGACCCTTACCCAATATGACCTCGGCTGGCAGTTGGCAACCGGGAGATGGATTGCTCAACACCACCAGATCCCCGCGACGGACGTGCTCTCGTACACAGCCCAAGGCCAGCCCTGGATTTATCCGGTTGGCTCTGCATTGTTCTTTTATGCTCTCTATCTCCTGGGCGGATATTCGTTGTTGTCTTGGCTTGGAGCTGTGGTCTGCGCCGGGACTGTTGCCCTCTTGCTGCGGCGGGGTTCACTGATCAGCGTTGGATTAGCGATTCTGGCAGTCCCACTGATTGCGGTACACACAAACCCTCGAGCCGATATGTTTACGCTGCTGCTATTTGCCACTTTTCTGAGCTTGATTTGGCAGCAGCATGAGAGCGGGCGGGCCCGCCTGTGGCTTTTGCCGGCCCTGATGATCGCATGGGTCAACTTGCACCTGGGGCTTGCCGCAGGATTGGCGCTACTGGGCGGATACGTTCTGCTCGAATGCTTTGACATGGTGTGGCCCGAACGGCGCCAAGCTGCGCGGCACCGGCTGCGAAGCTCGTGGCCGTGGCTGGTGGCCACATTCGCCGCGACTTTTGTTAACCCGTGGGGCTGGCGGATCTACTCACAAATGCTCGGGTTCATGGCTCCTATGACGACTCAGTCTGCGGCCATCTCCATCGCCGAATGGGCTCCGGCGAATTTGAACTGGACCAGCGTTCTCGCCGGGCTGTCCCCACGCAATCCCGACAGTTTTCTTTTGCTGCTATTGGTGGCTGCTTTTGCCATTCCCCTGGCATTATTGCGCCGGCAACCTGGACCAGCCTTGCTGCTCGGCGGCGCAGCTTTTCTCGGGATTCGTCATGTGCGGTTTCAGGCCTTGTTCAGCGTGGTCCTGGTCGTGATCGGGAGCGCCGTGCTGACATCGGCCTGGCGTACCTGGCAGAACGCGATCCGCGATTCACGCATCAAGGTGATCCTCAAGGTTGGATTGTGTTGCCTCGCCGTTGTGTTCACATGTGCATGGTCGGCCGACGTGATTTCTGACCGGACTTACCTGATGGACACCAACCTGGCATCGTTCGGAACCGGACTGTCCTGGTGGTTTCCCGAGGGCGCTGCGTCTTTCATAGAGCGGGAAAACATTCCAGAACAGATCTTCAACAGCTACGACGAGGGCGGCTATATTGCGTGGAGACTCGGGCCCAAACACCGTGACTATGTTGACGGGCGCGGCGATCCTTTTGGGATGGAACTGGTGCGGCGAAGCGGTGATCTGCTGGGATCTTTGCCGGCTTCGCCCGCCTGGCAAAATGAAGCAGAGCATTATGGAATGTACGCCATCATCGTTCCCCTGGGACGATACGATGCGTTGCAGTTCTTTCCGGTTCTTCGCCAGTTCTGCGCAAGTGAAACCTGGCGGCCGGTTTATCTGGACGAAGTCTCCGCGGTTTTTGTCCGGCGGGCGCCCGAGACCGAGGGGCTTATTCAGCGCGCTCAGGTCGATTGCGGCACCGCACCTTTGCCGGCGGTCATCCCTGCGCAGTCCGGCAGCAAAGCCTTTAATCAGTGGGCGAACGCCGCCTCTGTTTTGTCTGCCTTGGGACGCAGGTCAGAGGCCTTTACGGCAACAACAAGTGCGTTAGCCATCTTTCCAGACAGCTCTTACCTACACTTTCTGCGCGGCAACCTGTTTGCCGAAACCGGAAACGCGCGTGCTGCGGAATCGGAATATCTCCTGGCGGCAGCGCTCACCCCAAAGGCTCCTGTTTGGACAGCTTTGGCGGAGATGTATGAGAGGGAAGGAAGGTTGGGCGAGGCCATCGTAGCTTGGGAACATGTCGCTGATCTGGCCTCAGACCGGTACTCGAGTCTGCTTTCCATTGGGTACGACTATCTTGGTGAACAGCGCCCCCAGGAAGCGCTGAAGGCATTCGATCGCGCACTTGACGTTGCTCCCGCTGGAATAGAACAAAACAAGTCTTTCTATGCCAACCTTGCCCACGGCAGGGCAATGGCCTGGATCGGTCTCCGGAACTCCAGGCAGGCAATCGTGTTCGAAGAAGATGTGGTGCGGCTTGCTCCCGATCGCGCCGACGATTGGTTTGAACTCGCCCAGTTGTACGAGTCTGAAGGCCGAATCGAAGATGCGCAACGAGCGCGCGAAAATGCGGCGAAGCTTGGCGAAGGCCAGGTGAAATCGAACTTGCGTTGAATATTCCAGGCGGCGAGGCTCCGGACAATCTGGACTCTACCTGCGGACAAAAACCGCGGCGATGCGATCTTCGTAGATGATTGTGAAACGCGGGTCGATCTTCAAGAGATTGACCAGGGGTACGTCCTTACCCAGCAGCACCACGCCTGCCTGGTTCAGGTAAGGATCGCTCGCATAGGATTTGTTCCCGTTCGCCGAGCTGAAAAACCTGTGATCCAACTCGTCTCCGTAGAGGTCGTTGCGTCCGTCGATCGCCACTGGATAATCCGGCATGTACCAGATAAGAAAGCCGCCGAAGTTAAGATCGTTGTAGAGCGGCCCCGGGGGAGGATTTTGCCTCAGGAAGTTAACGGCCCGCACCGGAAACTGGCTGCTGATCGCCGCATCAAGGCCGCGGGTGTTGAAGTCGGTGTTGTGCGCGAACAGCAGTAACAACACGAAGACGACGGCCGCCAAGCCGGCCAATTCAACGGGAGTTTCCGCCGGATCGCGGCGGGCGTCTTCAACCGGAAAATCGGCGATGCAGGCCGCTGCCGGAATACAGAGGAACCAGGAATCGCGCATGGTGCGGAAGGCGACGACGCTGGCAATGATCAGCAGGGCCAACTTGAAAGGGTCCAGTCTCTTCTGATATCCGACGGCGAAGAACCCCGCAGCGGCCAATAGGAGCTGTGCGTAATGAGCGCCAAAGCGAAAATTGAGTGGTTGCAACTCCCTGATCATCTCGTAGGGAAGCTTGGACTTTGAGTACTCGAAGATCACCTGGTACAGGTGAAACGAGTACGGCCCGATGCAGGTGGCCAGGAGGCAAATGGCGAAGATTGCGGCCAACGGTTTGAGCGCAAGCGACGGGCGCAGAACAAACGTGGGCGTGACCGCCAGCCTGTCCGCCAGGCGTTGCAGCAGGTTGACCGCGACGAACAGGCCAAGCAGAAAAAGTCCGTAGATAAACTGGATGTGAACGTTCGCCCACAGTGCAAAGATGAGCGGCAGCCAGTAAAGCGTTTGCACCCTGCCGCTGCGCTGAGCTTCCAGAATCAGGGTAAGTGTGACCATGAATAGGACCATGGAAAAGAACACCGGCCTGGGCATCAGGGAAAAGAGAAACGCCCAACAGGTGACGACGGCAAGCGGGGTTGCCACCCAGAAGCGGCCGGAGAGCCGATGCAGCATCCAGTACACGCAACCGGCCACTAAGAGGGTCAGCAACACACCGAGGAGGCCAACTCCGAGAAGCCCAAACCATCGATAGGTGAGCGAGAGCAGCACTTCATATCCCCAGCTATAGGCCACCCACGGACGGCTGGCCGCAGTATGCGAAAGGATTCCTGTTCGAGGGACGCAATGATGTTGGAGTATCCAATTGCCAACTCCGAGATGCCACCAGAGATCGAGGTCAAGAACGCAGTACTTGAGGGTGAAGCAATACCCTCCCAGCCCGGCCATCAGTGCGGCTAGAGTGAGCAACTGCAAGAGACGTTTTCGAAGCAGTTCGCGTATCTCCTGAAGAACACTCATGATCTGGAACACCTCGCTATCCAAGACCCTACGGGAGAAAACGCCGGACCTTGCGCCGCCGAGAGGGCGGCGGGTGTCCGCGTGGCGCCAAGGTCTGGACCTGGTCCATGTCACCGATGCCTTAGCCAGGCAAGATGGGACAGAAATCATTTCCAGGGTGTGGGAGCTGGTATAGTTTTACCTTGCAATCATTCTTATACTATTTGGGATGCGCGGTATCAACGTGGAACAACCAACTGCAGTCATCATCGGCGCGGGCCCTGCGGGATTGACTGCGGCCTACGAACTGCTTACCCGGACAGGCATCCGCCCCATCGTCCTCGAGCGCTTTGACTACATGGGCGGCATCTCGCGCACCGTGCGGTACAAGGGTAATCGCATGGATATTGGCGGTCACCGTTTCTTTTCCAAGAGCGACCGCGTCATGGACTGGTGGCTGGAACAGTTGCCGCGGGAGACGCCCGGCGAGTCGGAGAAGCAGGACGACATCATGCTGGTGCGAGGCCGTAAGTCGCGCATCTATTTTCTGCGAAAGCTCTTCGAGTATCCCATCCAGCTCAGCAAGGCGACCCTGAAGAATCTGGGCCCGGCCCGCACCGTGCGCATCGGCTTCAGCTACCTGCGTTCCGCGCTATTTCCCATCCGCAAGGTAGAGAACCTGGAGCAGTTTTTCATCAACCGCTTTGGGCGTGAACTCTATCTCACGTTCTTCAAGTCCTACACTGAAAAAGTCTGGGGCGTTCCGTGCAACAAGATCAGCGCGGAGTGGGGCGCGCAGCGCATCAAGGGTCTTTCCATCCGCAAGGCCATTGCGCATTTTCTGAAGCCATCCGGCAAGCCGGGAGACATCGCCCAGAAGGGCACCGAAACCTCGCTGATCGAACAGTTCCTGTATCCCAAGTTCGGGCCGGGACAGATGTGGGAGAAAGTCGCCGGGCGCGTGCTGAAGATGGGCGGCGAGGTCATCACCAACTTCAACGTCACATCCGTGGAGGTGGAAGATGGACGCATCGTGGCCGTAAGCGGGCGCGCCTCCGACGGCACCGAGCGCCGCTTCACGGGCGACTATTTTTTCTCCACCACGTCGGTGAAAGAGTTGGTGCAGGCCATGGTGGAAGGCGGCAGCCGCGTGCCGGCGAATGTGCGCGAGGTGGCGGAGAATCTGCAGTATCGGGATTTTATCGCCGTGGGTCTGCTGGTAGATAGGCTGAAGGTGCGCGATCCGGGCGGCAAACCGGGACAGTTGGTTGCAGACAACTGGATCTATATACAGGAACCCGATGTGCTCGTGGGCCGGCTGCAGGTCTTCAACAATTGGAGCCCGTTTTTGGTGGCCGACCCATCAAAAGTCTGGCTGGGCGCCGAGTACTTCTGCTATGAGGGTGACGAGTTATGGACGCGCCCGGAGGAGAGCATGGCGAGCCTGGCTGCCGACGAGTTGGCAAAAATTGACATCATCGAGCGCTGCGATGTGCGAGACGCCGTGGTGATCCACATGGCCAAGACCTACCCGGCATATTTTGGTCTCTATGGCCGCTTCCAGGAAGTACGTGAGTACGTCGATGCGATCTCAAATTTGTACATGGTAGGCCGCAATGGCATGCACAAGTACAACAACCAGGACCACTCGATGCTGACGGCGATGACGGCCGTGGACAATATCATCTCTGGCCGCATCGACAAGCGAAACATCTGGGATGTGAATACCGAACCGGATTACCACGAAAGCAAAGACAACTAAGCCCCGGCGGTGGTACCGAACAGGAGACAATCGACTCACTGTTGAGTTACTCCGTTGTAGCGGGCGCCGAATCGATGAAGCTGGATACGGCGACGAGTTCATACTCCCGATCAGGAGTACAGACAGTCAGAGCAAACGAGGGGAATACCCATCATGAGCAGTTTCCCGCAGAGAAACGAAGAGCAAGCCCCATTCGCTCGGGTCACAGATCCGGGAATTGACTCCAGCGCTTCGCACTCCTCGAAAGGAAGAACCGCCATAGCAGGCGCGTTGGTTACCGCCTCGGTGACACTTTGCTTTTTCCTGCTTTTCTGGAACCGCTTCCTTGGACTCAGATCGGGGGATGGCGGCTTCACGGGCGCAGTATTCTTTCTGAAGGGAATCCTTCCGTACAGAGATTATTATGTTCCGGTCCCTCCCTTGTGGGTGGCTCGCTGTGCGGCGGTGCTTGCTATTTTCGGAAAGCTGCCAATCGTACTGAGGGGCTACGCTGTTTTTGAGCGAGTGATTCTTTCTCTGCTGTTGTACGGCTGGCTGGTCCGTTTCTTTCGCGTTAAGGATGCGGCATGGGCCGCGATCGTCACCATGGTGGTTTCGGCGGGCGACTACGCGGATCCGGTGAGCTCCTATAACCATTTTACGATCATGCTGGCAATTGCCGATGGGTTCGCTGCGAGTTATGCGCTCGATGCCGGGCGAACCAAGCGTGCCGTGGCGGCAATCGGGTGTTTGGCGGGAATTATTTCTCTGCTGTGCCTCGCCGCGAAGCAAACCATAGGGCTAGGCGTGACTCTGGCAATTCCGTTTGTTCTGGGTCTCTGCCTGGTTAGGCTGGAAAGCGCTCAAAAGGCATTAAGGTTTCTGGCGGGATTTACCGCCGGTTGGTCACTCGCGGCGGCCGTCTTGCTTGGCTGGATGGTGCACTTCGGCATCCTTCGCGCATTTCTGACGCAGGCCTTTATTACCGGCCCCGCAGCCAAGGCGGCGCATCCCGGTGACTTCCTCGCGCATACCATTGTGACCCTGAGGGACTATTGGTGGGCGGCGTTGATTGCATTGGTTGTACTGGTAATCTGCTGGGGAGCTCTGCGCAGGTCCGAGGACAAAGAAAAGAAGGATACGGACACAGATTCACTGAAGGGAATTCTACTGGTATTGCTGCTTGGGCTAGGTATCATCGGAGCCTCATCCATGCAGCCTCTCCCATTCAGGCCGGACCTGGCTGCAAAGCCAACCATATATATTTCGCTTATCGGAAGTGGCCTGCTGATCGCTTATTACTTCTGGCGTTACCTGAGCGGAAACATCTCGAGAAGGCAATCACAGTTCGCCCTGATTGCGTCCGTTGCTTTCATTGTCGCGTTCATGACTTCGCTTTCGTATCCGGCATTTGAAGCCATGACAATTCCGGGGCTGGGACTGTTTTTAGCAGTGCTTTTAAATGATTTCGATAACTGGCGGCGATGGGTTGTCTATGCAGTTTGCGGTGCGCTGCTTTGCTGCGAAACCCAGTTCAAGGAGAGAGTGCCGTTCGGGTTTAACGGTTGGCAAGAGCCTACCGTGAAGATTGCGACCATGAAGTCGTCGCTCCCAGAGTTACGGGGATTCTTGCTTCCGGCGAACACCATCGAATTCGCCGATTCGACCATTCGCATCATTCGGGAAAACTCCACCCCGGCGGACACAATCTTTATTTATCCGGAACTTGGATTTTTTTATGGTGCGACGGAACGCAGACCTGCAACGTTCTCCAGTTCGCATAACTTTGACGTTGTTCCCGACTCGTTCGCGAAGGAGGAAGCTGAGAGGTTGCTCCGAGTACGGCCGGCAGTGCTTATATACGGGCCGACACCGGAGGAATTCCTGCGCGCGAACGAATCGTACTGGCGCCATGGGAAGCGCAGCGGTCAACGGGATATTATTGCTGCGGTCGAAGTGTTGGCAAGGAAATACAAATTCGTACAGGTATTCAGATTGTATCCGTTCGGAGACCCAGTCTATGTCTTCGTGCGGCCCGACGCGGAAGGTTCCGGCAGACAATAACGTAAAGACTTGGAGCGTACGTCCGCAAGCGGACAGCTTCCATTGAGAGCGGCATGACGACCACTCGAGAAAAGATCACACTCGAATTGCCCGAACAGCAGACGGCGGGACTCCAGAGCCGCTGGTGGCATATCGCCGATCTGGGGGTGTTTGGTATCTGGGTAACTCTGGTTGCCTTCATCCTGCGGCATCACGAGCCTTGGGCTGACGAATCCCAGACATGGCTGATTGCGCGTGATCTCGATCTGAAGTCAATCTGGTTTTACGAATTACGCTACGAAGGCACGCCCGGCCTGTGGCACACTATTCTTTGGATCGTACAGCATGTTTTCCATGCACCTTATGGTGCGATGGGTGTGATTGGCGCGATATGTGCCGCGCTGGGAGTTGCTTTCATTCTGTGGAAGGCGCCGTTTCCCCGCCCGCTTCGTTACCTGCTGGTGTTTTCCTACGTTATCGTCTACCAGTACGCAGTAGTAGCACGCTCTTACAACCTGTTGCCGTTGCTACTGTTCGTTACTGCTTCCTTCTATAGTGATCGCGAACATCCAGGCCGGATGGCGCTGGCCTTGATTCTGCTCGCAAATGTCTCCTTGCACGGGATTGTGTTGGCCGCGGCTTTTGGGTTGTGCTACCTGGTCGAGGCAATCAGGAATTGGCCACGGCTGGGCGAAACACTGCGGCGGCGCTATTTTTTCTACATTGGCGCCGTGCTTCTCGTCTTTCTATTCCTCTTTGTCATTCTGAAGCCGACCCATGACATGCTTATGTTCGCGCCGGACAAGATGCCGGCCAGCACGAGACATGTGGTCAGTCTGAGCCGGTTTGGGGATGCTGTCGACTTTGCTTTTTTCGATCAATGGCTACTTTCTTCTCTCTTCCTGCTGGCAGCGGCAGGATGGTGCTGCATGCGGCGGAAGCTGCTGCCGTTTCTGCTCTCTGTCTCGGTAATGATTTTGCTGTTTGTGATGGTTGCTGGCCGGCCGCACCATCACGGCACGGTATTCCTGGCGGCGATCGCGGGCCTGTGGGTTGCATGGCCAAGCGACAATGAGGCCCGGTCTTTTACCGGCACTGCGCGCCTGGCAACGAACGGGATGATAGCGCTGCTGGCGTGCCTGTTTTGCCTGAACATCTGGGACGCCGGAGTGTCAATGAGAAATGATTACCTTTACCCTTACAGCGGTTCCGAGGATGCCGCCAGGTTCTTGAGACAGGTTGGAGCAGACAAGTCCACGATTTTCGGTTACACCTATGGAATGTCAGCAGTGCAGGCCTACTTTAACCACGACATTCTGATCAATATTCCAACCACCTACATCCACTACGGGCAGCCATTCTATGGATTTGAGACGAACCTGGATGAACTGCAATCCGTCGCTCCGGAATATGTCATTATCTACAGCGCTTCCCCGGAAAGCGATTTCAAGATTGTAAACCGTCCATTGAACAGAATCGGCTATCGACTGGTACACTTCTCCGACGGCCATATCTTTTACAAACGAACTGATTTCGGTGCTGCGGCCTACCTGATCTACAGTCGGGATGGGAACTGACGCATTCGTGTCCGCGCACGTTTGATCAGAACGATGTAGCAGTTTTACGTTTCGTTCGTCACGGATTGTCTGCGCCCAGGAGGGTCAGTTCTGCCGCACCAGTACCGTGGCTAAGGCGTCGCGGTATACCACCTTGAAGTCGGGGATGGTAGCAAGCGCCTCGGCCATAAGAGAGTTGGCAGGTAGCAAGATCGTCTGGGCATTGGCGAAGTCGGGATCGGCGTTGAGAGGAATCTCGGCGCTTGTTACCTGGAAATAGCGAAGGTTGATGTCTTCGCCATAAAGGTCCCTACGTCCGTCGATGGCCACCGGGTACCCGGGCAAATACCAGGTCAAGAAACCTCCCCATTGATATTCGTTAAACAAGGGATTCGGAAGCTGGTTGGCTCGAATGTAATCGGAGGCTTGCACGGGAAAGCTCTCGCCTATCTTCTTCAACAGCGCTTGGCTGCCGGAGGGAATACGGTAGGCCGCGGCCGCAGTCACTACGAACAGCAGTCCGGCCGCCGCCAGGGATTCCCATTTCCCAAGGTGTGCGCCAGCCTCCTGCTCTGTCTCAGACTTATCGATTGCGAATGCATCGCCAATCACAGCCACGGAGGCCAAGGCAAGGAACCCGGCATCGCATTGCATGCGAAACGATACCATGGCGCTGGCGATCATAAGCGTAATTTTGAACAGATCACGCGAGCGTTGCCTTCCTAGAGTAAGGAAAGCGGCCATGGCCAGCAACAATAACACGTAGTGTTGCGGGTGGCGGAAGTTCATGGCGTGGTGTTGCGCGACATATGCTACCGGGGTGGCATTCTTGATCGCAGCTTCGTAGACGTGATAGGTATAGGGCGATAGCAGGGTGGCAACCGCGGAGACGGCGGCGACCGCCGCGATCACTCCCATCGGCAAGGTGGGCGCATCGCTGGTCCAAGCCAGGCCGCGACGGCGGCAGATCTCTGCAGTGAACGCTGATACGAAGAACAGGCCCAAAACGTAGAGTCCATAGACGAACTGGATGTCGAAGTTGGTCCATAGGACGAATAGAAGAGGCAGCCAGAGGAGCGCTCGCACACTGCCCGTTCGCCGGCTCTGGAATAGCAACGCCAACTCGACGGAAAATAACACGAGCGAGCCAAGATTGGGCAGGGGACGCACGTGCAGAAAAGCGTACTGCGCGGCAATGGCGAGGATTACAGCGAGGCAGAAATGCCGTCGCCTGCCGCCCGCCAGCACAAATGCTGACACCGCGAGTGTAACCTCGAGCACCATCAACGACAGCGGGACAGCCCGTAGTCCGAATAACTTATACGCTGCCGCAAGCAATCCATCATAGCCCCAACTGCCAGCCGTCCAGGGCAAAGCCGGGTATTGCGAAAATACTCCGCTGTGCGGCACTGCGTGATTCTGCAGAATCCAGATACCCGTGCGCAAGTGCCACCAGACATCAGCATCAGCCAGCGAGGTCAGATGAATGGACTCATAAACGGCGGCGGCGTTAAACAGCAGCAGCAGGGTGAGAACCCGTAGCGGGGGAACGGCAAATCCATCTCCGTGTGCGCTGCGCGTTGCGCGTGCTGGTGACTCCAAACTCATGGACATAGTCTTCAACAACTTCATCCGGTCAAGTTGGTTAAGACGCCGTGACCTGCTGCGTATGAAACCTCAGCGAACAGCAATGGAATACGGTTGTGCCCCTTCGCCTCGCAGAACTACTGACTCAGCCAGCACTCACCCGTGCATCTCTTGCTCGCGAAGGCCGGAGGTCTTCAGGAGGTCACTTCCCCTTTCCGGCGGGCAAGTTCTTCACCCCATGAATCGCAGCCTTGTCAGCGGTGACCGATCCGTCCGCATTATGCGCGTAGCCATGGCATGTAAGAGTGCAAGTATTGGCGCTGCGATTGTAGGAGATGGGCGTGGCCCCGTTCGGGCCAACCACATTCGCGTCGAAGTTCACCAGTCTCTCGCCCGTAATGGTTGCGCTGGTCGTACCCATTCCGTGAGCGGTGTGGCAAACCGAACAGGAGAAGCCAGTGTTGATGTGGAGCGAGTGCTGGACGAAACTGGTGTTCTGCATGATCTGGTTGGTCAGGTCGTGACATTTGCCGCACAGTGCATAGGGGCCATTGACGCTGAGATCAGGATTTGGGTAAAGATTCGTAATCGGCTGTCCCGGTCCCGGCGCCTGATTGTCAAGGTATTGGCGCTCGAGAATGTGCGTCCACTTGGATCCGTGCGGGCCGGCCGGACCAGCACCCCCGAACTCGCGGTTATCGTCACTGTTGTGGCAGTCGGTACATAGAATCTGCGTACCCGTCAGGCGTCCCTTGGTGATTCCGTCGAGATCCAACATGTTGGCGAGCAGGCTGGGTTGCGCGTACTTACTGTTGCTGACGTGCGTCACCGGATGACTCGACGTGGCCGTGAAACTGAACTCTGGAATGATATTCAAGGGGTCGCCGGCGGCAACTACCCGCACCGGCAAGTAACCAAAGACGGCGTTCACGGATTTTCCCGCGCTGGTGCCATGACAACGCAAACAGTTCTCATACTGATTGACCGCAGGATTCACAATCGTCGTGCCATCCGTCGCGCTGATACCGGCAATGCCATTCTGCGAGACGCGTATTGCGGGTGGCGCGGTAAACGTAGTCACTTGCATGGAGGAATGCGCGTTATGACAATCCGCACAGGTGGAGTGACGATTATTGTTGAGGAGTACGAGTGGGACGGAACCAGAGGCAGCCGGGAAGCCTTCGTCTGCGTCATGGGTGTTGGTGCCCGCCGGGAACGGATGCCCGACCTTGCTGAACTCGGCATAGATGTTGAGTGCGGCGGGAGACATATTCGAACCGCCGCTGTGGCAGGCGATGCAGTCCTGTTCGTTCGGCCCCCGGAGCAGTCGCAACGGCCCGCCTGCTTCATGGGGCGCATGGCAGGAGATGCATGCATTCAGTGCGACCGTACTGTAGCTTCCAACGCTGGCCTGGATGGTTACTTTGTTGGTAGCCGTGGCGTGAATGCTCGTCGACCAAACCGCCATCGGGTTGACCTGTCCTGACAGGGTTCGGGTTGGGTCATGGCAGGCGAGACACATCTGGCCTCTGGAACTGTCGCGGACCAGGAAGTTCAGTGAGATCAGATCCTTGGCCTGGACGTGGGGATTATGACAGGAGGTGCACTCGATATTGCCATGGATGAGCTTGATGGCACCGGTTGGATCAGACGTTTGGTGCTTTGAAACAAGGGTCGAAACCAGAACTATGGAATCCTTGAGTGGAAGAACGAGGCTGAAGGGATGTGAGTTGGAAAGGTTCGTCCCAAAGACATCGGCGCTGTACATGGTCCCAGTCATCGTTATCTTGCCATAGGGCTGGGTCGTTCCGGGCGCGACGGTGCCGTCGTGACAGCTAAGACAGAGACTGCTGGGGCCGCCTACAAACGGCTGGGTATTGCCCTTCTCTACATAGGTGCTACTGGTGTAGGGAGTGTAGGTCTGGGTCGAAAGTTGCTGACTCCATAGAGGCCCTTTTCCAGTTCCGGAATGGGGAGCATGGCAGTAGGAACACATGTCATTCCTCGTACCGGTAATGGGAGACTTGCTTCCCGGTCCCAGGTTGTGCACGCCAATTACATCGCCCGTAACCTGCGCCAACAGGTTACCCGCAGCCAATACGATCATCAGGCATCCCAATAAAACCTTCGACCTCATTGACTACCTCCCTTGGTCTGCTGGTGCAATCCGTAATAATGAAAGACCTGGACGCGACGGTTATAGGAATCCACCACGTAAATACGGTCGTTGCGATCAATGAACAGCCCGGCAGGCAACTGAAACTCTCCTGGCTGCGTCCCTGATTTTCCAAAGGAATACAGTAGATCGCCTTGGGGGTTGAAGATCTGCACCACGGCCCACAAACCATCCACCACATAGAGATCGCCTTCCGAATCGACTCCAATCCCTTTTGGCCTGAACATGGATCCGCCACCGTCACCGATCGCGCCGATGGCATAGCGAAAAACTCCTGAGCGATCCAGTGCCTGGACCCGGAAATTCATCGCGTCCACAACGAGAAGGCTTTCTCCGGCCAGCCGTAATTCCGTGGGGTAGTTGAATTCCCCGTCGCCCTCGCCGTTCTTGCCGATTTTCTGCAGGATGTTGCCCTGCATATCGAGCACGAATACCTGGTTGCGCAGTGTATCCGTCAGGTAAATTCGCTGTGCGGAGGAATCGACAGCAATCCCGGTGGGACGCTTGAAATAGCCTTCGCCGCCCCTCAAACTGCCGATCACCCGCTTATACTTTCCGCTGGAGTCGAACACGAAGATTTTGCCCGCATCCGAATCGGTCACGTAAATGTTGTCTTCTGCGTCCAGGGCGACGCATTGCGGAGAATGCATTGGATCCTTCGTATTTTCCCGGCGCGAGATGAACTTATACTTCTGTTGGGTAAAGTCGAAGATGTGGATCCCGTGCGCTCCCGGATCGGTCACAATAATGCGGCCATGGGAATCGGTTATGACACTATAGGGGCGAACCAGGTAGTGGAACTCCGGTTCGCCGGCAACAACGTCGAGCACCCTGTTCCAGAAGCCCCGCTTCGGTTTTACTTCGCGTTCGGAGCTGAAGCTGCGTTCGTAGCTCAGCTTGCGGCCGCCTTCCAGCAAAAGGTCGGGCGGACCCACATCGGCTACTTTGGCCTGCCGCGACGCCAGCGCCGGCGTCAGCAGAAGCAGTACAGCGCAGGCCATCCGCAGAGCCAACCGCAGGCTCCTTCCGCGCGCTTGGGCTAGAAGAAGTTGAACCATCGCGATACCCCAATATAGAACGACGATATGGTCTGCGGCACAGTTCCAGACGCGCTAAATCCTTGCGTCAGCTGGCTGAAACCACCCGTCACATACATCTTCCGGAATTGGTACTGGACGAGAGTGTTAAACACCGAAGTTGTGTTTGTCGAACCGGTCGAACCGACCCCAGTGTTGCTATCCGATTTCGCGTAGGCCGCCGCGATGGTGAGTCTGCGCAACGGCGAACTGCCGATCGAGACTGAGTAACTGTGGCCGCCAAAGAGTATAACTGAGCTGGCGGGCAAGACGGGCGAGGGTACCGGCACCGTCACGACCCCGGTCCCAGTCAGAATTCCGTTTCCGCTCGACTGTGAGTAACTTGCACCCACGTTGGCCCAGCGCCCGTAAGAGAGGCCGCTACTCGCGCTTGTGCTCTGGTTGCTGGTACCCGTGAAGCCGGTTAGACCGCTTCTGTTTGCCTGAGCGGAAAGGCTCCAACTCACTTTCCCCCAGCGCCGCCTCACACCACCCCCGTAGCCGTATTGGGAAGTCGTATAGGTAACGAGGAGCGTTTCCGCATTCTGCGAATAATTGAAGTTACCATTTGCAGTCCAGGCTCCGAACCGGCGGTTGAAATTGGTGTTGACGGTAAAGCCGAGCGAGTTCTGGGGGCTGCCATCAATTGTTATGTCCGCCACCAACATGGTGGTACTAAAACTGCCACCGAAGATCTTACGCCAATAGCTGCCGGTGCCGCTGTAGGCATTGCTTCCGTATTCAATCCCAAAGTAGTCCTGGGTCCGGCGCTCGACTTCGCCCTGCACAAGCATATTCGGCAGAGGCACATAACCGGCACTGGCCGCGAAATCGTCAGCGTGCGAAGGCGGGCTCTGGGTCGATTGTGAAACCACTCCTCCGGAGGCGAGCACCGTTTCGAAAATGGAGCCGCTGAGGTTACTCGAGTAATTCATGCTCAACGACGCATGCAATTTCTGGGTTGGCTGGAACGATGCCGCGGCGTTGAAATTGTCCACCGAATAGTTTTCGCTTTCGCCCAGGTAACTCGTGTTCACGCTGGAATTACTGAAATTGCAAAACACTGAGCCATTCCAGGGAAGTTTGTGAGACGCAGTGAAACCGTAGCCGTGGTCCGTCGCGTTGGTCGCGGTGATCTGTTGCGTACCGGCAAGGACCTCCGGAAACTGCGAGTTGGAAGCACCCTTGTAATAGAAGGCGCCCAAGCCGAAGCCCGCCCAGTTATAGGAACTGTTCACGTTGAAGGAATGAGCGGTGGAATCGGCATTCAACCCGGTGCCGTAGATTGAATTCTCGCCTCCGCTCCTCTGGAAGCTTACACTGAGACTTGGCCGTCCACGCACGCGCTCCGCCCATGAAAGGCCAAAAGTGTCGCTGTTGCCGTGGGTGGTGTAGTTGGCCAACCCCGGTACGGCGTAGTTTCCCTCGCTGTTATAAGACTTGGAATAGCTGATTGATCCCGGAAAGGGGCTGCCGCTGAAGAGCGCGGTCTGCGCGTCCACGCCGCTGGCATCGGAAATGGAACGATAGCTGGAGTTGTCCCGTGCCTGGTTGAAGAATGGCGTGGCCGTAAAGGAGAGGAAATTGGGGCTGTAGTAATAGCCCGAAGCCGTGCCGGAGCCGCCCAGCCCAAGGCTGTGATCCGAGCTGGTCTGGTTTCCGTAGTCTCCGTTGTATCCGGCGGAAAGTGTGCCATTGAGACGCAGGTTGAGGTTGTCACCCACCTGAAGCTGGGCAAGCAGCGGCGCAGTCAATACTAAAGCCCCGGCCAAAAGAATAAAGGCATTTCGTATGGAACGGCGCACCACAAGGCCCTCACGGGTGGTCACAAACAACGGGGTGGCGAAATGAGAACCACACGGTGATAGAGCAATTAGAAGACCAACGCTGTACTCATCCCTAAGTAGTTGAAATATCGGTTAATACTAACACTCTGCAGCGGTCTGCATCTATCTTGGATTGCGCGATATGGCGCAGTGGCTCCCGATTCCATGCTGCTCCTGGGCCGATGGCGTTCACGGCTGAAATACCATTCCCTGCGGCCGTACCCGGAGCCAGCCGGAATTCCGCCACAGGCTGCGCGCGATGGAATTAAAGTACCTCAATCTTGGCGCCCTGGTGCAGCCTCTGGTCGAGGGCCGAGCGCAACTGCTCGGTCTTTTTGCTTACCATCTCTTTCCGCAGACTTGCTTTCACATCTTCGAACTTCTGCTGGCCAGCCATGATGTGCTTATTCAAGCGGACGATCGTGTAGGCGTTCTCGACCTGGATCAGGCCGCTGGCCTGATCGGGTGCGAGTGCCAGTAGGGCCTGCACCACCGAAGGCGGCAACTTGGCACGCTCCACGGCCTTGTGATCGCCCATCACGACGCGGTAATCGTCGTCGCTGTACTTCTCCGCCAACAATCCAAACTGCTCGTAGGTTTTCGCCGTCTTGGCCTGGGTCAGAGCTTCGCCAGCCCGCTTGCGTGCCTCTTTCAACTGATCCGGGGTCGCATTCGCCGGAGGAAGGATGGAGATCGTCTGAAAGGCAAAGGATTCCTCGACGTGGAAACGTGCCGGATTCTTGTCGTAATACCCCTTGAGTTCGGCCGCTGAGACCGTCGCCTTCTGCTCTATCTCGAGCTTCAATAGCTGCTCAATCAGCAGCGAGCGCCTGATCTTGCTGCGCAACAACGGCCGGGAGCCGTGAAACTCCACCTGCAAATACCGCTGGAATTCGCTTGGGCTGTTAAAACGGCGGGCAAAATCAGCCTCGGCCTTCTCCAGTTTTCCGGGAGGCACCGTCATTTTGCGGCGCAATGCTTCCTGATATACCAGTTCCTCGAAGACCATCATCTTCATCGCGCCGGCCCGGATGTCCGGCTCCATTGCCTTCGGGATTGAACCGTTGTGCTGGCGGGCGTACGGAAACATTGCATACATCGTACTTTGAAGGTCTTTATCCGTTAACACCGAGCCGTTCACCCTGGCAACGGGCTTGCCCACCACCTGCATGGGAGCCGTTGCCTCGCCGATGGAGTAGTTTGTTGGGGCATGGGATGGGACGGGCTGGGCTGAAAGCGAAGCGAACGCCACGAAAAGCAGGGCGCAGGCTGAGAGCTGGAACTTCATGATCCCTCGCTGGCAAACACAAAAGTAAGGGGGAGAGAACTTCTCTCCCCCTGGTAAGGCAACAAATTTAGAACGTGGTTGGGATCGTCGCGCCGGCGCCGTTCGATTCGTTCGCTTCGCCACCGTGGCACTGGCGGCAGAATTGGGCGTTCTGGTTCGACGCTACGTTGCTGCTGTTGGCGCCATTGTAGGGCGCGCGAATGAAGAACATGGTCTGATAGTAGCCAGTCGGCAGACCGGACTTCGCGCCGTTGGTGACCGAAACAATGTTCATCAAGTGCTGGTTGTGGCAGCTCGTGCAGGTGACGACCGCAGTGTTGTTATAGGCCGACAGAGAGACGAAGAAGCCATAGTCCTTGACGAACTGCGCCGAGTTGGTGCCGGTCATCGAGATGGTGCCGTTGGCAGCCTGGACGCAATCCCAGTTGTACTGTCCGCCGCAGGAGACGGTGGCATTCAGACCCACCGGGTGGTTGGCAAGGTAGCTTCCGGCTCCAACACCGAGGGCGCCTTCATTGCCCATCAGGGTAGGAATCGTGTTGGCTCCGTACTTGGTTAGCGGCACGGTCTCATAAATCGCGTTCTTCATCATGGCGCCAGTGGCATAGTTGCCGTCATGGCAGCTAAGGCACATCAGGAGGCCGCTGACGTCAGGCGAACCGGCAGCAAGAGTGGCAGGCAGAACTTCAACGGTGTTGCCGCTGAACGTGATGGTCTGACCTAGCAGGGCAGTGGTGTCCTGGCCCCAGAGGTACGAGTTTGCGACAGTCTGAGTGTGGGCCGCGCCGTTACCAGCCTGACCGCCGTGCGGTGAGTGGCAAGCCGCGCAACCACGGCCGTAGTTCAAGTGGGCGCCCAGAACGTCACCCGTGGGCACACCAATTTGCGCCATGACGAATGTGCCAAGGGCGAGGACAACGAGGACGAGCATGAACTTTTTCATAAAAGGTGAAACCTCCTGGTAATAGTGAAGAGCCTTAAATCTCTTCAGTGTTTACAGCTTCCGGAGGAGCGGTCGTTCGTCTCTCCGTTTCGGCGGCCTTTGGCCCCCAAACTTGTCGCGGCTCACTTCGCCGCGGATCCTTGTGCGCTAACCTGCGCGGGCGTCGCGGCCGGCTGCGGTACGCCTGCTTCGGGCGGCTTCACCGCCGGCGCTTCTCCCGGCTTTGCCGCCGCGCTGCCGGCTGGAGACGGCACTTGCGCGCCTGCATACTTCTGTTTGCGCTCCTCTGCCTGGCGCTGCCGATCGGCATCCGCTTCCGCGTCGGTTACATACCGGAACACCTGCATCCGGCCCGGGTACTGCTCAGTAGTGAGAATCCGTTTCTTCGTCTTGTCGAACGCTACTCCCACCAGCGAGTCGAACTGGCTGGGCAGGTTTCCATGCGAGCCGATAGGCAGAAGCACCTGGCCCTCGCGGTTGAAGACCTGCAAACGATCCATCATGGCGTCAGCAACCCAGATGTGCCCGTCGGAGTCAATGGCAATTCCCTTGGGCCGCTCAAAGCAGCCTGGTGAGTCACAATTCTTGCCAAAGGTGCTGACGAAGTTGCCGTCCGCATCGAAAATCTCCACGCGGTCATTCAGCGTGTCCGTTACGTAAACATTCCCATCCGCATCGACCGCCACGTTGGTTGGCGCGGCAAAATCTCCAGGCGTAGTCAGGGCATGCTTTTTACCGCCTGTACCCATCCGCCTCAGCAATTTGTAGGTGTCGGGGTCATACACCAGAACCTGATCCTGCTGGGTGTCTACCACGTACAGAAGACGATTTTCCGTATCGATGGCCAACCCGTTCGGATTCACCAGGCCTTCCCTGATCTGGCCCTCGATCTGATGCTTGGCGTTGAAAACCAGAACGTGAGCCAGCTTGCCGTCAGAGACAAAGACGCGATCGTTGTCGTCAATCGCAATGCCGTTGATCCACTCGAAGTGAGCGTCTTTGCCGTTGGCAATCAGCTGCACATCCCTGGTTTCCGTATTAAAGATGAAGACCGCGCCCACTTTCTGATCCGCCACATACACAAGGCCCTTGGAATCGGCGGCGACCCCGTAAGGCCCGATCAGCTGGTAAGGGAAGTCCTTGAGCATTTTTTCCTGTCTCTCGGATCCCTCTGGAGTACCTGCCATGCGGTCCATCCAGCTTTGCTTCTTCTTCACCACAACCGCATCGGTGCGGTCGAACTTCATCCCGGCGAAGTAGTCCACGTAGCGGACCCGGATGATGTCGGGAGGCTGGGGCCAGACCAGCGCTGAGAAATCATTGGGCTTGGCCGGGGCGCTCGGCGTGGGCGCAGTGGCGTTCTTCTTCTTCTTGTCACCGTGAGCCGCCGATGGTGCGGCTAGGGCGACGGACAGAAGCAGCGCGAGAGCGATCCACTTGCCACCGCGAACCGAATTTAGAGGAACTGCGAACATCTCTCTGTTCTCCACCGCAAACTTGCACTACATCTTGAATCTGTTCTTGTGGCAGTTGTCGCAAAACTCCATATTGTTCTGCTCATCCTTTATCAACAGGTCGGCGTGAGCCGAAGAGTGCGGCTGATGGCAGCTCAAGCACGACAACGGAGTCTTAACCTTGGTGACATCTGTCGGATCCATCAAGTCAGAGACCGGGTGACCATTCACGGGATGGCCGAGGCCATAGCGGATTGGCAGCACCACGACTTTGTCGAAATACGTATCCGGCAGCTTCACCTTGCCGCCGAAGATGGTAACCATGTGCTCACCCTGCAGCTTGGCGGGCGGCTCGGTATCCGGACCGTGGCACTCCAGGCAAAGGGCGTTCGGAGTCTTGGCGCGCAACAGGTGCAAGTTATCACCGCCGTGCGGCTCATGACAGGTAGCGCAACCTTGCTCGAACGCCGGCTGGTGAACGTGCGCCTTTTTCCCCTGCTCGGCCTGCTCGGTATGGCAGGTCAAACAGACGGCGACCGGATTCGGCCTTGGGAACCCTGGAGAGTTGCCGGCATGCGGACTGTGGCAGTCGGTGCAATCGCCCGCTGCACCCGGATGCTGCACTTTCGCCTTCTCAATCTGTTCGCCCTTATCGGAGTGGCAGGTCAGGCAAATTTCCTTCGTCGTCGCCGCGATCAGCACCACCTTGCCGTCCTTGGCCGGGGCGTGGCAGGAATCACACTGGCCACCGGCAAACGGCACGTGAGTGAACTTCGCCATCAGCTTCTTGCTGGTGGACTGGTGCGGATCGTGACAGGAGAGACAATCCGCCTTCTCAAACGGCTGTCCCTGGTGCGCCTTGACGAGTGCCGCATCTTTCGGGTCGTGACAATCGATGCAGAGCGCCGGCGCATCCTTGGTCAGGTGAAAGTCGAATTCGCGCTTGCCGCGCTCGCCGGTCTTGTGGGTTACGTGGCAGGTGTCGCAGCCCATATCCAGCGCGGCGTGACGGCTGCCATCTTTCGGGACGTCGAGCCCGATCTTGTGGCAGCTCAAACAAAGATTCGTATCCTTTGTGTCTCCACTTTCGGGTTTGAGCAGCTGGTTTTTGTTGTCGGAGGTGTGCGGGTCGTGGCACTTCACACAGTCGCGCACCGCCGGAGGATGAATTTTCCCCTTGATGTCAGCAGCTTTCTTGTCGGCGTGGCAGGTGATGCAAAGGGCTACGGTAGTGGTAGTGAGGAGTTTTGTGCGGGTAACGTCCCTGTTTACTCTGATCTCGTGGCAGCTGGTACAGCCCATGGCAATTGCCGAATGGACCGACTTGCCCTTCGTTTTGTCCTCATGGCATTGAGCGCAGGTCGCGGGATCCTGCTTGGGATCCAGGGGAACCGGATGGATTCCCGCCCAAGCCGCCGCCGAAAATGCGCTCGCTAGAACCATGATTGAAATTGCCCTCAGAGCCCTGTCCACTCCTGCCTCCGGCAGAGCAAAGTGCAATTGTGTCGCCGTTGCAAAATCCATCACTGACCTGGCACATACATTCTCCTTAATTTATTGAAACTAAACACTATAATCCTCTGGATATTCAAAGTGTTGATATTTCCAACGGTGATGGTTTGCGCCCATTGGGGAGTCAGTTGAGGAATCTGACACAGGTCCAAGGCTGGGATTGGCCATATTCCACACCTCCGACGGGGTGCTCTCCAGGGCGCCGGAGGTGTGGGATCGCCATCCTTATTGTTGCTACCGTTTTTGATGTCGCCTGACCGGGCCGGGACGAGGCACCGCTTGGGATGCTGCACGGGAAAGGCTGGACCTGATCAAAACCAGCGATTAGGGCCGGCAGGACAGCGCCCGATCATGGCACGAATCCGCCCCCGCACTGCGGTGCACTTGCCCAGCCGCTCGATGGGGCCAAGCGAGCGGCTGGCAACTGAGGGGGGATCCGGGACACTTCCGGTTTAGCGTGGACCCGCGTTGTGGTCCAGCTCTCGCGCTTTCTCTCGCGCCTGCTGGGACAAATCCGACTGGCCCGCCGAATCATAGAGATCGGCGAGCTTGTTCCAGCGGTTGGCGACGGACGGAGTGAGCCGCACGGCTTCCTTCTGAAATTCGATCGCCTGGGAGAGATGGGAAAGCATGAACTGGGCGTCGGAGCGCCCGTCGGCGATCTCCGCATAGAGATCGGGCGCCAGCGATTCCGCTCCGCTGCGGTACGGGCTGCTCCTTTCGGCGCCGGAGAACGCCTCCAGTGCCGCTTCGGGATGCTTCTGCCAGAGTTCTACTTGCGCCAGCGCCATGTATGGAATCAGCGGATTCACGGAAAGATGGGCAGCTCGCGCAAATGCCTGTCCGGCTTCAGGCAAGCGCCTTTGCTGCACATAGATTTGCCCCAGCTCATACCAGGGCTGATCGCTCTCGCTCAGCGCCAGGCTGGCGCGGTATTCGGCCTCGGCTTTGTCCAGCATTTGGTGACGTTGGTAAAGCTGTGCCAGCACCAATCTTGCGTTGGGGTCCTCCGGGTAAAGAACCAGGGCACCCCGCAGCGCCGCCTCAGATTCATGATCGCGTTGTAATGCGTAAAGCATTCCCCCGGCGTTGGCGAAGTAGTCATAGAGGTCTTTACGCGAAGCCGATGGCGGTGGCACGAGCCGCTGGATGCGGCAGTCGATCTGGAGACGATCGATCCAGGGCCGGTTGGATGGAATATTGCGCACGAGCACCAGCGAGATTTCGTCCATGTAGATCGGACTCCAGTTTGCGCTCTGGCAGAAAGCCATGGCATCCTCGCGGTCAACGGCCCGGGGCTCCGCCTCCAGAATCAGCAGCACATTGATGCCCCACTTGTCTGCCGCAGCCTGCCAGGCTGGCGAGCCGGGCGCCTGCGACAGAAGCTTCTGCTCTTCTACCAACACCGCGGGGGCCAGGTGATCGAAGCGCCCATCGATGAAGTCTGCGTGCTCAGGGCCCAGACGCCACGCGGCAAAACCACCCAGACCGTACTCCTCGAAAATGTTTCCCGGCAGCCGTTCGCGCCGGATGAAACTGGCGGCACGCTCGGGAAACCAGGATGCTTCGCCGGCGCCAAAACGAGACTCGGTGCGGAAGACGACGTGGGTACGGTTGGAGATGAAATCGGCCGCGTGCAGCACGGTGATCGCGCAGATGGCACAAATGAAAACCAGCGCTAGGACCACCGGCACGCGAATCAGTGGTTGAGGTTTTGGCCGGAACTGCGGCCCCGGCTCCGGCGGACCGGTGCTAAACGCTTCGCCCAGCAGCGTGCCACCGGCGATCACGGTCGTCACGCAGAAGAGCCCGATGTAGCGCGCGTGCTCGACCGCAAGATAGAGGGCCGCTGCCTGGATTACCGCCGCGCCGAATTGGGTTCGCCACAATGCCAGGGCAATCACCACGATGGCAACCAGCATCAGCCAGGTAAAACCATTCTCGGGATGCCTGATATCCACAAGCTGTGTCAGCAAATGGGACGACAGAGGAACCGAGAGAAATTCGTTGATAAACGCGGATGTGTTGAAGGCGCCTTGCTGCTGACCTTACAATCCCGCCAGGGTGAACGAGGCGGAATAAAGTCTATAGCCCCAGGGGTTTAACAGGGTTACCGCAACAGTTCCGGCGAGCCACGGCCACGCTTGCCGAAGACGCTCCAGCGCTGCCGGACGGCGCCCGGCAAAAGGCAACTCGCAGGCTTCCAGCAAAAGGTAGGCGCCAATCACGGCCAATCCGAGGATGAACCCAGGATGCACGTTGACCCAGAGGAACATGGTGATCGCCAACGGCCACAGTCGTTTGTTGGACCCCCGCTGGAACGCCCACAATACGCCAAGAAAAATGGTGAAGAAGACAGTGTTGAACAGGTCGGCGCGCGGCCCGGTGCGAAACGCAATCGGCTCCACGGCGCACATGGCTAAGACGATAGACGCAAGATCACATCTGCGCACCAGGTACGCCACCGTCGCCCCGCATGCCAGGGCGCAGAACCAGCTGAGTCCCGCGTAGCCGAAGGCGCCATAGATCAGGTACAGCAGTACTCCGGCAAACGGAGGATAGATCCACGGCATGCCCGCTGCGGTATAGGAAAGTACGTCGGTGCTGGGGATGGAATGATGCTGGACAACGTATCTGCCGGTGGCAAGGTGCCAGCCCATGTCGGAATCCGATACCGTGCGCAGCCCTGCGGCCAGCGCATTTGCCAGCACCAGAACGAGAAGGACCAGAACGGCAATTCGATAAGATTTCTCTGCGGGGAAATTCATGATGGCGACGAAAGCGTTTCAAGTATCCCATTGCGCATGAAAGGTTTCAACCGGACTCTATTGCGCGCCAACCCGCGCAGCGGATGGCAACCGGGTGCGGCCCGCCTCACGGTTTCCGGTTTATCGCCCGAGGGGAGAACCAGGTGCGGTGCCGCAACGGATTGCGCGCAGCGATGGGTTGGACAGGAGGCTGGGCCGGGCCCAGACCCAGCTACTCTTATCCTGCCAGACAGGGTCCACATCGGTGGCCACCAGCACATTCACCCGGAAGTCATCGCAAAAGCCATCCAGATTCAGGCGGTGCGCGGCACTTGGAGAATTGAAAGCCGAGGCGATGCGCGGAAACGCCTCCCTGCATTTTTGCAGGTCGCCGCCAAAGGCGCTGCCGCAAAACGCATCTGCCATAGCCGTCTGCCGCGTGGAATACAGACGGGCGATCAGGGCCTCGTCCCGCACCGGGTTGTATTGCACCGACGTGCTGGAGGAAGTGAGTCCGTTGAGCCGGCTGAAGCCCTCGCGCATCCAGTAGGTTCGCTCTCCAAACCCCGGGTCGCCAAGAAAGGTTTCCGCACGCGCCCACTTCCCGGTGTCCGCCAGGGGTGCGTAAACGCGCAGCGTAACGAACTGGTACGTGGTTCCGGCCACACCGAGCACCAGCGTGCAAATCAATAGACTCTTGATCCACGCCGGCTCAGGACCCACGGGCGCACTGGCACCTTTATGGTAGAAAGCATCGTGCAGCAGCGGTGCCGACCATAGTAGCAGGACAAACTGGACGACGAGCATACCCCTGTACCCCAGGTCGTTTTGACTCGTCGCGTCAGACTTGGCAATGCTCATTGTCAGCAGGCAGACCACGAACATCATCCACGCCATGCGGCGCTGCCTGGTCAGCGGAACCGGGTTCCGCCGGTCTCTGCGCAGATTCAACACCATGATCAGGGCGAAAAATCCGAACTCGAGGAGGTACACGATCAGAAGTACCGGCAGCTTCGCCAGATTGAGCAGCCAGACGTTGTGCAGGCCCAACTGGCCCAGGAGCAGGAGCGCATCGGAACAATCGCGGATCGCGAAACGAGCGAATTGCCCGCCGCCAGGGGAGGAGCCCACAACCGTAGCCGCCGGATTTAAAAGCAAATCCAGCAGGAAAGGCCATGAGAGCAATAGCGAAAAAGCAGCCGTCGCCACATAGGTGGCAACGGTCTTGATTCTCTTCTGCCGGAGCGTCTGCAGCGCCCAGCAAATCGCAAAAACGGCGAAGGTAAAGGTCACGTAGACCGAGAGGCCGGCGGCGCTGGCAAAGGCCAATCCTGCCAATGCCGCGGCCCAGGCCCTGGGTCGCAGCGGGTGATCCTCCTCGACCGTGGAGAGCGCGAGCAGGCCAGCCATGCAGGCCGTAAGCGCCGCCACATGATGCGGCACCCATAACAGCGAACCCAGCCAGGACGTGACCTGGTTTGAGTCCCACCACTCCATGTCGGGGAACAATGCGTGAAGGTGCAGGACCTTTGCACTATAAGGGAGAAGATCCAGGCCGGTCACCGCAAGCAACGCGATCCCGATCACGGATTTTCTGCGAAGATGTTCCGTCTCGCCAAGGAAGTACTTCAGGAAAAGTGGAATGATGGCCCCGAGTCCGAGTCCGCTCCAGAACACGCTGGCGTCGAAGCAACCTTTGGCGCTCAGGCCGGCCAGCCGCATCGGCAAGGCACACACGACATACCAGTAGTAGAAATATCGAAGAACGGGAATTTTCCCTACGCCGTAGAAGGGATTGCGGGGCGGGATTCCACCTCTTGCCGCCGCCTCGACCAGCGGCAGGCGCACGGAGTGATCGAAGGCCACAAAGCTGATGTAGAGACGATGCCCGATCTGCAGGTCGGCGAGCGCGAACTGCACGGCCAGGAACCAGGCCAGCATCATGCCGAGCAGGAGCCATGTGCTCTGCCGAATACCCCTGAAAAATCCTGCCGGAAGCGGGAGCTGCCTGAGGACGTTTGCCATGGCGATCACGGCAAGCAGAAGGAAAAACGCCAGCGTGATCTTGTAGGAAGAAATTCGCGTCAGTAGCACTGCCAGGATGGGAGTGGCGGCAATGGAAAACGCCACGCTGAACAGTATCTTTTCGGCCGCGGAACGGCTGCGCATGCCGAAAAGGTTGCTGGCCAGACCCAGCAGATATCCGGGAGGAAGAAGAAATAGAGCGAAGGCCAACGTCGCGAAGGTGGTCTGCACCAGGTCGGCGACCGTAAAGTTCTGCATTTAGAAATTCCCGAACTCCTGGATTGGCGTTTCCCGAGTCTGGTTCGCGAATTCTTTGCCCACGATCAAACCCGCGGAATCATCCGCGGGTTCCAGATGGTGGTTGATCCAGAGGTCACCACGGCCCGGATCGAGTCTTACATCGCCGGCTTATCGGTCTTCTGGCCGGGCTTGATGTTGGCGTGTTTCTTGGCCTGCGCCATATACATCCGGACCTTGTCGGCTTGATCGTAATTGGGATTCTGCTTCAAAAGCAGCTCCCAATCCGCCACTGCGCCATTGACGTCCATTCTTCCCTGCCACTTCACGATTCCGCGGTTGAACAGTGCATTGCTGTTCTTGGGATCATCCTTCAGGGCGTGATCAAACTCGGCAATCGAGTGATCGAGGTCGCCGTTATAAAACAGCGCGGTGGCCAGGTCCGTGCGCACGGACGAGTTCTTCGGGTCAATCGCCAGGGCCTTCTGGTAATAATCGATTGCAACCGGAAAAACCTGCGCGTCGTAATACATGTTGCCAATCTGCGACAACAGGGGCGCGTCATTGGGCTTTGCCTTGAGCTGTTCCAGCAGCGGCGCCGCCTGCTTATCCGCCATTGCCTTTAGTTGTTCAGGGGAAGGCATCTGCTGCCCCATGCCGGCCGGCGGTACTCCCGGTTGCTGCTCAACCGCAGCCGGTGCGGGAGCGCTGCTGCTGCCCACGGAACCGCGCAGCAGGTATCCCACCGCGCCTCCCACCAGAAGGCAGAGAACTGCCATGATGTATGCCTGCGTGCTCGTCCAACTCTGGGAACTGTTGCCCCCACTCGTTTCTGCCATAGGTCCGTCCTTGAGATGATCTGAAGCGGGCATGGCACGGGTTGCAGCCTGATGCCTTGCCGTTTGCAGAAATTATAGTATGCCCTCCGGGCAGGCAGTCTGTGTGATGTCGGTCACGGAGTTTCCTGATTCGTTTCAATCCTCGCCCGAATCCGCAGTTTGCTGTTTGCCGAACCCCACCGGACTTTGTGCCGCGCTACCGCTCCCGTTCGTAGCAGAATACCTGCTCCTTGATCAGAGGTTCGGCAGAGACAATGATCGTGGTGGTTTGTGCCGGAATCAGTTTTGACGCGACCTTGTCTGCCAGCAGGTTGTTGGTGAGCAGGTAGCCGCCCGGCCTGAGCATGGCTGCCACGTTGGCTCTCGCCAGCGACTGCTCGAAGGCATCGTAGTAAATGAAAATATTGGTTCCGATGATGAGGTCAAACTGCTGTTCTGGATTCGAGATTGGCAGCCGCTGGAAAACGATATTGACATCGATCGGCGTGATGCGTTCGACCACTTGCGGACGAATCGAAACTGCGCGGATGTTGACTTCTTGTGCCAGCGCCTCGGGGACGGCGACAGGTTTCGCCGGTACGCCGATCTGATCTCCCAGCCTTTTCCAATACTGGGTAAAGCTCGCCAGATACTCCTGGCTGAATGGAACCGAACTGTTCCATGGAAGCTGTACACCGTAGGCTTTCCCCTGCGACGCGTTTCGGCGCGCGCGCTGCAGGTGGACATTGACGCTCTGGCTTATATCGAGCGTGAACATCTCCAGCGTTGCCGTGTTGGAGAGCCCCAACCGGGTCAGCGAATCGATCACGGCGAAGGGCTGGATGGTCTGTGGAGGATAGAAGTCGTTTCCATTCTCCTTGTTTGCAAAGTCGAGCCCGGGTCCTACAATCGCAATCCTCCTGATACTGCCCGGTTTCAGCTTTCCTGATTCCAACATTTCTCGAAAGGTCCGGTCGAGAGCATAGTCGGGCCACAGGTTGGTATCCAGCGAGATGCCACGGTCTGCGTACATCTGCGATTCTTCCGCTGTTCCAGCGGTTTTCAGTTTCTCGCGGTAAGCCGCGAATTCGTCCCGCATGCGTGCAAGATTCTCCAGCAGATACTTCTTTAGCCGTGCGCGTTCCTGCGGGGTGTTGAATGAGAATCCCTTCTTTTCCAGCAGTACACGCTCCTGTAACAGACCCTCGTTCTTAGTTGCGGGAGAAGCCAGCGCACGGATCAGGTCATTGGCGCGGTTGCCGGCAAAGGAATCCACCAGGCTGCTATGACCGTACGCGGTCAGATACTCACGATCGATTCTGTATTCTTTTGTGAATGTCACTCCAAAGCGCAGCAGGTTCGTCAGCGTGTCTTCTTCGCCAGTTTCCAGACGGTGACGAACCGCCGTGTCTTGCGCGCGCACCCATCGGTCCCAGTCTTCCCGGCTTAATTTGCCGTCTGAGTGCTTCAACTCCGCGGGCAATATTTCCCTGGTTCCGTCCAGCACCGGTGCAGCGGAATCCAGCGATATGAATTCCGGCGCCGGGAGTTGACAGCAAGCAGGCACCGAAAATAGAGTCAACCCGCCGAGCAACAGGAAGAGCAAGAGAAGAACCGGTTTTCTCTCCATTAGAATGTTTCCTCCACGGAAATTTCCTTATTGCAGACAGGCTGCGGCGTGGCGCCCTCCGTCCTGCCCATTTTCAAAAACAGAAAGAGCGGAATTCCCGCGGCAATCAACGCCGCCCCCACCGCGGCAGTTCCTGGCGCCCGGAGTATTGCATTGAGCACAATCGCGATGCAGGCGAGGACAAACGCCGCGGGAACCAGCGCTCGTATCCGCGCCGCGCGGCTGCGTCTCAGTTCATCCCGGCGGATCACCAGCAGTCCCGCCACGGCGACACCGGAAGACAACATGACCGCGAATCCGGTGTAGAGCAATATCTGCTCGAACTTTCCGGCGGTAACCAGGATCACGCTCCACATCGCCTGCAGGGCGATTGCCAACGCCGGTGTTCCGAACCTCCTGCTGGTGCGGCCAAAAGCCGGTATGAAGGCGCCGTCGCGAGCCATGGCGAAATAGACGCGCGGCCCTGCAATCGTCATGGCGCTGATACTGCCCAGGAGCGCGACCATCAACAGCGGAGTCACAAAGTTGCTGCCCACCCCGAACAGGGCTTGCGCCGCTACGTCCCCGACGTTGATCGCGCTGCTCATTTTCCCGGCCGGAATCGCATAGATATAGAGCGTGTTCAAGAGCGCATAGAGACCAACCACGATGGTGGTTCCGATGAGCAGAACCGGACCGATCGTGCGTTTTACATCGTGCAATTCTTCTGCCACGTAGGCGGCGGCATTCCACCCGCTATAGGTGAACATGACCGGAATCAGCGCCAGCATCCAGTTCATCGGGCGCAAGGGTTCAGACGACGGCGCAAAGTGCGTCCACGAGCCATGCCCGAACGCAAATCCGCAGATTGCAAATGCAAAGATCATGGTTGCAATCAGCAATGCCAGCGTGTTCTGCACAATCTTCACCTTGCCGAGGCTGAACACGTGAATCACGGCAAACATCAGGATGATTGCAGCAGCGCTTAGCGACCGTGGCGTGAACGTGAGACCGAGAACGGAGACGTGGGCCGACCAGAGAACGCGGGTCGAAGCCATCCGGGGGAAATATTCGCCTGCATAAGCCACCAGTCCCACGGAACAGGCAGCGACGGCGCCGGAAAAGCCCGCGATCAGCGACGTCCAGCCCGAAAGAAATCCCGCCGCTGGCCCGTACACCTTCGTCAGGTATACGTACTCTCCTCCGGCGCGAGGGATGATCCTGGCCAATTCGCCGTATGACATTGCTCCCGCAAGCGCCAGAAGTCCTCCAACGATCCAGAGCACAAGCATTGCAGCCGGATTGGGAACCAGCGCGGCAATGATCGCCGGAGTAGTGAAAATGCCGACACCCACTACGTTGGAAACTATGAGAGCAACGCCATCTCGGATGCGAAGGCTCCGGCGCAGCTGGTTAGCTGGGAACGTAGCTTCGCCACATGGTAGACCTGTGGAACCCTTCGATACTGAAAGTTCGCCCATGGAAGCGCCCGCTCCGTTCGTCCGGCTTGGAAAAATCCTTGCAATGTCGGTTCGGAAACAAAACACTAAGAATGAAGAGGAACTGCAGACTAGTCAAGTCCGCGGAGTACGGCTTCTGCGTCTTCCGGTCGCCGCGCCAGCGAGCACAGGGCGCAGACAGGAGCGGCTGGCGATTGGGCGACGGATGCCATGGTCATCTCCTGTCACGTTGCGAGCTGAGGTTGCCGCCGAGGCAAGTCTCCATAAATAAGAGGATGACCTCTCTGCTGTCACAGATGTATCTGACCGGCACGCAGAATCCGCATGCCAGCCTCACGCCACTGGCCACATTCGTTTCGCGCGGCTTACGGCTCCAGCATTTTCCAGCACGCAAGCATCTTTCCGGGCACGGTTTTCCCGTAGGCGGGATTGCCCGCGGGATCGCCTTCGATCTCCAGCACCAGGGCCGGCACCTGCGGCGCCGCTCGCAGCAACTCCATGGTGCGGGGGAAGTCGATCGTGCCTTCGCCCGGCCACAGGTGCTCGTCTTTCACGCCGTGATTGTCATGCACGTGAACCGAACGGATCCAGGGCTTGAGGATTTCAATCGCCGTCTCTACTCCCGGGCCCAGGTGGGCGTGTCCAAGATCGAGGCACACTCCGATGTCATCGTAACGCAGGGTCTGGATCAGCTTTACCAGTTGTTCCGGAGTGCTGAGTTCGTTGCCGATGTTTTCCAGCAGCAGGCGCATGCCGAGCGGCTTGGCAAAGGCCCGCAGATGCTCGATGGAAGTCAGCGCCTGCTCGAACTTGTGTTCATCAAAGCCCTCCCCCGCAACGCCCACGTGCAATACAAGGAAACGAAACGGAATCGCCTCCCCGGCTGCAATGGCGCGCTTGATCTCGTCCATCGCTTCGATGCGCTCCCGCCGATCATGGCCCGCGATGTTAAGCGGAGGCAAATCGAATCGTCCCCGATCCCCCGAGGGGAACATCGGCGCATGCATCGACTGCGCACTGACTCCGTCTTGCGAAGCGAACCAGGACGCGATCTCGCGAACCTGCTGCGGACTGTCGTAATCGAAATGGCCACGCATGGCAAAGATTTCGATTCCCGTGACTCCTCCCCCGGCCAGTCGGTCCAGAATTCCCGGATGCAGCCGCTCCCTTAGATGCAGGTGTGTCGATATCGCTTTCAGCATTGGGTTTCTCCGCTTTCTCTACCATCCTACGGCACTGCCGCCGGTGCGCGCGTCGCTGGCGCCCAGCCGCTCGCCGGTCTTCCAGTCGATGGCCACGCACTCGGCATCTCCCCAGGAGCCGGTGCGCTTGATCTTGTGTCCCATCTTCTGCAGCAGCGCAAGAGTGTCCGGTGAAATTTGCCACGCCTCGACCCTCAACTCGTCAGGCATCCACTGGTGATGGAAGCGCGGAGCATTCACCGCACGCTGAACGTCTTCGCCGAAATCTACCGCGTTGGTCAGCACGTTGGCAACGGTTGTAATGATCGTGGGGCCGCCCGGCGAGCCCAGCACCAGCAGCAACCGCCCATCCTTCACCACCATGGTCGGAGTCATCGCACTGAGCGGACGCTTGCCGGGAGCAATGGCATTGGCTTCGCCCTGCAGCAATCCGTACATGTTGGGCACTCCCACCTTGGACGCAAAGTCGTCCATCTCGTCGTTGAGCAGGAAGCCGAGACCGGGCAGAGTGGCGCGCGAGCCAAACGAGTCGTTGAGCGTGGTCGTCACCGCAACCGCATTGCCGGCCGCGTCCACAATGGAGTAGTGCGTGGTGTCCTGCTTCTCCGGCCCCAGGTAGGGAGCCTGCAAGGCTGCCGATTGATCCAATTGCCCCATGCTCGGCCGCTGCAGATCGGCACTCACCGAAGCCTTGTTGGGATCAATCGAGGAGCGCCATTCCGCCGCGTACTTCTTGTCGATCAACTGCGCGACGGGTACATCCACGAAGTCCGGATCGCCAAGAAAGACCGCGCGGTCAAAGAACGCCCGGCGATACGCCTCGGCCACCAGGTGCAAGTGCTGGGCGGAGTTGCGCTCGGCCGCACGCAGGTCGAATCCTTCCAGAATGTTGAGCGTCTCAATCAGCACGATGCCTCCCGAGGATGGCGGCGGCGCGCTGTAAATGTCATAACCGCGATAGGTTCCGTGCACGGGCACGCGCTCGACGACCTTGTAACCGGCCAGATCGGCGGTGGTGATCAACCCTCCACCGCGCTCGATTGCCGCCGCGATCCGGGCGGCCAGCGCTCCGTGATAAAACTCTTTGGGATTACGCGCAATACGCTCCAGGGTCCGTGCCAGTTGCGGCTGTTTCAGGACTTCGCCCTGCTCGTAGAAACGGCCGTTGCGCTGGAAGATCCGCCTGGACTCGGGATCGCGCGCCAGATCGGCGTCGTGCATCGACGCTGCTTCGTACTGCGTGACCGCCGCTCCCTCGCGCGCCAGGCGAATCGCCGGTTGCATCACTTTGGCCAACCCCAGTTTGCCCCAGCGGCGCTCGGCATCCACCAGGCCGGCGACCGTGCCGGGCACGCCTGCCGAGCGATAGCCGAACTGGCTTTCGCCGGTCACGTTTCCCTGCTTGTCCAGATACATATCGCGCGTGGCCGCCGTGGGAGCCTTCTCGCGAAAGTCGAGAAAGTGCGTCTCGCCCCTGGCGGTGCGGTAGAGCATGAATCCGCCGCCGCCCAGATTCCCCGCCGATGGATGCACCACGGCCAGCGCAAAGCCGGTGGCGACCGCGGCATCGACCGCGTTGCCGCCCTCGCGCATGATCCTGGCGCCAACGCTGGACGCCGCCGGATGCACGCTGGCCACCATGGCGTGGCGCGCCCGAACCGGCTGAAATCCCTGGGCCCAAAGCAGTGGCCAGAGCGGCAACCAGCAGCAGAGAACCAGAATCGCGGCGCGGCAGAGATTGGGGATCATGTGCCTCCAGAGATTTTCCAACGCTAACCCAAGCACGGCGGCTGGTCAAACCGGGAGGCCATGCCAGGCAGCGCGGCTTTGCGTCGCCAGCGGTGCCAGGGCCGCGCCGCGAACCGGCTTCGCTGCCATCGCAGACGAAACGGCGGAACAGTGGCGCCGGGCAATCGATATATAATCGACTGGTTTCCCGGCACGGAATCCGCTGGCGACAGATTGGGCTACCAGCAACGCGCGGATGTCGCGTCTGGCAGAGCCGGAGGCCGCAAGCCTGGTCGCCGAATTCCGCAGCGCGAGGCTTTCGAGTTTTGGAAGGCAGGCGCGCTCGAAGCGCCGTAAGATGGAAACAAGGTTGCAGGGTTGTAATGTTACGGAACGCGGACCCAAGGCTGCACATCCAGTTGCAGCCGGGACTCAAGGCACACTGGGTTGCCAGGTTTATAGTGGGTCGGGTTGTCGAATCGTTGGACCAGACTGCGGGGCGGAGACCGGATTATGTCGGAGACAGTGCAGAACAAATTGCAGCCAGTACAAATTGGGACGAAGACGATAGGAAACGGCCACCCTTGTTATGTGATCGCCGAGATTGGAATCAACCATAACGGCGACGTTGATCTGGCGAAGCGTTTAATCAGCATCGCCGTGGCCGCGGGCTGCGATGCAGTCAAGTTCCAGAAGCGCACCGTGGAGATCGTGTATTCCGCCGAGGAGTTGGCCAAACCTCGTGAAAGTCCCTTTGGGACAACAAACGGCGACCTCAAGCGCGCGCTCGAATTCGACTACGAGGATTTCCTCGACATCGATCAATACTGCCGCGCCGTAAAGATTCCGTGGTTTGCATCCTGCTGGGATGAGCCTTCGGTCGACTTCATCCATCGATTCAATGTTCCATGTTTCAAGATCGCCTCGGCTTCGCTGACCGATGACAACCTGCTTCGCCACACCCGGGCAACCGGCAAGCCGATCCTGCTCTCCACCGGTATGAGCACGGTGAAAGAGATCGACCATGCGGTGGAAGTTCTGGGCAAGGAAAACCTGGTGCTCCTGCACGCCTGCAGCACCTATCCTGCCTATTATGAAGAGCTGAACCTGCAGGCGATCCGCACCTTGGCGGAACGCTACGGGTTGCCGGTGGGCTACTCGGGACATGAGTCCGGACTTCCCTCCTCGGTTGCGGCCATCGCATTGGGAGCCTGCATCGTCGAGCGCCACATCACAACCGATCGCGCCATGTGGGGATCGGACCAGGCAGCTTCGCTGGAGCCGAACGGAATTACCAAGCTGGTCAGCTACATCCGGGTCGTCGAGCGCTCCATGGGAGATGGCGTCAAGCGCGTGCTGGAGCGGGAACAGCCAATCCTCAAGAAGCTGCGCCGTGTTGGAGCCGGCAGTGGCAATTAAGCTGATCGCAATGGATGTGGATGGCGTACTCACCGACGGTTCATTCTGGTGGGGGCCGAACGGCGAAGAGTGGAAGCGCTTCCACTTCGCGGACATCATGGGGCTGTCACGGGCCCGGAAAGCGGGCTTGCTGCTGGCCCTCGTCTCCGGTGAGGATAGCCCGCTGATCGACCGTCTGGCGGCGAAGATGCAAATCGGCGATGTGGAAAAGGCGTGCAAGGACAAAGCGGCGGCCTTGCGGCGAATCGCCGCGCTGCACAATCTCTCACTCGACCAGATCTGCTTCATGGGTGACGATGTGAACGATCTGCCGGCGCTTGCAATCGCGGGCCTGCCCGCCGCCCCGGCCGATGCCCAACCAGCGATCCGCAAGCAATGCCGTTTCGTTACGGCCGCCAAGGGAGGAAACGGCGCGGTGCGCGAACTGATCGAAATGATTCTTTCCGATTCCATCTCCCGCACAATTGCGGACAAGGGATAGCCAGCACATGAAGTTGTCCGACTATGTAATGCGCTTTGTTGCCGGGCAGGGAGTGGGTCACGTCTTCCTGCTGGTGGGCGGCGGCGCCATGCACCTGAACGATTCGCTGGCCCGTTGCCAGGAATTGCACTACGTCTGCAATCAGCACGAGCAGGCATCGGCGATTGCCGCCGAGAATTACGCCAAGTTTACCAATCAACTCGGCGTGGCCATGGTTACAACCGGACCCGGCGGTACCAACGCGATCACCGGGCTGGCCGGAGCATGGCTGGACTCGACCCCCTGCCTGTTCATCAGCGGACAGGTGAAGCGGCCAGATCGCATGTATGACGGCAACGGAAAACATCGCGGCGTGCGGCAGATGGGGAATCAGGAGATCGACATCGTCTCCATCGTGGAGCCGCTGTCCAAGTACGCGGTCACCATCGTCGATCCCACCAGTATCCGCTACCACCTGGAAAAGGCCGTGCATCTGGCGCGCACCGGGCGGCCTGGACCGGTGTGGATCGACATTCCAATCGACGTGCAAGGCGCCCAGATTGACGAGCGTTCGCTCCCCGGCTTCCAGCCCCAGCCCGCATCCTTGTCTGTGCACGATGCGCTCTCACGACAGGTTCAGCAGATCATCGGAGAGCTGAACAAAGCCGAACGTCCCCTGCTGATGATCGGCAATGGCGTGCGTTTGGCGGGTGCCCAGCCGCAACTGGAAGAAACCATCCGCCTTCTTCAGCTTCCCGTTGAGACCACCTGGGTGGCCATGGACATGGTGGGCGAAGACGATCCCCTGTTCGCCGGACGGCCCGGAACCCTGGCCGCGCGCGGGGCAAACTTTGTTCTGCAGAATTGTGACTTCCTCCTGGCGATTGGCGCGCGCATGGACCTGCCTATTGTGGGCTATTCCCCGGAGAACCTGGCGCGGGGAGCCTTCAAGGTGATGGTCGATATTGATGCCGCCGAGTTGGCGAAGTTGGGCGGCACCGTGCAGATGCCGGTGCAGGCGGACGCCAAGGCTTTCCTCGACGAATTACTCGCGCAACGCAGTGACATTGCCAGCCGCGACCGCCAGGGCTGGCTGAAGCGCTGCCAGGATTGGAGGACGAAGTATCCCCTGATTACCGCCGAGCATCGCCGTTCCAGTGGCCGCGTCAGCATCTTTCATCTCGCCGAAGTGATCGCCGCGGAAACCTCGCCGCTGGACTGCATTGTTTCCGGCAGTTCCGGCAGTGGCATTGAAATTTTTCTCTTTGCTTTTCCGGTGCGTAAAGGCCAGCGCGCCTTCCATACGGCGGGACTGGGAGCCATGGGCTATGGCATCGCCGCCAGCATCGGCGTCTGCATCGCCAGCGGAGGCCGGCGCACGGTTTGCGTTGACGGCGACGGCGGCTTTCAGTTGAACATTCAGGAGTTGGCCACGGTTGCGCACCTCGGCCTTCCGATCAAGTTTTTCGTATTGAATAATAATGGCTACGCCTCCATCCGCGCTTCGCAGACAAATTTCTTTGGCGCACCAAACATCGGATGCAGCGAGGAAACCGGAATCACAATTCCGGATCTGCTCAAGATTGCGCACTCTTACGGAATCAAGGCGGTGTCAATCGAGGACCAGTCCGATCTGCATGCCTCGGTGCGCGCGGTTCTGGAGATGCCTGGCCCGGTGATTTGCGATGTGAAGGTAATTCCCGATGAATTGCGCGCGCCGCGTCTTTCGTCGGTGCAACGCGCCGACGGATCATTTGTTTCCAAACCGCTCGAAGACCTCTGGCCGTTCCTGGACCGCGACGAGTTCGCCGCCAACATGATTGTTCCGCCACTACCGGAGTGACCCATGGCATCGAAACACGGCGATGACAGCAAAACCACGGGAAGCCATGCGGCACGCTCGACCAGGGTTTCCCGGTTCAGCCTGGTGGCGGCGTGAAAGTATTGCTCACTGGCGGCTCGGGTTTCATTGGCCGGAACCTGCTGGAATCGCTCGGCTCTCGTTACACCATGGTCGCGCCGACTTCAGCGCAACTGAACCTGCTTGACCAGAACTCGGTGCGCGAGTTTCTGCGCGCGGGGCAGTTCGACGTGATTCTGCACACGGCAACCACACGCTCCAACCGCCGCATGGGCGCTGCGCCCGACCTGCTCGACCGCAACTGCCGGATGTTCTTCAACCTGGCGCTCGACCGGTCTTTGTACGGAAAGATGCTGCACCTGGGCTCCGGCGCGGAGTACTGCCGCGCCGGACTGCCAGCCAGAGTAAGCGAAGATTACTTCGACACTTATATTCCAACCGATGCGTACGGGTTCTCGAAGTATCTCTGCAGCAAACATGCCCAGACTACGGACAATCTCTACGTGCTGCGCCTGTTCGGAGTATTTGGGAAGTACGAAGCATGGGACGTGCGCTTTATTTCAAACGCCTGCGCGCGCGTAGTGAAGGGTCTGCCGATCGTGATCCGGCAGGATGTCCGCTTCGACTATCTTTATGTTTCCGAGCTTGCGGAGTTACTGGCATGGTTCCTTGAACACGATCCGCGGCACAAAGTTTATAACGTATGCCGAGGAGAAGCTTTTCCGCTGCTGGAACTGGCGGGAATGGTAGCCGCCGCGTCGGGCCGCAATCCGGATATCATCGTGCGTAACCCGGCGATGGGTCCGGAGTACAGCGGGGATAACACCCGCATGTTGAGCGAGATTGGCGGCTCCTGCATGCGCCAGATGAATGCCTGCATCCGGGAACTTTACCAGTGGTATGAAGCACACGCGGATCAGTTCGGCGTGGAACAACTAACGTTTGATGACTCGGAGTGAATCATTGAAGACCCTTAGCATTATTACGCCATGCTACAACGAAGAGTTAAACGTGCGCGAATTGTACGAACGCGTGAGGGCGGCCGTCGCCTCACTTGGTAACTACCGCTACGAGCACATCTTTATCGACAACGCTTCCACGGATAACACCTTGGGCGTACTGAAAGCGATTGCGGCGGCGGACAGGAATGTCAAGGTCATCCGCAACACGCGTAACTTTGGCCATATCCGCTCACCCATGCACGCATTCCACCAGACCACGGGCGACGCGGTGATCGGTATTGTCGCCGATTTGCAGGATCCGCCCGAGATGATTGTGGATATGGTGCGGCACTGGGAGGCCGGTACGCCGGTGGTCATCTGCGTCAAGGTCGCCAGCGAAGAGAGCAGCCTGATGTTCTGGATTCGCAAGCGTTACTACCGCCTGGTGAACCGGCTCTCCGGAATAGAGACTTATGAGAACTTTACCGGCTTTGGTCTCTACGACCGCAAGGTGGCCGATCTAATCAAATCGCTCGATGACCCATACCCTTACTTCCGTGGCATCATCGCCGAACTTGGATTTCCGCGGGTGGAGTTACCCTATCACCAGCCGGTACGCAAGCACGGAGTGACGGCAAACAACTTCTATACCTTGTACGATATGGCAATGCTGGGGATTACAAATCTCTCCAAGGTGCCGCTGCGGCTGGCGGTCTTTGCCGGATTTGGAGGCGCGGTTCTCTCGGTACTTACTTCGTTTGTCTACCTTGCGTACAAACTTTTGTATTGGAGAAGCTTTTCCCTTGGCGTCGCGCCGATCCTGATCGGATTCTTTTTCCTTGCATCCATTCACCTGCTCTTTCTCGGAATGATCGGCGAGTACATCGGCGCAATCCACACCATGGTGCAGAAGCGGCCATTTGCAATTGAGCTGGAACGGGTTAACTTTGAATTCGGTCCCGGCGAGCCGCTGAAAACCAACGAAGAAAATAGCGCTGGAGCCTGAGACGTGAGCACACCTTCCGAATCCTGGCTCCAGCTACTGACCAGACATGTTCCGCCCGGCCAACTGCTGCGCTACCTGGTCACCGGAGTGTGGAATACTCTCTTTGGGTACGGAACATTCGCGCTCTTTACTGCCTTGCTGGCCCCCCTGGGACGGCAGAGTTACCTGCTGGCGGTCATTCCGTCATCGCTGATTAATATTACGGTTTCTTTTCTCGGGTACAAATGGTTTGTCTTCAAGACCAAGGGTAACTATTTTCGCGAGTGGTGCCGGTGCGTAGCCGTTTACAGCACCAGTATCGCGTTGAACATGGCGTTGCTGCCCATCGTTGTCTTCATTATCCGACATTACTCGGGCTATGATAGACAAGCTCCATACATTGCCGGCGCTCTACTGACGGTTCTCACCGTGGTATTCAGCTTTTTCGGCCATAAGCACATCTCGTTCCGCCAGACATAGGACGAGCGTTTTTTCCTTACCTCTTCAGTAAAGAAGTAAAGAGTAATGCCGGGTGGTAAGTAGCAAGCCGCTCCCGCTGCTAGAGTCCGACGCCGTCGAATAACTCCCGTTCGATAATCTCGCAAAGAATATGGCCGGTAAGGATGTGCGCTTCCTGGATGCGCGGGGTGCAGTCAGAGGGAATCGAGACAGGATGTTGCGCCAGGATGGACAGTTTTCCGGCTCTCCCGCCAAGTCCTATGGTAACCATCTGCTTGGCGTGAGCGACCTCAACGGCGCGCAGTACGTTGGGCGAGTTACCACTGGTACTCAGGGCGAAGGCAATGTCTCCGGCGGCGCCCAGTCCGGCGAGTGGGCGCGCGAAAACATCGTCGAAGCCATAGTCATTGCCGATTGCGGTGAGGGCGGAACTGTTCGTAGTAAGCGCCAGGGCTGGCAGGCTGCGGCGTTCCAGAAGGAAGCGCCCGGTCAGTTCGGCGGCAAGGTGCTGCGCGTCGGCGGCGCTGCCTCCGTTGCCGAAGAACAGGACTTTGTTCCCGGCGCGCAAGGCGTGAGCCATGGCCACGGCCGCGCCGGATAAGGCGGCCAGGTAAGTAGCATCTTTGAGAAGAGAAGCCATGAGGGCGAGGTGATCGGTAATGCGGGCAGTAATCAACGACTCGTGGGGAAGTAACATGAACTCTCCAGAACACCGATGGCTAGTCTAACTTACGCGGAGATCTTACGCGAGGTTGCACGGTGGCCGTAGCTGTCCGGTGACGTGAGGGAGACGCAGACAGCGGCGGCGAATGCTTTCCAGGTCATCGAACCATTATCGTCCGGGTTAATCGTTGGAAAGCGGAATTTACACAAAGAGTCAATCCTTTGGCGAAGTGGCAAAGGATTGACTGAATGGTACCGATAATCTTGTTGATGATTATCTGCGAGATATTACCTTAAACGATAATGACGCGGTGCCCGAACTGAAAGACAGGCTAGGTTCGGGCGCCGTTCTTCGCTTCATCGAGTTGTACCCGGGCGCTCTGCCGCTTCTTGCCGTGGTAGTAGACGATGGTGACCGAGTCGCCGGAGCGGTGGTTGTTCATCAGGTGGGCAAGGTCCTGGGTATCCTTGACCGGCTGGCCGTCGATCTCGACGATGAGATCGCCGCCGATGACGATTTCGTAATTGCCGTAATAGACGCGCTGATTGCCGCCCTGGATTCCGGCACGGGCGGCGGCCGAACCGGGAACGACCTGCATGACCAGCACGCCGCTGTCGGTGGGGAGATCGAGTTGCTCGGCCAATTCGCGGTTCATGGGCACGGGCAAAGGCCGGATGCCGAGGGTGGGACGGCGGACGCGTCCGAACTGCACCAGGTCGTTGAGCACGGCTTTGGCGGAGTTGATGGGGATGGCGAATCCCACCCCGGCGCTGCCGCCGCTGGCCGAGGCGATCATGGTGTTGATGCCGATGACCTCGCCATGCGAGTTGAGGAGCGGGCCGCCGGAGTTGCCGGGATTGATGGCGGCATCGGTTTGAATGGCCTCGTCGATGTAGGTGCCGTCCGGCTCCTGCACCTGGCGGATGGAGCTGACGATGCCGCGAGTCATGGTTCCGTTGAAGATGCCGAACGGATTGCCGATGGCGAGCACCTTCTGGCCGACCTGGAGGCTGGAACTGTTGCCAAGGGTTACGGTCTGCAGGTTGGGCGCCTTGATCTGGATGACGGCCAGGTCGTGCGACTTGTCGGCTCCGATGACGGTGGCCGGGTAATGCTTTTTGTTTTCGAGGATGACTTCCAGCTTGCGTGCGCCGTCGATGACGTGGAAGTTGGTGAGGATGTGGCCTTCCTTGTCAATGATGAAGCCGGAGCCCGCGCCCTGCTGGGCCTGCGCGCCGAAAAAGAAATCGTAGGAGACGACGGTGGAAGTGATGTTGACCACGGCGGGAACGACGCGTTTGTAGACATCGACGTTGTTCTGCTCCTCGGCGTCAAGCGCGGGAGCGGCCTCGGCCTCGGTGACGTGGATGGGATCACGGGTGATCCAGGAAGCGGCGGAGCCGGCGCGATGGGTGGTGTAGTAGAAAAACGCTGCGGCCAGCAGAATTCCGAGGACAAAAGGGCGTAGAGCTTTCATGGTATATGCCTGTTTCACTGGCATAGATTATAGACGCGCGGGGCGATGGAAAGTTGCGCGGGAGGCGCGGCAGCCTTTCCTGGGCGGCGGGCGCGCCAGTGAGGTTACACTAGGCTGCGATGGCGGAGAACATGGCATGAAGATGTTGAGCGGAAAATTTCTGATGGTGGGACTGGGAACCGGAGCCGTGGCGGGGATTCTGGCGGGGTTGGTGGGAATCGGCGGCGGCGTGTTGATTGTGCCGTCGCTGGTTTACTTCGCAGGCTTCAACCAGAAACTGGCGCAGGGAACGTCGCTGGCGGTGCTGCTGCCGCCCACCGGGGCCCTGGCCTTCTGGCAATACTACCGCACGGGAAACGTGGACCTGAAGATGGGCGCGCTGATCTTTCTGGGTCTGCTGCTGGGCGGATGGGTGGGCGGGGGGTGGGCGCAGCAGTTGTCCAACGCGGCGTTGCGCAGAGGCTTCGCCGTGTTCCTGGTGCTGACGGGCGTCCACATGTGGTTCACAAAATAGGTTGCGTGGCGAAGATGGCCGTTGGCAATGGACGGGTCAGCCTTGGGCGGCGGGCTCGGGCTGAGGCTGCTTGATGCCGCGGCGGAGTTTGGCGGCCTTGACCGTGTTGCTCATCAGCATGGCGATGGTGAGCTTGCCGACGCCTCCGGGCACCGGGGTGCAGGCTCCGGCCATGCGGGTTACCCTGGGATCGCAATCGCCGATGATGGTGCTGCCTTTTTCGGCGAACTGCTTTTCACGCTTTTCGTCGCCCTTGAAGAAGCGCTCGAACAGGACCGGGTCGGTGATGTGATTGATGCCAACATCGAGGATGGTCGCGCCGGGTTTGACGAACTCGGTGGTGATGAAGCCGGGACGGCCAATGGCGGCCACCAGGATGTCTCCGCGGCGGCAAACCGAGGGCAGATCGCGGGTGCGCGAGTGGCAGATGGTGACCGTGGCGTTAGCATTGATGAGAAGCATGGCCAGCGGTTTGCCAACGATGTCACTGCGTCCGACGATGACCGCCTCCTGGCCTTCGATGGCGATATTGGCGCGGCGGAGGATCTCCATGCATCCGGACGGCGTGCAGGGAACGAGGCTGGGACGCTGGGTGCTGAGATTGCCGACGTTGACGGGATGAAAGCCATCGACGTCCTTCTCCGGAGAGACGGCGAGCAGGACGCGCTTGGTATCGACGTGGGCGGGCAGCGGAAGCTGGACGAGAATGCCATCGATCTCATCGCGGGCGTTGAGCTGCTCGACGATGGCAACCAACTCGGCGGTGGTCGAGGTTTCCGGCGGGGTAATCAGCTCACTGAAAATGCCCATCCGCTCGCAGGTGAGGACCTTGCTGCGGACATAGGTCTGCGAGGCGGGGTGGCTCCCGACCAGGACCGCGGCCAGACCGGGACGAAGTCCCGAGGCAGCAAGTTGCTGAACCTCCTCGGCGATCTCGGCCTTGATCTCGGAGGCAAACCGGTTTCCGTCGAGCAAGATTGCGGGCATTCGTGTCTCCCGGCTCCTGTTGAGTGGATTACCTCTTAGTGTAGCTGGATTGGCGCGGGGATGCGAGTGGAGAAGGATAGAATGGCAGGGATGATTCCCGCCAAGTTGGTCAAGATCGTGGTGTGCCCTATCTGCCATGGAGGTCTGCGCTTTAACGCCGACTTTACGAAATTGCGTTGCACCAAGTGCGGCAAGCGCTTCAGAGTGCAGGATGAGATCCCCGTACTGCTGGCGCAAGAGGCTGAGTAAGAAAAAGTTAACCGTGGTGCTCTCAACTTTTGTGAAGTTCGTCCGATGAGACAGTTATGCCCCGGATTGCGAAAATGGGGATGAATCGAGGGCAAAGGCGCGAGGACGGCGTCCCGGCCTGGATTCAAATTCCCGGCGTCGCGATGCGAGCCAAACTGGGGGGTGGCAGGCAATGTCTGTAACGAAACGCGACCTTCCGGAGTCTAACGGGTTACTAGAGATGTGTGGAGGTGGCCCGATGCAAATTGACAAGTTTTCCGTATTGGAGATTGCAGAGCTGCGCAGTGAACTGCTGCAGAGCGGAATGGATGCCCGCGACGCGGCGGAGTTGATGCAGTCATTTCTCTCGGGCCGCGGCTATGGAGTCTCGCTGGAGGCGGCGCGGGCGGCGGCGTACACGGTGGAAGGCTCGGGCTGCTCGCTGGAGGTGATGCAGCGGGAGCTGGACCGGATCGCGATGGTGCAATAGGGCTGAAACGCTGGTTGGAGACAAGGCGCGGGAAACGCGCGCGGTCGCGAACAAGGCGGAGTTCAAGAAAGAAGGGGACGGCCGGAGCCGTCCCCTTCGACTGTGTGGGGCAAACTATTTTTTGCCGGATTTTTTCTGGTTGCCGAAGCTGGTCTGGACGGCGGCTCCCAGGGTGGCGAGCAGGTCCTTGGCCGCCTGGGCATTCCTGCCGTCGGGGGCGATCTCCAGGTATTTGTTGAGCGCCTCAACCGTGCCGGGAACGGGGATCATCTTGCCATCCTTGCCGAGGGTTGCCTTGCCGAGAAGGTTGACGCCCTTCTGGTAGTAAGCCTCGGCGCGGGCAGGATCGGCGGCGATGGCCTTGTCGAATGCCTGGTTGGCCTCGTCGGGCTTGCCCTGATTGGTAAGGATCGCGCCCTCGTTGAAGTAGCACTGCCCGGCCTGGGAGGGATCAAGTTGGGCGGTCTTGTCACACTCGGCCATGCCAGCCTGGGTCTTATCCTGGCGCAGCAGGGCCAGGGCGAGACTTGAGTGGTAGCTGCCAAGGGCTTTTGAGGTGGGCGGGGCGAGTGCGATGGCCTTGGTGTAGGCGGATTCGGCCTCGGGGTATTTCTTGTCGAGCAGATAGGCGTCGGCGAGTGAGGCGTAGACGACGTCGTGCTTCTGGTCAAGCGCGGCGGCCTGCTCCATGGTGGTCACCGCTTCGTCGTATTTCTTGTCCCTCTTCTGCTCGACGGCCAGGGCCAGCATCGCGTTGATACCCTTGATCTTCTCGTTTTCCTTCTTTGCCGCCTCGTTGGCCTTCACCTGCTCCTCGGTGAGGCCGACTTCCTTGGCGGCTTCGCGCTTCTGCTTGGCCAGGTCGAAGTCGTAGACGTTATCGACGGCCAGGTTGACGGGCACGCCGTCGAGGGAGAAGAGCACCTTTCCGTCGGAGCCGAAGAGGCTGATCTTATAGATTCCCCTGGTGGCGCCAAGGTAGAAATAATCGCCCTTACTGTCGGTCTTGGCGGTGTACAAACGGCCGGTGTCCTTATTGGTAAGCTCGACGTTGACGCCGGCGATGGGCTTGCCAGCTTCGTCCTTGCAGTTCCCTTTGATGGCGGTGAAGTTCTGCGCGACGGCGCAGACGGTGGACAGGGCGATCATCATGGCGAGCAGGAAAAAGAGTGCAGTGCGCTTTATCATTTCCGCCTCCAGCGGAGAACAGGATCTGGTTGCCACGCGCGCCTCAAAGGCGTCCCCGGCTAGACGGCGGGCGACGCCAGATAAGGAATGGGATCGGAGGTACCGGCGGCTCTAAAGGCGCGCAGACGCAGGGCGCAGCTCTCGCAAACGCCGCAGGCACAATCTTCCCGGCTGTAGCAGGACCATGTTAGCTCGAAGGGAGCCTGCAATTCCAGACCTAGCTTGACGATCTCCACTTTCCGGAGCGCAATCAGAGGGGTCAGGACCTGGATATTGCCCTCCTTGGTCCCGGCCTGGATGAGGCGGTTGAAGGCCTGGTAATACTCGGGACGGCAGTCGGGATAGCCGGAACTGTCCTGGGCGACGGCGCCGGCGTAAATGGTGGTGGCGCCTAGAACCTCGGCCCAACTGACGGCAACGGCTAGGAAATGGGCGTTGCGGAAAGGCACATAGGTGATGGGAACCTGGGAGCCGATCTCCGGCCCGGCGATGGGAACGGCGAGGGTGGAGTCGGTGAGGGCCGAGCCGCCAATCTGGCTGAGCGCCTGGTTGCGCACCAGGAGACGGCGGGTGATGCCGAGGCGGTCGCAAACTTCGGTGAAGGCGCGCTGCTCGCGAGCTTCAGTGCGCTGGCCGTAGGAGACGTGCAGGGCGGCGACGTGCGCCGCGCCATGGTCACGGACGGCCAGGGTGGCGCAGACGGTGGAGTCCATGCCTCCGGAGAGAGTGACGACGGATTGGATGGAGTCGGGCATAAGGTTCTCTTTCTAGTGTGGCGTCGGGTCGCGGAATCTTTCCCACATTCTCTTCCCCACATTCGCCAACCGCGGGCGGATGTGGGCCACCTGGGGGCTGCGAACTTTAGACGCCTTTCAGTTGCGGCTCCCAGATGAATTTGTGGATCTGGAGGCCGAGGCGGACCTGGAGATTGTCGGCCAGCATCCACCCGGCAAGGTCGCGCGGGTCGAGCAGGCAATTTTCCGTGGAGCGCGAGCCGGTTGCGCCTTTGCGAAAGGCAGGCGAGAGGATGAGTCCGGCGGGGCTGGACTCCAGCCGGTGCCCGCGGATGAACTCGCGCGCATAATCGTAATCCTGGCGCGAGGCGAGGACAAACTTCAATTCATCGCGCGCGGTGAGGGTGGCGAGGTTTTCCGGGCGGAAGCGCAGATGCTCGCCGCTGCCGGGACACTTGACATCGACGATCTTGTGGACCTCGCGCGGGACAAGTTCGAGGGGACGCTCGCCGCTGGTCTCGAGCAGCAACTGGTAACCCAGGGCAAGAAGCTGGCGCAGCAGCGGGATCAGTTCGCGATCCTGCAGCATGGGCTCGCCGCCGGTGATTTCAACCAGGCCGCCGCTGGGCGACAGGCGCTGCACCTCGGCGAGGATTTCCACCTCGGACATTTTATGGCCGCCGCTGAAGGTGTACTCGGAGTCGCACCAGGCGCAGCGCAGGTTACATCCGGCCAGGCGCACGAAGACGCATGGGAGTCCGGCAAAAGAACTTTCTCCTTGCAGCGATTTGTAGATTTCGACGATATGCATGGCAGCTATTCGTAATAGGTTGCGGTGGAGGTATCGGTCTCCCAGATGGTGACCTGCTGGACGCGGACCCGGCCCGCGGTGACCTGCTTGAGGCCGCGGCTGCACTCGTCGAAGAAATACTTGGCGAGATTTTCCGCGGTCGGGTTGAGGACGGTGAAAGGCTCGAGGTCATTGATCATTCTGTGATCGAGGTAATCGACGACGGGCTTCATGACCTGCTTCAAATCCTTGAAATCGAGCAGAAGTCCGGCGTGGTCGAGCTCGGCGGCCTGCAGGGTGACGCGGACACGATAGTTGTGGCCATGCGGATTTTCGCACTTTCCCTTGTAGTTGCGCAGGTAGTGACCGGAGGAAAAAGTGTCTTGCACGGTTACTTCAAACATGAATCTCCAGACGGGATGCGGGGCATCGTTTGCCTTGACGTTGCGCCGGGGCGCCCTCGGAAATTGAAAGGGACACAGCACAGGTCTCAAGGAGGTGGTGCAGTCTCCTATTATACGGGGGGTGCGATGGCGGTTTCAAAGTTTCAAGGTGGAAGGCAAAGGCAGCGGCAAACAATGAGGCCGGAGGCTGAAATGTGCGAGCGGCGGATTAGAGGCGCTTGCGGAGGAAAAGGGTGGCCTGGGGATTGTCATTGTAGCGGCGACAGGGCTGGTATCCGGAGCCGAGATAGAAATGGATGGCGGCGTGGAGGTCGTCCTTGGTGTCAAGGTAAAGCCAGTGGAGGCCGCCGTCGCGGGCGTGCTGCTCGGCGGCCTGCATGAGGGCGTGGGCGAGGCCGAGGCCACGGAACGCGGGACGGACGTAGAGGCGCTTGACCTCGGCGGCCTGGGGGATTGCCGGCAGCGGGCGGAGCATGACGCATCCGGCCGGGGCGGTATCGGCGCAGGCGATCCAGATGGGCGAGGTGGGGCTGGCAAGGTAGTGCTCAAGGGCGGTACGGTCGTCGCGCAGAACGACGCCGACGGCTTCGTAATACTCCTCGATGAGGGCGAAGGCGGCATCGGCCTGCTGGGCGGTGGCGCGCTGGACGGAGATGGAAGGCGCAGGTTTCACGGGTTCGCGACTCTGGCTTCAATTAGAATAACTCCGATGACACCGCAAAAATGGAAGCTGGGAACGGTTCGCGCCGGCCAAGACGTGGCATGGAGCTACCCGGCGAGCTATGCGCGCCAGGTAATGGGCGGAGTGGAACGGCTGGTGATTGCCGCGGGTGCGCCCCCGGGTGGGCTGCTGCGCGAGCTGCTGGCCCTGCTGCCGGAGCCGCTCTGGGTGCTCTACGTGCTGGTGACGCCACGCACGGATGCGGCCGCGGGGCGCTATCAGTCGGCCACGCCGCACACCCGCGTCGAGGTTCTGGCGCTGCTGGACCGCTTTGAGAATTATTTTGCCTGCGATGGACGGCATAACCTGTGGCTGGCCGCGCCTCCGGCGGGACAACTGGTGCTGGATCGCCACGAGGTGATCTACGCCTATGGGCCGATTGCGCAAATTGTGGCGCGGCTGAAGGAAAAAAACTTTGCCGAAGTGGAGATGATTCGCGTGCCGGTGCCGCATTCGCACCACTTCCACGAAGAAATGGACGTGGAGGAACGCGAGGTGCTGGCGCACTGGGAATGGGTGCAGTCGGAGTTGCAGGAGACGGACGATCTGTAGAGGAAAAGGTTTCAAGGTTTCAAAGTTTCAAGGGTTCAAAGCAAGAGCAAAAAGGGCGCGGCGGCTCTGGGGCTAGCAAGAGTAGCCTTAGCAACAAGGACAAATGCAACAACAGAAGCAAAGTCAGCTACCCCACCTTAGCCGCGCATAGAGCGCGCCGAAGATGAGGCACCCTCGGAAGTTCACTTCGCCAGGATTTTTCCTTCACTTGGACCTCTTGCTTCGCACAGACTTCGCGTTTTCCCCGCGTTTTTGAATCACACTTCGGTCCATTCATTCGCACATTTATTCGTCGTGGGAGCAGCCGAAGAACTCTTCGACTTTGCGGATATCCGTGGTGCGGGTGTAGGCGGGGAGACTTTCGACAAAGACCCGGCCATATTGTTTCTTGAGGATGCGATTGTCCATGAGCGCGAGCAGGCCACGGTCGTTGAGGGAGCGGATGAGGCGTCCGAAGCCTTGCTTGAGGGTGATGACGGCGGCGGGGACCGAGTAATCGAAGAAAGAGTTGCCGCCGTCTTCGTCGATGGCGCGGCCACGGGCCTGGACGATTGGGTCACTGGGAACGGCGAAGGGAATTTTGTCGATGATGACCGCGCTTAGCTGCTCGCCCTGGACATCGACTCCCTGCCAGAAAGACGAGGTGGCGAACAGGACGGCATTAGGGGTGGCGCGGAACTGCTCGATGAGCGCGGTTTTGGGTGCGGAGCCCTGCAAGAGCATGGGGTAGGAAAGTTGGCCGAGAAGCGCGTCGTAGACCTGCTGCATCTGGGCGAGGCTGGTGAAGAGGCAGAAGGCGCGGCCACGGGTGATTTCCAGTAGCTGGCGGATGCGCACGGTGGCCTGGGCGGAGAAGTTCGCATCGCGCGGATCGGGCATGTCCGGCGGGACGTAGAAGATGACCTGCGATTCGTAATCGAAGTGTGAGGGAACGATGAGTTCGCGGGCGCCGTCGAGGCCGAGGCGCGTCTTGATGTAGCTGAAGCCATTGGCCACGGCGAGGGTGGCCGAGGTGAGGACGATGGAGTCAAAGCGGTCAAACAGCGACTGGCGCAGGATGGCCGAGACGTCGATGGGCGTGGCCTGGAGGAAGACGTTTTCATTCCTGGCGGGGCGGCTACGGGTAACGCTACGCTGCCGGCCGCTGGCGCTCGGGGTATCGCTACGCTGCCGGCCGCTGGCGCTTTGGCCTCCGCGGCGCTCGATCCAATAGACGGTGTTGCGTTCGTGGCTCTCCATGAGGAAGCTGAGCTGGGCGTGGAGTTCGTCGCTGCGGCGGATGAGGTTGTGGACTTCATCGGGCTTGTTGGGGATGGCCTGGAGTTCGGAGTGAAGCTGGCGGATTACGTTCAGGAGGCCGGTGAACTCGGAGCCAAACTCTTCGAGAAAATCCCCGCGGCCGTCAAAGGCAAAGCGGCCGTCACCTTCGGGCAGCAGCGAGAAGAAGAACTGCGAGCGCTCGCGCACCCGGCCAGCGAGCTGGATGAGATCGGTGGAGACGACCTTCTTTTCGCGGATGTTGATCTCGAGATCGCGCAGGAGGTCCTCGACCTTGAGGTTTGAGACGCTGATGCCAAAGTAACTGGTGGCAACGTCTTCCAGTTCGTGAGCTTCGTCGAAGATGACGCAGGCGGCGCTGGGCAGGACTCCGGCGTCGGGAGCTTTTTCGGCGGCGAGTTTGACCGAGAGATCGGCGAAGAAGAGATGGTGGTTGACGATGATGATGTCGCTCTCGGCGGCCTGGCGGCGCATCGAGGTGATGAAGCAGCGCTCGAACTCGGCGCACTTGCTGCCGATGCAATGGTCGGCGCTGGCGTTCAATTTGCCCCAGAGTGGGCTGGTCTCGGGCAGGGTGGTGAGCTCGGCGCGGTCGCCGGTGCCGGTCTCCTTGTCCCAGTCAAGCAGGGTGCGGAACTCGTTGATCTCATCGAGGCCGTTGAGGATGGGCTGGCCGGTGAGATCGTAAAGTTTCTTGCGGCAAAGATAGTTCTGGCGGCCCTTCATGTAGCAGACCTTGAGGCGCGGCTCAGCCGCGGGCGCGCGATCGCCGAAGAGGGCGCGCTCGAGGAACGGCACATCCTTGAAGAAAAGCTGCTCCTGGAGGTTCTTGGTACCGGTGGAGACGATGACGCGTTTGCCACTCTTGATGATGGGGAGCAGGTAGGCGAGAGTCTTGCCGGTTCCGGTTCCCGCCTCGACGATGAGGTGGCGTTTCTGGTCGATGGCCTCTTCGACGGCGGTGGCCATGGCGAGCTGTCCGCGGCGGAATTCGTAGCCGGGATGACGCTGGGAAAGCACGCCGCCGGGAGCGAAAAACTGGTAGAGCGAGAGCCGTGAGAGCTCGACTGGAGCGGTGGCGGGAGAAGCAGCGGAAGAAGCGGATTCGGTGGGCTCGGGCACAGACCCCTATAATAGATGCAGCGGGCTCCGTAGAGCGTGAATTCTAACAAGTGGGCATGGGGAGCAGATGGAACGGGAACACTTCGATATTACAGGGTACTCGTTCGAGGAGTTCGTAGCGTTTGTCTTCCAGCACGAGGTGAAGACCGATGCGCGGCCTCTCGATTCGTGGCATCTGCACATCGAAGTTGATTTCGATCCCTTGAAGGTGAGCGAATATTATTTGCGCTTGTTTCGCGAACCTGAGTTTCTTCGGGAAGCGTATACAGTTCCACAGCTTGAAGAAGGTTTCTGGGCGATCCAATCCTGTGCTGTTGAATGGTCGGTGCAGCGATTATTGGAAAACTTAGATCTTCCATTTTCTGTGAAGGAAGCGTGCGTGCGGTCGATGTTCGACCTGTTCGCGAAGCTATTTGCGTTTGAACCTTTGGATAGCGCCGTCGTGATGTGGTGGGATTCCCTCTGCTTCGATTTGGGCTACAGCAACAGAGGAGGCGAGAATAGCGGAGAGGGTTTGCTTCTGTCTGACGTTATGTTCGACACTTTGTCGCGCATCCTGTTGTTGCCTTTCAGACACTGCCAGCGAGCGGCGCTGCATGGGCTGGGACATTTGCATCATCCGGAGACGCCCAAGCTGATTGAAGACTTCATCGCGAATCATCCCGCGCTGAGCGAAGAAGAGAAGAACTACGCACTTGCCGCCGCGAAGTTTGAGGTACTGTGACCGCACGAGAGAGGGATAGGAACAAGATCAACGTGGCGAACATTCTGCAAGACGAACACGAGGGATTGCTGGCCATCGTGGGACGGCCCAACGTGGGCAAGTCAACTTTGTTCAACAAAATGGTGGGACGGCGGCGGGCGATTGTGGGCGACGAACCCGGCATTACGCGCGACCGGCTCTACGGCACCGTGCGCTGGAATGGACGGCAGTTCCGGGTGGTGGATACGGGCGGGATTGTGCCCGAAGACAAGGACTTGATTCCCTCCGAGATCTTCCGGCAGGCACGGGTGGCGCTGGACGAGGCTTCCGCCATTGTGATGGTGACCGACGTGCGCACCGAGCTGACCGGGCCGGACATGGAGCTGGCGCGGCTGCTGCAGAAGCTGGGCAAACCGCTCTACCTGGCCGTAAACAAGGTGGACGATCCGAAGCTGGAGCCGGAGGCGGAAAACTTCCGGCGGCTGGGGATCAAGAACTTGTGGCCGATCTCGGCGGAGCACTCGACCGGGGTGGCCGAGCTGATCGAAGAGTTGCTGACGGTGATTCCGACGATTGCCGAGGTGGACGACGAAAAACGGCCCAATAACTTTGCCCGCCGCGCCCAGCCGGTGGATGTGGAAAAAGAAATCGAAGACCTCAGGGACGAGGCCGACGATTTTGAGGAGTTGGCGCCGGCGGATGAGGACGCGCTGGAAGACCACTTGCTGGAGAGCATGCCGCATGAGATCAAGATCGCCATCATCGGGCGTCCGAACGTGGGCAAAAGCACCCTGCTGAACCAGTTGACGGAGAGCGACCGGGCCATTGTCAGCTCGGTTGCGGGCACCACGCGCGACGCCATTGACGAGGTGGTGAAGCACGGCGACAAGAGCTACCGGTTTATCGACACGGCGGGCATCCGGCGCAAGGGCAAGACCCACATGATGGCGGAAAAGATGAGCGTGGTGATGGCCCGGAAGCATCTGGAAGAAGCCGACGTGGCGCTGATGGTGATCGACGCGGTGGAAGGCGTCAGCGCGCTGGACGCCAACATTGCCGGGTACGCGCACGAGTCCGGACGCTCGGTGGTGATCGTGGTGAACAAGTGGGACCTGGTGACGACGGCGCGGGAGGACGGCAGGCCGGCGGCCGACAGCCGGGTGTATGAAGAACAGGTGCGGCGGGTGCTGAAGTTCCTGGACTATGCCCCGGTAATCTTTGTGAGCGCGCTGAACGGCAAGAACGTGAAACGCGTGTTTGAGACCGTGGAGCGGGTGGCGCGCGAACGCTGGCGGCGGATCACGACCGGCGAGATGAACCGCTTCCTGAAGAACGTGGACTTTGAGCGGGCGTCGGTTCCGGCGCGCAACAAGATCAAGATTTACTACATGACGCAGGCCGCGGTGGCTCCTCCGACGTTCATTCTGTTTACGGACAAGGACGTGAAACTGCACTTTTCCTACCAGCGCTTTCTGGAGAACCAGGTAAGGGAGGCGTTCGAGTTCGAGGGAACGCCGATCTGGTTCAAGAATCATCCGCGCAGGCGCCGGGAGTTTGTGCCCAGCGTGAGGAGCGAAAAAAGATAGCGGTTTGGGGGCGGAATGGGTTGCCGCGGCTAACGCTAGGTCAACCCGGCCCGCCTTGCCGCGGCTTCGCCTACACCCCCGCCGCGCACTTTCCCCGTTCCGGCCCAGAACCCACAGTCGGCTGTTGGGAAATCTTGAACCCGCAGTTATGCTGCGTGTGGAGGCGACGGTATGACAACGGCACCCAAAGTTGAAGCATATTTCAAGGAAAGAATCGGCGAACTGAAAGGCCTAGCAGGACGTGGTGATCCTTGGGTATTCCTCTGCGCGTCGTCTTTCATTGAGTACCTCGCCAAAATTACGCTTGGCGGGACGTCAGGGCGTGACTATAAAGACTTTCTTCGCAATCACTTTTTCAAGACGTGTCCCGAGTACGGCACATTCACGTATGCCAATGGCAAACAAGACCTTGCTGACCAGATGTATCACGTCCTCCGCTGCGGAATCGTGCATAGTTTCAGCCTCATTGCAGACAAGCAGGCCAAACGAGATGGTGGGCGTGACCGGTCGATCGTTTTGGCACACCGGGCGTCAGGTCGAAAACACCTTGAGGCGTGCGTTGACGGCCGGAGAAATCCAAAACTGGATGCGGCGGTCTTCGTAGCCGAGGACTTTGTTGCAGATATTGAGAAGGTGACCAATTCCATCTTCGCCCAATCATGCACAAACAAGAAGCTCAGACTCAATATGAAAACGTGGTGGAAGGTGCACCCGCCAATTGGGGTGCTCCTAATTCCTGATAAGTCGATGCGGATTGAGCGGAGGAACTGACCGTCTGGAGCGGCTCCTTTCACTTCCCCGACGCTCACGTCATTATTGCGGCGATCATGGAGGCCGCGATCCTCGCGCTGGTGCGCCCGGCCAAGTGCTGCGCAATCTCGATACGCTCACTGTTGGCGAAATATTTCGTGATGCTGCTGACGCGAGCGGAGTAGCATCCGTGGTGGGGTTTGATGGCTATTATGAAGGCGGAGGCGGCGGAAATGACACTTTGCAGTTACAGTAGCAGCAATGCTCGCAGGGCATGGCTTCTTTTCGTGGTCCTTTCCCTTTTGGGGACCGTGGAGGGTCAACACGCGCCGGGCAAGGCGGCAGCCTTAGGCCGCGCAGGCACGTTAACTGGGCGCGTCTTTGCGATTACGGGCGGCGGTGATCTGAAGCCAGCTAGGATTGCTGAGGTTTATCTGTTTCTTGAGGTTGGTGTTACAAAAAATGGCAAAGCCGTAGATATTGGGAAGACGGCTGGTCTCGCTTACGAGGACGAGTATCTCAAGGCAATGGGTATTTTCGTGAAAGATTACCGAGAGAATGTAGGGACCTGGTCAGATGAGTCTGTCTGCAAAAAGAAACTCTTTAACTACGAGACAGCCGTGTTAAAGGCCAGAGAGTGGGCGCTAGCGAACGGAAAGCTTAGCCAAGTTATTAGGACAACGACAGATGAAGAAGGCAAATTCGTGGTCTCTCTGCCCACGGGAAATTACGTCTTGCTAGTTCGCGGCCGGGCCGGTTTCAACGAAGCTGTATGGGTTTCGGGCGCGGCGGGCGTCATAGTTCAGCCTGGCAGCAAGACCGAGATAAAACTTTCATCTCCCGAACAGTCTTGCCTTGATATCCCCAGATAGAGAGGGTTCTGATGCGGGCGAAGGGTAGGAGCACGCAGGTTTCTTACACACGTTAGGAGCGCGTGGTTCTCCTACACGTATGGCAAGCGCAATGAGGGATATGGCAGTTTTGTAACTGTTAGCGGAGCAGGGTGAAGTCGGTGGAGATGTGGTAGAGGCAACGGCCATCGATGGTGATGGGGCGTCCCCAGAGGCGCGGAGTGATGGATTCTCCGCTGCGGGTCTGGAGGGTGACCGGGACAGCGTGAAATGGCTCCGAGAGCGCGATCTGTTCGAGCAGGGCGTTGAAGTCCACCGCGGAGGCGAAACCGTTGCTGCCGAGGTCGCGGCCGTTGAGCTCGGCCGGCGGGGCGAAGCCCAGCATGGCGGCGAAGGCGGGATTGGAGTCCACGACTTTGCCGCGCTCGTCGATGCAGGCGATGGCGAACGGCGCCTGCTGGAGTAGCAGGAAACCATGGTGCAGACGGCGGCTCAGCTCATCCTGATGATCGAGCAAGCGGCGGCCGACGTTGACGCGGGCCAGCAGTTCCGGCTCGCCGCAAGGCTTGGTGATGCAGTCATCGACGCCGGCGTTGACGGCGGCGCCGATATCCACCTTGTAGTTGCGGGCGGTGAGCAGAATGAAATAGGTGTAGGGAAAGGCTTGCGCGTTGCGCACGTTGCGGCAGAGGTCCAGTCCGCCCAGCCGGGGCATCACCCAGTCACAGACAACCAGGCGGGGAGCGTTGGAGCCCTGCAATCTCTCCCATGCCTCGGCGCCATCGGGACAGAGGATGGGTCGGTAGTCATGATCGGAGAGGACGTGCGACACCGACGCCCGCGAAAACAGCGAATCATCGACGACGAGGACATCCATCATGGGCAGAGCTCCAGTTGTGTAAACGGCAGATGGCGCGGAAAACTTGAGCGATGGGAAAGAAATAGACCGCGGACGTTTCTCTACTCGTAGCGCAGGGCCTCGACGGGATCGAGGCGCGAAGCTTTGAGTGCGGGGACCATGCCGCTGACCAGGCCGACGGCAAACAGCACGGCGAAGGAAAGCAGGATGGTGGCGGCGGAGAGCTGCATGTGGATATCAGCCTTGCCGGATTTGTCCTTGAAAAGCGGGCCGAGCAGGGGCAGGGTTCCAATGCAATGGGTGAGAGCCCAGGAGAGCAGGATTCCGGCGGCGCCGCCGAGAAACATGAGGGCGAAGGTTTCAGCGAATAGTTGCAGTTGGATGTGGCGTTTGCGGGCGCCGAGAGCACGGCGCAAACCGATCTCGCGAATGCGCTCGTCGACCGAGACGAGCATGATGTTCATGACTCCGACGCCGCCGATGCCAAGGGTGAGCGCGCCGATAAATAGCAGCAGGCCCTGCATGCCGATGGTAATGCCATCGATGATGGGGCGGAATTCTTCGCGGCCGAACATGGTCACGGCCTTGTCATCGGTGGGAGAAAATCCCTGGCGCTCGGCCAGGGAGGCGAGGAACTGCTTTTTCGCCAGCGCCTCCATGGAAGGTTTGAGCGGCGCGAAGATGAAGACCGGGGCGTTTTTGGTGTCATAGAGATCGCCGGCGGTGGAAAACGGAATCCAGGTGGAGTTGTCATCGCTGGAAAAGTAGTTGGAGAGCTGGATTTTTTTGTCCATCACGCCGACGACTTCAAAGCGCATGCCGCCGACAACGACGGATTCACCGATGGCGTAGCGGTTGCCGAAAAGCTGGCGCTTGACGGTGTCGCCGAGAAAGATGACGCGGCGGCGCTCGACCAGATCCATGGGGACGAGCCAGCGTCCGGTGGCGGGCACTTCGTTGCGCATTTCGCCATACTCGGCACAGACGGCGCGGACGGCGGCGTTGACGAGATGTTCGTTGTACTGGATGGCCAGCTCGCGCGAACTTTCGCGGCAGATGGTTTTGATGGCGGGCGCGGTGGCCTTGATGTAGTCGAGGTCCTCCTGCTCGAAGCGAACCTGTTGGCCGGCGCGCTGGCCTCCGGCTTGCTGGCTGGTTTGCTGCGACCAGGCAACTACGGCCGTCTTGCCAAAGGAATCAAACGCAGTGACCAGCACGGAGCGGAAGCTGGAACCGTAGGCGATCAGCATGGTGACCGAGGCGATGCCCCAGACGATTCCGAGCATGGTGAGCAGGCTGCGGGTGCGGTTCTTGAGCAGCGCGTGGATGGCTTCCGAGAGTACGTCATGGATCAGTCCCATGGCTCAGCCTCCGGCCTCGAAGCGCAGGGCTTCGATGGGATCGATGCGGGCAGCCTGGCTGGCGGGATAGAGCGCGGCGCAGAAGCTGATGGCGCCGAGCAGGCCGATGGCCACGGCTCCCGACTCCCAGGTGGGCAGCAGGCCGGCGAAAAAGACCGGCATGGGGAAGGAATCAACCAGGGCGCAAAGTCCGTAGGCAATGCCGAGTCCGATGGCGCCGCTGAGCAGGACGACAATCATGGTCTCCAGAAAGAATTGGCGCAGGATGCTGCGGGCGGTGGCGCCGAGAGCCTTGCGGACGCCGATCTCGCGGGTGCGCTCGCGCACGGCGATGAGCATGACGTTCATGACTCCGATGCCGCCCAGAAACAGCGTGGTGACGCCGACGGCTCCGAGAAAGTATTTCATGCCATCGGTCATGGTGGTAAAGGCGGCGGCTTCTTCCAGGGTGTCCCAGTTGCTGATGGCTTCCTTGTCAAGCGGGTCGAAGCCGTGCAGATGGGCGAGCGCGACGGTGCACTGATGCTTGCAGTTTTCATGCTCCAGAACGCCGCGCGGCGCGATCAGCAGACGATCCACGCTGTGCGCGACCTGCGGCGGCTTGTTGGGCAAGTCCTGCTGCATGACGGGAAACGGAACGAAAATCTTGTTTACATCCCAGCCATCGTAGCTGGAATCCTGCTTCTTATCGCGCATGGCGCCGACGACAACGTAGGGAACGCCCTGGATGTAGACGTTCTGGCCGATGGCTCCGCCCTCGGGAAAAAGCTGCTTGTTGATCTCACTGCCGAGGAAGGCGACGCGGCGCTCTTCGTTGACATCCTGCCAGGTGTAGAAGCGGCCGGCGGCAACGTCAAGGCTGCGAATTTCGGCGAACGGCGGCAGCGATCCGGTGACCGTGGGATGGGCGCTGTTGAAATTGCTGCGCACGCTGGCTTCATTGCCGAGTTCGGGGAGAACGTATTTGCAGGAGGGTGACTGGGCGGCAACGTAGGCGGCGTCCGTGTCTTCAAAGTGGATGCGGCGTCCGGCGCGCGCGCCTCCGGCCTGCAGGCTGGTGCGTCCGGCGTTGATGATCATGAGATCGCGGGCGAAGGTTGCCTGTTGTTTGGCCTGGCCCACGCGCATGCCTTCCCCGGCGGCGACCATGAGCACGATGGAGACGATTCCCCAGGCGATGCCAAACATGGTGAGGAAAGTCCGCACCTTGTTGGACCACAGCGTGGTCAGCACATCGAAAAACAAATCGCGCAGAGACATAAGATCGTTAGGCGGAGATTCGCCGCACGGATAGATACGCAGGGCGGGGCGGGAAAGTTCAGCGCGTAGGAAGAACCGCGGCGAGCGACTGGAACCAGGAGTCGAAGGCGGCCAGGGCGCGCTCGCAGACCATTTGGTGGCGGAGTTTTTTGTCGCGCACGCGGCGGCGGGTGGCCTCGTCGAGTTGCTCCAGCAAATCGAAGGTGATGTTGGCGGGCTGGAAATCCGCGGGGTCGGCGTTGCAGAGGTAATGAGTAAGCGAACCGTGAGCGCTCGAGCGGGGCGCGGCGAGTTCAAACGCCCCACTCAAGCCAGAAGAAGGCTTGAATGGGCCACCCGCTTCGCTCTCACATTCGCCAACAGAGGGCGGATGTGGGCCACCCGCCGAAGGCGGATTGCCCGTCAATCCGGTGGCAATGGCGGCGGCGGTGAGTCCGGCGAGCAGGCCGGTGGCGATGGATTCGACGTAGCCCTCGACGCCCGCTAGCTGCCCGGCGAAGAGGATGCGCGGGTGTTGCTTCATCTGCAGGGTGGGAGTGAGCAGGGCGGGCGCGTTGATGTAAGTGTTGCGATGAATCTGGCCATAGCGCAGGAAGCGCGCGTTTTCCAGACCGGGAATCATGCGCAGGATGCGCGCCTGCTCGCCGAACTTGAGATGGTTCTGGAAGCCGACGAGGTTGTAGGAGTCGGCGCGCAGGTTCTCCTGGCGAAGCTGGACCACGGCGTAGGGAATGTTTCCGGTGCGCGGATTGCGCAGGCCCACGGGCTTCATGGGACCGAAGCGCAAGGTGTCGGGACCGCGGCGCGCGGTCTCCTCGATGGGCAGGCAGCCCTCGAAATACTGCGCCTTGTCCCAGTCATGACCCCCGACGCGCTCGGCCTCGGCCAGAGCGGCGATGAACGCCTCGTACTCCTCGCGCATCATGGGACAGTTGATGTAGTCGGCAGTGCCTTTATCGTAGCGCGCGGCCCGGTAGGTCTTGGACTGGTCAATGGAATCGGCTTCCACGATGGGCGAGATGGAATCGAAAAAGAAAAGCCGGCCGCTGCCGCTGAGACGTTGAATTTCGGCGGCCAGCGCGTCGGAGGTGAGCGGGCCGGTGGCGACAATGGTAACGCCATCGAAGGCGGCATCATCGAGGCCGGCGCCATCGAAACCAAGCGCGGTGACCTCCTCGCGCACCACGCGGATCAGGGGCTCGGCCGCGATGGCCTCGGTGACCAGGCGGCTGAATTCCAGGCGATCGACGGCGAGGGCGTGTCCGGCGGGGACGGCGGCGCGGGTGGCCAGCGCCATCAGCAGTGAGCCGGCGTGGCGCATCTCCTGCTTGAGCAGCCAGGGCGCGGAGTTTTCGCTATCACTCTTGAGCGAATTGGAGCACACCAGTTCGGCGAACAGATCCGTCTGATGTGCGGGCGTGGGGCGCACCGGACGCATCTCGTAGAGCGAGACGCTGAGGCCGCGGCGGGCACACTGCCAGGCCGCTTCAGGACCGGCAAGGCCGGCGCCGATGATGCGGATGGGCAGGGCTGGCGGGTTAGACTGCGAGTTATGCAACGATGGTTTCCGTCAGTTCGCCAGGGTGCGACCGGTTGCGGCGCACCAGCAGAACGATGAGCGCCGCGATGGCGGCGATGACCGCGAAGGTTGCGCCCCGATGCTGCTGGAAGGCGGTCACCAGGAAGCTTAGAATCTGGGGACCGTAGGCGACGATCAGCCCGCCGAGAATAATGAAGCGCAGCAGGCGGCCGACAAAAATCGAGAGCAGGAAGTGCAGGTAGCGCATCTCCGTGACCCCGGCCATGAACACAAAAGGTTTGAAGGGAAATCCGGGCGGCATGATGGCCGGGATGATGAGCGCCAGATCGCCATACCGTTCCGAACGGGCGTGCATGCGGGCAAAACGCTCCCGCCCGATCTTCTTGACGACCAACTCTTCCCCGCCTTTGTAGCCGATGAGATAGGGGACCGTGCTGCCGAGGGCCGAGCCGAGCGACGCCATGACGGCAAACAGGATGATGCGCCGGGGATCGATAGCCACATAGTAGGCGAACATCGGATCGACGGGAATGCCGAGGAAAGAAGAGTCGAGAAAGGCGATGAGAAAAACGGCCCAGACTCCCCCCAAGGGAGCCAGCATGGCCATGATCCATGCCTTGTAGTGCACGAAGAAATGTTTGAGAGGCTTCACCAAATCTGCTGTCTGCGCCAGCTCCGGCGAACCAGGGCCACGGCCCAGGAAGCGCGAATCACCGACGCGGGAGTATGCATCGATTGTATCAAGTTGGAGAGAGCTGTCGATGCGGGGAGGCGCGCAAGGCCCTATAATCTAGCGCTGTATGACTACCGACCGCTCACCCGCACGGCAAGCCGAAGAGTTACGCGAACAGATTCGCCATCACGAGCACCTCTACTTTGTGCTGGATGCGCCCGAGATCGCGGACGCCGAGTTCGACGCGCTGGTAAACCAACTGAAGGCCATCGAGCGCGAGCATCCCGAGCTGGTGACGCCGGATTCGCCAACGCAGCGGGTGGGCGGCAAGGCGCGCGAAGGCTTTGTGAAGGTGGCGCACTCGTCGCAGATGCTTTCGCTGGACAACGCCTACAGCGAAGCCGAGCTGCGCGACTGGACGCGGCGCATTGAGGAACTGGCGGGCCCGGGCGAACTGGAGTACGTGTGCGAGTACAAGCTGGACGGGCTTTCAATGGCCTTGCACTATGAGGCTGCCGGGCCGGATTCACCGGATTCAAATGAGTCGCTCGGGGCTAGGTTTGTGCGCGGCATTACGCGCGGCGATGGGGCGACGGGCGAGGACGTGACGGCGAACCTGCGCACCATTCACTCGATTCCGCTGCTGGTGGGACGCGAGCGGATGCAGCGGGCGGGGCTGACGGCGCCGTTTGAAGTGCGCGGCGAGGTGCTGATGCCGACGAAGTCCTTTGTGGCCATGAACGAGCAGCGCGAGGACCTGGGACTGGCGCGCTTCGCCAATCCGCGCAACGCCGCCGCCGGGGCCGTGCGCGTGCTGGAGCCAAACGTCACGGCGCAGCGCAAGTTGGACTTCTACTCGTACTTTCTGCTCCAGGACGGGCGGGTGGCACGCTCCACGCAGTGGGAAGGATTAGAGGCTCTGAGCGCGGCGGGCTTCAAGGTGAATCCGAATCGCACCCTGGCCCGTAACTTTGAGGAAATATGGCGGTTTGTAAACGCCACCGAGGCGGCGCGCGACACGCTGCCGTATGAAATCGACGGCGTGGTGGTAAAGGTAAACTCGACCGCCTTGTGGCAGAGGCTGGGATTTACCGGCAAGGCTCCGCGCTGGGCAATTGCCTATAAATTCGCGGCGCGCGCCGCGGTGACGCAGGTGGAAGACATCCTGGTCCAGGTGGGCCGCACCGGCAAGCTGACCCCGGTGGCGGCCTTGCGTCCGGTGGCCATCGGCGGCACCACGGTGCAGCGCGCGACCTTGCACAACCAGGACGAAGTGGAGCGGCTCGACGTGCGCGTTGGCGACTGGGTGATGGTGGAGCGCGGCGGCGACGTGATTCCCAAGGTGACCCGGGTGGTGGACGACGCCGGGCACCCAAGGCCGGCCGGTGGGCGCCAGTTCCACATGCCTGCGCGCTGCCCCGAGTGCGGCGGCCACGTGGTGCGCGCCGAGGGCGAGGTGAACTACTTCTGCGTGAACGCCAACTGCCCGGCGAAACTGCGCGAGTCCCTGCTGCACTTTGCCTCGCGCAAGGTGATGAACATTGAGGGCATGGGCGAGGCGCTGGTGGATCAACTGCTGGCGCGCGGCCTGGTGCACGACGTTGCCGATCTGTATTCGCTGCGGGAAGACGCGCTGCTGCAACTGGAGCGCATGGGCAAAAAGAGCGCGGAAAACGTGCTCGGCGAGATTGAAGCTTCGAAAAATCTGGGGCTGGAGCGGGTGATCTTCGGGCTGGGAATCCGCATGGTGGGCGAACGCACGGCGGAGTTCCTGGCCGCCCATTTTGGCTCGATGGACGCGCTGATGCAGGCCGGCGAGGCGGAGTTGGAGGAAGTGAATGAAGTTGGACCGCGCATTGCCGCCAGCATTCGCGAATTTTTTGCCGAAGAGAAAAACGTGAAGCTGATCGAGCGGCTGCGCCAGGCCGGGCTGCGCTTCACGGGCGAAAAGAAAGTGCGCGGCACGCAGTTGGCCGGGCTGACATTTGTGCTGACCGGAAGACTGCCGACGTACTCGCGCGACGATATGAAGAAAATGATTGAAGACGCGGGCGGCAAGGTGATCGGCTCGGTGAGCAAGAAGACCAGCTACGTGGTGGCGGGCGAAGAAGCGGGATCGAAGCTGGACAAGGCCGCGTCGCTGGGAGTAAAGGTGATCAGCGAAGCCGAACTGTTGCAGATGCTGGGAGAGCCGTAGGCGGAAAAGGAGCAGGGTGCGATTTGCGGCAATCGATTTCGAGACCGCCAGCGGAGCGCGGGTCAGCGCCTGCTCGCTGGGCATTGCCGTGGTGGAAAACGCGGTGATCGTCGCGCGCCGGGAGTGGTTGATCCGGCCTCCGTCGCTCTACTTCAGCCCGTTCAACATTGCCGTGCACGGCATCACTCCGGAGATGGTCGCGGACGCGCCGGAGTTTGACCGGCTGTGGCCGGAGATGGAGCGCGCCATCGGCGGCCGGACGCTGGTGGCGCACAACGCCGCCTTTGACATGGGCGTGCTGCGGGCGACCCTGGCGCACTACGACGTGTGCTGCGAGAAGATGCAGTTTGTATGCAGCGTTGCCCTGGCGCGCCGGTGCTGGCCGGAGCTTCCGCGGCATTCGCTGGATGCGCTGGCGCGTGAGTTCGGGATCGGCTTCCGCCATCACAACGCGGAGGAAGATGCGATGGCGGCGGCCATGGTAGTGCTGCGCGCCGCCGAAGAGTACTCCGCGGAGTCCGTGGAAGAACTCATCGAGCGCACCCAGATCCGGCTGGGCGAGGTCTCGCCGGGTGCGTATCGCTCCTGCCGCCGCATGGCGAACAAACGCAAGCGCGCCAAGCTGACGTATGAGCCGGAGGGTGCGGCGACGTAGTTACCTTTGCAGCGCCCGGCGGATGCGGCGCGCGGTTTCTTCCAGGGATTCGGGCAGGACGCGGGTTTCGCCGATGACGGACATGAAGTTGGCGTCCGCTACCCAGCGCGGCAGGATGTGCATGTGAATGTGTCCGGCGACCCCGGCTCCGGCGGCCTTGCCGATGTTCATACCTAGATTGATGCCGTCCGGGTGATAGAGCTCGCGGAGCACGGTTTCCATGCGCTGGGCCAGGGCCATCATCTCAGCGGCGGCCTCAGCGGGCAGCCGGTCGAGCCGATCGACATGCTGGTAGGGAACGATCATGACGTGTCCTGAAGTATAGGGAAAGCGGTTGACCATGATGAAGCAGTGGGGACCGCGATGGAGGATGAAGTTGCTCTCATCGCCGCCCAGATTGGCGTCGCGCGAGGGAGCGCGGTCGCAGAAAATGCAGGAGGGCGCGCGGTCGGCCGTGGTGATGTAGGCGTAGCGCCAGGGGGTGAACAGGTGATCCATATAGGGGAGGGTAACAAAGAAGCGTGAGTTTGGGATGGGCAAAGATTCGGCGATGTTCACGCATCAACTCGAATCCCCGCTGCCGGACGAGGTTCGAGGCGGGATATGGAATTGGGAAAAGCTATGGAAAAAGTGCGGGGCGTCTGGCAGCCCCGGCGCGACTCTTGAGGAATCGCGAGAGGAAACGGGCTGCCCCGGACTCTCCCGATTCGGGATACTGCTTGCCTTGGCGATTTAGCGACAAGTATCGCGTTTCCCGGGTTTGAGTGGACGTGGCCCACAATACCGTGTACACAACGGACTCGGAGGAATTTACAAATCCTTACAAGTCACCTCAGCCGGACAGTGCTCTAATGAACCGCAGTTCATTACGGAGCTGCTTAATATGCGTCTGCCACGTCGTGCTATCGCACTCCTCGCGTTGTCTGCGGCTGTTCTCATCTGTTGCTGTGCTTGCGGCGGTAATAGCAGCACTCCCACAACACAGGCGCCCGCAACCAAAGCCCTCGCAGTGGCTGACAGTTTCAACAACCGGGTGCTCATCTACAACTATCCGCTGAGCGATGGACAGAGCGCCGGCGTGGTGCTGGGGCAGCCTGACTTTGTCTCCAACAGCAGCGCGGATCTGACCGCAACCGGGTTGAACCTTCCACAGGATGTCGCTGAGGACAACGAGGGAAATCTCTATGTTAGCGACCTTGTGAACGACCGGGTTCTGCAATTCAAGCCTCCGTTCACCAATGGCATGGCCGCCAGCCTCGTCATCGGCCAGCCGAACTTCTACGCCGACGACGGCAGTACCACCCAGAACGGTCTCTGGGAGCCCTCCGGCTTGACCTTTGACGGCAGCGGGAACCTGTGGGTAGCCGATTGGTACAACTCTCGCGTACTCCAATACCAACCGCCGTTCACCACGGACATGAACGCAAGCCTAGTCATCGGTCAGCCGAACTTCACCAGTTCGTCTTCGCCTCTGACGCCTGCGACCTCAAGTTCCGGACTCTCGGGTCCGCAGTTCATCGCTTTTGATGCCAGTGGCGACCTCTGGCTAACGTATACCAATAACCGGGTCCTGGAATTTAAGCCACCATTTACAAACGGAATGACGGCAAGCCTGGTGATTGGGCAGATTAACTTTACCTCCAACGCAAAGGCCGTCACAGCGAGTGGTTTTTATTCCGCAGCGGGTATCGCGTTCGACGGCAGCGGGAACCTGTGGGTAGGAGATACCTTTAACTCCAGGGTGTTGCGGTTCGAGCCTCCGTTTTCTGACGGCATGAACGCCAGCCTGGTACTGGGGCAGACCGACTTCACTTCCGACATTTCGGGTTTTGCCACCCAGAGCGGAATCAGCGGGCCTTACGGGATCGCATTCGACAGCAACGACAACTTGTTGGTCACAGACGGGTTCAATAACCGGACTATGGGCTTCCAGCCTCCGTTCAGTAACGACCAGGACGCAAACACGGTGCTTGGGCAACCGAATTTCACAACCGACACACAAGCGACCAGCGCGACGAATCAAGCTGGCCCGAATTCCGTAAGACCATTGTTCTAGCCGAGCCGCTAAAATAGTGCAGACTGAGCGGGCGATGCGGAAGCTGCCCCTTGGACGATAATTGACGATAACAGGCCTTTGTCCAACAATCCCAAAACGGAAATTTGGGGCGTCCGCGGCGTTATGGCGCAGCGGTTGCAGGCTGGCATGCGCGTCGCCGGCGGGCGGGTGCGGCGGGAAAAAGCGGCGCAATGGGAGCCGGGAGCGCGCGCGGGACCGGACGGGGACTGGGCCAGGGGCGGGCAGGTGGGTTAAGTCCTGTTGAATTCTTTGTCAACAAGCGGCTGGCGGGTTTGACTCCATTCCGGGCCGTTGCTATAGTCAGAGCAGTCTTCCTGCGCGGGCATCATCGCAGGGAGGTCCGGCCGCTGGTGTGTTACGACCTGTGCAAGCAGGTTCCATTCCAATTATGAATGCCAGCAGTCCGTATTATTTCCAGAAGCCTCAACCGTGCTCACCCACGGAAGGGCAGACGTAAATTGAATGGTATTTCACGATATTCGCGACGACTCTTCAGCTATCGAGCAGTCTCCGGACACCGGTTTGCCAACGGACAACCAGCCCGCCGAGCAGCACAGCCCAATCTCAAACCTTTTGCCGGAGAAGCCTGCCGAGGGCGTCTCCCGCAACCCAAAAAACGAAAACATGACGGAAGATTTCGCAACAGCACTCGAGTCGTTCGAGCAAGAGCAAGCCGAACTCGCCGCTAACGAAGACCGCGTCCTCAAGGGCACGGTGGTTAGCATCAACAACAACTACCTGGTGGTTGACATTGGTCTGAAGTCCGAGGGCGTAGTGCCCCTGGAAGAAGCCAAGGACCACGAGGGGAACGTGAAATTCCAACCGGGCGACGCCATTGACGTGATGGTGGAAAAAGGCCACACGGAGGAGGGTTACGTAAATCTCTCCTTCCAGAAGGCACAGCGGCTGCATGCCTGGGACGAGATCGAAAAAGCTCACAACGACAAAGCTTCCGTCAAAGCCCGGGTCGTCGACCGCATCAAGGGCGGTCTGACGGTGGACATTCTCGGCGCGCGCGCGTTTCTGCCCGGTTCCCAGGTAGACATACGCCCGGTGCGGAATCTGGATGCCCTGAAGGGTCAGGAACTGGAAGTCCGCATCATCAAGGTGAACAAGAAGCGCGGCAATATCGTGGTGAGCCGCAAGCAGATCCTCGATGAAGAGGTGAGCGCCAAGCGCGATGTCACCATGGCCCATCTGGAAGAGGGCGCGGTGCTGACTGGCACGGTGAAAAACCTGACCGATTACGGCGCCTTCGTCGATCTGGGCGGCATCGACGGCCTGCTGCATATCACGGATATGAGCTGGGGCCGGCTGACGCATCCGCGTGACCTGGTCAATGTCGGCGACCAGATCCAGGTAAAGGTTTTGAAGTTTGACCGCGAAAAGCAGCGGGTTTCGCTCGGCTTCAAGCAGTTGACGCCCGACCCGTGGCTGGACGCCAGCGAGCGCTATCCGATTGGAGCGCGGGTGCATGGCCGCATCATCAGCGTGACCGACTACGGCGCGTTCGTGGAACTGGAGCAGGGCATCGAAGGCCTGGTCCACGTCAGCGAGATGACCTGGTCGAAGCGCATGAAGCATCCCTCGAAGCTGGTGAACGTGGGCGACCAGGTGGAAGCCGTGGTGCTCAACGTAAACCCGCAGGAGCGCCGCATTTCACTGGGTTTGAAGCAGCTTGAGTTGAATCCGTGGGAGAGCCTGCACGAGAAGTTCCCGGTCGGCTCGACCGTGGAGGGTAAGGTCCGCAACCTGACCGACTTTGGCGCCTTCATTGAAATTGAAGACGGCATCGACGGCCTGGTCCACGTCAGCAACCTGAGCTGGACCAAGCGGGTCAAGCATCCTTCGGAGATTTTGAAAAAGGGCGACAAGGTGAAGGCGATTGTTCTGGCCATTGAGCCCGAGAACCGCCGTCTCTCGCTGGGCGTCAAGCAGTTGCAGCCTGATGTGTGGGAGAGCTTCTTCGAACAGCATCGCGTGGGCGACGTGCTCAAGGGCAAGGTTTTGCGGCTGGCCAGCTTCGGCGCCTTCGTCGAGCTTGCCGACGGCGTGGAAGGCCTTTGCCACAACTCGGAAGCCGTGGACCCCAACGGACAGCAGATTACACTGGAACCGGGTCAGGAGTTCGATTTCAAGATCATCAAGATGAACGCGGAAGAGAAGAAGGTGGGATTGAGCATCCGCGCCGTGGGCGAGGAAGCAACTCGCGCCGACGTGGAAGCCTACAAACATCCGCAGTCTTCGCCGGGCACCTCGACGATCGGCGAATTGCTGGACTGGAAGCGCGGTTCCAACGACTGATGAATCCAAGGTAGGGAAAAGCCGCCCGCGGGCGGCTTTTCTGTTTGTGCCCGGCGGGTGCGGCAGCCGGGGCGGGATTACTTTTCGAGCTTGAGATTGATGTGCGCCTGCTTGCGCGTGTCAAAGGAGCTGAGAGTCTTGACCTGGCTCTTGCGGCCGTTGCACTCGGCGTGGACTTCGTAATCGATGTCAGGCGAGAGATTGTTGAAATGGTAGGAGCCGTCCTGATTGGTGATGAAGGTGTAGACGGCCAGGCTGCGCGTGTTCTTGAGATAGACAATCGCAATGGGAACGACGCGGTCCTCGTGATCGAAGACATTGCCGGTCAAGTTGCGGGGAGCGGTGGCGTCGTCCTTCTTGCCTCCGAACAGTTGGGCGCACAAGAACGTAGACAGCAACAGAACAGCCGCGCTGATCAGGACGAGACGGCGCACGATGCAACCTCCAATGAGTCTATTACGGCGATTCTACTACTGCGGGAGGTGGACACCTATATCGACGCGCTCGTCGCCTTCCACGTGAATCCTGGTTTCCGGCAGCGGCCGGTCCTTCTCGTGCTTCCGGTCAGGCAGCAGGACGTAGTCGGCTGCCGCGGCCGGAACACGAATGGCGAACTCGCCGCGATGGTCGGAAAAAGCCTCCCAGCGGAATTTCTTCTCACCGGCGCGGCGCAGTTTAACGTGTACGCCATAGACGGGGCGATTGTCCGCACTCCAGACGGTCCCGAAGATAACGGCGTAGGGCGCAGGACCGCCGCCAGCCGCCCGGGCACACACCGGCAGCCATAGCAGCAGCGCGCCGAGCAACGCTACGAGCCTGACCCGGCGGCGCCTAGAAATCGCTATCCTCCTCGAGATCCTTGGCGTCCACCTCGTCTACGTCGCCGTCCTCATCGCTGACCTTGGTCAGCTCCAGAGGCTCGATGCCGACCACTTCAAAATCACTGCCGCACTCCGTACACGATAGGATTTCACCTTCATCGAGTTCGTCTTCTTCAACATCCAGATCGCTTTCGCACTCTGGGCACAAAACCATAACGCCCTCCACTTTGTTTCTTGGGCCGGTGACAATTGTCTCATCCCGTTGTCCCGCATTTATATTTAGATTCTCTTCGGCGCAGCGTCAAGCATTGTCGTCAACAGAAATGAATGGCACCGGGCGATTGGATGCCCAAGATGGAAGTGGGGAAGTTTTTTCTGTGCGTTGTTTTGCGCGGATGGCGGCCGGATTCCAATCGCATTCTGACCGCCGAAACTGGTTTTCCACAGATAATTCTGAAGATCGAACCAGAAACCCTGGCGAGGTCGCGAATTCCCGCTGTCTGCCCGGAGCGATGCGCCTGCGTTTCGCTGCGGCGCGATTAGCCCTGGGGAGCCGCGCCACCGGCTGCGGTAGAATTGCAAACAAAGGAACCGGCGAATTTTGGCGGTCGCGCCGGGAGACACGTTCCCCGCTCTGGGAATTGGGAATTCCCGGAGGCGATGATTTTCAGATCACAGTGCTTGTGGCGAAGGATAATGTTGTATTCGCGGTTCGCGCCTGCCAGGCGGAGGCCGATCGCCTTGGCCGGGGGTTCCCGAACCGGCGCTTTGATGACGCAGAGGAGGACTATGGCACGCGGTGGCCCGGTAACAACCTTTGGATTTCCGCCGTTCACGCGCGCGGTGAAAACACTGATCATCGCCAACGTGGCGGTGTACCTGGGGATGATGCTCTCGCGGCTGACGGTGCCCGCGCTGGCGGTCTACGCCGACTACTACCTCTACCTGCGTCCGGTGGCCGTCGTGCATGGGCAGATCTGGCAACTGCTTAGCTACGCCTTCTTCCACGATCCGCACAGTGTAATGCACCTGCTGTTCAACATGCTGGGACTGTGGATGTTCGGGGCGCAGTTCGAGATGGATTTCGGGACGCGGCGCTTCTACGAATTTTATTTCTGGTGCGTGGTAGGCGCCTCGCTCACCACCGTCGCGGTGGGAGCGCTGGGCATTCTGGCCTACCAGCATGTACCGATCCCGCTGTTTGCCGTCATGGGACAGATCTGGCAACAGGCCACCATCGGCGCCTCGGGCGGAATCTACGGATTGCTGATCGCCTTCGGAATCCTGAACGGCGACCGCCAGGTCTATGTGTTCCCGTTCCCGATCGCCATCAAGGCTCGTTACATTGTGGCCATCTGGTTGTTCATTGCCTTCGTGAGCGCCTTCGGCGGGGCCAACGGAGTGGCCGAGTTTGCCCACCTGGGAGGCGCGCTCTTCGGCTGGCTCTACCTGCGCTTTGTGCCCCACTACGGGCTGCAGGTCGTGGCCTCGGAGGGCGCGTTTGGACTCCGCAACCGCTATTACAAGTGGAAGCGGCGGCGGGCGGCGAGAAAATTCGAGGTCTACATGCGCCAGAGCAAGCGCGAGGACTACTTGGACGAGCAGGGAAAGTATCGCGGACCCACCCTGGACAAAAAGGACGACGACTCACACTGGATCAACTGAGACACGCGCAGGGTTCGCTGGAGAAACAGAAGCGCCGGAGACTTCCGGTGCTTTTGCAGAGTGCGGCGTGTGCCCGGGCAAACGTGCCCTGGCGCGCGCCAGAGCCGGGGCCCCAGCCGGGTTAAACCCCGCCTTCGAGAACGTCCGCGACGATGCCTTCCTGGGTCGAGAAGATCGGTTCGAGCTCCTCGTAGATCGTGGTGATGGTTCCCAGCTCCGGCAGCGTCATCCAGTAATGATGTACGTCGGGGTCCTGAATGGCGGCGGCGCGGGCATCCTCCGAGAGCCAGATGCGGATGTGCAGGAAGATGTCCGGCTGCTTCAAGTCACGGAAGAGCGTGTCGTGCGAGTATTGCTTGGTGTGCATCATGGTGTAAAACTCGCGCAGAAACGCAAGCAGCTCGGTCTCTTTGCCGGGATGCGGCTTCAGGATCGCCATGGAACGGATTGGATCTCTCATCGTCAGGAGTCCTTTGCAGTAGTTTTCTTCGCTCCAGCCCCCCGGTGGCCGCGGCCATGCGGAGGGCGGATTCGATGCAGCCGGATAAAATCGGTCGAGCCGGCGGTCACCATTCGAGTGCCGGCAACGATGGCCACCACGTCGCCTGGGGCTGCCACCTTGGCGCGCTGCAATTCGGCGTCGGCGGTGTCCACCATGGCTTCCACGCTGGCCAGCGTCTTGATGGGAACGGGCCGCAATCCCCAGTAAAGGTTCAGCCGGTTACAAACCTCCGGCACGTTGGAGAAGGCGTAAACCTCGGCCCGCGGCCGGTACTTGGAAATCAACCCGGCGGTGTTGCCGGTTTCGGTGAAAACGGCAATGCCGCGCATGTTCAGTTCTTCGGCTACGTGGGCCACACTTTCGCAGATTGCCTCGGGAATCGTCAACTCCCGAATTTCATGGCGTTGCGACGGGGGCTCCCTGCGCATATCGGCCTCGGCTTCGACCACGATGCGCGACATCATGCTGACCGCTTCGCGCGGATGCAATCCGCTGGCGGTTTCACCCGAGAGCATGACCGCATCCGTTCCATCGTACACTGCGTTGGCAACATCGCTGGCCTCGGCGCGGGTGGGACGCGGATTCTGAATCATCGAGTCCAGCATCTGGGTTGCGGTGATCACCGGCTTGCGCCAATACTGGGCGCGGCGGATGACATGCTTCTGGATGGTCGGAACCTTTTCGGGCGGAACTTCCACGCCCAGGTCGCCGCGCGCCACCATCACTCCGTCGGCGGCTTCCAGGATCTCCTCGAGATTTTCAATGGCCTGGGGCTTTTCCAGCTTGGCGATCACCGGCGTATTGCTTCCGGCGGCGGCGATGATCTTCTTGACCGCGCGAATATCGACGGCACTGCGGACAAAGGAAATCGCCACCGCGTCCACCTTGGCCGTGAGTCCGAACGCAAGGTCCTTCTTATCCTTGCGGGTGAGCGAGGGCGCGCTGAGCACGGCGCCAGGCAGATTGATGCCCTGGTTCTCCCCCAGCATCCCGCCATCGATGACTTCGCACAACACATCCTCGCCCTGCACCTCGAGAACTTTCAGCGAGAGCCGGCCATCGGAAAGCAGGATACGCGAGCCAACCTCGGCCTCGCGCGCCAGTGTCTTGAAGGTGGTTCCCAGCAGCTCGGCCGTGCCTGCCACCTCTTTGTTGGTGATGGTGACGAGGGCGCCGGGAAGCAGGTTCACCGGCATGTGATTAACCAGTGCGCCGGTGCGTATCTTGGGACCCTGCAGATCCTGCAGAACGCAGACCGTGCGTCCCAGCTCCGCGGCCACCTTGCGCAGGGTACGAATGCGCTGCAGGTGCTCGTCGTGGGTGCCATGGGAAAAGTTGAGGCGGGCTACATCCATTCCCAGCAGCAGGAGCTGGCGGATCTCTTCCTCGGTATTGGAAGATGGGCCAAGGGTGCAGACGATTTTAGCGCAGCGCCGGTGGGTTGGCTCCGATGGACACTCCTCGGCGATCGATGTTTTCAAATGATCAGTCATATTCCTTCGAATCCCGTTCACCGCCGCGCGGGCCGGACTCCAGTTTGGAAAAGCTTCCAAACAGGTAGCGCGGATAGCGCAGCGCGTTAAACTCCGCCCCGATCAGGATCACCAGGGATACCAGGTAGAGCCAGACAAGCAGAGCGATGGCAGTGCCCACCGAGCCGTAGATGACTCCATAATCCGCATAATGGCGGAGATACCAGCCGAAGATTGTGGTGGAGGCAAACCAAAGCCCGGTCGCCAGCACCGAGCCCGGCAGGACCCTGTGCCAGGGCTGGGTGCGCGGCAGCCCGTGATGGTAGATGAGCGCAATCACCGCAATCGTGGTGGCCACCGCGATCAGCCAGCGCACCACCGTCCACATGGACAGGATGTACAAATCAAGTTCGCGGTTGGCGTGGAAGGCCAGCCAGTGTTCAATCTGATTTCCGAAAGCCAGCAGAAAGCTGGCGAAGGCCATCGGCAACCCGGCCATCAGGACCAGCAGGAATGAGAGCAGCCGTTCCTGGTTGAGGTTCCAGGATTTTTTCATCTCGTAGGCCCGGTGGAAACCATCCATCCAGGAGATCATGACGCCGGAACCGGTCCATAGCGTAAGCAGCGAAGTGGTGACGATCATGCGCACCGGCGCGGGTTTGCGGCCTTCAAAAAATGTGAGGATGGAAGGCGCCGTGCCCGAGGGCATGATGCCGCCGATGGCAAACGAGATTTCCCGCACAAAACCAAGCGTGCTGTGCGAAGCGGTGAGAATGGATGCGATCAGAAGAACGGCGGGAAACAGGGTGAGAATGGCGGAATACGCCGCACCTTTGGCCACGACAAACTGGTCATGCTCCAGCGTCCGCACAACGAGAATGTGTACCTGCTTCAGAAAGCGCCGCATAAAAGGACAAAGGTCCTGGATTCTCCGGGCCGGGGTTAGCCATAATGATTGTAATTGACTGGCCGCAGGTTATCACCGCCAAGGCGCGGTCCACAGAGATATTCCCCGTGGCTAAAGCTTTTTTTCCATTTTAATCAACTGGATGGGCATGGTGAGCTTCTGCCGGAGTTCCTCGGGAACCTCCGCCAGGCCCGCTTCCCGGTAGCCGAGCTTGCCGTAAATGGCCCGCGGCAGGGTGCGTACATCGACCACCGAGAGCTCGGCGACCTTGCATCCGGCCGCGCCCAGAACCTGCTCGGCGGCCCGCATCATGGCGCGGCCCAGTCCCTGGCGCTGAAAGTCCGCACAAACCGCCAGCATGCCGATGTAGCCGCGCTGGCCGCGCAGTTCGTAGTACACCGAAGCCACCAGGCGCGCGCCCTGGTGAGCCAGCAGAAAAGAACCGCTGCGGAAATGTTCCTCCAGCTGTTGCCGATGGGTGCGCGGGCGGTTGACGAAGAAAGCTTCTTGCTCAAACGCCGCGTTCACCAGAGTGGCCATCGCGGGAATATCCGCCGCGGTGGCCGCCCGGAGGGTGACTCCGGCGGGCAACGCGGGATGGGTGATTGCATCGTTCATGGCATCGTCCCCGGTGCGCGTCCCTTTTGAACGTCCCCGGTTGAAGCACGGGCCGCATCCGGAGATGCGGCCCGTGGCTGGTAAGCGGTACGCTTGCAAGCCGGGTACGCGCCAACGGACGGCGCTCCGGCTCGCGGCGCGTGGTTTAGCCTTCGGCCGTGAGTTCCTCCGCTTCGTTCTCGCCCTCGGTCCGCATGAGTTCGAGGTTGCGTTCAAACTCCTCCTGCTCCTTGCGGATCTCCTCCTGAACGTTTTCGGCAGCGGCTTCCAGTTCCGGAGCCAGTTGCACGTTGCGGTAGTACTCCATGCCGGTTCCGGCCGGAATCAGGCGTCCGACGATGACGTTTTCCTTGAGACCGCGCAGCCCGTCGATGGAGCCGGTGATGGCTGCCTCGGTGAGCACGCGGGTGGTCTCCTGGAACGACGCCGCCGAGATGAAGCTGTCGGTGGAAAGCGATGCCTTGGTAATGCCCAGCAGCAGCGCCCGGCCCGTGCAGGGCTTGCCGCCAAGGGCGATGACGCGCTCATTCTCCTCGCGGAAGCGGAACTTGTCGATCTGCTGTTCGAGCAGGAAGTTCGTGTCTCCCACGTCCTCGACCTTCACCCAGCGCAGCATCTGGCGCACGATGACTTCGATGTGCTTGTCGCTGATGGCCACGCCCTGGAGACGGTAGACTTCCTGGATTTCGTTCACCAGGTAGGCCTGCAGCTCCTTTTCGCCGAGCACGGCCAGAATGTCATGCGGGTTGAGCGGCCCATCCATCAGCTGTTCGCCGGCGCGGATGCGCTCGCCTTCCTGCATGTTGATGTGAATGCCGCGCGGTACCGAGTATTCCTTTTCGGTGCCATCGTCGGCGACCACGTAGATTTTGCGCTGACCCTTGGCGACTTCGCCGAACTTCACCACGCCATCGATTTCGCTGATGATCGCGGTTTCGCGCGGCTTGCGGGCCTCGAAGAGTTCAACGACGCGCGGCAGACCGCCCGTGATGTCCTTGGTCTTCGTGGTTTCGCGCGGAATCTTCGCCAGAACGTCGCCCGGTGAAACCTCGTCGCCGTCCTGCACCATCAAGTGCGCACGCGAGGGCATCAAGTAACGCTTGTTGCCCTTGGCTCCCTTGATGACCAGCGCCGGCTGGCGCTTTTCATCCGGAGAATCGGTTACAACGTGGCGCGACAGGCCGGTGACTTCATCCACTTCTTCCTGCAGCGTGGTGCCGTCGAGCAGATCCTTGAAGGCCACCGCGCCGCCGATTTCCGTGATGATGGAGAAGGTGTAGGGGTCCCACTCGAGCAGGGTCTGTCCGAGTTTGACCGCATCGCCTTCGTTCACTTTGAGGTGCGCTCCGTATACCACCGCGTAACGCTCTTTCTCGCGGCCCTTGTCGCCCAGCACCACAATGGAACCGTTGCGGTTCATCACCACCAAGCCGCCATCCTTACTGCGAACGGTCTGCAGGTTGACGAAGCGCACCGTACCGTTGTTCTTGGCCTCCTGGCGCGACTGTTCGCTCACTCGTGACGCCGTACCTCCAACGTGGAAGGTACGCATGGTGAGCTGAGTACCCGGTTCGCCGATGGACTGCGCGGCGATGACGCCGACCGCTTCGCCCAACTCCACCAGACGGCCCGAGGCGAGGTTGCGTCCGTAGCACTTGACGCAGACGCCGCGCTTGGATTCGCAGGTGAGGACGGAGCGAATCTTGACCCGCTCGATGCCCGCCGCCTGGATGCCCACCGCGAGGTCCTCGGTGATCTCCTGGTTGATATCGACGATGACGTTGCCTTCGTAGTCCTTGATCTTCTCCAGCGAGACGCGGCCCACAATGCGGTCGCGCAGCGCTTCAATCACGTCTCCGGCTTCTACAATGGAGCCCACATAGATGCCGTCAGCAGTGCCGCAATCGTACTCGCTGATAATCACATCCTGCGAGACGTCGACCAGGCGGCGGGTCAGGTAGCCCGAGTCGGCGGTCTTCAATGCCGTATCGGCCAAGCCCTTGCGCGCGCCGTGGGTCGAGATGAAGTACTGCAACACGGTGAGACCTTCGCGGAAGTTCGCCGTGATTGGAGTCTCGATGATTTCGCCGGATGGTTTTGCCATCAAACCACGCATACCGGAGAGCTGGCGGATCTGCTGTTTGGAACCGCGGGCGCCCGAGTCGGCCATTACGTAAATCGGATTGATGACGCCGGCCTTGTCGCGCTTTTGCATGTCGCCGAACATCTCGTCGGCCACTTTTTCCGTGATGCCGGACCAGATCTCGACGACCTTGTTGTAGCGTTCGCCCTGGGTAATGGCACCGTCCAGATACTGCTTCTGCACGGCGATCACCTGGTTCTGCGCATCGCCCACCACGGTCTTCTTGGAAGCCGGGATGACCATGTCGTCGATGCCGATGGAAAGGCCCGAGCGGGTGGCAGCCATAAAGCCGAGGGTCTTCACCTCGTCCAGCATGCGCACCGTGGTCTCAAGCCCGAACTTCAGGTAGCAGAAGTTCACCAGTTGGCTTATGCCCTTCTTCTTGAGCAGGCCGTTGATGTACGGCATCTCCGTGGCAGCAACCCGCAGGCGGTCATTCAGAATCGCCCGGCCAACCGTCGTGTTCACGAACTGGCGGTTAAGAGTAACAGGCTCGGTGTGAATGATCTCCTGATCGTCGTAGGCCGTCGTCAGATCGATGACTTCGCCGGTGTAGCGCAGGCGGATCGGGGTCAAGGTTTCGACCTCGCCGGCCTCGCGCGCCAACAGCACTTCTTCGATGTTGGCAAAGGCACGGCCTTCGCCCTTGGCGTCCACTTTGGCCTTGGTCAGGTAGTAGATGCCGAGCACCATGTCCTGCGTCGGAACCGTAATCGGCTGGCCCGAAGCAGGCGACAGAATGTTGTGCGATGCCAGCATCAGGACGCTGGCTTCTACCTGCGCCTCAGGCGACAGCGGAATGTGAACCGCCATCTGATCGCCATCAAAATCGGCGTTGAAGGCGGTGCAGACCAGCGGGTGAATCTTGATCGCCTTGCCTTCCACCAGCACCGGCTCAAAGGCCTGAATGCCCAGACGGTGAAGGGTTGGAGCGCGGTTCAACATCACCGGATGGTCCTTGATCACCTCTTCCAGGATGTCCCAAACAATCGGCTCCTGCTGCTCCACCATCTCCTTGGCCTGCTTGATGGTGCTGCAGTGGCCGGTCTGTTCCAGACGATGGTAGATAAACGGCTTGAACAACTCGAGCGCCATTTTCTTGGGCAGGCCGCACTGGTGCAGCTTCAAATCCGGGCCAACCACGATCACCGAACGGCCCGAGTAGTCTACGCGCTTGCCGAGAAGGTTCTGGCGGAAGCGGCCCTGCTTGCCCTTGAGGGTATCGCTGAGCGACTTGAGCGGACGGTTGTTGGCGCCGCGCAGCACACGGCCACGGCGGCCGTTATCGAACAGTGCATCCACCGCCTCCTGCAACATGCGCTTTTCATTGCGCACAATCACTTCGGGGGCGTGTAGGTCCATCAGCTTCTTCAAGCGGTTGTTGCGGTTGATCACCCGGCGATACAGATCGTTGAGATCCGAGGTCGCAAAGCGGCCACCGTCGAGTGGAACCAACGGGCGCAACTCCGGAGGAATGACCGGGATCACGTCGAGAATCATCCACTGCGGCTTGTTACCGCTCTTGCGGAAAGCCTCGACCACCTTGAGACGCTTGGCATACTTGAGTCGCTTTTGCAGCGAGGTCTCAGTGCGCATCTTTTCGCGCAGCTCAACCGAGGCCGTCTCTACATCCACGCGCTTCAGCAGTTCCTTGATCGCCTCCGCACCCATCATGGCCTTGAAGCCAGTGGCGCGGAACTGCAGATCAAGGTCGCGGAACTTTACTTCGTCCTTGATGATCTCGCGCTCTTTGACCGGAGCTTCGC
>CAZQDD010000007.1:0-130027 GCA_964591805.1 uncultured Acidobacteriaceae bacterium | reverse complement strand
GGTCAGCTGCCAGACGGTCAGCGGCGGCGGCGCCATCAGCCTGCCGGTGAACTGGAGTTCCGCTACAAACCCGCCATCCACCCCAGCCGGCGTACTGAATGTAACCAACACGGCTACCGGCCCGGCGGCGCCGCAAAACACCCCCTCATCCAGCTTCTTCGGAACTGTGCCCACTGCCATTGCCGGGACGGCGACGGGAAGCCAGGTTGGTGTCGGGATCGAGGGCGTAGCAACTGGTCCCGAAGGTATCGGCGTCTTCGCCTACAGCACCAAATCTACCATCGGGGCGCTCTTGGCGTGGAATGGACTCACCGGATACACGCCTACCAGCAGCAGCGGCGACTGGCCCAAGGCGATTCAAGCGGAACTGCTGAACGCCGGTGGCGATGTCATCGAGGCCAGCGCAGATGCGGCGACGGCTCCAAGCTGCACCCAGAGTTCAAACAATTGCAGCCCGACCATCGGTGTAAGAACTAAAGTGAAAGCGACCACCGGAAGTACCGAGGCGTTTGAAGGAGACCTATCCAGCCCGTCGGCCGTCGGTCTCCAGCTCAACTTCGATGTTGCGCCAACCTCCGGAAGCTTCATCAGCGCCGGTGTCAACTGCAACGGCACCAGCTCTTGCCCATACTTCAATGTGGACGGTTACGGGGACGTCAGCTTCAGTGGAAACCTCCACGTAGGCGGAACGATTTCCAAATCCTCGGGCACATTCAAGATCGACCATCCCCTTGACCCGGCGAACAAGTATCTCTACCACTCGTTCGTCGAATCGCCCGACATGAAGAATGTCTACGACGGCCTGGTGGTGCTCAACAAGAAAGGCGAGGCCGTGGTCGAGTTGCCGGATTATTTCGAGGCCCTCAACCAGGACTTCCGTTATCAACTGACGTCGATTGGCCGCTTCATGCCGCTCTACGTTGCCAGGGAGATCAAGGGCAACAAGTTCACCATCGCTGGCGGCAAGCCTGGAGCCAAGGTCTCCTGGCAGGTTACGGGCATCCGGCATGACGCTTATGCCGAGGCGCATCGGACCCAGGTGGAAGAGGACAAGGGCAAGGAGCGTGGGACGTATATGCATCCCGAGCTCTTTCAGCAGGAGCCGCCGGCTTTGGCCAGGAAGTAGATGGCTAGTGATGGCGTAGACTCGCGCGTCGAGCCTACGCCGCACAGCAACCGGGTATCGAGAGTCCACCTCTGCGCCGCGCGGAGGTGGACTTTTTGATGGGTGGAAATTGAAAAATCGCCGTGCCTAACCGCCAACCTCAATACTGAGTTTCTGCTGGCGGATCTTGCCGTTCTGGGTGGCCGTCAGATCCACATCCCAACTGCCCGCCATATCCAGGTTCACCGTTCCCTCGTAGTCGCCGCCGCCTTTGCCGCTGAGGGTCAAGTGCTGGGCGCCCTGATCCATGCCGCTCATTGAAACATCCGCCTTGAGTGTAACTCCATCGGCAGGTTGATTGGCTGCGTCAATAACGTGGACCTTGAGCAGGATCGGGCCGTTGTAGCTCGGTGAAACGGGATCGGTCGCCAGGGTGAAACGGAAGGGGGTTAGCTGGTCACGAGCGTGGTTGATGATGGTGGTGGGATTCGGCGGCATCAAGCTGGAATCAGGAACGGGCGCGGAGCTGGACTTGCACCCGGCGGAGGCCAGAGTGAGCGCAACGACGGTGGCGATGACGAAGGTCCGAAGGCGCATGGATAGGTCCCTCAATCCGTGATTCCCGAGTGTGGGTTGCAGGCTGACGCAGCAGGGGCGTCGTGATGGCGCTCGTGGGGCTCGGGCAGAATGCAGCCGTGCGCCAGATCGCAGTCGGCACTCTCAAACTGAATGGTGGTGTGGTGGATGTGATGGCGGCTGGCCAGCATCCGGCGCAGCTCGTCGAGGATGGCGTTGCTGGCCGAGGGCGGAATGTCGGCAATGGTGATGTGCGAAGAGAGAGCGTGGGTATCGCTTCCGATGCTCCAGATGTGCAGGTCATGCACGTCGAGGACGCCGGAAACAGCACGCAACTCGGCATTGATGGTTTCCAACTCCACGCTGCTGGGCGCGCCTTCCAGTAGAATGTTCAGACTCTCACGCACAATCCCGGCCGACGACCAGAGCACCATGAAGGAGATGCCAATAGAGAGCGCGGGATCGATCCAACTATGACCGGTAACGGCAATCGCCCAGCCACCAGCGATCACCGCTGCCGTGGAGAGAGTATCGCCAATCTCATGAACCAGAACCGAGCGCAAGTTCAGGTCGCCCCTGCCGCGCAGGAACAGCATCAAAGCGATGGCTCCGTTGAGCAGCACCCCGGTGCCGGCGACCCACATCATCAGCCCAGCCTGCACCGGTTCAGGATGGGAGAAGCGCTGGATGGCCGAATAAAAGATGAGGACGGCAATAACGATCAGGGTGATGGCGTTGACGAAAGCGGCAAGCACACCGGCACGGCGCCATCCGTAAGTCTTGGTGCTGGTGGCAGGCCGCTCGCTTAGAAAAGCGGCGACCCAGGAGAGGAGGAGGGCCAAGAAGTCGGAAACATTGTGTCCGGCCTCGGAAAGCAGCGCCAGGCTGTGTGCCCGGAATCCCGCTGCCACCAGCAGAACAATATAAGCCAGAGTCAGTCCTAAAGCAACACGAAGCATCCGGGCGGAGAGCGGAGGGTGCGCGTGGCCATGCGATTGCCCGGCGTGGGAGTGCATGGATGGAGTTTACGGCGGCGCGCGCCTGTCATCAAGGCGTTGGCGCAAAAACCCTTTGCCGGAAGCCGCCATGGGCGGACGCTTTCTGCCAGACCGCGACGGATTCGAGAGACTGGCTTTCAGTTCCGCGCGCACGGTTTTTGAAGCTTCATTACACCTCGAGTTTGCAAAAAAGGTTGCCCTGCTCCGGGATGGATGAACGCAAGCGCGCGCCTTCAAGATTAAGCAGGAATTCCTTGGCTGCAAGGCCGCCGCCGAATCCGGCAAGGCTGCCGTTGGAGGCGATGACGCGGTGACAGGGAACGATGATCGCGACCGGATTGTGATGGTTCGCCTGGCCGACGGCGCGCGACGCCGATGGTGAACCGACCGCGGCGGCAAGCTGCGCGTAAGACAAGGTCTGGCCGTAGGGAATGCGTAACAGAGCCTGCCAGCAAAGCTGGTGAAATGCCGGGCCACGCAAATCAAGTTGGAGATCGAAGCTGCGGCGAGCTCCGGCAAAGTACTCATCCAGTTGACGGTTCACATCGCGAAATCGAAACGGCTCCTCAATCCAGCGCACATCCTTTGTGCCATGTGGAACGGACCATCGGCCCTGGAACGCAACCACGGCGAGGCCGCGCTCACTCATGGCCAGATCGAGGTGGCCAACCGGGGAGTCGTAGCCGGCGGTGAAGAAAAATTCAGATGGCTCGGCAAATAGCATTGGTTGGGCAAAGATAGCATGAAAGTCGCCGGAATGCTCAACTCCCAGGGCTGCGACCGAAGCTGAAGGCGCGAGCCTGACTGGCCCGCGCCCTCGCTTCGCATTTCTGGCCCCTGCGAACTACTGGGGCTGAGCCATCGATTGTGCCTGTTGGCTGGCCTGCATATCGCCGACGCCGTTCTTGAGCAGCGTGACCTCTACGCGGCTACCCTGCGAGGGCGTTGCTTTGCCTTCGCCGGAGGCCGACTGCACCGCGGCATTGCCCAAGCCAAGCTCATAAATGCGGTAGACCGGAACCTGGTGATGAATGACCAGGTAGCGCACCACGGAATCCGCCAGACGCTGCGACTGCTGGATCGAGGCAGCGCCACTGCCCGGGGTGAAGCCCTGAACCTCGACCAGGTATCCCTTCTGATCTTTCATGGTTTCAGCCAGTTCGTCGAGGGATTTCCTGGCGTTGTTACTCAGCACCGCGACACCGGGCCGGAAGCGAATTTCAAGCTGGTCGGCGCGCTGGTATTGATCGAGGTTCTCGACCGTCTGCGAGACGGAGTGGAGCCGAGCGTTAGCCTGCTGCGCTGTGTCACGGGCCATCTGGGCGCGGTTCGCGGCATCCACGGCGTGCTGGTCAGCGAGGCTGGCGTGGGCGTCGGCGCGCTGGATTCCAGCCGTGGCGCGGGTGTCAACGTCCCGCAACATGCGGGAGTTGTCTGCCGTGAGCTCGTCGAGTTCATTGGCACGATCGCGAATCGGAACCAGCTGGCGTTCTACGTACTTCTTGCGGGCGAACGGATTCAGATGTCCCCAAAAGCCTTCGTGGTTACCGGGCTTGAGCGGCTCAAGCTGCTTGTCAGGATTAGCCCTCGGTGAGTCTGGGTCGGTGGCCGTCGGCACCTGCGCAGCAGGCTGCGGATCGGCCGCGGCGCTGCCCTGCTGCGCCGCGGCCGACAAGGCAAGCGTGGCAATCAGGGGCAAGGCAAACAGGAAACGATTCTTCATGGCATTCCTCCGGCGAGAATAGCCCGCTCTCAGGTTGCGTACCGCCTGGAGCAGTGGCGCCACACTTTCTCATACACTTCAGATGCCAAACTCAAGATCGAAGTAAACTGATTGTTTTCAGTGAGAAATGAAATTCAGGAGGGAAGGCGCCGGGGGTAGGAATGGGGCTGCCGAGTAGGAATTACAGGGTTAGAAACTATGACCTCTACGGCCAGACCAGGGAGGTGCGCTACTCCGCCCCGCCTCAACCCATTAATTTCCGGTGCAGATCGAGGATGTAGTTGTCGGTCATGCCGGCGATGTAGTCACAGATCACTCGCGCCCGGCTCTCGCTTTCCATCTGCTGGCGATAGCCTTCCGGAAGACTATCGGGGTACTCGATCCAATGATTGAACAGGTCGCGGACGATCTTATCCCCATCGGCTTTCTGGGGCAGTAGCGATTCGCTGTGGTAGAGCTTCTGATTGAGGAACTGCTTCAGCTCGGCGCGCTCGGCGTCCGTGGTGGGACTGAACGCGGCCAGACGCTCGGGCTGATGCCGGATATCCTCAACGCTTGCTACGCCAGAGTCCTGCAGCCGCTGACGGGTGTTTTCGATCAGGTCGGTAACCAGATGGTTCAACATTCGCTTCAGCGCCTCGTTGAACATGAGCTTGTCGCCGACGTCAGCGTAGTCGTGCTCGACCTGGCGGAAGTAACGGCCGAAAATGGCAACCTCCCGGATCATGTCGTCGAGGGTCAGCAGGTGTGCCTCATAGCCATCGTCCAGGTCGGCGGTGTTGTAGGCGATCTCATCGGTGTGGTCGATGAGTTGGGCTTCCAGCGGCGGGCGCTGATCAAGCAGGTATCCGGCCAGCTCCGGGTAATCGGCGGGCGCGTAATCGTGCGAATGTTTGATGATGCCCTCGCGAACCTCGAAGGTGAGGTTCAGACCGGGATGCGAGGCGTAACGCTGCTCAAAGTGTTCGACGATGCGCAGCGCGTGCAGATTGTGGTCGAAGCTCTCGCCATGTTCGAGCATTAACCTGTGCAAGGCGTGTTCGCCGGAGTGCCCGAAGGGAGGATGGCCGATGTCATGCACCAGTGCCAGGCTTTCGACGAGGTTTTCGTTCAAATGGAGCGCGCCGGCAATGGTGCGCGAAATCTGCGCCACCTCGATGGTATGAGTGAGCCGGGTGCGGAAGTGATCGGAGAGGCGCTGGGTGAAGACCTGCGTTTTGTTCTCCAGTCGGCGGAAGGCACGAGCATGAATGATGCGGTCGCGGTCACGCTGAAAGTCGTCACGATATGGATGCGGCGGCTCTGGATAACGGCGCCCGAGTGAGGACTCGACATGCACTGCGTAGGATGCCAGCATGGGGGAAGTGTAGCACCGGGAGCGGCGGTGCGCTTGGCTGGCCGAATTCCCAGCCTGGTCCCGTCGCGAGATTGCCCCGGGACGTCTTGACGAACATTTTCAACGAGATCTCGGGGGTAAGAAACATGAGCCGCCCGCCCGGCGGCTCATGTTTTTCGCGCTGTCGATCCTATTTTGCTTCGCCGTCTTCCTGTCTGGCGAGCTTCACCTTGGCTCCATCCAGTTTCTTCTGCACTTTGGCCACGTCGGAGGCTTCGACCTCGGCGGGAATGGTCTTCTTCCACTCTTCCAGCGAGCGCTCCCACTGGGTCACCGCCAGTTTCAGACGATTCGTCTTCTGATAGACATCCCCCAGATGCTCGTGCACCGTCGGATCGTTGTCCATGCGATCCACGGCCTTGTGCAGCGAGGCTTCGGCTAGATCGTACTTGCCCATCTTGAACTGCACCCAACCGAGTGAGTCCAAATAGGCGCCATTCTGCGGGTCCAGGGCGACCGCGCGCCGGATCAGCGAAAGTGCCTCTTCGAGGCGGGTGCCGCGGTCGGCCAGCATATACCCAAGATAGTTGAGCGTGGTGGCGTTCTTGGCATCGGAGGCAAGCACTTTGCGGAAGTAACTTTCGGCCTCGTCATACTTCTTCTGACGCTCGTAGATTGAACCGGCGATGAAGTTGGCGTAGTCCTTCTCCTCCTGCCTGGTGGAATACTCCAGAGCCTTCGCCGTGGCGTGTTCCGCTTCCGGATAGCGCCGGAGACGGCTGTACATCTGGGCTAGGGCGATCCAGACTTCGCGGTCGTCGGCGGGATTGCCATTGAGCATGGCCTGAACACGCGCAATGGCCGGATCGGCCTCGCCGCTGTCGGCTTCCTGCCCGGCCAAAACCATCTGCAGCCCCCGGTCGTTGGGGAGCTTTGCGACGGCTTCGCGTGCAATCGCCGTAGCCTCGGGCCAATTTTTGGCGTCGCGATAGGCTTCAATAATCTGCTGATAGCCGCGCGCTATCGAGTCGTCACCGAGGGCGATCATCTTGCGGAAAGTCCCCACCGCCAGTTCCGTCTTGTTCTGGTCGCGGTAGACGGTGCCGAGCCGTTCCAGGAAAATGGCGCGATTGTTGCGTTCAAACGCCGAGTACACGCCATTGGGTTTTTCCGTCCGCGCCAGCATGTCTTCGAGCTGTTTCGTGGCCTCGTCGTACTTGCCCACAGCCTCCTCAATGACGGCGCGGTTGTATTCGACCTCCATTGAATCCGGCGCAATCGACTGCGTTTTGTTCAGCGTGTCCACGGCCTTTTCAAACTGTCCATTGCGGCGGTAGATTTCCGCGATGTGCAGCAGGGTCTGGGCATCCTGCGGGTCGCCGGCCGCAATCGTTTGATATTGCTCCAGGGCGGCGTCGAGCTGGTTATCGTTGAGCAGGTTCTGCGCCAGTCCGCGCACCGCGTCCAGGTCGTCCTTATCAAGATCGACGGCCTTGCGATAGGCTTCAATGGCGTGGCTGTAATCTTTCTTCTGTTCGTAGGTATAACCGAGCACCGAATCGATGCGCGGGGTGCGGTCCGTCTCCGGAACCGATTGCAGAATTTCCAGGGCGCGGCTCGCATCGCCTTCCTCGTTGTAGAGCAACGCAAGCGTCGTGACCGCGTCTTCCGAGGAGGGCTGCAACTTTACGGCAGTACGAAACGCAGTCTCAGCTTTGGCAGTCTGGTTATTGAGACGGTAGAGACGCCCGAGAAGGAGAAAATCTTCAATGCTGGTAGGATCCAGACGCACAATCTGCTCATATTGCTCGATGGCGAGGTGGAGAACGGCTTCGGTGTCCCCTTGCGGGGAACCCGGTGCGCCGCCCTGCAGATCACCCACCGAGCGCAGGTAGATGCGTCCCAGCAGACGGCGGGCATCCAGGTTGTCAGGGTCCCGGCTGAGAACGTCCTGGGCCTCAACCACGGCTTCACGGATATCTCCGGTGCGGGCGTAAAGCTCGGCCAAGGCAGAGGCAAGATAGGCAGAGGTAGGATCGGCCTGCAACGCGGCCTTGTACTCTTCCACGGCTTCGGAGGCGAATTCCGCACGTCCGCTGGTGGCTACCATCTCCTCATAAATGTGACCAAGCTGGAAATGATAGTACGCACTGGCGCGGTCAGATTGCTTTGCGCTGGGGGCGGGAGCTGTCGCCGCCGACGGGGATTCCGCCACGGGCTGCGCTGGCTGGCCTGCCGGCGCGGCCTCGGGATGGGTCACCTGGGGAGTGCTTGCAGGCGGTTGCGCGAATGCGGCAAACGAAGCCACGAGACAGAAGAGAACGAGCAGCCGATTACGGATTTTCATGTTCACCAAGCCAATACTACTTTGATGCGCCAAAGCTTAACGCCGGAGCACTTTCTATTTTAGGCCAAGAAACAGCACGGCAAGGCTGTGGCTGAACAGGAAGGGAAGAATCCTGCGATCCCACATTGCGAATCTCACACTCGGCTCTGTTCATGGCTCCAAGCCCGCAGTCAGGTTGGGCGGGCATTCGGGAGAATCCGGCTTTTCAGTTTTGTTCTGGCGCGCCGCAATCTCAACCAGCCGCTTCCGGTCCCATGCTATGGACTGGACGACGCAGGCAGGCAAATTGTGAATCCGGATGCAATCTGTAATGAACCGGCCACCCCAGACCGGATCCTTTTCCCGGTTCAAACCTATTCTTACTTCGCCAGCGCGACCGCCGGCCGAATCTCCTGCAGGTCCACATAATTGGTCGGATACTTGCCTGTGTAGCAGGAGGTACAGTAGTGGGGATCGCCCACCGGCTCGCCACAGGAGGCGCGCAATCCTTCCAGCGAAAGATACGCCAATGAATCGGCTCCGATGAACTCCCGTACCTCGTCTACCGATTTGCGCGCCGCGATCAGGTGGCGGCGCTCCGGCGTATCCACGCCGTAGTAACAAGGCGAGGTCGTCGGAGGACACGAGATCCGCATGTGAACCTCAAGTGCCCCGGCATCGCGCACCAGGCGCACGATCTTCTGACTCGTCGTGCCGCGCACAATCGAGTCGTCGATCAGAATCACCCGCTTGCCCACCAGCAATTGTCGCACCGGGTTCAGCTTCAGCTTCACCCCGAAGTCACGCACCCGCTGCTCTGGCTCGATGAACGTGCGGCCCACGTAATGATTGCGCACAAGCCCGAACTGCAGCGGAATACCGCTCTCGCGCGCATAACCCAGTGCCGCCGTCAATCCGCTGTCCGGCACGCCGACCACCAGCTCGCCATCCACCGGAGCCTCGCGCGCCAGTTGGCGTCCCATCTGCTCGCGGCAAGCCTGTACGCTCCTGCCAAAGACCAGGGAGTCCGGACGCGCAAAATACACCTGCTCGAAAATACATTGCGATTGCGCCAGCGCCGGCGCGTAGAAATGCGAGTGCACGCCCTCAGGCCCAACCACAACCAATTCACCGGGTTTCACATCGCGCTCGTATGCGGCGCCTAACAGATCGAAGGCGCAAGTCTCGGAGGCGAAAACGACGGAACTCGCGAGCCCGTCCTTTCCCGGAATCCGCCCCATAGCCAGGGGGCGAAAGCCGCGCGGATCGCGCGCGGCATAGATGTGCTCGCGGGTCGCAATCACAAACGAAAAAGCGCCTTCAATTCGGCGCAGTGCGTCAGCAATCGCGTCCGGCAGCGTCTTCTCGTGAGATTGCGCGATCAGGTGCAGCACGATCTCGGTATCACTCGAGGTCTGGAAAATCGATCCCGCCCGCTCGAAGCGTTTGCGAATCTCGGCGGCGTTCACCAGATTCCCATTGTGCGCAATTGCAATCTGCCCCTTATTGCAATCCACCTGGATCGGCTGCGCATTCAGCAGCGCCGAGTCTCCTGCGGTCGAGTAGCGGGTATGCCCAATGGCATGGCTTCCCGGCAATTTCTGCAGTACCGCTTCGCTGAAAATATCCGCCACCAGCCCCATCGATCGATACGCGGTCAAGCGGCGGCCATCGCTGGCTGCAATGCCGGCCGACTCCTGTCCGCGATGCTGCAACGCATGCAGGCCCAGGTAACAAAGCTTGGCCGACTCGGGGTTCCCATACACTGCAACTACCCCGCACTCTTCGTGAAGTTTATCCAGCTCGATTTCGATCATGGCTGTCCGCCTTGTACGTCTGTGCGCTGGAGCGCGATGAAAGACAAGGGCACGGCTGCAGCCGTGCCGGGTTTACGAATCACAAAGCACCTGCGGAGAATCATGCAGCGCCCATGCTGGGCGTCCTCACGGTTTCCCGAGGCTAGTTCACACCTGCGCGACTTCCGACTCCACCTGTAGTGCCTGCCCCAGTGCCTGCCGCCAGCTCTGCTTGAATGCGGAAACCTCTCCATCGATGACAGGGTTGCCGTCAATCCGAACCGTGAATTTTTCGCGGATAGTGGCGCCAATCTGTTGCGCGTTCAATCCACATTTTACCGCAGCTTCTTCGATTGCTCCCACTTTTATGGGATCACAAGTCACCAGAGCGCGCGAAGCATCTTCGGCAAACAGTACACACTCGGCGGGAAGCCCGGCCGAAATCAGATCAATTTCCGCGCCCAACCCTTGCGGAAATCCGATTTTCGCCACCGCCACCGCGATTCCGCCCTCGGCCACGTCGCGCGCCGACTCCACCAGTCCCTCCGCCGCCAGCACCTGGAGAAGATCCTGCAAGGACTTTTCAGCCTTCAGATCCAGAATTGGCGGTGCGCCCCACAACTCGCCCAGCACATGCACGGCAAACTCCGAAGAGCCGAACTCGTTCTGCTCCTCGCCGCTGTGTGCCTTCAGGCCCGGCGTCAGCAGCACAATCGCGCGGCCGGCTCCCTTGGCGCTCGCCCCCACCGCCTTGGTTACGTCCGGCAGAATTCCCACAATGCCCAGCGTAGGCGTCGGATAAATTGCCTCGCCCAGGGTCTCATTGTAGAAGCTCACATTGCCGCCCGTGATCGGAGTCTCCAGGGCGATGCAAGCTTCGGCGAGTCCGTCGATCACCTGCGAGAACTGCGCCATGACGGGTGGCTTCTCCGGGTTGCCGAAGTTCAGGCAATTGGTCGCCGCAACCGGTTGCGCGCCGGTGCATGCCACCATCCGCGACGCGCGCGCCACGCTGTGTTCCGCACCCAGTTTCGGATCGAGATAGCACCAGCGGCCATTGCCATAAAGCGCCATCGCCAATCCGCGCTGTGTACCTTTAATGCGGATCACCCCCGCCAACTCTCCAGGCCCCTGCATGGTATTTGTCTGCACCATCGAGTCGTACTGCTCATAGACCCAGTGCTTCGAGCAGACATTCGGGCTTGCCAGCAGCTTATGGAAGTCGCCGCTGAAATGGTTCTTCGTTCCCAGTTGCAGCGCCCCCGGCTTCTGCCCCGGCACCCCGGACGACCACTCGCCAACCTCGCGGTGATACAGCGGCGCATCGTCGGTCAACGCCTGGTTCGGAATCTGGGCAACCGCAATCCCGTGGTGCAGCACGCGCATGGTGTTTTCGCCGATCACCCGGCCCACCGTCACTGCATCGAGTCCCCACTTGCGGAAGACGGCGAACACTTCCTCTTCGCGACCGCGCTCAGCCACCAGCAGCATACGCTCCTGCGATTCGCTGAGCATGATCTCGTAGCTGCTCATGCCGGTCTCGCGCTGCGGTACCAGGTCGAGTTCAATCTCCAACCCCACGCCGCCGCGTCCGCCCAGTTCGCAGGTCGAGCAGGTCAGCCCGGCCGCGCCCATGTCCTGGATGCCGACAATCGCGCCGGTCTGCATCGCCTCCAGGCAAGCTTCCAGCAGCAGCTTTTCCATGAACGGATCGCCCACCTGCACGTTCGGGCGCTTGGCCTCGCTGCCCTCGCTGAATTCTTCGCTCGCCATGGTCGCGCCGTGAATCCCGTCCTTGCCGGTCTTGGAACCGACGTAGATCACCGGATTACCCGCGCCCGCAGCCGAGGCATAAAAAATTTCGTCCTTCTTCACCAGACCGAGTGCAAACGCATTCACCAGCGGATTGCCCGAGTAACATTTTTCAAAGCGCGTTTCGCCACCCACGTTGGGCACCCCAAAGCAATTGCCGTAGCTGGCCACGCCACCCACCACGCCGTCCAGCACGGAGTGATTCTTGTGTAGCGTGGCCCGGTCCATCTCGGGATCTTGTTCGCGCGTGACGGGACCGAAGCGCAGTGAGTCCATCACCGCAACCGGGCGTGCGCCCATGGTGAAAATGTCGCGCAGAATGCCACCAACTCCGGTGGTCGCTCCCTGGAAAGGCTCGACAAACGAGGGATGGTTGTGCGATTCGATCTTGAAGGCGCAGGCCCACTCGCCGCCAACGTCAATGATGCCGGCGTTTTCGCCCGGCCCCTGCATCACCAGCTTGCTTTGGGTCGGCAGCCGCTTCAAATGCACCCGCGACGATTTGTAGGAGCAGTGCTCGCTCCACATCACGCTGAAGATGCCAAGCTCCGTCATGGTAGGCACGCGGCCCAGCCATTTCAGGATGCGTTCATATTCCTCCGGAGTCACTCCGTGATTGCGAAGTACCTCTGGCGTAATCGGCGGCTGTTTTTCAGGGATGTTCATAGGCGGACTAACCTATTTTCGCACGGTTGGCAGAGTGGCGAAAGGGAAGCAGTGGCGGGAAGGTTGCCGCTTTGAATTATTGTGACCAGTGGAATCCGACAATTCTGTCTTCTGGAATGAATGAAATCAGTATCAGGTACGCGAGTGGGATCGCAACGATGACCATGGCCAACCAAACTTTTTTCTTGAATTTCATGCCGCGCACTCCTGGCCTTCTGCCCAAGAAAATCTCAATTGGATGCCCCTCACTGCACCTTTACCGGGACAAACTCCCGCTGCGCTTTTCCATCCACAAAGCGCACGCACGGAATTTCCAGCACCAGCACATGATCCAGCAGGTTTGGCCGCATGCGGTAGGATCCTTGCTCGAACGAAAACTGCACCCGGTTGCCGTCGAGCGGCTGCGGCAGTTCCACGGGCGCCGCGGGATTGGCGCAAAGGTAAAGTGAGGCCAGATCGCAGAACTGCAAAACCGTAATCAGCGCCTCGATCTCTTCTACCGGCAGTGCGGCCTGCGGCAGCAGACGTTCCACCCTGGCCGCCTCGCCATGGAGAAACCGTTCCACCTGCGCGCGCTGCTCCGGCGTACCCTTACCGCCCGCAAGGTACGGGTGGGTGAGGCGGGCAAAGTACGTACTTACCAGCAATCCTCCCAGCGCCCCGGTGCTCTGCGACGCCTGGATCGATCCCAGCCAGGCGCGCAGAAACTGTTCCGGCTCGTTGTTGGCAAACGAAACCGGCGCGCCGGAATGAAGCCGTGCCGGCGGGCGCGGCGAATCCACATCCCCGTCGTACGGCATCCAGCCAATGTCGTGCATGGAGATGGCGCGCACGACCGCCTCGCCCCCGAGCGGAACCTTGCGTGAATCAAATGCCGCCGCCAGTTCGCCGGAGATGCGGGCGTGGTCCGGCTGGGTCACATACCAGTCGCTCAGCGCCGCTTTCTGCTGTGTTTCGAGAATCGCTTCAAACGCCGGGCGCACCGCGCCGCCGCTCTCCTGTGCAGACAATTGGCTTCGAAAAATCAACGCTTCCTCTGTGCGCGAACACTTCCGCGCGCCGCCGCACGCGCTGGCCCGGAGGTCGATGGCGGCTTCCTGGCTCCCTCCAGCAGGTCGCGCAGAATCGCGGCGTGGCTACGCTCCTGCTCCCGGGCAGAGACCAGCAAAGTCAAAGTCTTTACGCTCCCCGCCATGGCGTGCAATTCGCTCAACCCATCGGCTGCTTCCTCGCCGCCTAACTCGGCAAGATAGCGGCGGCGGAAGATCGGCCATTGCAGCGGCCTGGCGGCGAACCAGCGTCGCAGTGGTTCGCTGGGAGCCAGTACGGGAAGCCATGCGCTCAGTTGCAACGATTCTTCCGCAATCCCGCGCGGCCGCCGGCGCTCCACCAACACGCGCGCGCCATCCTCGGGCGAGGCCGCTTCACGGGTGCGTTTCAGCAGGATAGCCATTGCGATAAGATGGTACCTGATTCCAGCCAGGTCAGCTCGTCATGCGCCATACTTTCCTCCTCGTTCCCAACTCTGTGTCTGCGTTGATCTGTCTGCTCGCGTTGCTTGTCTCTGTTGGCTGCCAGGCCGAGCGCAGAAAGTCTGACGCCGAGCTGGGACTCAATGCCACCGAAGCCATTGGGCGCAACCTGTTCGATGCCAATTGCGCCCGCTGCCACGAACCCTATTCGAGCCGCGGCTTGCACGGTCCAAGCCTTCATAACCTATACAAAAAACAATACTTGCCGAGCGGAATGCCGGCCAATGACGAGCGCGTCACGGCGGTAATCGTCGGCGGCCGCGTCAAAATGCCCGCTTTTGGCAATGCTCTCTCGGACGACCAGATTTACGCACTGCTCGCCTACCTGAAAACTCTTTGAGCCCGGCGGCCAACAGGCGTCGCGCAATCGGCCCGCCGAAAAGCTGGAATTTGGAGTCCGCAGTCTTCCTCCCGGCATCGTAAACTAGGGATACCGATGGCGAACTCCGATTTGATTCAAATCCAGACCGTTTCCGCAGCTCCCGCTCCCAAGCCGCGCTGGCTGCGTGCCAGGGCTCCCATGGGTGAGCAGTATCACGAGCTCAAGAAGCTGGCACGCTCTCTCGACCTGCACACCGTCTGCGAATCCGCTCAATGCCCCAACATTGGCGAGTGCTGGAACCATCGCACCGCAACCTTCATGCTTCTTGGAAACCTCTGCACCCGGCGCTGCGGCTTCTGCGCCGTGCCCAAGGGACGGCCCGAGCCAATCGACTTCGACGAGCCACACCGCGTCGCCGAAGCGGTCGCCCAGCTCGGACTCAAGTTCGCCGTTGTCACCAGCGTCAATCGCGATGATGACAACATCGGCGGCGCCAGGGTCTTCGCTGAAACCATCCGCGAGATTCGCCGTCTCCGGCCGGATTGCTCGGTCGAAGTCCTCATCCCCGACTTCCAGGGCCGCCAGGACTGCTTGCAGATTGTGCTCGATGCCCGGCCCAACATCCTTAACCACAATACCGAGACCGTGCCGCGCCTCTACCGCGTCGCCCGCAGCGGCGCGCGCTACGAGCGCACCCTCAACCTGCTCTCGGGCGCCAAGCAACTTTCGCCCACCACGGTAACCAAGACCGGAATCATGGTCGGGCTCGGCGAGGACATGGAAGAGTTGCTGCAGGTCTGCCGCGATTTGGCGGCACGCAAGGTGGACATCCTCACCATCGGCCAGTACCTCGCGCCCTCGCGCAATCACCTCCCGGTGAAGCGCATGTATCCGCCCGAGGACTTTGCCTTTCTTAAGCAGGAGGCAGACAAAATGGGATTCCAGCACGTGGAGTCCGGCCCGTTGGTGCGTTCCAGCTACCACGCCCACGAACAGGCGGCCGACGCCCGAACCGCGCGCCTTTGAACGCGGCTCTGCCGACGCAGAAGGCCCGCCAATTCTCGCTCCTTCGCCGCCATTGCGGTTCTACAGCTTCCGCACCAGACAGGCTCCAGACGGTGAACGAGCACTGCGCGTTTTCCCCAACGCCGCGCTAAAAAATGTGCAGCTTGATGGTCAGATACTTCTTCGGGTTCTCGCGGAATGCGGTCAGCAGGCTGCGGCTCTCCACCAGCATGTGGTCGGCGTTGTTGTAGAGCGACGGGTCTTTCAGCAACTTGCCCGCCGTGCCCTGTCCGGCTTGCAATTCGGCTGAGATGGTAGAGAGATTCGTCACCAGCAGATCCAGCTTTTTGGCAAACTCCGGGTCCTTGGAAAATTTGCCCAGCGCGCCTTCGCCGCGATTGATTCCATCCATCAACTGATTCGCCTTCGCCAGAGTCTGGTTGGCGTTGTCGTAAAGCGACGGATCGCGAATCAGCTTGGAGATCGTGCCGTTGCCTTGGTTTATGTTGTCGGCGATGGTGTTCAGCTTGTCAATGGTCGCGGTTGCTCGCGTGTAGAGGGTATCGTCGCCTATGAGCTTGCCCAGGCTGCCGCGGCCGTTGTCAATGTCGCTCAGCATGGCGTTGACTTGCGCAACCGAGCTGTTCAGGTTGTTGTAGAGCTGTTTGTCATAGATCAGCTTTCCCACCGAGCCCTGCTGACTTTCCACGGCGCTCACAATGTGGTCCAGACGGGTTACCAGGATACTTACGTTTTGCAGGGTAGACTGCGAGGAACGCACCACATCCTCAATATCCGGCACTGCCGTGGATGGCAACACGGAGTTATTCGGGGCTACCGCGCCCCGGGCCTGGGTCGAGTCAATATCGATGAAGGTTTCGCCCAGTACCCCAGCCGTGGTGAGCAACACCTGGGAATCGGTGTGGATAAACGGTTGGAATTTGGCGTTTACCTTCATCAGGATCTCCACCGGCGTGGCCGCGCCACTTGGCTCCCGGTGGGACACAATGCGGATACTCGCCACGTTTCCGATATCGACGCTCTGCAGCCGCACCGGCGCCCCGGTGCGCAGGCCGCCGGCATTATCCACGTAGCAGACAAGGCGCAGCGTGGGGGTAAACAAACCCGTCGTACCGCTGATCAGGAAGACAAGGACGGCCAGAACCAATGCGGACAAGACAACGGTCAGCCCCACCCGAAGCTGAGCCCAGCGAAGTTGCTTTTGACTAGGCACGGTTTCTCCCATTGCAACTGACACGAATCATAACAAACCTGGTTCCCAGTGCACCTGCCCCACTGGCGTCTGCTGACTTCATTCGGACTCCAGCACCACCTGTGCCATGGCCATGCTCTCGATGTGGGTAATTGAAACCAGCGCCCGCCGGACTCCAAGCTCAGCCGCAATCCTGCTTGCAACTCCGTGGAAGACAATGACCGGCTGTCCGCTGGCTGCCCGCGTCACCTCGAAATCGCGCCATCCGACGCCGCGGCGCCATCCGGTACCGATTGCCTTCATGGCGGCTTCCTTGGCCGCAAACCGCCCCGCAAAGCGCTCCATGCGGTTCTTCCTGGATTCGCAATAGGCGCGCTCGGCCTCGGTGTAGATGCGCGCCAGGAAGCGATCGCCATGCCGCCCGATGGCCGCTTCCATCCGCTCCACTTCACAAAGGTCCACGCCAATGCCCACGATCATACCTTCCAGCCTACACGAAACACTGGTACCCCGCGCCCACGTTTAGACCTCACGAGCGAGGAAAAAATCCGGATTGGGGAAGCCGGCTGCGGGCCGCGGAAAGCCCAAGGCGCTGCCTCTATTCGCCCAGTAACTCTGCTACCCGACCTCCACCAGCCCATAGCGCCGGTTCCAGTGCGCCCTCAGGTACTCCACCGCTGTCCGCTTCTCCTCCGGAGTTACCTCCGCGCTACTCCCATCCACGAGGGCGCGCGCCTCGCGTTTGGCCAGCTCCAGCAGCTTGCGGTCGCGGATCAGGTTTGCCACCCGCAGACTTGGCATGCCCGCTTGCCTGGTGCCAAAGAACTCACCGGGTCCGCGCAACTCCAGGTCTTTTTCGGCAATCTCAAAGCCGTCGCAAGTGCTGGCCATGGTGTCCAGCCGCTGCTGCGCTTCTGCGCTGATCTTGCCGCTGGTCATCAGCACGCAATACGATTTTGCGCTGCCCCGGCCGATGCGTCCGCGCAACTGATGCATCTGCGAGAGCCCAAAGCGTTCCGCGTGTTCAATCACCATGACCGAGGCGTTTGAAACGTCTACCCCGACCTCGATGACCGTGGTGGCAACCAGCACATCGAGATCGCCACTCTTGAACCGCCGCATGATATCGTCTTTCTCCTCGGCACCCAAGCGCCCGTGCAGCAATCCCAGCTTCAACTCCGGAAACACCTGCTTGCGCAACTCATCGTACATTTTGATCGCGGCCTTCAGCCCCGTATCCTTTTCGTTCTCGTCGATTACGGGGTAGACGACGTAGGCCTGCTGGCCGCCGGCGACAACCTTGCGCAGAAACTCCCAGACTTCTCCGGCGCGCTCGCCGGCGATTACCCGGGTGCTGACCGGAGTGCGTCCCGGCGGCAGTTCGTCGATGACGCTCAAGTCCAGGTCGCCGTATACCGTCAAGGCCAGCGTGCGCGGAATGGGAGTCGCGGTCATCACCAGCACGTCGGGCTGCACTTCGCTGTTCTTGCGCATCAGCTTCATCCGCTGCATCACTCCGAAGCGATGCTGCTCATCGACGATCACCAGGCCCAGGCGTTCGAACTCTACCTTGTCTTCCAGCAACGCGTGCGTGCCAATCACCATCTGAGCTTCGCCGCGGGCCAAATGGCTGCGGATATCGCGCTTGCGCTCTGCTTCCAGTGATCCGGTCAGCAGCACGACCCGATACCCGGCAGGTTCCAGGATGCGCCGCGCGGAAAGATAATGCTGTGTCGCCAGAATCTCGGTCGGGGCCATCAGTGCCACCTGATAGCCGTTCTCCATCGCCACGGTCGCCGCCTCAAAGGCCACAATCGTTTTCCCCGAGCCCACGTCGCCTTGCAGCAGCCGCCGCATGGGCGAAGCCTGGACCATGTCCCCGGCAATTTCCTTCAGCACCTGTTTCTGCGCCTGGGTGGGATGGAACGGCAACACCCGCTTGAGCGCCGCGCGCACCTGGCTGCTGATCGCAAACCCGATCCCCGGCTGCAGGCGCGCCTTGCGGCGCTTCAACTCCAGTCCCAGTTCGAGGAAAAACAGTTCCTCAAAGATCAGCCGCTGATGCGCGGGCGTGCGCGCCGCCACCAAGTCGGCGAAACTCTCGTCGGCCTCCGGCCAGTGCACCTGCCAGAAGGCTTGGGCGCGCGGAATCAGTCCCAGCCGGGCGCGTAACGCCGGCGGAATCGCGTCGCTGATCTCGGCTGGCATCTGCTCCAGCGCGGTGCGGATCATGCGCCGGAACCAGCGTGCGTTGAGTTTTCCCGCAGCTTCGTAGATGGGTACGATGCGTCCGGTTTCCAGCGATTCAAAGCGTTTCTGTTCCTCGCTGTCCAGGGCCGCTTCCGCACCTTCCGGCGGCTCGTGCAAAATTTCGAATTGCGGCTGCAACATCTGCAGCCCGCCGCGCCCAAAGCTTGAAGCTTCAACCTTTCCGTAGAGTGCCACCAAAGCGCCCGGCTTGAACTTGCCCTCCAGGTAACCGCCCCGGAACCACAGGCACTTCAGTTTGCTGCGTCCCTGCCCCGCAGTCATTTCAAAGATGGGCATTCGCCGCGTCTTGAATAGGCCACTGGTACGAACCTCGGCAATGACCGAAGCCATTTCTCCCGGCTGCAATTGTTCAATGCTGCGCGGATTGATGCGGTCCTCGTAGCGGAACGGCAGGTAATAAATGAGGTCCTCGAGAGTGCGAATTCCCTTGCCGGCCAGCGTCTCCGCCAGGCGCGGGCCAATGCCCTTCAAGAATTGGACTTCTGTATGCAGCTCCGGCATTTCTCGCATGGTATCGCATTCCCGGCCGCGGTGCCTCGGCTTCCCGCCAGCCGCTCGTTCCACTTTCTCTCGGCCATCCGCGCTCCAGGACGGCGCGAAACCCGATTTGGAACCATAGATTGGCTTTTGGTTCTAGCGGTTCGTAACGGATTTTCCGAAACTTTGGTGTGGAGACAAAAGGGAATTCGGAGCCTGGAGTGATGTAGTATGGTGTCTTGTTTTCTCCGACCCCGTCGTCCATGGGTTCATTATGCAAAGAGTCGCCATCCTTTACGACGCCAGTCAAGCGGTATTGTCCACGTTCGATCTCGACGAGGTCCTCAACCAGGTCCTTGCCATCGTCCGTGACTATTTCCACTTGCAGAACGGCTGCATCATGTTGCTCGATGAAGCCGCCCAGAAGCTGTTCGTCCGGGCTCAGTTTGGCGACTGCACGATGCCTCCTGATTTCTTTGTTCCATTTGGCAAGGGCATCACCGGAATCGCCGCCAAGGCGCGGCGCCCGGTCTATTCCGCCGATGTGAGCACCGATCCGCGCTACATTGCTCACATTCCCAGCACCCGCTCGGAGCTTGCCATTCCTCTCATGGTGCGGGATGAGGTCGTCGGCGTGCTCGATTGCCAGAGTAATATGCCGGCTTTTTTTGACAACGAGACCGTCGATCTGCTCACCCTGTTTGCCACCCAGGCATCCATCGGCTTGCAGAACGCCAAACTCTACTCCATGTTGCAGCGCCGGGCCGCCCAACTGGAGGCCATCAACGCCATTGCCAAGCGCACCACGGTGGAACTGGATCTCAAGGAGTTGCTCGACCGCCTCTGCACCCAGCTTCCGCAGTCGTTTCCGGTCGAGCATGTCGCCATCTTCCTGCGCGACGAGGATGGCAATCTCGTCCTCTGCTCCCAACAGGGCATTCTGTCGTCGCGGCTCCGGGTTGGGGACTTGTTGCCAGCTGACTATGCCTGCACCTCGCCGCGTGCCGACCACAGTCCCTATTGCGGCGATCCCTCGAAATGCCCGGGTGACTGCTTTCCCACCGGCCGCGAGGAAGTCTGCCTGCCGCTGGTTTCGTTTGGCGAAAATATCGGTCTGCTGGTCTGCGTCAGCGCCCAGAACCAAGCCTTCCACGCCAATGACATGCAGGCGCTGGAGTCCGTAGCCGACATTCTAGCCACTGCTTCGCAGAACGCCCGCTACGTCGACCGGGTGCGTCAGCTCGCCTATCGTGATGGACTGACCGGCGTCTTTAATCGCCGCTATTTCGAGTCCCGGCTGATTGACGAGGTCACCCGCGCCGCCCGCTATGGCGGAGGTGTCAGCGTCCTCATGATCGACTTGGATCACTTCAAGAGGATCAACGACGATTTCGGACATATGCTGGGTGACGATGTGCTGCGCGCCGTTTCCGCCATCTTCGTTCGCCAGTTGCGCAAGGTCGATGTAGTCTGCCGTTACGGCGGTGAGGAGTTTGCCGTCGTCTTGCCTGCAACCCAGGGAGCCAGCGCCGCCGCGGTGGCCGATAAGCTGCGCCGCGCCGTCGCCAACGCCCAGTTTGCCGGAGTTGCCTACCCGGTCACCGTTAGCATCGGTGTCGCCGAGTTTCCCGCCAACGGCATTACCCGTGACGATATCGTGCGCGCAGCCGATGATGCCCTCTACGACGCCAAGGGAACCGGACGCAACCACGTCTGCCTGGCCGCGGCCAACGCGTCGGCTTCAGACGAATCGCTCTCATCCGGCGTTTGACAGCCTCCTGCCTGCCACCTTACCCTTGGGATAGAGAAGTTACGATCTGTATCTTCCGTCCCGCTTTCTGCGTCTAATGAACATGATGTCCTTGCGCTCGTATTTGCGCTTTCACGCCGCCCTCCAACTTTTGCTCGCGCTGGAAAGCGCCGAGCAGACCCTCGTCGGCGGCCAGGCTGTGCTGGAAGGCGTCATGATGCGCGCTCCGCACGCCTGGGGCATCGCCATTCGCAAGCCCGACGGAGAGCTCGCAATCCATTCCGAACCGCTCGCCAGGTCCAGCGACAAGAGCCCCTGGAAGGCTTGGCCTTTCATCCGCGGCATTGTCACGCTCGGCTCCGCCATGCTGCTCGGCTTTAAAGCCTTGCGCTACTCGGCCGATGTCGCGCTGGAAGACGAGAAGACCGCCAGCGGGGAAAAGCTTGAGATGAATGGCTGGGTCGCCGCCTTCAATATCGCGCTCTCCCTCGGATTCTTTATCTTCATGTACAAATTCCTGCCCTACGCGGCAGCACGTTCCCTGCGCCACTGGGCTCCACAAACCGCCAATACCGTTCTGTTCGCCCTTGTCGAAGGCCTCATCCGCCTCGCCATCTTCCTGGGCTTTATCTGGCTCACCTCGCGCTGGAGCGATATTCGCCGTGTCTACCAGTACCACGGCGCCGAGCACAAGACTGTTTTCGCCTACGAGAACCAGGACCCACTCACCACCGTGGCCGTGCAGCGCTATTCCACCTACCATCCACGCTGTGGAACCAGTTTCCTGATGACCGTCATGATTATCTCCATCGCCGTGTACGCGCTGGTTCCGCTGCACGGATTCTGGGCAGGCTTTGCCGCGCGCATCCTGTTGCTGCCGGTGATCGCCGGCGGCTCTTATGAGATCATCCGTTACGCGGCCAAGCGGCGCTCCTCGCTGTTCGCCATGATGACGGCTCCGGGACTCTGGCTGCAGCGCATTACCACCCAGCCGCCCGACGACACCCAGGTTGAATGCGCCATCGTTGCCCTCAACCACGCCATGGAACTGGAACAGCAGCAGGGCGGGGAACTGGTAATCGCTTGATGCAAGTGGAATCCATTTCGCTCCATGCCTCGCAGCGCCACCTCTAGCGGCGCCAGCCGCCTTCTGCCGGATCGCTTTCCGTCTGCTCCATCGAAATCAATTTTCTCCGGCTGCAGCGTGATTTTTTCGCGCGGCCTGAAAGCCCAGGGACATCATGTTTGACCGCTTAGCTCAAATCGAGGCACGCTGGAAGGAACTGAACGAAGCACTCGCCGCACCCGAGACCGCCAACGACTCGGCCAACTATCAGAAGACCGCCAAGGCGCAGGGCGAACTTGCGCCCATTGTCGAAAAATACCACGAGTACAAAAAACTCCAGCAGGGCATTGCCGACTCGCTCGCCATGGTCGAAGGCGAAACCGATCCTGACATGCACGCCTACGCCCAGGAGGAGTTGCACTCGCAGCAGCAGCAGCTTGTCACCGTCGAAGAAGAGCTCAAACTGCTTCTGCTGCCCAAAGATCCCAACGACGAAAAGAACGTCATCCTGGAAATCCGCGCCGGCACGGGCGGCGATGAGGCTACGCTGTTCGCCGCTGAAATCTTTCGTATGTACATGCGCTACGCCGAGTCGCGCCACTGGAAAGTGGAACTGCTCTCCAGCTCGGAATCCTCCGTCGGCGGCCTCAAGGAAGTCATCGCCATCATCGAAGGCAAGCGCGTCTATTCGCAACTCAAGTATGAGAGCGGCGTGCATCGGGTGCAGCGCGTGCCTGATACTGAAACCCAGGGCCGCGTCCATACCTCGGCCGTCACCGTCGCCGTACTCCCCGAAGCCGAAGACGTTGACATCAAGATCGAGGCCAAAGACATCCGCATCGACACGTTCTGCTCCTCCGGTCCGGGCGGGCAGTCGGTCAACACCACTTACTCGGCCGTGCGCATCACCCACCTGCCCACCATGACCGTGGTCAGCTGCCAGGATGAAAAATCGCAGATCAAGAATCGCGAAAAGGGTATGCGCGTCCTGCGCTCGCGTCTCTACGAACTGGAGCAGGCCAAGCAGCAGGAGGCGGTCGCCAAGGAGCGTCGTTCACAGGTGGGCACGGGCGACCGCAGCGAGAAAATCCGCACCTACAACTTCCCTCAGAACCGCGTCAGCGATCATCGCATCGGACTCACGGTCCACCAGTTGGACCAGGTGATGGAAGGCAAACTCCAGCCTTTTGTCGATGCTCTTATCACCCACTTCCAGTCCGAAAAGCTAAAGGCGGATGCGGTGCACGCGTAAGGCAAGCCCGCGCCGTACAATGAACGGGTGCAACTCCGCCAGATGCTGCGTTCGGCCATCGCTCAACTGGAAGCCGCGGGCGTGGAGCAGGCGCGCCTCCACGCCGAGCTCCTCGCCATGCATCTCCTCGGCTGCGACCGCGCCTATCTCTTTGCCCATCCCGAACGCATCCTGAGCGCCGTCGAGCAAACCCAGTACGAGGAGCTCGTCGGCCGCCGCGCCTCGGGAGAGCCGTTGCAGTATCTCACCGGACATCAGGAATTCTGGCGGGCTGACTTCCTGGTTTCTCCCGCCGTGCTCATTCCGCGTCCCGAAACCGAGCACCTCATCGAGGCCGTTCTCGATCTCGTCCGCAACTTTGCCCTCGGCCCGCAGCTCAAGCTGATCGACGTGGGCACTGGTTCCGGAGCCATCGCCATAAGCCTGGCGCGCGAGTTGCCGCAGGCGGAGGTGCATGCCGTCGATCTTTCGGCAGCGGCGCTGGAGGTTGCGCGCAGCAACGCCGAGCGGCTCGGCGCCCGGGTGCAATTCGGGGAGAGCGACGTGCTCGCCGCGATTGCCCGCGACGCCAGCTTCGACTTCGTCGTATCCAACCCTCCGTACGTTGGGCTGGATGAGGCCGACAAGGTGCAAGCGGTGGTCAGAAATTACGAACCGCACATGGCGGTTTTCGCCGGAGACGATGGTCTCGCAGTGATTCGCCGCCTGATCCCACAGGCGCAGGAAGCCTTGCGCGGAGGCGGTTGGCTGCTGATGGAGATCGGCTATACGCAAGCGCAGGCGGTCATGGCACTGCTTGGCGAATGGCAAGACGTGCATTCGGTCCCAGACCTTGCCGGAATTCCGCGCGTGATTGTGGCCCGCAAGCCTGCATAGATCTCGAATTCAGCAGTGCCGCACGAGGGTGCGCGAAGCGGTGCGCGGGATGAAATTTCGCCGCACTTCTCTCCAGTGCTTCCGGTAGAAATTCGAAGCAGGATTAACTCGGAAGATAATCGTTTAAAAGCCAAAAATTACTGGTTTGCCAATCGTTGTGCAAGGTGGTGAACGATTGGCTTGATGGTTACGACTCACGATTCATCGGTTGGCACAGTAGTAAATCGTCGCAAGCGCAAGGACAAAGATAGTTTCATCCTTGGGGTGGAGGGCGTTGCCTCCCAGGTTGTCGCCGAAGAGCGCGGCGCGAAGGAGGTATAACGTCCTGAGTATCTACAGCCACCCGGGTAGCTACTTGCGCTTGGCGCGTTTGGCTTTGACGGTGGCCGCGGGGGTGAAGTGCTGCCAGCCCTGAGGTTCAAGCTCGGTGGTGTAGCCGTTCTCGTGCTCGATGGAGATTTCATCACCCTCGGTAATGTAGCCGATGAGGGAGAGCGGCAGGCCCTTGAATTCGGCGGGGATGCGGCGTCCGGGTGGGACGGTGAACAGGAGCTGGTATTCGTCGCCGCCGTGCAGGGCGTGACGCAATTCAACCTCGTGGCGGTTGAGCGAACCGATGGGGATGGCGTTCTCCTGCAGGACGGCGCCGACGGCGGAGGCCCGGCAGAGACGGGTGAGATCCGTGGACAGGCCGTCGCTGATATCGATCATGGCCGAGGGAATCTTTTTTTCGCCGAGGAAGCGGGCGAGCGCAAGCTGGGCCTTGGGATAAAAATGGGCGGGGTAAGAGGAAGCGCGAAAACGGCGCTCAGGCGAGGCGTACATCTGCTCGAGCAATGCGTAGGAAGCTCCCAGCTCTCCACTGACATAGATGCGATCGCCAGCCTGGGCAGTGCTGCGCAGGATGGCGCGGCCTTCCGCGACGGTGCCGACCACGGTGATATCGGCAAGGACCCCGGCGGGAGATTCGGAAAGATCGCCTCCGGCGAGGGTGACTCCGGCGTTTTTCGCGGTGTTGAGGAGGCCGTCAAAGAACTGGTCAGCCCAGCGCTGGGGCAGATCAGCGGGCAGGGCGAGGGAGAGAAACGCGGCGCAGGGCTCGCCGCCCATGGCAGCGATGTCAGAGAGTCCGCGGATGAGGCAGCGGTGACCGACGGAGTCGGCTGGATGCCACTGGCGGCGGAAGTGGACGCCTTCGAGCGAAAAATCAGTGGTGACCAGAGTCTGGACGCCGGGGAGGATGGAGAGGACGGCACAATCGTCTCCGATGGAGAGGAGAACGCGGGCCGAGGCAAGGCGGCGGAGGGCGGGACGCGCCGCCTCGGCGGCGTGAGCGATGCGCTCGACAAGGCGATTTTCCTGAATAGGCATGATCGGACAGAGTACTCGAAAAGGGTGGGTGAGCGAAAGCGGCGGGCAACAGGAAAACGGATGGGAAGGTTCGGGGACGGTTCAAATTGGCAGCGTTGCCGATAGGTCGCAGCGGCGGAATTGGCGCCGCGGCAAGGGTGCAGGATGAGTTGGCCGCGACAGACACCTTGAACGGCCGGGGTGCGCCAACGCTGGGACCGGGTTAGAGCTGCGCGGCCTCAGCGGCCTCAAAGGCGGCGGACTCGGCGATCTGGGCGGTGAGTTCGTCGACCTTGCGCTCGAGAACGTGGCGGATGGAGAGGATTCCGATGAGCCGGCCATCATCTTCGACCACTGGGAGGTGGCGTTTCTGATGGTTGATCATGACGGCGGTGGCCTCGGCGATGGAAGTGGAACGGGTGGCCAGCAGGACCGGGGTGGTCATGACTTCGGTGATGGGAATGTTGTGGGGGTCGCGGCCAGAGAGAGCAACCCGGGTCATGACGTCGCGCTCGGTGAAGAATCCGGCGACAATGCCGTGTTCATCGACGACGGCGGCGGCGCCCATGCGGCGGTGGATCATGGCTTCGATAGCGTCAGCGACGTTGGCGGTAAGGGAGACGGCGGCGGGGTTGGCGGCGCAATAATTCAGAATGCTCATGTCAGTCACGTGGATGGAAATGTCCTCAGTGGAAGAAAGAGTACCGCGAAAGCGACACCCGCGAGTGGAAAAAATTGGGTACGGGCAGAAATATCCATTGGAATGCAGTTCCAAGGACAAATTCCGAAATGGAAATAGCTGGCACGGAGGATGGCAAGGCCGGGCTACGTATTTCCCTGCCGGGCAACTTGCGCCATGGTGATGCGGAGGTACTTGTGGGGATTGACGGGCACGTTCTGGATGCGGACCTCGTAGTGCAAATGGGGCGATGTGACGCGGCCGGTTGTGCCGACGTATCCGATGACCTGGCCGCGATGGACGTGCTGGCCCGGGGTGATGGCGAATCCGGAGAGATGGCCGTAACGGGTGGCCAGGCCATGACCGTGATCGACGTTGATGAGGCGTCCGTAGCCGCTCATGAATTCAGCGAAGGTAACGACGCCATCGGCAGCGGCGTGGACCGGGGTGCCGTAGGGGACCGAGATATCGATGCCGCTGTGGAATGCGCCTTCTCCGTTGAAGGGATCGACGCGCTCACCGAAGGAGCTGGTGAGACGTCCTTCGACGGGCCAGAGGGATGGCGCGTCAGAGGCGCGGGTCCAATCCGAGAGCGAGGCGAGACGGTGGCTTGAGTCCTGCAGGCCGGCGGCGGCAGCTCCGGTGAGAGCGGAACCGCGCAGAGCGTAGAGAGTGTCAAGCGACGCCTGGTACTGGCCGGGCTGGACATCGTCATTGGTGGGCAGCAGGCGGGCGTTGGTCTTGAGACCGTAGATGGCCGAAACTTCGCCGGCGATGGAGCCGAGCGAGGCGACCTGGACATCTTTCTCTTTGGAGACCTGCTCGAGCTGCGAGTAGTTGCGCTTGATCTGGTGGTTTTCGGCGCGGAGTTCGTTGAAGCGTTCCACCTTCCACAACATGCGGGCGTAAGAACCAGCCATGCCGGTGACGGTGAACATGCCGATGAGAGCTCCGGCGAGGAAAACATAAAGGTAATGAACGGGGATGGGAATTTTGCGGAGCTGCCCCTCTGCGTCTCGCGCAACAAAAAGGATGTACCAGCGTTTCCGCAACGATTCCTCCCAGAGCTATCAAGATGTGGTCCTGGCGTGGACGAAAAATCAGGAAGGAGAGATTGTCAACGCCCCACGGCGGCTTACGATCGCCTTCCCTTGCCCCTCTGATTATATTGGACCGGATTAAAGCCTAACAACCGTGAGGCGAGAGCGTCAATGAAAAGCGGGCGCACGGGTGCCAAAAGGGAAGATCGGGTGTGGTTACCATGAATTCTTTGCCGCAGGGAGGCGATGAAAATGCGAAGGCCAAGCTTTCGGTGGGCGGGCGAAGCTTGCCATGGGCGTCACTGTTATAATCAGAGACTACGCCAATGCCGACGAAACCTACTACTGGCCCTTATCCCTTCGAGACTCCTACCCAACATCAGCGGATCCGCTCCACCACCGTGCTTTGCGTGCGACGCGCCGGCCGGGTGGTGATGGCAGGCGATGGGCAGGTGACACTCGGCGACCATATCATCAAACAGGGTGCGCGCAAGATCCGGCGCTTGTACCAGGGAAAAATTCTGGCGGGCTTTGCCGGTTCGACCGCCGATGCGTTTTCCCTATTCGCGCGCTTTGAGACCAAGCTGGAGCAATACGCGGGCAACCTTGGACGCTCGGCCGTGGAACTGGCCAAGGACTGGCGGACGGACAAGAGTCTGCGTCAACTGGAGGCCCTGCTGCTGGTGGCCGACCAGGGGCAGACCTATCTGCTGAGCGGCAACGGCGACGTGATTGAGCCCGACGACGACATTGCGGCGATCGGCAGCGGAGGACCGTACGCGCTGAGCGCGGCGCGGGCGCTGTTGCAGTTTACCGAGCTGGACGCGTTAAAGATTGCCGAAGCCGCGATGACGATTGCCGGACAGACCTGCATTTATACAAACGAGAAGTTCACCATCGAAGAGTTGTAAGAGCAGGGGACGGCTCGCCGGCGGCGAGCGCGGTCCTTTGCGGCAGGAATAGGCGTCCACGAAATCGGGCTGCTGCCCGGACGCCGGAAGGATTTTGGAATGGCGATTTATCTGCCACAAACCGTGGAAGAAGAGCTGATCGCGCTGGACGAATTGACGCCGCGCGAGATTGTGGCCGAATTGGACAAATACGTGGTGGGCCAGCAGGACGCGAAACGCGCGGTGGCAATTGCGCTGCGGAACCGGATGCGGAGACAAAAACTTTCGCCGGAGATGGCCGAAGAGGTCATGCCGAAAAACATCATCATGATTGGGCCGACCGGGGTGGGCAAGACGGAAATTGCACGGCGGCTGGCGAAGCTGGCGAACTCTCCGTTTCTGAAAGTGGAGGCCTCGAAGTTTACCGAGGTGGGCTACGTGGGACGCGACGTGGAATCGATGATTCGCGATCTGATCGAGATCGCCATCGACATGGTGCGCGAGGAAAAGCTGGAAGACGTTGCGGAAAAGGCGGAGATGAATGCGGAAGAGCGCATTCTTGACCTGCTGCTGCCGCCTTCGCCTGCGGCGGGCGCGACCGAGAGTGCTGCGGCGGCAACGGGCGCGGCGCCGATTGGGCACGAAACGACGGCGATTGTGCTGCCGGCCGAGAGCAGCTCGCGAACCCGCGAGAAGCTGCGCCAGCAGTTGCGCGAAGGTAAGCTGGACGAGCGCACGGTGGAGTTGGACGTGCGTGAAAAAAATATGCCGGCCTTTGAGATCATCAGCAACCAGGGCATTGAAGACATGGACATCAACTTCAAGGACATGTTGCCCAACATTTTTGGCCAGCGCACGAAGAAGCGGAAGATGAAGGTGGGCGAGGCCTTTGAATACCTGATTGCGGAAGAAGAGCAGCGCCTGATCGACATGGACCAGGTGACGAAGACGGCGCTGGACCGGGTGGAACAGAGCGGCATCATCTTCCTGGACGAGATCGACAAAATTGCTGGACGCGAGAGCGGACATGGGCCGGACGTTTCCCGCGAGGGCGTGCAGCGGGACATTCTGCCGATTGTGGAAGGGACGACGATCAACACGCGCTATGGGATGCTGCGCACGGACCACATCCTGTTTATTGCGGCGGGCGCGTTCCATGTGTCGAAGCCGAGCGATCTGATTCCCGAACTGCAAGGGCGGTTTCCGATCCGGGTGGAGCTGAAGTCGCTGACGGTGGAAGATTTTGTAAAGATTCTGACCGAGCCGAAGTCGTCGCTGACCAAGCAGTACGTGGCGTTGCTGGATACCGAAGGGTTGAAGCTGGAGTTTACGCCGGATGCGCTGGAGGAGATTGCGATTTTTGCGGCCAAGGTGAACGAGACCACGGAAAACATTGGGGCGCGGCGGCTGCACACGATCATGGAACGGGTGCTGGACAAGATCAGCTTCGAGGCTCCCGAGCTGAAGGAAAAAGATGTGAAGATCGACCGCGAATACGTGACCAAGATGCTGGCCGACATCGTGAAGGATTCAGATTTGTCGAGGTACATACTGTAAAGGGTGGACGGGATTGGAGCGCCGCTCTCGACGAGGGCGGCGTTTTTGCATGGTGGGCCAGTTTCACCAGATCAGGGACGTGCCGACCGAGTAAGCCCACGAAATTCAGCCTGATCTCACTTACACTACGCACGAAGGAGAATCTTCCATGAGTAAGGCAATCGAAAACTTAGAGGCGGCCCAGAAACGCGCTCTGGCTATCCGGCCTAAGGTCGGAGGCTTTCCCTACCTCGCCGAGACACTGCGGCGCGCGGGTGTGACTCGGAACTTATGGTTTCTGCCCGCATGCCAGAGCCTTTTTCTGACCAACGACGGGCCCGTCGTGACCCTGGGCGTGCCATTAGCGACCGGCGCGATGGACGTACCTCCATTTAACCGCGAGGCGCTGATTTCAGCGTTGCGGACGGATCAGGCCGGGGAAAGCACGTTTCCGGAATTCCTGGCGGCTTCGTGGCGCGCCGGCGTGATGCGTTACGATGTCGATTTCACGGCGCGAACGGTTGCCTATTACGGCTGCAATGAAGAGGAATACGTCGAAGCCTATCCCATGGTCGAGGTCAATTCGTAGTGAAGTTCCGGCCAGCGAAGGTGGCGTCATCGACAGACGTAAGAGGGGGCAATCCGCACTGGCGTGGAGCGGCCGGCTGAGATTTGGAGTCGTCGAGGAAGCTGTCCCAGACGGATTATGGGCGATTCGGAAGTTGCGCCGCTGCCCGCATCTCGTGGGTTGGGCTTGGCACTCTGGACGCGTAAAATAAAGCGATGGCGGGGGATGCGATGAAAGATTCAATTTCCGAAGAGCTGGCGGCGAAGCGCGAGCGGTTGTACGCGCGGCTGCGGGAGCTGGGGCGGGTGCTGGTGGCCTACTCCGGGGGCGTGGATTCGGCTTACCTGGCTTGGGCGGCGCACGAGGTGCTGGGCGGGGAGATGCTGGCGGTGCTGGCGGATTCGCCTTCGCTGGCGCGGGCGCAGATGCGCGACGCGGTCAGCTTTGCCGGGGAGTGCGGGATTCCGCTGGAGATTGTGCGCACCGACGAGCTGCACAACGCGGAGTATCAGCGCAATGACGCGATGCGCTGCTTCCACTGCAAGGACGAGCTGTTCGGCGTGATGGAGCAGTTTGCGGCGGCGCGGAGCTGGACGGCCGTGGCCTACGGGGTGAATTGGGACGACCAGGGGGATTGGCGTCCGGGGCAGAAGGCGGCGCGGCAACATGGGGTTTCGGCTCCTCTGCTGGAAGCGGGATTGAGGAAGGCGGAGATTCGAGAGCTGGCGGCGGCCGCGGGGCTGAGAGTTTGGGACAAGCCGGCGTCGGCTTGTTTGTCGTCGCGGATTGAGTATGGGCGCCAGGTTACGCGGGAAGCTCTGGAACAGGTGGAGCGCGGTGAAGACGCGCTGCGGGCGATGGGTTTCCGGCAGTTCCGGCTGCGCCACCACGGCGACGTGGCCCGCATCGAGATTGCACCCGAGGAGCTCGGGCGGGCACTGACCCTGGAGATGTTTGCCCGGATGAGCGCGGAGATCAAGGCGTGCGGATTCAAGTTTGTGGCGCTGGATTTGGAAGGGTTCCGCTCCGGGTCAATGAACGTGGTGCTGACGGTGGAGAGTTTGCGGCAGGGCGTGGCCGAAGCAGAGCGCTGAGGCAAGAGCAACAACAACGGCAACGACGCAAGGACAAGGGCAACTACTCCAGCTTAACCGCGCAAAAGCGGCGCGGCGAAGGTGGGACACCCAGACTAAATCGATGGCTGGTTGAAATGCCTGTGAGACGGCTCAGGTGACTTGAATTGTGCGGGGGCTTTCGCTGGCGCTCAGGATGACAGCCTAATTTTGATTGCAATGCGCAAGCCTGCGGACAGCGTTGCGATGGCATTTGCAGGAGACATTGGAGGTCCGCATCGACGCCGCCCGATGGGCGGCTTCTCAATTTGAGGCGGGGTGGGAGCTGGATGATGCCCCGCGGGTGGGCGCGTGAGATAATTCATTGGCTTATGAAATGCAATCCGAAGCGGGTTGGGGAGTGGCTGATGCGCCGTTTGCTTCTGTGTGTGATGTTGCTGGCAATTGGTTGCCGGGCGCAGAGTCCGGCCCCGGCCGGCGCCGATTTGAATCGCAGGATTGAAAAGCAGTTTCGCGCAAACTTCAATCTGCCTCCGTATGTGAACGTGGCGGTGGGCGAGCGGCAGCCGAGCCAGGATTTTGCGGGCTACGACAAGTTGACGGTGAAGCTGAGCTACGGCGGGCAGACGCAGACGCGGGATCTGCTGCTGAGCAAGGACGGCAAGACGCTGCTTTCGGTTATGAAGATGGACTTGACGCGCGATCCGCAGGCCGAGGTGATGGCGAAGATCGACCTGACGGGCCGGCCGGTTCGCGGCAACAAGGACGCCAAGGTTACGGTGGTGGTGTATGACGACTTCCAGTGCCCGTACTGCTCGCGCATGCACCAGACGCTGATCGAAGTGCTGAAGAGCTATGGCGACCGGATCAAGGTTGTGTATAAGGATTACCCGCTGTTTGAGATTCATCCGTGGGCCGAGCGGGCGGCGATTGACTCCGGCTGCCTGGCGCAGCAGAGCGCGGGCGCGTACTGGGATTTTGCCGACGACGTACACGCCAACGGACGCCAGATCCAAGGCGAACAGCGCGCGCTGGACTTGCAGACTGCCGAGGTGGACCGGATCGCGCGGGAGATGGGCAAGCGGCATGGGTTGGATGCGGCAGCCTTGGATCGCTGCCTCACCGCGCAGGCGAGGACCGACCTGAAGGCCAGCGTGAAAGAGGCCGAGGGCGTGGGAGTAGAATCGACCCCGGCGGTGTTTGTGAACGGGATGAAGATGGACGGCGCGGTCCCGGCGGACGAGTTGCGGCTGGTGCTGGACAGAGAGCTGAAAAACGTTGGGGTCGAGGCTCCGGCGAAGGCCGTGGCGGCGCCCGGGCAGTAGAGAACGTTTGTCCTGCGGAAGAAGGTTCGCGCCAGGAGCGCGAGATGGCTGGTGGATGCGGGATGGGAAAAGCTGGAGGAATTCAGATTTGAATTGCAAGAGGAAGATATGGGTCGCGACGCTGCTGGGAGTTTGCGCGCTGGGCCTGTTGGCAGCGGCAGGATGCAAGGGCCAGGCGGGCGGCGACGACGTTATGGCGCGGGTAAATGGACGCAAGATTCTGCGCACCGAAGTCGAGAAATATTATCGCAATCAAACGGCGGGACAACAGCCGCCTTCGGCCGAACAAGCGCAGGCTCTGCGGCTGGGAATTCTGCGTGAAATGATCGAGAACGAAATTCTGGCGCAGCGGGCCGAGAAGCTGGGACTGCTGGCGACGGATGAAGAAGTGGACAGCAAGCTGAGCGAAATCCGGGCGCCGTTTACGCAGGAAGAGTTTGACCAGCGGCTGAAGGAACGCGGGGTTACACTGGACGACTTCAAGCGCGATCTGCGGCGCTCGATCACCGTGGAAAAAGTGCTGAACAAAGAGATCACATCGAAGATCATCATCAACGATGGCGACATTTCAAATTATTACAACCAGCACAAGGCGGAGTTTAACCTGATTGTGCCGCAGTATCACCTGGCGCAGATCCTGGTGACGACGCAGCCGAACCCGCAGGTTCGCAACCTGAAGAACGACAAGGCGCAGAACGAGGCGGAGGCGAAGAAGAAAGTTTCCATGCTGCTGAACCGGCTGGAGAGCGGCGAGGACTTTGCCACCCTGGCGATGAACTACAGCGAACAACCCGACACCTCGGCGACGGGCGGCGACCTGGGGTTTATCCCGGAGACTTCACTGCAGAGCGACCGGCAGGCCTACGAGGCGATTGGGCGGCTGAAGCCTGGACAAATTACCCCGGCACTGCAGGCGGTGGACGATGGCACCACGCACCAGGTTTTCGGCTACCGCATCATCAAACTGATCTCGAAAGAACCGGCGGGACAGCGGGAGTTGAACGATCCCCGGGTACAGCAGGCGATTCGCGAGCAGTTGCGCGACCGGCGGGAACAGTTGCTGAAGAGCGCGTATTACGAGTCGCTGCACAACAGCGCGTCGATTGAGAATTACCTGGCGGACCAGATATTGAAGGCGAGCGGACAGTAGGGAAAGCAAAGTTTCAAGGTTTCAAGGTTTCAAGGTTTCAAAGTTAAGAGCAAGACGCCCGGCTGATGCCGGGCGTTTTGTCGTGGGGGGAAGTGCGGAGTCGATTGGTGGCCGGGATTATTCGACGATGGCCAGCAGGTCTCCGGCATTGACGGCGGAGGCTTCCTGCACCGTGATTCTGGTGACTTTGCCATTCTTTGTGGTCTTGATCTCGTTCTGCATTTTCATGGCTTCGACGACGACGAGGCCCTGACCGGCTTCGACCTGGTCGCCTTCGGCGACGAGGAGGCGAACGATTTTTCCGGGCATGGGCGCGAGGATTTTGGCGGGTCCAGCTCCGGCTCCGGCGGCGGCGCGGCGGCTGCGCAGAGAGCGGGGATCGCGAACTTCGGCGAAAAAGCGCTCAGAGCCGATGATGATGTGCGTCTCTCCCATGAGGGAATACTCGCGCTTGGCCTCATAGTGGCGGCCGTTGTGAATGATGGAAAGGACGTCGCGCGCGGTCATGGCAACGTCAAGAGTGAAGGGTTCGCCATCGACGGAGCACTCATAGCCCTTGCTGGCGCGTTCCAGTTCCACCTGGTGCAGATGACCGTCGATCAGGACTTCGTATTTCATCGGCCCACCCCCTCGGTGCGCGCGGCGGTTTTCCAGCCGCTGGGCTTGACTTCGCCATCTTCCACCACGGGAGCGGTGCGCGGCGTGGCGGCGTGGAGTCCGTCGTCGGTACGGGCGGGGTGGGCGCCGGGCGGCGGTTGCTGGGCAAAGATGGCGGCGGCAAGGGCGACGATCGGCACCCGGCGCACGGTGCGCGCGTCAATGATGGGCGGCTCCTGCAGGAGGCGGTCGAGGAAGCCGGTATCGATGCGTCCGGCCTGGAAGTCAGGATCGAGCAGGATGCGGCGAAAGAGCGAGAGATTGGTCTTGATGCCGCCGATGAAGTACTCGCTGAGAGCCCGGCGCAGGCGGTTGATGACCTGGGTGCGATTTTCGCCATAGGCGATGAGCTTGGCGAGAAGCGGATCGTAGTCCAAGGGCACGACCCATCCCTCGTACATGCCACTGTCACGGCGGATTCCGGGGCCGGAGGGTGAAATGAGACGGGTGATGCGTCCGGGCGATGGGAAAAAGTTGTTGTCGGGATCCTCGGCGTAGACGCGGAGCTCCATGGAGTGTCCGCGCAGGATGATGTCCTCCTGCCTGAGCGGAAGCGGCTCGCCGGCGGCGACCCGAAGCTGGAGCTGCACGAGATCGATCCCGGTGACCATCTCGGTGACCGGGTGCTCGACCTGGAGGCGGGTGTTCATCTCGAGGAAATAGAAGTTCTTGTTGGCATCGATGAGGAACTCGACAGTGCCGGCGTTGTAATAATTGGCGGCCTTGGCGACCTGGACGGCGACTTCGCCCATGCGGCGGCGCATGTCAGGGTCGACGAAAGAGCAGGGCGCTTCTTCGAGAACCTTCTGATGGCGGCGTTGCACACTGCACTCGCGCTCGGCGAGGTAGATGACGTTGCCGTGGGTGTCACCGAACAACTGCATCTCGACGTGGCGCGGGTTTTCGATGAATTTTTCGATATAGACCTCGGAGTCGCCGAAGGAGCGTTGGGCCTCGCTCTGCGTGGTTTCCAGGGCAGAAGCCAGATCCTTTGGGTTGGTGACCACGCGCATGCCCTTGCCGCCACCCCCGGCGGCGGCCTTGAGCATGACCGGATAGCCGATGGATTCGGCGACGGCGAGGGCCTCGGCGGCGCTCTTGAGGCCGGTGTCGGTTCCAGGGACGAATGGAACATTGGCCTTCTTCATGTTCTGGCGCGCCCTGGTCTTGGAGCCCATCATTTCCATGGATTCCGGGGAAGGCCCGACGAAGACGATTCCGGCTTTGCTGCAGGCTCGGGCAAACCCCGCGTTTTCGGAAAGGAATCCGTAGCCAGGATGGATGGCCTCGGCGCCACTGCGGCGGGCGGCTTCGAGGATCTTGGGAACGTTGAGGTAGGACTCGGATGCTTGGGCGGGACCAAGATACTCACAGAAATCGGCCTTGCGCACATGGAGGGAGCGCCGATCTACATCGGAACAGACGGCTACCGATTCGATGCCCATTTCGCGGCAGGCACGGATGACACGAACGGCGATCTCGCCGCGGTTGGCGATGAGAATTCGTTTGAACATGGGGACGAGCTTCCTTCTGCGTGCCGGGGTTGGGCGAAAAACCGGATTTTATCAAAACCCAGAGACAAGCGGAACAAGGAAGATGGCACGGCGTGCACTGGCAGGGGCCGGCCCTTGCGGTCCGTTTGGGCGGCGGGAGGAGAACCTGACGCGGAACGCTACCTGGGTGCGGACTCCGGGTTGAGGCGCGCGAGGGTTTCCTGGACCTGTTCGACGCGGATGCGCAAACGCTGCATGGTGGCCGTGATGATCCTGGATTTTTCGACGAGGCCGCGCTGGGTGGCGAGCTGCCTGGCTGCCGCGGCACTCTGGTCTGCCTGGGCCGCAGCCGTCTGCAGAAGCAGAAGCGCATCGGCATGGGGACGCCAGAGGTGGGTGGAATTCTGGCGTTGTTTCAACTCTTCGATCTCTGCCTGGATGCGCGCCATGACGGCGACCATGCGCACCAGGGCGCGGGCATTGTCACCACGAAAGCTTCGTTCCTGGTGGAATTCGGCGGAGTAGGCGTCGGCTTCCGCCGGGGTGAGTTCAAAGTTGCCGAACTTCATGGGAACGACATGGCGGCAGCGCTCATCGGCGGCGAGAACCCAGCCGCGAATCGACTCCTCGACGGAACGAATGCGCGTTTCCTCACCGAACTGGGCGGGATCGGTGAAGCTTCCGACCGCCTGCTCGGAGGCGGCGGAAGCGGGCGGGACCGAAGGCTGAGAAGTGGAAGCGGCGGGCGCGGCGGCGGCAGGCAGGCGGGCGTGGATTCTTGCGTCCACCGCTTTCTGCAGGCGTGAGAGGCGGTAGAGGTGGTCCTGGGCGCTACAGTACTCGGCGTCGTAGGTGGATTGCTGCTCGAACTGGGCGAGGTGTTCGACGGTGATATCTCCCTCGACGCGGGAAGAGAGGCTGCCGCCGAGTTGCTGGATCTGATCGGCGTAGGACTTGATGTGGGAGGCGGCGGCGTCAAAAAGCTCGGCAAAGCGGCAGCCAAAGCGGTGGTTGTAATGGCCAATGACGGCCAGGGCGTGGGGATGGTAAAAAGCCGGGCCAAACGTGTGCTTGATAAGGCGCGCCTTCTGCATGAGGCCGGAGTCCATGAGGCGGTCAAAATGCTCGATTTGATCGACTTCTTCGGCTAGAAACTCAAACTCATCCAGGGTGCGGGACTCGGCGGGGCTGAGTTTGGGGAGTTCGGCGTCACCAAGAACCTCAAGCAGGGCGATCTCAAAGGGCGGCACGGGGGCGACGCCGTCCATGGACAGGCCGCGCTTGTCCCACTGGCCGGAGACGCGAGGATTGCGGTAGAGGAAGGTAACGACGAAGTCAGTCTTGTCGCGGTCAGAGCTGTTTTGGGACTGCTTGCGGGCATAGTAGCGGAGCAGAGCCTCGGCGAGATCCTGATCGATGGCGGAGTTAAGACTGAAGCGGAGCATCTCGGGACTGATGGCCATGTCCAGCAGCTTGAGCCAGCGGCGCATGGCGGGTAGAAGCAGGGTTGGCTGGCGGTCGCGGGCGCGCAGGGAGCTGGCCTCCAAGCCTTGCGGCGGCGTGATCTCGTCCTCCAGAGTGTCTTTGAGGAGGTTGAGGTAGAAGCCATGCACGATCTCGAGAATCGTCAGTTCCCAGTTGAGGTCGATTGCCACCGTGGCGCTCCAAATTCAGGGGTGAAGAATCCAGTCTACGACGAAGCGAGTCCATTGCGGCGGGGGATTTTGGGGAGAAATGGAGACGGCCTCTGCTGGAGAGGCCGCCGGTCGGAAGCTGAAGCGGAGGACGGGAGCTACTTCTGCTCCTGGTTCTGGTCCATAACGATGCCGCCGGCACCCGTTTTGTTGGCCTTTTCCTTCTTTGTGGCGATGGTCTTGTCAACCCATTCGTCGGCGGTTTTGAGGTCGGCGGCGTGGGCGGTGGGATTGTCGCACTCGTAATCGGCGCGCTCGCGGTACATGAGGTTCATGTAAGCCATGGCGTCGTCATAGTCCTGGCGCAGCTGCAGCGCCTTGTTGAGAAGGTTGATGCCCTCCTCGACGCCGACGGCGTTGTGCTGCTTGACGAGGGCGCAAACCTTTTTGTCCTTGAGCGGATCGGTAGCCTTCATGGCGAGCTTATTGCGCTCGTCCTGACGGAACTTGTAGGCCTGGGTCCAATCGATAAAGGCGACCGAGTAGTAGGATTCCGGATCATTGGGATCGATCTGGACCGCCTTGTTGTAATAGAGCTTGGCGTCATCAAACTGCTTCTGCTGGAGGTACAGGTAGGCGATGCCCTTGACGGAGTTGACGTTGCCGGGATCGACGGTGAGCACCTTTTTGTATTCTTCGATGGCCTGGTTGGCGAAGCGTTTATTCTCGTCGGTTTCCGCGCCGGGCACGTACTGCTGGGCGTAAGCGGTGGCGAGATAAATGCGCGCGTTGAGAAGACTGGGATCGAGGCTGACGGCAGTCTTGAAGTGCTCGATAGCCTCCTCATAGCGGGCGTTCTTATAAGATTGCACACCCTTGTTGAGTTGGTCGCGAGCCTGGAGTTTGGTGCAGCCAGCCGATGCCAGCATGAGGAGAGCGAGGAACAAACCGGCCAGCACGCGTACGATTCTGTTCATTTGATATCACCTTCCGTTGCCAAATTATGGCCGGGTCTAAGGTCCTGCGAGAAGCTCCAGAGCCCGGTACGCGGCGCCGGATGGGGCTCCGGCTGCGGGCGCTTCAGACTCCTGCACGCCGATTGGCGGGAGCGGCGAGGCGGGAGTGTGGCTTGCGCCCTCGCTCCCCGACACTCGATTCCCGCAATCCGGCTACTGACCGGCTTCGATCTTGGCCGTGATGAGACCCACCTTATCCACGCCAGCGGCGTGAACCTTATCAATAACCTCGGCTACGTCGGAGAAGGTGAGATCGGGATCTCCCTTTACGAACGCAACCTTTTCAGCGCGCGTCTTGAAGATATCTTCCAGACGGCCCTGCAGATTATCCAGGGTCACGTCATCCTGGTTAATCTTGACTGAATTGTTCTTGAGAACCTGAACGACGATGGTGCGATCGTTGTCCGGATTGGTCTGCTGAGGTTGCTTCGGCGGCTGAGGAACGAGCGCGTCGAGACCCTTGGGCGTGAGCGGTGTGATGACCATGAAGATGATCAGGAGCACGAGCAACACGTCGATCAGGGGGGTTACGTTGATGTTTGCCTGAGGACCACCGTCCCCGCCACCCACTGCCATTGACATAGCGGTAGTCTCCTACTTGGTGCCGGACGATGCCGGTGTTTCGAGCGAACCCTGCTTACGCTCTTCGGTAAGGAGGCCGAGTTGGTCCACTCCAGCGGAGCGGACGTCATCGACGACCGCGACGACGTCGCCGTAGCGGGCGCCGGCGTCGGCCTTAATGAAGATGCGTTTATCAGTAGTGTTCGCCAGTCTGTCTTTCACTTTGTCGGTCAATGATTCCGCGGTAACGGCATCGGAGTTGAAGTAGATCTTCCCGTCGCGCATGACGGCCACGATGAGAGCATCTTCTTTGTCGGCCTCGGGCATTTTGATCGGATTATCTGTCTTGGCCAAGTCCACGCTGACGCCCTTCTGGAGCATCGGCGTAATGACCATGAAGATGATCAGCAATACGAGCATCACGTCGACCATCGGAGTCACGTTGATATCCGAGTTGACGTCAGCCATCCTCTTTTTAGCGACTGCCATTGCTTGCCTGCCTCCGTGGAACCGAGCTAGCGGCGCGCGCTGCGACGCTTCAAGAAGTAGTCGATCAATTCGCTGGAGCTGTTGTCCATTTCGACGTCAAATGCTTCGACGCGGCCGGTGAAGTAGTTGAACATCCAGACGGCTGGAATGGCGACGAACAGACCGACGGCGGTGGTCACCAGGGCCTCGGAGATGCCTCCAGCGACGGCAGCCAGACCGGTTGCCTTGGCGGTGGAGATGCCTCGGAAGGCGTTGAGAATGCCGACGACGGTACCGAACAGTCCGACGAAGGGAGCGGTGGAGCCGATGGTGGCCAAGCCGCTGAGGCCGCGCTTCAACTCGGCGTGGACGATGGCTTCGGCGCGCTCCAGAGCGCGGCGGGAGGCTTCCAGTTCTTCGCCGGGCAACTCGGTGGATTCACCGTGGGCCTTGAATTCCTGCAGACCGGCAGCGACGACTTTAGCCAGGTGGCTCTTCTTGTTGCGGTCGGCAACCTTGATGGCTTCTTCGATCTTGCCATCCTTGAGGGCGCCGGCGACGGCCGGGGCAAAGGCGCGCGACTGGCTGCGGGCTGCCGAGAAGGCTAGGGCGCGATCGATCATGATGCCGATGGACCAGCCGGACATGAGGAACAGAATGACGACCACGACCTTGGCCAGGAAGCCCATCTGTTTCCAGAGCGAGATCGGATCCCAGCCGACGCCACCCTCTGCCTCCTGGAAGAGCAGGACCGCGGCTTGGTGCATGTTGCACAGGACCAAAGTTGCAATGTTTGCGAGAACCATGAGTTGATTTTCCTCCTCAGAACCGTTGAGACTTCTGATCTGATCTTAGTTGATGCGCAGCCACTCGGGATACGCGATCCTCGGTTTTACACCTGGGGCCGCCCGGTGCAACGGATAAGCCTTGGAACGGATGGCAACTCGAATTGTTGCCTGAGTTCTGCCATACGCGAGAGTTTCATGCCGGGTGGATGCTTGACCATGAAGCGAAGTCCGGCCAAGCGGTCCAGTCCGGCTGGCTGCCGGGTTTAACCGCCTGCCAGGGTGAAGTTTACAGTTACCTGCGTATCCACTTCGACAGGCTCGCCGTTAAGGAAGTACGGCTTGTACTTCCACTGGCGGACGGCGTCGATAGCATTCTGGATGAGCATGGGGTGACCGCTGACGGCGTGCAGATTCTCAATGGAGCCGTCCTTGCCGATGACAGCCTGCAGTACAACCGTACCCTGAATGCGGGCCTGCTTGGCCAGCGGAGGATAGATCGGCTGAACCCTGCGGATCAGAAGTCCCTGGGTGACACCGGCGGAAACTTTGACCCGCTGCGGAGTGGCTGCCTTGGGAACGGCCGTGGGAGCCGAGGAAGCGATTGCGCCGAGCACGCCTCCGAGGACGCCTCCAGCCTGGCCTCCGGGTACGCCGCCAACCACGCCACCGACTACGCCACCGCTGTTGGACGCGGATTCATCTTCTTTAATCATCGCAATCTTCTTAGGAATCGCGGTGGGAGCCTTGAGTTGCCCGTTGTCGATTTCCGTCATCGGTTTGGCTGCCTTGATCACCGGGGCGGCAGCGGGCGGCGGTGGTGGCGGCGGCGGCGGCGGCGGCGCAACCAGGTAACCCATTAACTGTTGCTTGGGGAGCGCTTCAGTATAGATCAGGGGAATCAACACGAGCACGCCAACCAGGAGAGCCTGGAGGCCAAACGATACCACGGGCCAGAGTCCCCATACATAGAATGCCATTGCGATCGCAACCGCTACCCACGCGCCCCAAACCCACATGGAAAGTATGAGGGACTGAATGTTGAGCAGTTTCACAACGATTCCCGCGATCGCTACGAGGACTATGAGGGTATTCCCGTACGGTCTCGAATTTCTTCCGCCAGATTCCAGAAGGCTGTCTTCAAACATAAGCCAGATCTCCGTCCTACTATTTCAATAGACACCGGGAGCGAAGGATTTGCTCCCGGAATCGGGTACAAACGGCAAAAAAAATGATGCCTGCTAACGCACCCTCCGTGGAACCAGGAGCCCGGCGCCTGAGACAAGCGGGTCAGGGGCGCGGCTCCGGGAAACGGGAAGGCGGGCAACCGGCCAATCCACCGGCCGCACCCAGGTTTCTTTACAACGCTTGCTACGCCTTTGCAGGCGTTTTGTAGCGGCGGCCTTCGCTGTTGGACGAAGAAGCTGCCGCTCCGGGTACGGACTTCTGACCGCGCCACTGCTGATAGGCAACCAGCATGGGGGCGGCGATGAAGATGGACGAGTAAGTCCCAATTATAATCCCGATGACCAGGGCGAGCGAAAACCCGTGCAGAACCTCGCCTCCGAACAGGAACAGGGCCAGGACGGTGAGGAAGGTAAGTCCGCTGGTCAGGACGGTCCGGCTCAGGGTCTGGTTGATGCTCTTGTTGACGATTTCGGTCAGGGAATCCTTGCGTAACAGCTTGATGTTCTCACGAATGCGGTCGAATACGACGATGGTGTCATTCATGGAGTAGCCGACCAGGGTGAGGATGGCGGCGATGACGGTCAGCGAGATCTCGGTATTGAGCAGCGAGAATGCGCCGACGGTGATCAGGGTGTCATGGAAACAGGCAACGACGGCGGCCACGCCGTAAATGAGCTCGAAGCGGAACCAGAGATAGGCCAGCATGCCGAGCAGCGAATAGAGCGTCGCCAGGATCGCCTGTTTGCGGAGTTGGGCGCCCACCTGGGGGCCGACGATGTCAACGTTGCGCACCCCGAAGTTCGAGGTAAAGAAATCCTGCTGGAGAGACTGGAGAACCGGGGCTGGGACGAGCGCGCTGACGTCAGCGACGGAGTTCAGCACGCCGCCGCGGGTTTTGTCGCGGAAATCGACGATGGTACGGGCGATCTGGCCGTACTGGGCTGGGGCATCGGTTCCGAGATGGAGCGGGTCGGCCTTGAGCAGGTAATCCTGCAGCGAGGTAGAGCCGGTGTTGTTGAGGTCGCTCTTGCCGGGCTCGGCGGCGGTCTGCAGGGCCTTGACGATGTCTTCCTTGCCCTGATCGAGCGCCTGCTCACTGGTCTCGCGGATGTCGAGCTTGATCAGCAGCTCATTGCTGCCGGGGCGGGTATCGGCCTGAATGGTGGCGTTCTTGAGGCCGGCGCGATCCAGATCGGCGCGGATGGCGTCCACGTTGGGAGTTGCGGTGAACTTGACGTCCACGACGGTGCCGCCGCGGAAGTCAATCCCCAGCGGAACGTGATGCCAGAAGAGCATGGAAGCTACGCCGGCGACGGAGAAGATCAGCGAGAGGGCGAGAAAGAACCACTTCTTGCCGAGGAAATCGATATTGGTGCTGCCAAACAGTTCCACTGTGGAAGCCTTCTACCCGAGAAGCGCGGGCTCCTCTGAATTTCTTGGGCATCGCAGAAACTGCGAAACCTTGCATCGAACCTTTTGCGGCGGGACCCGGAAAGCGCCGGAATTCCGCCCAGGAACTAGATCGAGAGCGCCTCGCCGCGTTGATGGCGGTTGAGGATGCTGTCAAAAATGGTGCGCGAGACGAAGACGGCGGTGAACAGGTTCGCCAGCAGACCAAAGGTCAGGGTGACGGCGAAGCCTTTGACCGGACCGGTTCCGAACAGGAACAGAATGGCGGCCGAGACAATGGTGGTGACGTGAGTATCGACGATGGTCAACCAGGCATGGCCAAAGCCCTGCTCGACGGCCGAGGGCGGAGTCTTTCCGGCGCGCAGCTCTTCGCGAATACGCTCGAAGATGAGCACGTTGGAATCGACGCCCATGCCGACGGTGAGAATGAGACCGGCGATTCCGGGCAGGGTGAGGGTGGCGCCGGAGAAGCCGAGGAATCCGAGCAGGATGACCAGGTTCAGGATCAGCGCAAGATCGGCGTTGATGCCGGCGAAGCGGTAATAGACCAGCATGAAGACCAGCACGGCGATCATGCCCACCATGGCGGCGCGGATGCCCTCATGAATGGAGTCGGCTCCGAGCGAGGGACCGACGGTGCGCTCCTCCAGATACTTGATGGAGGCAGGCAGGGCGCCGGAGCGCAGGACCATGGAAAGATCCTTGGTCTGCTGCTCGGTAAAGGAACCCGAGATGCGGCCGGTGTCGCGGATGGCCTCCTTGATGTTGGCAATCTCCTGCACCTTGCCGTCGAGGACGATGGCCAGAGGCTCGCCGACATGTTGGGAGGTGAAGTTGTAGAAGCGGTCGCCGCCGTCGCGAGTCAGGGTGAAGCTCACGTCGGGACGGCCAGTTTCTTCATGTCCGGCTTCGGCGGAGCGGAGATCGCGGCCGCTGACGGCCGAGACGCGGCTGATGAGATAGAAGACGTCGCCGTTTTCGTTGGCGGCAGTCTTGCTGCCAATGCTTTTGCCCTTGATGATGACGGCGTCGGAGGGAAGGATGCCGTTGTGGGCGGCAAGAACCTCCTGCTCACTGTTGTAGGCGCGGCCGTTGTCGAGTCCCTGGCGGATTTCCAGCATGGCGGTGGACTGCATGACTTCCTTGACGCGGGCGGGATCGTCTACGCCGGGAAGCTGGACGAGGATCTGGTAGTCGCCCAGGCCATGCTCCTGGATGACCGGCTCGGAGACGCCAAGCTGGTCAATACGGTTGCGGATGGTTTCGATGGCCTGCTCGACGGCGCGCTTCTTGAGCGAATCCAGAACGGTTGGCTTGAGGACGACGGTCCAGGAGTTTTCAGCGCCTGAGACCAGGTCGTATTCGCCAAACTGGTCGGAAACGAGGGAGCGGAGATCGCCCGCTGCGGTGATGTCAACGCCACGCAGGGTGACGGTCTGAGGAGCCGCGACGGGATCGAGCTTGAGGATGTCGCCATAGGCGATATTTTTCTTCTTCAGGGCATCCTTGAGGCGCTCGATGGTCTGATCGGTTTCAGCGTTGACGGCGTCGTTGACCTGAACCTGGAGGATCAGGTGGGTTCCGCCGCGAAGGTCAAGGCCGAGGTGAATGTTTTGCTGAACGCCGGCGACGAGGCCGTGGGCCTTGATGGCATCCATGCTCTTCTCGGGATCGGTTCCGAGAAAGATTCCCCAGATGAACAGGATCAAGGTAGCGAAGATGAGTACGACTTTCCAGAGCAGGTTTTTCTTCATGGAAACCGCGACCGCCTAAGATTTCTTTGCGCCATCGTCGACGGTGACCGATGCGATAGCGTTGCGAGCAACTTCAATTTTCAGGTTGTCTGGAGCGACGCGGAGCACGATGCTGCCGCTGTCGTTGCCCTCGCCCTGGCGGATGGAAAGAATGATGCCGATGACGCCCCCGGTGGTGGTGACGCGGTCGCCGGCCTTGAGATCGGCAAGCATCTGCTGCCACTTTTTCTGCCGTTTCTGCTGCGGCATTATGAGGAGGAAATAAAAGATGACAAAGATGCCTGCCATCATCAGGATTGAAGTCAGTCCTGCCCCGGCCTGCTGAAAGACGAGGCATGCGAATTGAGCGATCATTCTTTGTTCTCCCGCCGCCGACCGGCGCCCGCAAGGCGGCGCGCGGCGTAGAAATTATGTTTCCCTGAACCCGAGCGGGACACTCGCAGGGTGGGACACACCTTTGAGTACACGAGGAATCCACGTTCGTACCAGGTATCTTCAGGTATCTGGGAGTTCAGCGTACCGCGAAAATCAGGTTCCACACATGGCAACGCGCGGAGACGCAAACCAGGCAGCAAAAAACCTGTTGACCGGCCAAGGCACGGGCCCGGCTTCAAACCGCCGAACGGGCAATTGCAAACTCCCCTGAAATGATAGTCTCTCGGACGCGCCGCATGATGTCAAGGTAATGCGTGAGATTGTGCACGGTGTTGAGCACCTGGGCGAGCACCTCCTGCGAAGCGTAAAGGTGACGGAGATAGGCGCGCGAATAGCGGGTACAGACCTTGCAGCGGCATTCCGGGTCGATGGGGTTTTCGTCCCGGGCGTAGCGTGCATTTTTAATATTCAATTTACCTTGACTGGTGAAAAGCAGGCCGTGGCGGGCGGCGCGGGTGGGCAGGACGCAATCCATCATGTCAACCCCGAGGCGCACGTATTCGACGATTTCCTCCGGCGTTCCGACGCCCATGACGTAGCGGGGCTTGTCGGCGGGGAGCAAAGGAATGGTCTGACTGAGGATCTCCCAGGTTTTTTCGCGGGGCTCGCCGACCGAGAGGCCGCCGATGGCGTGGCCGGAAAAGCCGATGTCAACGGTGCGGTTGGCCGATTCGCGGCGCAGATCGGGGTACATGCCGCCCTGCACGATTCCGAACAGGGCCTGGGACTGCTCGCTGCCGAACTGGCGGGTTTTCTCCTCGGACCAGGGAACCTCGAGTTTGTGAGCCTCGAAATAATTCTTGCTGCGGCGAGCCCAGCGGGCGGTCATCTCCATGGACTGGCGGGCACGCTCATAGGTGGCGGGGAATTCGGTGCACTCATCGAAGGCCATGATGATGTCGGCGCCGAGGCCGATCTCGGCGGCCAGGGAGGTTTCCGGCGAAAAAAAGTGCAGGGAGCCATCCAGGTGGGAGCGGAATTGGACGCCGTCCTCGGTGAGCTTGCGCAGATCGCTGAGGCTGAAGACCTGGAAACCACCGGAATCGGTCAGGATGGGTTTGTGCCATGCCATGAACTTCTGCACCCCGCCAAGCTGACGGATGGTCTCAACGCCGGGACGCAGGTAGAGATGGTAGGTGTTGTTGAGCAGAATCTGCACGTCAAGGTCGTCGAGGACATCCTGCGGCACGCCCTTGACCGTGGCCAGGGTGCCGACGGGCATGAAAACGGGAGTGCAGACCTCGCCGTGAGGGGTGATGAAGCGGCCCGCGCGGGCCGCGCCGCAAGTGGCTTCAAGCTGAAAGGAAAAAGACATGGAGATTTGATTGTAAAGCAGGGGTGCGGAAGCGGGAGCCAGAATGGGGCGCGAAGCCGTGGCAGCCGGCATTGGAGTGACTGCCATGGAAGGCGCGGAACGTGTAGGATTTCAGGTATGCATACACTGAAAGCTGTCATCTTCGACTATGGAAAAGTTCTTTCGCTGCCGCCGACGCCGGAGCAGTGGCAGGGAATGAGCACGAGATTTGGGAAAACGCCGCTGGAACTGCAGCAGGCTTACCATGACAATCGCCCGCAGATGGACCGGGGGTTGGAGGACTACGTCGCCTACTGGCAAAAGGTGGGCAAAGACTGCAACCGCCAGATCAGCGCGGCCGAAGCGCTGGAGCTGAGTGAGCACGACAACTGGCAGTGGACCAACGAGAGCCCAGAGGTGGTGCAACTGGCGCGCGACCTGCAACAGGCCGGCTACAAGACGGGAATCCTGAGCAACATGGAGAAGCGGATGCTGGCGGCGATGCGCGGGAAGCTCAAGTGGCTGGACGAGTTCGACGTGCAGATTTACTCCTGCGAGGTGGGGATGGTAAAGCCGGACGCGGAGATTTACCGGCTGGCCTGCCGGAGGCTGGGCTGCGAGCCGCACGAGGCGCTGTTCCTGGACGACAAGAAGGAGAACACCGAGGCAGCGAAACAAATGGGGATGCAGAGCCTGGTGTTCAACTCGGTGGTGGAACCGGTGATGCTGACGGGGGAACCGGAAATCACCGTGGCAGGAGTGCGGGAGATGCTGCTGAACGGACGCTAGGGGAAGATGCAGGCGGGAGTTGTGGGGCACAAAAAGATTTCCTGGGTTGCCCCACGGACAGCCCAGGAAACGAGGTCGCTCAAACACATACAGGACAGTTGTTTCGATGCCGCACCCGTAGTACGGGATTCAGAAAATTCCTGGCCGATGAAGAATTATGGCTTCGGGATGTCGTGCTTCTTCATGAAATCATCCACCCGGACGATGGCACGGGTGATGGTTCCGGCGCCGATTTCGCGCTTTCCCTCGAAGGCGGCGACGTGAATCCGGTAGAAGCGGCCCTGGATGGATTCGACCTCGGCGATGGCACGAACGACGGCGTTGATTCCGACCGGGACGCGGTGCTCGACTTGAATGGCCGTGCCGACCGACATTTCGCCGGGCTCGCAGAAGGGCAGCAGGGCGTGAAAGCCGGCCGATTCCATCAGGCGGATCATGTCCGGCGTGGAATAGACGGGCGGAAGTTGATGATGATGCGCGGTAAGGGTGTGCTCGAACTGCACACGCTCCTCCGCCGTACCTTTGGCGCCGATGGGAACCTGTTTGGCCATAAGCAAAAAACTGTATCGGAGTGCGGAGAGAACGGCAAGCGAAAGTATTGCCGGAAACGGAAGACAGTGCGGAGATAGTACTGCGATACGGGCTGGACGGGTTGCGGCGGGGATGGGCGCGAGGGCGCGGCCCGGGCGGCGCGGCCGGAGGGGAATGCGGAGAACGAAATGGGGAAATTGGCGGGAATCACGGGAATTCTGTTGCTTTTAGGCTCGATGCTGGCGGCCCAAACCGCGGCGGCACCAGAGGCGGCGGCGCCGGAGACGGCGATCCGCGCGGAGCTGGGAGCGCAGGTGGCGGCCTGGAATCACGGCGACCTGAAGGGATACATGCAGGGGTACTGGCACTCGCCGGAGCTGACATTTTTCGCCGGGGATAATGAATCGGCCGGCTGGGAGGCAGCCTACCAGCGCTATCGCACCGCCTACGTGGGCAAGGACAAGGAGATGGGCAAGCTGAAGTTCAGCGGCCTTCGAGTGGAGATGCTGGGCCCGGACGCCGCCTTTGTCCGCGGCCACTGGCAGCTCACCATGAGGGACGGAACCAAGCGCAGGGGGCTGTTCACCGTGGTGCTGAAAAAGTTCAGCCAGGGCTGGCGGATTGTTCACGACCACTCCTCGTAGCAATGGGCGGAGCTGAGTAAGGACGCCGCCGTGAAGATGGACCCGCAGCCCGAGGATGGGACGAGGGAAATTCGCTGGCGCGCCGGGCTGTTTGCCGCATTTGTTGCGTTTGTTACATTTGTAACAGTTGCCCGCAAGCCGCATGCATGATTGGGAGAATTCCATGAGCACCGCTGCCCTGCCCGAGGATGCAACGCCCGCGCTGAGTGAAGCGCAGCGATTGCTGTACACCTTCACCGCGCCTTCCAGAACCATGGCGGACCTTCGCCGGAACGCTAGCTGGTGGGTGCCGTGGCTGCTGATCTCGGTTGCTTCCATTGCGTTTGTCTATGCCCTGGACAAGAGGGTGGGCTGGGGCCAGGTGATGGAGACGCAGATCCAGGCGAACCCGAAGTCCGCCGAAAAGATGGACAAGATGGCGCCGGAACAGCGGGAAAAGATCATGAAGATCCAGGAGACCAGCGCCCGTGTCATGGGCTACCTGTCCCCGGTGACGGCATTGATCGCCCTGGTGGTGGTGGCCGGGGTGTTGCTGGGATTGTTCAACTTCGGCTTCGGCACGAAACTGAGCTTCAAGGAGCTGATGGGGGTCACGGCGTACGGCTTCCTGCCGTCGATCCTGAGCACCCTGCTGACGATCGTGGTGCTTTTCTTCGTGGAGCCGGGCGCGTTCGATTTGAAGTACCCGGTGGCGACGAGCTTGGGCTATTTTGTTCCCGGGACGATGCCCTTCGTGAAGACGCTGCTGGGCGCCTTTGACGTGTTCACCCTGTGGCAGATATTCCTGCTGGCGGTGGGCATTGCGCAGTTGAGCCGGCTCAAGGTGAAGACGGGCACGGCATTCGCCACAATCTTTTCCATGGTGTTTCTGTTCAAGCTGGGAGCGGCGGCGCTGGGGTCGATGTAGCGGCTGAGGAAAAGCAGCTTGGGTTCGGGCGGGTACGCGGCAGAATCCGCCGCTCCGGCCGCTGGCACTGGGCTCCCCATTGGGGAGCCTTTTCATGCGAGCAGGACGGCAGGGATCAGGGCGCGACGCGGGCGGTGATGGAGTGGCGGATGGCGGCGCGGGCGAGCAGGCGGGTAGAGTCAAGCACTGGCAGCGGCGAGGATTCATTGCCGATGAGCAGAGGCAGTTCGGTGCAGCCTAGAACGACGGCGTCGCAACCCGAGGCCTTCATCCGGCTGATGGCAACGCTGATGACGCCGAGGGAATCCGAGCGGAAAATGCCGTTGACCAGTTCGTCGAAGATGATCTGGTCGATGCGGGAGCGGTCGAGGGGCGACGGGATCTGGTAGCCGATGTCGTAGCGGGCGAGCACTTCGGGATAAACCGGGCCCTCCATGGTGTAGCGGGTTCCGGTAATGCCGAGGCGGTGGAAGCCGTGATCGCGGGCGGCGCGGGCGACCTCTTCGGCAATGTGCAGCCAGGGAAGCGGCGAAGCCTGGGCGACCTGGGCGAAGGCGCGGTGAATGGTGTTGTCTGGCGCGATGAGAAACTGGGCGCCGCAAAGCTGGAGCTTGCGGGCGGAGTCAAGCATGAGTTCGGCGACCCCGCCCCAGTCGTCGCACTCGATGGCCTGCATATAGTCGCGCAGGCAGTGGGTGTGCATGGAAACTTCCGGATGCACGAAGCGGCCCAGCAGGGATGGAGCTTCGGTGCAGATGGTGCGGTAACAGAGCGCGGCGCCTTCGGCCGAGCAGGCGACGATTCCGATGTGCAGGGGCTTGGTCATCGTGGCGATTTCTGAGTCCTTCAGAGCAAATTCAACAGCTCTCGCTTGCGCGCTTCCGGTAGCCATGAGGCACGGAAGGAATTGGCGGCAAGCTGGCGCAACTCCTCATTGGTAAACCCAAAAACATCTTGCGCCAACTGGTATTCGCGCACAAGTGTCGTTTGAAACATCGCGGGATCATCCGTGTTGAGGGTGACCAGGGCGCCGGCGTCAAAATAGCGCCGCAGGGGATGGGCGGAGAGCTCTGGGCAGCAACTGGTGCGCAGGTTGGAGGTGACGCAGAGCTCGAGCGGCACCTGCTGGCGGATGAGGCGGGCGAGGAGCGCGGGATCGTCGGCGGCGTGGAGGGCGTGGCCGAGGCGCTCGGCTTTGAGCGCGTCGAGCGCGCCGTAAATGGAGGCGGGGCCGACGGTCTCTCCGGCATGAACGCTGAGGCGCAGACCGGCGCGGGCAGCCTGGGCGTAGACCTGGACGAAAAGCTCGGGAGCGGCAATGCGCTCGTCACCGCCGATGCCGATGCCGATGACACTACTGTCCTGGGGCTGGCGGGCGCGGTGCTGGATGGCCTTGGCGAGAACCTTTTCGCCTTCTTCGGGGCCGAAGTGGCGGACGGCGTCGAAGATCCAGTAGAGGGTGGTGCCGAAATCTTTTTCCGCGCGCCGGCGTCCGCGCTCCATGCCCTCGAAAAGCGGATCGAACTCCTGGCCGCGCCAGAAGATGACGCCGACGCTGACGAAGACCTCGGCGTGCAGGCATCCCTGGGCGGCAAGCTTTTCGACGAGGCGGTAGGTGATGAGCTCAAAGTCCTCGGGATCGCGCAGGCGCTCGGTGACCGACTTGAAGGCCAGGAGGAAGCCGGTGAAATCCGTGTAGTTGTAGAGCGCGGCAGCCTCGGCCACGGTGAGCGGAAGGTGCGAGTTGGGCTGCGGTTGGTAGCGGTTACTGGCCCACGGAAAAGGCGTGTTGTGCTTCTGGCTGAGCTGGCTGAGAGTCAGCGGATCGACGGAGCCTTCAAGATGGAGATGGAGTTCGGCCTTGGGCAGGCGGGTGATGAAGTCGGTGGTCACCCGATCATTCTAGTGAAGTTTATATTTGATAGGTAGAATCCTGAGCACTCGACGAGCTGCATTTTATGAGAATCATTGCCATTCGACACGGCGAGACCGCGCTGAACCTTGAGAACAGGCTCACGGGGTGGGTGGACGACGACCTGACCGCCAAGGGCCGGGAGCAGGCGCTTGCCGTAGCGAACGGCTTGAATGAGGAATTCGAGCTGATCGTCAGCTCGCCGCTGCTGCGCGCCGCCAACACGGCGAAAGCGATCGCCGCCAAGCACCCCTGCAAGATTATCTTGGACGCCAACCTGCGCGAGAGAAACTTCGGCTCGCTGAGCGGAAAGAGCTGGGCCGAGATAGAGGCCGAGACGGGCAAGGACCTGCGGCATCTGGATGTCGATCTGATGGCCTACGATTACCGGCCGTACGGCGGAGAGTCGGTTGAGGAGGTGACGGCCCGGGTGAAGGAGTTCGTGCAAAGTGCGCAGGAGATTGCCGGTGGCCGGGACCTGGCGGCCGTTACCCATGGCGGAGTGATCAAGCTGCTCTATACACTGCTCGCGTCCGACGTCCGCAAGCCGATTACGAACTGCTCGGTGCATGTGTTTTATGCGCGGGAGATCGGTTCATAGGGATTGGGACAGTGGGGCGCGGGGGATTCTAAACACTTGGTGATCCTGGGGATAGCGCGAGGATATTGCTTCCCCACATTTGCGTCGAAAGGCACGACGCAGATATGGGCCACCTGCCAACTTCGCAATTACCTCATCTTCGCTGGTTCCGAACGCAATGCCAAAAGCTCCTGAATCAGGATCAATCAAATTCACGGATTGCTCAGATGGCGGATTGGTTCGTACTTTAGATCGAATGTCTTGGCTTTGGCATAACGTCGCTGCGATTAGGACAACGCACAAACCGATTTGCTTCATCGTTTCTGCCTCCATCCACTGCCGAGAGAGCTGACGTTTATTCTATCTCTGGCCGGCGAACTCGCTGCGGTGGCGGCTGTAGCCGATGTAGATGAGCAGGCCAAGGCCGAGCCAGACGAAAAAGCGAATCCAGGTGATGACCGTGAGGCCGGTCATTAGGCCGCCGCAGAGAACGATGGACATGATGGGGAAAAACGGCACCCAGGGAACCCGGAAACCGCGGGGACGCTCCGGCTGGCTGCGGCGCAGCAGGATGACGCCGAAGGAGACCAGCACGAAAGCAAACAGGGTTCCGATGTTGGAGAGGTCGGCGGCGTCGCCAATATCGACCAGTCCTGAGGGCAAACCGACGGCAAGGCCAGCGATCCAGGTGGACCAGTGGGGCGTTTTGAAGCGGGGATGGATGCGGGAGAAAAACGACGGCAGCAGGCGGTCGCGCGACATAGCGAACCAGATGCGCGTTTGGCCATACTGGAAGACCAGCAGCGAACTCAACATGCCCATGAGCGCGCCGATGATGATTACGGAGCGCCAGATGGGACGGGCGCCGAGCTGCTGCAGGGCGTAAGCCACGGGGGCTTCCGCAGCGGCGCCGGAGCCGAAGACGGAATACTTCATCATGCCGAGCAGCACCAGGGCCACGCCGACGTAGAGGATGGTGCAGACGACGAGCGAGGCGATGATGCCGAAAGGTATGTCTTTTTGCGGGTCGCGCGATTCCTCGGCGGCGGTGGAAACCGAGTCAAAACCGATGTAGGTGAAAAAAACGATGGCGCCGCCGGTAAGGACGCCGCTGAATCCCGAGGGCGCGAATGGCACCCAGTTGGACTTGTGCACCAGGTTGCCGCCGACGACGAGGAACAGCGCAATGGCGGCGATCTTGATGGCGACCATGGCGTTGTTGACGCCGGCGGATTCACGCACGCCGCGCACCAGCAGCCAGCTGAGGATCATGACGACGAGAAAGGCGGGCACGTTGAAGTAGGCGCCGGTCCACTTGCCGTCTGCCCAGACGGGTGAGGACCAGCGTTCGGGCAGGATGAGTCCGAATTGCCCCAGTTGCGCCTTGAGGTATCCGGCGAAGCCGACGCAGACGGCGACGTTGCTGACGGCGTATTCGAGGATAAGATCCCAGCCGATGATCCAGGCGAAGATCTCGCCGAGGGTGGCGTAGCTGTAGGTGTAGGCCGAGCCGGCGATGGGGATCATGGAGGCCAGCTCGGCGTAGCAGAGTCCGGCGAACGAGCAGGCGATGGCGACGAGGATGAACGAGATGGCGATGGCCGGGCCGGCGGGGGGACGGCCATGCATGAGCGCGCCGTGGATGTTGCCGTGGCTGGCCAGGTTCCAGAAGATGTCCATGACCTGGGCATGGAGGATGGAAGGCGCTTCGAAATGTTCGCCGGCAGCGGCGGTTCCGGTGAGGACGAAGATTCCCGAGCCGATGATGGCGCCGATGCCGAGCGCGGTCAGCGACCAGGGGCCGAGGGTTTTCTTAAGCTGGTGGCCGGGTTCGGCGGCCTCGGAAATAAGCCTGTCGATCGACTTACGGGCAAAAAGTTGATTCGCCAGCGGATTGCTCCTGCTTCCCGGCTAACAAGTGAGACCGTGGGAATGTGGTTGGATTTTCCAGATCATGATAGCAAGCAAAGCGGCCACCACCTACGCGAAAACTTGCTCGCGCGGGAAGTGGCCGCGGGGATCGGGATACGGATGGAGCTTTACGGCCGGGTAGGCGGCAACCGATGCCGTGCCGGCCGCAGGCGCCTGGTTAGCGCTTGGAGGTGCCGCGCACGGCCTTTTTGACCTTGCGTTTGGCCGCGCCGCGTTCGTGGGTGCGGGCAACCTTGGGAGCTGCCTTCTTGCGCGCTGCGCGTTTCTTCTCTTTGCGTTCTTCCTTGGGGAGTGCGGTGGTGTTGGGCATTTTTCGGGTTTCCTTTGCGAATCAATTCTGCGCGTGAGCGCGGTAGGGCCGTGATCGGCGGTGCTTCGCGGCGGAGTATGCGGCCAATGCCGCCGCTGGGGCCACGGGCGCAACTGCTTCCAGGTTGTGCCGGTTCCGAATGGCGCGATCCCGGCCGAGGCGGTTGCAAAGACACTCGCCGGTTTGCCGGTTGCTCACGTCTTGGTGAGCTGGGCGTATTTCTCGACGAGCTTTTTCAAACCGGAACTATGAAATTGTACCGTAACCTTGGCCTCATCCCCATCGCCTTCGCGATGAAAGACCACTCCTTCGCCATATTTCGGATGGCGGACACGGTCTCCCTTGCGCAAGCGGCGGCCGCCGGAGGGCGGTTCGAGAGCCATCTGGGGACGGGAAAACTTTTTGCCGCGCGAGGCGAAAAACTCGGCGATGTTGTCAATGGAGTTGTAGGCCGGACCGGTGTAGGAGGTTTTGGGCGCGCTCTTCGGGCGGGCGGCCCTGCCCCAGTTCGACGCCGCGGACTGATCCTCGTTTTCATAGTCGTAGTGGGCCGAGCCATACTCCTGGAAACGCGGCGTAGAGCCTTTGATTTTTCCAGGCGAGCCGGCATCCTCGAACAGTTCGATGGGAATCTCTTCGAGGAAGCGCGAAGGCGTCGAGGGCTCGGGGGAATCGGTGCCATAGCGGCGGCGGTAGTGGGCGCGGCTGAGGATGAGAGTATCCATGGCACGGGTCATGCCGACGTAGCAGAGACGGCGCTCCTCTTCGATCTCAGTGGGCGACAGCAGGGTGCGCGAGTGCGGGAACAGACCCTCCTCCATGCCGACGAGAAAGACGAGGGGAAACTCCAGTCCCTTGGCCGCGTGCAGGGTCATGAGGGTGATCTGCTGGGAGTCGTCATACTGATCGACATCGCTGACCAGGGCGGCGTGATCGAGGAAGTCGCTGATGCTTTCGCCGCGGTCGCGCGAGTCCATGGCGGCGTTGCTGAGCTCCTTGAGATTTTCGATGCGCGACTGCGCGTCAGGCGAGTCCTCGGCTTCGAGGAGCTGGATGTACTTGGTGCGGTCGATGAGGAACTTGAGCAACTCGGCGGTGGAGACATTTTGTGCGGGCTCGGGCTCATCGGCATTTTCTTCCGCGAGTGCGGCGGGCTCTGCTTCGAATGCGCCGGGCGAAAATCCGGTGGCCTCGGGGTCGAAGCCGGTTGCGTCTCCGTCTGAGGTCCAGGCGAACTGGCTGGGATCGAAGCTGTCATCGGCGTCGCCGAACTGGAAGCCGTGCTGGGGGTTGAACGCGGCATCCGGCGGCTGCGCGGGTGCGGCAGCCGGGCTGGCGGAGGACGCTGCGGAAGGCTGGGTGGAAGAGCCGGCGGCGGTGGCGTCCATGCGCTCGGCAAAGCCGCCGTAGACCAGGGCTCGCGCATCGAGAATCAGATCGCGGAAGCTGGCCAGGGCTGCGACCGCGCGGGCCGGCAGCAGGCGACGCTCGACCACCTGCTGCAAGGCTCCCCAGAGCGAAAGATTGGTTTCCAGCGCCACCCGCTCGACGGTTTCCATGGTCGTCTTGCCGATGCCGCGGACCGGGGTGTTGACCACGCGCATGAGGGCGACGGAGTCGTCGGGATTCAGAATGAGCTTGAGGTAGGAGATCATATCCTTGATCTCGGCGCGCTCGTAGAAACTGAAGCCTCCGACGACGTTGTAGTTGAGGTTGTAGCGGCGCAGAGCTTCTTCCAGCAGGCGCGATTGGGAGTTGGTGCGGTAGAGGATGGCGCACTTGTTTTCCGCGACGGGTAACGCTATGCTGCCGGCCGCGGGCGCTTGGCCCTGAGCCGCGCGCGACTGGAACCAGCGTGCAATGAAGTCGGCGGCAAACAGCGCCTCGTTCTCGCCGTCGGGCGCGTCGTAAAAGCCGATCTTGCTGCCACCCTCGCGCGCCGTCCAGAGGTTTTTTCCCTTGCGCTGGACGTTGTTGGCGACCACGGCCGAGGCGGCCTGGAGAATGGGCTGGGTGGAGCGGTAATTCTGCTCGAGGCGGATGATTTTTGCCTCGGGAAAATTCTTTTCGAAGTCGAGGATGTTGTTGATGTCAGCGCCGCGCCAGGAGTAGATCGACTGATCCTCGTCGCCCACGGCGCAGAGGTTGTGATGGGTTCCGGCGAGGGCGCACATGATCTCATACTGCGGACGGTTGGTGTCCTGGTACTCATCGACCAGCATGTACTGGAAACGGCGCTGATATTTTTCGCGCGTGGCGGCGTCAGCCTTGAGCAGACGGACGCTCTCCAGCAATAGGTCGTCGAAGTCCATGGCGTTGGCCTTGAGCAGCTCGTCCTTGTAAATCTTGTAGATGTGCGCGATGCGCTCCATCTTGGGCTCGGCTGAGTTCAGATACATTTCCTGCGGGTCCTGCATATGGTTTTTGGCCGAGGAGATGAGCGAGAGCACACTGCGCGGGGTGAGCTTTTTGTCGTCGATGCCGAGACGCTTGATGGCCGTCTTGACGAGCTGCTGCTGATCGGCCTCATCGTAGATGACGAAGTCGCGGGTGTAACCTTTGCCGTTGATCTGGAGGGCGTTGATGTCGCGCCGCAACATGCGCACGCAGAAGGAATGAAAGGTGCTGATGGCGGGCTTGGCGAGCGAGTGCTGGCCGATGAGTTCCTGTACCCGGCTGGCCATTTCGGCAGCGGCCTTGTTGGTGAAAGTGACGGCCAGGATGCGGTCCGGGGCGACGTTCTCATGCTCGACCAGGTAGGCGATGCGATAGGTGATAACCCGGGTTTTGCCCGAGCCCGCGCCGGCCAGAATGAGCACGGGGCCGCGCACGGTTTCCACCGCTTCACGCTGCTGCGGATTGAGCTTGGAGAGAAAATCCATAGGAGAAAAAGCGGTCGCAAGGGCCTAGGAAAAGACTAACAGGTTTGGTGGGGTGAGCGCGCCGAAGGGAACGGGGCGAATTCGGACTGTTTGAAAGCACCGCGTTCAACACAGCGGCGCGAAATTATTTTCTCCGTTCCATGTCGCCGTCAGCCCTAATCATATATTTCCTGCCTGTGACCTTAGAGAGAAGTGGAGCTAACCCGTCCCCATACCGGCTTGGGTACTTTCCGTTGAACCCCCAGCTGCCACGAAGGTCGGTATTCCTGTTGAAGCAGGACATCATTTCGTCGGCCTGTTCCGGCGTGAGCGTCTCAATCTCAGAAAATACTTCAGAAATCGTTATGCCCTCTTCAAAGCTGGAACATCTCGGCAGAGCTTTGATAAAGGCCTCCAACATCATAGGCTGCTTAATTAGCAGTTTTGCTATCTTCACCGGGGCGTGTTCCCAGTCGGAAGAGAGTGCCTGAAACTTGCCAATGAATCCATATGGATCGAGCCCCAGTTTCACCGCGATGATCGGAACCTTCCTGGCTATGGCGAATCCAACCTCTTGGTCAGTCCACAGGCTGTCGTGAAACCCTTTGGTCAGGAGCGCTACAAACGCATTCATCGAAGCTAAAGCATTTTCTATTTCATTCTGCCACTCCGCTGTTGGGTGGATATCTTCGTGGGCAACAAAGCAAGTGGCTCCGAAGGATCCCAGAGCTGACTTCAACGCTGCGACCTCCTTCTTCACCTCAGCTTTGTGGCTCAGAAAGATGCGAAAACCACCATCTCCCCAAATTCTCTCTGTTGCCCTGGGAGCCACCGCGCATTCGGCTGAATGAAGAAGCCCTGACTGTTGGCGCCAGTCCTTGTCTTCAACGTTCTCCATTTCAAAGAAAACTTCAGCGATAAACTCGTCCTGTACGTCATGTAGATTGTTCAGGTCCTTCTGGATCTCGTTACGTAGATCATCTTTCTGCTTTAGCACACGAAGGTACAAAGGCTCTGGAAGAGTCAGAAAGAGGGCGTGTCCGTGCGTTCCACCGTTCCAGTTGTCGTAGGTCCATTCTTCCTGGACTCTGATTTGGCTATTGACAAGAATCTCCTGCTTCTGGCGAGCACCGTCGTGTACATAGAGCTTAGACAGGACGGCAAGGTAGTGCTCAATCCTCCCTGAGAGTTCAAATTTCGGTCTGTCCTTGCTCATTGCGCTCCTAAGGGCCGGTTTCCATGGCGCTGCTCTTAGCGTGGTGGATGGTTGTCGATGTCGTGCTGGAGGCCGTCGGTGGAGTGGCGGACGTCGTCGCAGAGGGCGCAGGGACACCACTCGCGGAGGTAGGTCCAGGAGTAGATTCCGTGCTCGTGGCCGTCGTTCCAGGTGAAGCGGATGGCGTAGTTGCCGGCCTGGGCGACTTCGGTGGGGCGCAGTTGCGGCTTGAACATGGGCAGCGGGCCACCGGCGGCGGGTAAGGCGGGCTCGCCGGGCTGGCGGTGGTGCTTCTCGCGCTCCTCGTTGCAGAAGGCGCAGGGACAGGCGTCGCGCAGGTACTGGAAGGTGTAGGTGCTCTGGTGGCCGTCCTTCCAGAGGATTTCCATGGTGGTGCCACTGGTTTTGTGAACCTTGATGGAGGCGGGCTGGGGTGCAGTCATGAGGAATAGTTTAGTCTATGGGAACAGGGTTGGGCGCGACGATGGTGCGGGGACGAGTTGCCGCGGGGTTGCTGAAATCGGCAGCGTCTTGTAGAATCAGAGTTTGGCGACCAGCCTTTTTGTTCATTTCAGGTTCCGCGCGTTTCTTTCCTGGGTTGCACCTAATGCTGCACCCCCACGTTGTTCCGGCTCGATGGGACACCCGTGCAGCGGTCGAAAGCCCAAGCGGTTCCAAAATTTTGGAGTAAGACATGGCACAGGTTTGTTCAGTCTGCGGCAAAGGTCCGCAGTTCGGCAATAACGTATCGCACGCCAACAACAAGACCCGCCGCCGCTGGAACGTGAACCTGCATCCGGTGAAGGCGAAGGTTGCGGGAACAACGAACACGAAGAAGGTTCGGGTGTGCTCGAGCTGTTTGCGTAGCGGCAAAGTTACAAAGGGTTAAGCCCAGGGTCAGGCCCCGGGGCAGGCCCGCGGCCAAACCCGGGGATCGAAGTACGGCGCGCCGGATTGCGGACGACTCTCCGCGCGAAGCCGGGAAAAGCGCAGGCCTCCGCCAAGGCGGGGGCTTTTTGCTGCCTCTGCAGGACGGAAAGATCAAAGATCGATGACCTCGGCGCGCCAGATCCGTCGCGAAATGACTCCCCTGCTCCGCCTGGCGGTGCCCATCGTGATGGGCGAGGTGGGGTGGATGTCCATGAGCTTTGTGGACATAGCGATGATCGGCCGGGTGGGTCCGACGGCGCTGGCCGCGGTCAGCCTGGGCTCGGCTCTTTTTATGATGTTTGCCATTGTCTCGGAAGGAATGCTGCTGGGCACCGACTCGCTGGTCTCACAGGACTTTGGCGCGGGACGGGTCGAACAGTGCTACCGCACTCTGTGGGCCGGGGCGCAACTGGCGCTGCCGCTGGGCCTGGCGTGCGCCGTGCTGGTGGCCGCCAGCGGCTGGCTGCTGGCGCCGATGGGAATTGCGCCGGAGATCGTGCGCCAGACCATTCCGTTTCTCTACGCCATGGCCTGCGGCTTGCCCGCGTTGATGGGCTTTGTGGCGATTCGCGTTTTTCTGCAGGGAATACACCGGGTGAGAATTGTGGCCTTCGCCATGGTTTCGGCGAACCTCGTCAACTTTGTGGGCAACTACGCGCTGATTTACGGGCACTTCGGGCTGCGAGCACTGGGTGCGACCGGCTCGGGAATTTCCACGGCGCTGGCGCGCTGCTACATGCTGTGCGTGCTGCTGGGCTACATGGCATGGCGCGACCGGGTGGAGCACTGGAAGCTGTTGCGTTATGCGGGCACGTTCTACCGTGAGCGCATGGCAAGGATCGTGCGCCTGGGCGCTCCGGCGGCAACCCAGATTGCGGTCGAAGTGGGAGCGTTCTCGGCGAGCACGCTGGCGGCCGGACGGCTGGGCGCGATTGCCGTCTCCGCCCACCAGATTGCCATGCTGATGGTCTCACTCACCTTCATGGTGCCGCTGGGGGTGGCACAGGCAACGTCCGTGCGGGTAGGCAACGCCATTGGCCGGAGGGACGCCCAGGCCGCCAACGTGAGCGGCTGGAGCGGACTGGCGTTGAGCGCAAGCTTCATGAGTTGCTCCGCCATCGTGTTGTGGACGCTGCCGCTGCCGATTGTACACATCTTCAGCTACGACCCGGAGGTTGCCAGGATCGGAGTGCGGCTGCTGGCGATCGCCGCGGTCTTCCAGTTCTTTGACGGGGTGCAGGTGACGGCCATCGGGGCGCTGCGCGGCTCCGGCAACACCCGGATTGCGATGGTGACCGACCTGGTGGGCTGGTGGCTGGTGGGATTGCCGCTGGGCGCATGGCTCTGCTTTGGGCGCGGCTGGGGAGTGCGTGGGCTGTGGTTTGGGTTGAGCGCGGGACTTATCAGCATTGGCTGCGTGCTGGCCGTGGCCTGGCGGCGCAGAGTGGAGTGGCTGCGAAAAGAGCTGGGAAGCGGAGCAGAGAGCCACATCTGCTGACGGCGGCTGATGTGGGGCACCGTCAGTCTTTCTCACTGCCAAGACCTGGGCCGCCCGCCGCAAGATCAAAGTCAACTACCCCACACAAGCCAACGGCGGGCTTGTATGGGCCACCCGCGAAGCCTACACCAACATGCGCGACCTGAAGTGGTCGGCGACGGAAAAGGCCATCGCCCGCCGAGCCTTCGACTCGGCCCTCCAGCGGGAACTGGATGCCGTCATTCAGGAAGCCAAGGAACGCGCCGCCAGAGTCAGCCAGCCCGCCGATCTCTGGGAGCTGGAGCACTGGCTCACCCAGCGCCGCAAGGAGATCGACCGCACCTACGATTACCGCTACTCCGTCCTGCCCCTCGTCTTCCGAAACCTCATCCGCGATGGCCGTCTCAGCGAACAGGAACTACAGGGCCTCGCCGAAGACAAGCTCGCCTACATTCGACAGGCCAGAACCTAAATCGTGGTGAGACGGCAAGGGCCGCGCCATAAAACCGGCACGGCCCCCAATCGGCAGCTAAAGGTAAAAACCCGCTGCTTTACAGCAGCGCCAGATCCGGCATCAGTTCGGAAGCAAGCGTTTTACGACCGCTCTCAGCAGTGGAAGCTCCGCCACATAAAGCACGCCAAACAAAATTGGCGGGATGTTCTCTATCCGTGATATTAGTAAGCTTCCTATAACGACATGCACGAAAAAGCAGCCTCCCAGGACCATCCACATCCTGAGGTTCTTCCGCTGCGCACGATAATCGCTCACCAAGATTCCAAACAGAATCAGGGTCACAGTACCAAACCCTGCCCAACGCATCGTGCGATGCATGTCGCTGCCGTGGCTGGCGGCCGTTATGACGGCGGTAACGACACCAATCCCGATCCCGGCATACAGAGCAAAATCGAGCAGCCGCCTTTTCCTTTTCCTCATTACCTTCTCAACGTTGAGCGTTAAAGGGCGACGTGCAGAGGCCGTCATTGACATTCCCCAGCAGCAGCGGCCTGGTATTCTGCCCAGAGTGCTTGGGCAAGTGACAAATCCACGCCGATCAAGAACCCAGCACCAGCGGTAGTCGCTGAGCTAGCGATTTTACTTCGAAAGACACTCGACTTAAGCGGGTACAGCAATCCCTTCGTGGCCGCATACTCCATCGCCGCGTTCCACTGTTGCGCCGAAAGATATGCTGCAAGCGGGTCGGACAAGCTTGATAGGCTTGGGCCAAAAGGATTCATCGCATCTTTGAATGCATTCCAAAAAACCTGTAAACACGAAGGCTTTTTGTCGCAGAGGCCGAGTGGGTCAGTCAGGTTTATCGAGCTGTTGCGAACGTACGCATAAAAGTTCGTGCCACTGCCCCCGAATTGCATCGGGTCTTCGGAGATGAACCTGCCGATGGTTGGATCGTAGTACCTGGCGCGATAGTAGTAGAGGCCGGTTTCCGGGTCCTGCTCTCGCCCGGTGTAGCGGTAGGGGTTGGAGAATTCCTCGGTTGCAGTCGTGTTACCGAAGCTGTCGTAGGCATAGGTGGCAACGATCTGGGCGCTGGCGTTGGTAAGGGAGGTGATGGAGCCGAGGCCGTCGGCGTTGTAGTAGCCGATGTAGCCTCCGCGGCGCATGGCCAGCGGTTCGTCGATCCCTGCGCCCTGCGTGTAGCTAGCCACCGTGGCGCCGGAGGCATTCAACTCGGCGATGATGTTGGCGCCGTCGTACACGTAATTCCTCACCACGGTGGAGTTGGTAGCCGCGTTGGGCCAGCTCTTCTGGATGCGCCGCCCGAAGGGATCGTCGCGGAAGCTTACCACGCCCGCGTTGTTCGGCAGAGTAACCGAGGAGAGCCGGTTCTCGAAATCCCAGGCGTAGGCGGTTTGATTTGTGCCGCTCGATTTGGTCGTCATGCTGACGGCGGCAGATGTGCACCGTCAGTCTTACTCACTGCCAAGACCTGGGCCGCCCGCCGCAAGATCAAAGTCAACTACCCCACACAAGCCAACGGCGGGCTTGTATGGGCCACCCGCCGGAGAGCGCGGCTTAGTTGCTTTCTTTGTCTTCCCTGGGAAGGTCGAGCGAGACCAGACCGAACTTGACGCCGTCCGAACGCGGCTCGATGGCGACGATGTGCTGGTGCATTTTGCTTCCTGTTTTCAGTTCAACCTCCGCATCCGCATGCCTGTCTACGTCGTGGATCGTGATGTGCTTGCCCTCGTCGCAGGTGAGGCCTTCGCTGGTTTTTGCGGGAGTGCCCACGGGACGGTCCCCGGCGCACTCGATCACATCGCCAAAGCGGGCCAGTTCCTTGCGGTAGAAGGCACGCACCTTGTCCGATGAATCCGGGGTGTGGTAAGCAACGGCCCGGACGCTGAGATGGAAGCCGGCGAAGCCGATGTCGATGTCGGCAGCACCGTTGTTTTTGTCTCTTTTGAGCAGGGTTGAACCGGGATAGACAGGGATACCGATTTCGGCGGCGGCGACGGCGGCGTTGGTCTTGACCTTCATTCCCCCGAACGGAGTTTCAATCTTCACATCCTCGTTGCCGCTGGTACCTTTCTTTTCCACACTGCATCCGGTAATGGCCAGGGTTGCGGCCAGCAGCGCCAGGGAGATTGCTTTGCTTACCATTCTGGTCCTCCGCGACCTTGCTCCGGGAAGATACGGCTACGCTGGCGGATTTGTTCCCCTGGCACAAGCCGGGCGACTTTACCCGGCCAGGGCGATGACGTCGATTTCGACGCGGGCATCCTTGGGCAAACGGGCGACTTCGACGGTGGAACGCGCCGGAGCCGCGAAGGGAAAGAAGCGTTCGTAGACGCTGTTCATGGCGGCGAATTCGCCCATGTCCTTGAGATAGACCGTGGTGCGCACGACCTTCTCCAGGCTGCTGCCTGCCGCCCGCAGAATTGCTTCCAGGTTGGCAAGCACGCGCTCGGTCTGTTCGGCCACCTCGCCCTGGACGATCTGCTGGGTTGCAGGATCGAGCGGAATCTGCCCGCTGACAAAGATGAAACCGCTCGCCTGGATAGCCTGCGAGTAGGGGCCGATGGCCTGCGGGGCTTTTGGCGTGGCGATGACTGTGCGCATGGTCGTTCTCCTTGAAGATAAATTCTCTGGAAAACAACATTGTAAACGTCCGGCCCGGCGCCGGAACAGCTAGGGGCGGATGGGGCGGAGCAGAAACAGATAGCCAATGGCAATGACGTAGAGGGTGAGCGCAATGGCAGTAGCCGCGCCCAGCAACTGCATGGCAAACCCCATCAATCCAACCGCGCCGCACAGGGCCAGCACGATGAGATTGTTGCGGCTCCAGCGCTTGAGCAGTTGTGCGTTGTAAGGGTTGCGGCGCAGTTCGGCCAGGGCGGGCAGGACCATGGCATTGCGGACGACGTAGGACAAGGTGAGCAGCGAGGTGGAGAAAATGATGGGCAAAAAGGTTCGATTGCCGAGGGTTCCCGGCTGCACCCGGAAAACCGTCATGCCGAGCGCGGCACAGACCGCCAGCACCCCCACCAGGGCGCGCTGGGTGCGTTGCAGGGAGAGGTAGGCATCGGCGACGGTTTGGGTCTGGAAGGCCAGGGCCGTGGGTTGCGATTGCATTCTTTTCGCGAAGCGGGACATGGATTAGTTATTCATCCTCTGGACGCGCTCGACGTCGCGCACGCCCTGGATGCGGCGGATGCCAGTAATGATGCGGTTGAGGTGACTGACATCGCGGGTTTCAAAGACGATGTCTATGGTGGCGAAGGCGCCGCCGGTTTTGGTTTCGATGTTGCGGATGTTGGCCTCCTCGCCGCTGATGACGGCTGAAATCTGGGTGATCATGCCGGGGCGGTCATCGCTGGAGACCACGAGTTTGACTGGATAGGCGGGCTGCGCGCCGGCGATGCGGGGTTCCTTGTGCGACCACTCGACGGCCAGCTTGCGCTCGGGTTCATACATCAGGTTCTGCACGTTGGAACAGGTTATGCTATGCACGGCCACGCCCTTGCCACGGGTCACGTAGCCGACGATTTCCTCGCCCCGGATGGGGTTACAACAGCGGGCGCGATAGACGAGCAGATCGTCGGTGCCGCGCACGGTGAGGGCAGCGCTATCGGAACCGAAGGCGCGCTTGACCGCCGAGGCGACGCCCTGTTGTTCCTCGCCAGGCTGCAGATTGCTGCCGGGCAGCACCTTGGCCAGCACCGAGCGCGCGGAGTACTTGCCGTAGCCGATCCCGGCCATGAGGTCTTCCACCTTGGCAACGCCGTATTCCAGGGCGGCCTTGAGCAACTCCGGATCCTTGATTTCCTTGAGCGCGATGCGATACTTGCGCGCTTCCTTCTCGATCAGTTTGCGGCCAATTTCAATGGCGCGCTCGCGCTGGTGGATGTTGAGCCAGTGCTTGATCTTCTGGCGGGCGCGCGAGCTTTTCACAATGGACAGCCAGTCGCGGCTAGGGTTGTGACCGGCCTGGGTCATGATCTCGACGATGTCACCCGAGCGCAGTTTGGAGCGCAGGGGAACGATGCGGCCATTGACCTTGGCGCCCACGCAGGTGTGTCCGACCTCGGTATGCACGGTGTAGGCAAAATCGATGGGAGTGGCCTCGCGCGGAAGAATGACCACCTTGCCTTTGGGGGTGAAGGTGTAGACCTCTTCGGGATAGAGATCGATCTTGAGGGTGGAGAGGAACTCGCTGGGATCGGCCATCTCGCGCTGCCACTCGACGACCTGGCGGAGCCAGGCCAGGCGCTGCTCGTCGCGGGCCGAGATGGGGCCATCCTTGTATTTCCAGTGCGCCGCGATGCCCTCTTCGGCCATCTTGTGCATCTCTTCGGTGCGGATCTGCACTTCGAAGGGATGGCCGTCTTCGGCAATGACCGTGGTATGCAGCGACTGGTAGAGATTGGGGCGGGGCATGGCGATGAAATCCTTGATGCGCCCCGGCACCGGACGCCATGCGTTGTGAATGATTCCGAGGACGGCGTAGCAGTCATTCACCGAGTAGGTGATGATGCGGAGGGCGAGCAGGTCGTACATCTGGTCGACCGTGATCTTCTGTTTGACCACCTTCTGATAGATGGAATACATCCGCTTGATGCGGAAATCGACGCGCAGCACATTGATGTTGGCTTCCTTCAGCTTGAGGCGGATGGTATCGGCCATCCGGGACAGGGCGCGTTCGCCATCCTTGCGCAGGGCCTCCACCTGGTCGAAGACCAACTTGAATCCGACGGGATCGACGTAGGGAAACGCGAGGTCCTCAAGTTCGCCGCGCACCTTGCCCATGCCGAGACGGTGCGCCAGCGGGGCGTAAATCTCCAGCGTCTCCTTGGCGATTTTGACCTGGCGGTCGGGCGAGAGGTGCCTCAGGGTGCGCATGTTGTGCAGGCGATCGGCCAGTTTGATGAGGACGACGCGGATATCGTCCACCATGGCCAGCATCATTTTGCGCACATTTTCCGCCTGCGCCTCTTCGCGCGAAGCGAATTCGATTTTGCTGATCTTGGTTACGCCCTCGACGATGTGGGCGACCTGTTCGCCGAACTTTTCCTTGATCTCCTCGGTGGTGACCGTGGTGTCTTCGACCGAATCATGCAGCAGCCCGGCGGCAATGGCGGTGGTGTCCAGCCTCATCTCGGCCAGCAGAATTGCGACTTCCAGGGGATGCACGAGATAAGGTTCGCCGGAGGCGCGCTGCTGTCCGCTGTGATAGTGGAGGGAAAGATCGTAGGCGCGGCGGATGATCTCGAGATCGTCGCTGGGGCGGTTGACGCGGGCAATTTCCAGCAGATCGCGGAACCGCGTCGCGGTCAAAACATTGGTCGCGATCTGCTCGCGAGAGCTCGCCATGATTGATTCTAGCTTGTAACCTCCCCATCGCGCCAAACGGGTTGGCGGAAGCGGCGGCGGTTGCATCCCATGACGCGGGGCAGCAGAATGACTGGGTGGGAGCGGGAAAGACGATGCGAGTGCTTATCAGCGGCGCCAGTGGATTGATTGGAGAGGCGATTTGCTCTCTGCTCAGCGCCCGGCGGCACGAGGTTTGCCGGCTGGTTCGCGATCCGGCGAAGGCGCGCCGGGGTGACGTGGCGTGGCAGCCGTCTACGCCACTGGAAGCGGCGCGGATTGCCGGCTATGACGTGATTGTGCACCTGGCGGGACGCTCCGTGACGACCCGTTGGACGGAAAAAGCCAAGGCGGAAATCCGCCGCAGCCGGATTGAGGGAACGGCCAACCTGGCCCGGGCGGCGGCGGAGGCATTCCTGGCCGGCGGCAGACCGCAGGCGCTGATCTGCGGCTCGGCCATCGGCTATTACGGCAGCCGTGGCGACGAGGAACTGGTGGAAGAGAGCGAGCCGGGACTGGGATTTCTGGCCGAAGTTTGCCGCGGATGGGAAGATGCGGCGCAGCCGGCGGCGATGGCCGGGGTTCGCGTGGCCCAGATGCGCACCGCGATGGTGCTGGACGCCTCCGGTGGGGCGCTAGCCAAAATGCTGCCGGCGTTCCGGCTCGGAGTGGCCGGAAGGCTGGGCAGCGGACGGCAATGGTGGAGCTGGGTGAGCCTGGCGGATGCGGCTCGCGGCTTTACGTTTGCAGTGGAGAATGAGCAGATACACGGCGCACTGAACCTGGCGGCGCCAGACGCGGTGACGAACGCGGAGTTCACCCGGACGCTGGGCCGGGTGCTGCGCCGGCCCGCCCTGCTCCCGGTGCCTGCCTTTGCGTTGCGCGCGCTGGGCGGAGAAATGGCGCTGGAGATGATGCTGGCAAGCCAGAGGGTGATGCCACGGGGGCTGCTGGAGGCGGGATTCAAGTTTGAGGATGTGGAGCTGGAGCCGGCGCTGCGGAAAATGCTGCGGCAGGAGACCCGGCAAAAATAGCTGTTGACCTGTCTAAAGCTGAAGGGTTGAAAGTAAGAGTGCCCGCATGCTAACCGTCTCCCAACTCGCCCGGCTCTGCGGACTGAGCCGCACCACGCTGCTCTACTACGAGTCCATTGGACTGCTGCGGCCAGCGTCCCGCTCCGGCGCCAACTACCGCCGTTACTCGACGGCGGAGTTGGAGCGGCTGCGGACCATCTGCGCGTATCGAGATGCGGGGCTGCGGCTGCGCGATATTCAGCAGATTCTTGACGAGCGGTCGAATGAGGCATCCACGGTTTTGAAACGCCGTCTGCTCGAACTCGATGGGGAGATCGAAACGCTACGCGAGCATCAAAACGCCATTCTGCGGCTTTTGCAGGCCGGCGATGGCACCTGGAGGATGTCGGATATGACCAAGGAAAAATGGGTTTCCATCATGCGCGGCGCCGGCTTTGGCGAGCCGGATATGCAGCGTTGGCACAAGCAATTTGAACAGCAGGCGCCCGAGGAACATCAGCAATTCCTGGAGTACCTGCAGATTCCGGCGGCGGAGATTGACCAAATCCGGGCGTGGAGCCGGGAGGCGTAATCCCGGCTGAAATGAGCGCGCGAACAACCCCCGCCCAGGCTCGATTGGGCGGGATCTTTTTGCCGCCGGGAGCCTTACTCAGTGCTTTTCGCGCGCGATCTCCGCGACGGTTGCCCCGGTGGCGCGCAGGTAATCGGCGGGGGCGATGAGGATCTGCAATCCGCGCTGGCCGGCGGAAACCGAGACCGTGTCCCACAATTCGATGGTTTCATCGGCGAAGACCGGATAATCCTTCTTCATTCCCAGGGCGGTGACGCCGCCGCGGATGTATCCGGTGACGCTCTGCACTTCCTTCAACGGAAGCATCTCGACCTTGCGGTCGCCGGTGAGATGAGCGAGAGCCTTGAAGTCAAGTTCGTAATTTCCGGGAATCACCGCGATGGACACACCGTTGCGGTCGCCCTGAACCGCCAGGGTTTTGAAGACCTGCTCGGGCGGGAAGCCAACCTTGGCGGCAACGTTTTCGGCGGAGAGATCGTCGGGGTCCACCTTGTACTCGCGCAGGTCGTACGGGACGCCGAGCGAATCCAGAATGCGACAGGCGTTGGTTTTGCTCATAACAATATTCAATCACAGGATGGGAAAGTTGGGTTCCAATCCCGGTGCGCCGGTTCATCCGTCCAGGTTCGAGGTCTGCGGGTGATTGGCCTGCAGAAAAGCCGCCACGCGTTGCTTGACGCTGAGGACCGGCTCCGGCAGGGCGAGGTTCGCGCCTTCCTCCATCAACGGCACCAGTTTGTCGAACTCCGGCCCGGATTGCACTCCGGTGAGCAGGATGCGAATGGGATGGAAGAGTGCCGGACCCTTGACGGCGGTCTCTTTCTGCACTTCCTTGACCAGCGCCTTGAAGCGCTCGGCACGGATGGGCTCGGGTTCGGCGGCGATCTTTGCGGCAAACGCCTGCAGCACGGTGCTGCTGGCGGGCGCGCTCAACACATCGGCGTTCTCCGGCCTAGCGATGGCCGCGGCGGGGTCAAAGTGCAGCACGGATGCGGCGCGCTCAGGCAGCTCATCCAGTTTGTTGACCGAGTGCGCCAGCGCCCGGGTGATGCTGGCGAGCCAGTCCTTCACCGCGGGCGAGAGTTCCTCCACACCCAGCGCGCGCTGATAAAAAGGCTCGGCCAGGGCGGCGATGCGCCCGGGTTCGGCTTGCTTGATGTAGTGGCGATTGAGCCAGTAAAGCTTTTCGAAGTCGAAGACCGCAGGCGATGGGGTGACGCGCGCGAGGTCAAACTCCTGCACCAGTTCGCTGGGCGAGAAAATTTCGCGGTCGCCTCCGGTGGGCGCCCAGCCGAGCAGCGCCATGTAATTCATTAGCGCCTCGGGAAGCACGCCCATCTCGCGGAAATTGGCCAGCGAGGTGGCGCCGTGGCGCTTGGAAAGACGCTCTTTGTCCGGACCGAGAATGGTCGACAGGTGGGCAAACTCCGGTACTTCCCAACCCAGCGCCTCATAGAGCGCAACCTGCTTGGGAGTGTTCGAGAGATGATCGTCACCGCGAATGACGTGGGTGATCTTCATCTCCGCGTCATCGACCACAACCACGTAGTTGTAGACGGGAACGCCGCTGGAGCGGACGATGATGAGATCGCTGACCATGTCGCTGGAAAACTCGACCCATCCGCGCACCATGTCGTGAAAGCGGATCGGCTTCTCGGGGATCTTGAGACGGATGGCGCAGGGCTCGCCCTGGGCGCGACGGCGCTCGGCTTCCTCCGGCGCAAGGTTGCGGCAGGTGCCGGGATAGTTGGGCTGGAGATGCTGCTGCATGGCCAGTTCGCGCTGCCGGTCCAGCGTTTCCTGGGGACAGAAACAGCGGTAGGCTTTGCCTTCGCTGACCAGGCGCTCGGCGTGGTCGCGATAAACCTGCCACTTGTCGCTTTGGCGATAGGGCGGATAAGGGCCGCCCACGTCGGGACCTTCGTCCCAGTCGAGGCCAAGCCACTTGCAGTCCTCGATGAGCTGGGCCTCATAGCGCGGCTCACTGCGCTCAAGATCGGTGTCTTCGATGCGGAGGACGAAGGCTCCGCCCTGCTGGCGCGCGAAAAGCCAGTTGAACAGCGCAGTGCGCGCGTTGCCGACGTGAACCTGTCCGGTGGGCGAGGGGGCGAAGCGAACTCTCACCTTGCCCGGGATCGATGACTGCTCCATAGCAAAGATGTTAGCAGAGCGGGCAGGGGTGGAAACATGGTGCGGTTTTACGCCGCAAAACTGGTGGAATCCCGAAACGGTTCGGACTAATCTATGGAACGATAGCAGTCGGCTTTGAAAGGCAAGGTGCAGAACCATGGCAAAGAAAAAGATCCTGATGCTGGTTGGCGACTTTGTGGAAGATTACGAGGCGATGGTGCCCTTCCAGGCGTTGCTGATGGTGGGCCACGCGGTCGATGCGGTGTGCCCAGGAAAAAAAGCCGGCGAGAGCGTGCGCACGGCGGTCCACGATTTTGAGGGCGACCAGACGTACAGCGAAAAACCTGGTCACAACTTTACCGTCAACGCTGATTTTGACCGCGTGAAGGCCGAGGACTACGACGCCCTGGTGATTCCGGGCGGACGCGCGCCGGAGTATCTGCGCCTGACCCCGCGGGTGCTGGAGATTGTGCGTCACTTTGACGCCACCTCCAAGCCGATCGCATGCATCTGCCATGGCGCACAGCTTCTGGCCGCGGCGGGCGTGGTCAAGGGACGGAAGTGCAGTTGCTATCCGGCGGTAAGCCCGGAGGTGACCGCCGGCGGCGGCACCTATGCGGACATCAAGGTGGATGCCGCGTGGGTGGACAAGAACCTGGTGACCGCCCCGGCGTGGCCGGCACATCCGGCATTTCTGTCCGAGTTCCTGAGAGTGCTGGGAACGCGCATCGAACTGTAGGACACGGCTGACATTAGTGAATGTGCGGGCTGGCGGGTGTGTAGGTGGATTTCTTCACCCTGGGCCGGACGACTTTTACGTCAAACTCCAGCGGAGTTGTCTTGGGCGGGAAGCACTGACGGTTGTCGCAGGCCTGGTATTTCACATCGCCATGGACGCGCAAGGTGCCCAAGGCGGCCGACTTCTGGACGCGCACATCGGCCGTAACACTGAAGCGGCCCGAGTATACGCTGAGCGTGTCTTTGCCCATGAAAGGCAAGGCCAGCTGCTCTCCGGCAGGGTAATGGATATTGACGATCATGATGCCTTGCGGAGGGTAGAGGTGAACCACGGTGGGCATCAGCAACTCGTCGTTCGGCTTGTTGGAGTTGACGTGGAATCCCTTGTTGACCTGGAGCGCGATGTCCAGCGGAGCCTTGCCGCCGCGCCCGAGGACGACGGTGCCGATGGGCGCAACGGCGACCGCAGGGGAAGAATTTTGAGCCAGTGCGGCGGCGGCGCAAAGGACCAGAACGGACGACGCGATGAGGTGTGAGAGCTTCATGGCTGTGGCACCAGTCTAGCGGATTTCGCGGGGCCATGGCCGGTGAAAAGCGGCGGCCGCTAAGAGTGTGGCTCGGCCACAGATGCGAGGGCGCGCTTGACGTTCTGCTCGATCTCATCGCGGCTGTCCGGCTGCCCGAAGACGCGATCCAGCACGACGCCGTTGCGGTCGATGTAAAACGTGGTGGGCAGATAGTCGATGCCGCCGTACTGACTGGCGACGCTATCCTTGCCCAGCAGGACTGGGTAGTTGATGGATTGTTCGGCAGCAAACTTCATAACATCCTTGCGGTCGCCATCGTCATCCATGGAGACGCCAACCACCTGCAATCCCTCGGAACCGTAGCGCTTCTGGAGTTCGACAAACCAGGGAATTTCCTGCTTGCAGGGCGGGCACCAGGTGGCCCAGAAATTGAGCACCACGGCCTTGCCGCGCAGATCGCTGAGCTTGAGGCTGTGGCCCTCAAGATCGGTGAGGACAAAGTCCGGCGCGGCCAGACCCTTGGAGGCGACGGCCGGGGCGCGGGCGACACCGGCGGGAGGCTTATTCTTAAACTTGGCCAGCAACAACAAGCCTGCAAGGATGACGACCATCAAGGTAAAGATAACGACTTTGCCCTTCACGCCAGACACTCCCGGTACTGCGGTTGTGATGCTCTACAGCGAGAAGCGATTCAGGAAGCCAAGATAGCCGGAGAGCAGGGTGAAGCGTCCCATGGCGATCAGCAACCCGAAGACGATGAGCAACGCGCCGCTGAGAACTTCCACGGTGTGCAGGTGGCGGCGGAAGCGGGCGTAGAAGCCGAGAAAGCGGTCGACGCCGAGCGAGGTAAGCAGAAACGGAACCGCCAGGCCGGCCGAGTAAACGGCGAGCAGAAGGATTCCCTTGAAGACCGTGTCCTGGGAGCCGGCGAGCAGGAGGATTCCGGCCAGGATGGGACCAATGCAGGGCGTCCAGCCAAAGGCGAAGGCAAAGCCAATGAGGAAGGAGCCGAGCGGGCTCGATCCGCCTTTTACGCCGTGCAGGCGCTTGTCCGAGTAAAGCGCGTTGATCTTGAAGATTCCGGTGAGGTGCAGCCCGAAGATGATGATGACGATGCCGGCGAAGATGGCCAGCGGGCGATGATACTGGTGGGTAAGCTGTCCCAAGCTGGTGGCCACCGCGCCCAGCGAGATGAAGACCACGCTGAAACCCAGGATGAAGCAGAACGAGTTCAGCATGACGGTGCGCAGGAGCTTGCGGTCGGCCACTTGAAGGGTTTCCACGCTGGCGCCCGAGATGAGAGAAATGTAGCCGGGCACGAGCGGCAAAACACAGGGCGAGAGGAAGGACAGGATTCCGGCAAAAAACGCCGCCAACGGTAGAGGAAGGCTGTGCATACAGAATCGATTGTACAGGGCGCGCGGGGGTCGCGGCTTATTGCAGAAAGCGCTGCTGCTGCGCGGCGGTGAGCAGCAGGCAGTGGCGCGGGCGTCCAGCGAGACGCTTGCGGAGCCGGGCGACGATGCGGTATCCGGCGGCGAGCAGGGGGCGCGGCAGCAGGCACGCCACCGAGGCAAGGCGCGCGTACGGGCCTCCAACGTAGGCGGCGGTGTGGGCCACGGCGTCGAACTCGATGAAAGCGCGGCCATCCTCGATCCACAGCAGAGACTCGACGCGCTCGAGATGGTACCGCTCGCGCAGGGAACGGCCCAGGGCGGAGTCGCGGGGGACAAACAGCAGGTCGGCGCGGTGCTCGTGGGTGAGGACGAACTGCACGGCCCGATGGCAGAAGGCGCAGTCTCCGTCAAAGACGAGCATGGGAGCGGCGCGCATGGAGGTTAGATGATGCGGAGGTGCGTGCGTTCCAAATCAAAAGCCCCACATCTGCCAACTGCGGCAGATATGGAGCACCTGGCCGGCCTCAGGCCGTGATGGCGTGTTGCGCCGGTTCAGCGCGCCGCACTCGGACCTTCACCTCAATGCGCGATCCGAGCCGATTGATGATCGACATGAGGCGGTCCACGGTGAAGCGCCCGAGGTCCGCATTGCGGATGCGCGAGAAGTCGGCCGCCGCTATGCCCGTGCGATCGTGTGCGGCACGCACCGTCAAGTGTTCCCGATCAAGTGCTTTGATGATTTCAGCGGCGAGGATCGCCTTGAATTGTCCGGCATCGGCGTTCTCACTCCCCAGATCACGGAAGACATTGCCGGTTCCCCGCACCACGTCCAGCTTTTCGCTTTTCATCGCAGCATCTCCTTCAATCTCTTCAATCGGTCCTTGATCAGGGCAATGTCGCGTTGCGGTGTTTTGATGCCCTGCGTGGACTTCTTTTGGAACGCATGCACAACCCAGATATCATCGGCGAGTTGCACTGCATAGACCACGCGGAATGCGTCTCCCTGGAACGGCAGCGCGATCTCGAAGATGCCCGGCCCAAGGCTAGGCATGGGCTTGGCAACGTCGGCCTTGCCACCCTCGGCCGCAATCGTCAGAGCCGTAAGACAGATCGACCTGGCCCCTTCCGGAAAACCCTCGAATTCCCTCAGCGCCGCCTTGATCCATGAAATGGGCCGTGTCTTCCGGGTCATTGGTCCTGGCTTCCCCGACTTTTCCAAAGTTGTCATATTTGACAACGGATGTCAAGGGCGGTCGCTTCTCTGAATCCAGCGGAAGCTACCCGTGAGGTTTAGCTTCTGGATAGGTGGATACTTGGCGATTTTCCGCACGGTATCCTTACCGCTCGCTTCCGAAAGCGACCACAAGCCATCTACCGGCGCGCTTCTCCACATCGTAGAAACATTCGCCCATTTCGATGCGTTCCGTGCCTTTTCCAGTCCGTTTCGTCTGGAGAAACTGTTCGGCATGGGGCGGGTCCTCGCGAACCAGTCGATGCGCTACTTTGTCCGAAGCGCAATATGCGCGAGCCGCCGGATAGTCTCGCTTTTCGGCATATTCAATGGCTTTGGCTATGGGCACCAGATCCGGCCTGTTATAAGAGCGAGAACGGAACCGGACGTTGTCACCCGAAAGGTCGTATGTATCAACCGCGCACAGGTCCGGATTGTCCCAGGTGTCAATCGCAGAAAACCAGCAGTAAGGGAGCGTGATTAGGGGACCTTCCGTCCGGAGCACGCCAAGTTTCTCATCCAGTCCGGACGCACCCTCTTGTTTGATTATTTGCGTGAGCCAACCAGCTTTTGGATTCCATTCGCGGGCGTCGTACTCGATACCATAGCTGTTCCCCGCACACCCAACATCTCTGAACTCGGCAAGGAATCTCACGTTCCCCGAAGGTCCCCGATGCAATGAATACAATTCGAGCGATTTTTCAAAGATTAAGGTTTCAAGTGGCTCCTCATCCGAACCAACCTTCTGCCAACCTAGCTTGTGTCCCTGGCAGCTCTCCTCATTGATACCGAAGACGAAGAACCGGTCATGAGTGCGAATGTGCATCTTCACAACCAGAACTGGTTGGAGGTCGAATACATGGAAATGGAAGCGGTTCTCATTCGGCCAACCGGCGTTGATCTCGGAGCTCATCCCCTCCAGTGATTTCAAGGCTTCTGCCGCTCGGTCCTGCGGAGCTATCGCCACGGCGGAAGGCGCATTCAGTTCTTCTACGACGAACTCTGACGCTTGCTCAAACAGAGAATGCTCATGCTCGCTCTTCGTGGCGTCTTCCCAGATCGGACTACAAGGGCCTGGACCATGCGTCGTCAGTTTCTGGAGTTCTTGCCTGAATCCAGCGAGTAGGTCTGCCGCTGGCCGAACGCCGCCGCATTGCGCCGTTGCGGGAAGGACGAAAAAAGCATACATGAGGACTGCGACCGCGACTTGGCGGAGACGCGAAGTAGTGAAGACGCAGTAAGACCTCAGCAGTAGAACGATTCGAGCAACATGATTCACTCCAGCATCTTACAGCGAACAAAGGCCAAGTTCCACGATTGTTGAACATAACAGGCCCAGTATCCACGTATCGCGGAACGTGATCCCAAACAGAAGGTTGGTTTTCAATCTATCCTTCTGGGTTCTCGAAAAGCTACAGCGGGATGTTGCCGTGCTTCTTCGGTGGATTCTTGTCGCGTTTGCCGTCTAGCATTTCCAGGGCCTGGATGATTTTCTTGCGGGTGTCGCGGGGGCGGATGACGGCATCGATGTAGCCGCGTTCGGCGGCGACATAGGGATTGGCGAAGCTCTCGCGGAACTCCTCGATCTTCTGGGCGCGCACCTTGGCGAAGGCCTCTTTGCCGGTGAGTCCGTCCACTCCCTCTTTGGCAGCACGGTCGAGTTCGCGGCGGTAGACGATGTTGACCGCGCCCTCCGGACCCATGACGGCGATCTCCGCCGTGGGCCAGGCGTAGTTGGCATCCGAGCGGATGTGCTTGGAGCTCATGACGCAGTAGGCTCCGCCATAGGCTTTGCGGGTGATGATGGTGATCTTGGGGACGGTGGCTTCGGCAAACGCGTAGAGCAGTTTGGCGCCGTGGGTGATGATGCCGCCGTGCTCCTGCTGAATCCCGGGAAGGAAGCCGGGAACATCCTCGAAGGTCACCAGCGGAATGTTGAAGCAATCGCAGAAGCGGACAAAACGCGCCGCCTTGCACGAGGAGCCGATGTCAAGCACGCCGGCGAGGAAGTTGGGCTGGTTGGCGACGATGCCGGCGGCACGGCCGTTAAAGCGGGCAAAGCCGATGACAATGTTCCTGGCGTAATGCTCCTGCACTTCAAAAAAGTAGGCGTCATCGACGACGCGGGTGATGACGTCCTTGATGTCGTAGGGCTGGTTACTCTCGGCGGGAACGACGGTATCCAGCTGGGCGTCAGCGCGGTCGATGGGGTCGGTGGTGGGCTTGCGCGGCGGCTCCTCGAGATTGTTGGAGGGAATGAAGCTGAACAGCTCGCGCACCATGGAAAGGCACTCGGCGTCATCGTGGGCGAGGAAGTGGGCGACGCCGGAGCGGGTGTTGTGGGTGGTTGCGCCGCCCAGTTCGTCTTTGCTGACCTCTTCGTGGGTAACGGCCTTGATGACCTCGGGGCCGGTGATGAACATGTAAGCCGTCTTATCGACCATGAGAATGAAATCGGTCATGGCCGGAGAATAGACGGCGCCACCGGCGCAGGGTCCCATGATGGCCGAGATCTGCGGAATGACGCCGGAGGAGAGAACATTGCGTAGAAAGATGTCGGCATAGCCGGCCAGGGAACGGACACCTTCCTGAATGCGGGCGCCGCCGGAGTCATTGAGGCCGATGACGGGTGCGCCGACACGGGCCGCCTGATCCATGATCTTGACGATCTTGGCGGCATTGGTCTCCGAGAGCGAGCCGCCGAAGACGGTGAAATCCTGGGCGAAGACGAAGACCAGGCGGCCTTCGATGCGTCCGTAGCCGGTGACGAAACCGTCGCCCAGGACGATTTGTTCGCCCATGCCGAATTCGCTGGTGCGATGGGTTACAAACTTGTCGGTTTCCTCGAAGGTTGCCTCATCGAGGAGGAACTCGATGCGCTCGCGCGCCGTCATCTTGCCGAGTTCGTGCTCGCGTGCGCGCCGCTCCTGACCACCGCCAGCTTCGGCAAGTTCGTCACGCAATTTCAGTTTCGCCAGTTTCTGCTCGATATTCATGAGAGTGGAATTATAGCCAGATCGCAGCAGCCAGGGCCAAGAATTATCGCGGCGGAGGCATCAGTGTTTCATCGCCTTCCATGCCCTGGGCGCGCCAACGCCAGCGCTTGCCGTCCCAGAAGATGAGGGCGTGCACGGTGTCGCGGTCGACGGTTTCAATGGCCTGGATCTCCTGAATCTTGCTCCTCTTCTTCAGGCGGAGATTCACCACGCCGATGGTCTCAAAGGGCGTGTTGATAAGGACGTACTTGGATACCTGCCTGGACTTGAGCTTGGCCTGAGGCGGCCGGCGCCAGTCGAAAACGATCAGGATGCAGCGGGCGGAGCCGTCGAAGTGCAGGGTGAACTGCGAGGTGATGCGAGGATCTCCCGTGCCAAAGTAGGCATCATAAGGATCCTCGACCTTGAATGCCATCTGCTCCTGCGCCGTCAAGGGGCTGTAACTGCGCCCAACCAGGACTACATCCTGAGTGCCATCGCCATCCAGATCGCCGAACATGGGCGGGACCTTGGGATCGAGCTTGAAGGAAGAGCCAAACTCGCGCGCCACGTAAGCGGCCGGGTCCGCCAGCAGCGGGGCAGCAGTGGAAGGCACAGCCTGCGCCAGCAGTGGAAGGGCGAGCAGCGGGCAGAGGACAAGGCGGCGAAACGCGAATGGCAAAATGGAACGCATAGCGCTAATGTATCCGTTTTCGCCGCCGGGCAGTGAAGAAGTTCCGCGGGCTGGCCTTTTGCGGGCGGAGAACGGCTATAATCTGCCTCGTGCGATTACTCCTGGTCAGTGATATTCACGCAAACCTTGAAGCTCTGGAGACCTGCCTGGAAACCGCTCCGGAGTATGACGCCGTCGCCAACCTTGGCGACGTGGTGGGCTACTGCGCCAGTCCCAACGAGGTGGTCGAGTTGGTACGCGCGATGGACGCGATCAATGTGCGGGGCAACCATGACCGCTGTTGCTGCGGACTGGAGGACACCACGAACTTCAACCCGGTGGCGGCCGACGCGGCCAACTGGACACGGGGCGAGTTAAGCGAGGAAAACCTGGAATGGCTGCGGGCGCTCCCCAGCGGTCCGTTACAAGACCCGGACTGGAAGGGAGTGCAGTTTGTGCACGGCTCACCGCTCGAAGAGGACGGCTACATCACCTCCGAATTCAGTGCCAGCACGGCGCTGGAGTTTTCACCCTTCCACCTTACTTTCTTCGGGCATACCCACATTCAGTGCGCGTTTGCGCAACGATGGCCGGTGACCGAGGCGCTGACGCTGGAACGGCTGAACAACGCAGGTGCGGCGCAGATCTCAAGACTGAAACTGGACCCCTTGCGGAAATACCTGGTGAACCCGGGCTCGGTGGGACAACCCCGCGACCACGACCGGCGCGCCGCCTTCGCCGTCTATGACAGCTCGCAACACGAGATCCTGTTCTACCGCGTGCCCTACGATATCCTGGGCGCGCAGGAGCGCATTCTGCAGGCTGGATTGCCAAGGGGACTGGCGCTGCGGCTGGAGGATGGCCGCTAGGATTCCAGCAAGCGCGGACTGGAGATGCAAAAGGCCCCGGCTTTGGGTTCGCTGAATCCGCCGCGCCGCCACCCGCGTACTGCGATACACTCGCGCTATGTCATTTGAAAAAATAGGCGGACTTTTTGGCGACGACCCCGGCGCGGCTCCTGGGCCAGCCGGCAAGGTGATGGTTGCGTATATCGATGGCGGCTCGCGCGGCAACCCAGGGCCGGCGGGATTCGGGGTATCGATCAGCGACGGCGATGGCCGCCGGCTGGGGGAACTGAGCGATTTTCTGGGGGTGCAGACCAACAACTTTGCCGAATACTCCGGGCTGGTTGCAGCCTTGGAATATGCAATCGAGCACGGCTATGGCACGGTGAAGGTGGTGAGCGACTCCGAGCTGCTGGTGAAGCAGATGAAAGGCCAGTACAAGGTTCGCAGCGAGGCGCTGCTGGCCATTTACGGCGAGGCCAAGGCGCTGGTCCGCAAGCTGGATCGCTTTGAGATCCGCCACGTGCTGCGCCACCTGAACAAAGACGCCGACCGGCTGGCCAACGCCGCGATGGACCGCGGCATGGGACGCGCCAGTACCAGTAAGGCGGACGCCTATGCGAAGCCTCCCGTAGAGCGCGAGGAGATCAAGGAGCTGCGCGGCTTCGTCAGCGGGGGCGTGGTGGAATTTACCGGCGAGAAGTTTCCCGATGGCGTATTTGTGGTGGTGCGGCGGGCACGGTAGAGAGACAAATACAGCATCGGCAGGAAACAGGAACACGCGGGCCGGAAAAGAGGCGCGCATTCCCTCCCGATACCGTGCGGGCTCAGCCGGCGAGCGCCTTCTTCACAGCTTCGCTGACCAGTTTGCCGTCGATGCGGGCGCCGGCGAATCTGGCCATCACGTTTTTCATGATGGTGCCCATTTCCTTGGCGGTGGGCGAGTCCATTTCGGCGATCACCGCGCGCACCGCGGCGTCGATTTCAGCGGGGCCGACGGCTTTGGGAAGATAGCCTTCGAGGAAGACGATCTCCTCCAGCTCCTTGGCCGCAAGTTCCGGGCGGTTGCCCTTGGTGAACTGTTCGGCGGAGTCGCGGCGCTGCTTGATGAGGGTGGAGAGCACCTGCATCTCTTCCTTCTCATCGAGCGCGGCGCGCTTGTCGATTTCCTTATTCTTGAGGGCGGCTTTCGCCATGCGCAGAGTGGAGAGGCGCAGCTCCTGGCGCGCCTTCATCGACTCGACAATATCCTTCTGTATCTGGGAAGTAATGCTCATGCGTCCATGATACGCAGGCTCGCCGCAGATTGCGATTGCCGGAGAGGTTTTGCGGTTTCGGCAAAACTGTGGACTGAGCGAGTCCAAGTCCCAGCGCCGGTGAAAGCCAGGCTGGAGTTCCGGGGACGCGAACGCCGTGCCAGCGAACGTCGCGTCCGGCAAGAGCGCGTCAGATGTCCAGATTCTTCACGTCGAGCGCGTTGTCTTCGATGAACTTGCGGCGGGCTTCGACGTCTTCGCCCATCAACGTGGTGAAAATGGCGTCGGTTTCCGTCAGATCCTCGAGTTTGACCGAGAGCAGGGTACGGCGCTCGGGATCCATGGTGGTCTCCCACAATTGCTCGGCGGTCATCTCGCCCAAGCCTTTGTAACGCTGGATCTGGTAGTCTTTGCGGCCCTGTTCGAGGACAAAATCAAAAAGGTCGCGGACGGTTTTCTTCTCGACCGGCTCGCGTGATCCACCTTTGGCTGCGACGCGCGTGGGCGTGCCGCCTTTAATGGTCTTACCCTCGATCTTTTCAGCATCGGCCTTTTCGGCGGCGGAGATGGTATCGTCGCTTTCTTCCTTGGCGGCTTCCACGTTCTTGACCCACTCGACCTGGAAGGGCGGCTTCATGAACTCGGCGATCTGGCGGTAGCGCGCCATCATCTGTTTGTATTCGGGGCTGGAGATGAGCCCCCAACTGATCGCATGCGGCGTTCCCTGCGAGTTCACCAGACGTACGTCCCAGAGCTCGAGTTCTTCGTCAAAGTGAGTGGAGACCGACAGGAACTGCTCTTCCTTCTGGATGGCCTTGAGACGAGCTTCAATGTTGGCGATGCGGGTGGGAACCGCGTCGGGCGCGCCGTGAAAATCTTCGCGGCGGGTAAGGTCAAACTCGGGGAGCATTTCGGTTACGCGCTCGTTGCGGATGCGCTTGTCCACCTTGTCCAGGAAGCCCAGATACTCGTTGAGGCGGGTCATGAACTTGGCAAGCTCTTTGCCTTCGAGCTTTCCCGGCGCCCCTTCGGGAAGGGGAACCATGGTTTGTTCGTTGGCCTGCTCGTTGGGTCCCTTGCATGCGCTGTTGCGCACCACCAGGCCGTCCGAGGCGCGCTTGATCATGACCTGTACAAACTCAGCGTCGTTCTTGATGTACTGCTCGAAGCGGCCCTTCTTGATGCGGTAAAGCGGCGGTTGCGCAATGAAAATATTGCCGCGCTTGATGAGCTCCTGCATGTGGCGGAAGAAAAATGTGAGCAGCAAGGTGCGAATGTGCGAGCCGTCGACGTCGGCATCGGTCATCAGGATAATTTTTCCGTAGCGCAGCTTGGAAGCATCGAAGTCATCCTTGCCGATGCCACAACCGAATGCGGTGATCATGACCCGGATTTCCTCGTGGCCGAGCATCTTGTCGTAGCGCGCCTTCTCGACGTTGAGGATCTTACCCCGAAGGGGCAGGATGGCCTGGAAGCGGCGGTCGCGTCCCTGCTTGGCGGTGCCGCCGGCGGACTCGCCCTCGACCAGGTAAACCTCGCAGCGATCGGGATTGCGTTCGGAGCAATCGGCCAGTTTGCCGGGAAGGCCGCCACTGTCGAGCACACCCTTGCGGCGGGTAAGATCACGGGCTTTGCGGGCCGCTTCACGCGCGCGCGAGGCATCGATGGCCTTGTTGATGATCTTGCGGGCGATCTGCGGGTTCTGCTCGAAGAATGCGCCAAGGCGTTCGTTGATAAACGCCTGCACCTGACCTGCGATATCCGAGTTGAGCTTGCCCTTGGTCTGGCCCTCAAACTGCGGTTGCGGCAGCTTGACGCTGACCACGGCGACCAATCCTTCACGCACGTCGTCGCCGGAGAGATTCTCCTTCAAATCCTTGAACAGGCCGAGCGACTGGCCAGCGGCATTGATGGTGCGGGTGAGAGCGGAGCGGAAGCCCTGGAGATGCGTCCCGCCATCGACCGTGTTGATGTTGTTGGCGAAGCTGAAAAGAGTTTCGCTGTAGGAATCGTTGTACTGCAAGCCGATTTCGCAGGAGAGTTCGGGCTTTTCCGACTCCATGTAGATTGGTTTTTCGTGGAGAACATTCTTGCCCTTGTTCAGATGCTTGATGAACTCGGCGATGCCGCCGCTGAACTTGAACTCAGTGTGCTTGGCCTCGCCGGTCTTCTGATCGGTGGTGCGCTCGTCGGTGAGGGTGATGAGCAAGCCCTTGTTGAGGAAAGCGAGTTCGCGCAGACGATTCGCCAGGGTGTCATAGTTGTATTCGGTCACGGTGAAGATGGTGCGGTCGGGAACGAAGTGGACCTTGGTGCCGCGGCGCTTGGTGGTGCCGGTCTTGATGAGCTTGGTGGTGGGAATTCCCTCGGAATACTCCTGCTCCCAAATGGCGCCGTCGCGGCAGATCTCGAGATCAAGTTGCTCGGAGAGCGCGTTGACGCAGCTCACGCCGACGCCGTGCAGGCCGCCAGAAACCTTGTAGGTCGAGCTGTCAAACTTTCCCCCGGCGTGCAGCATGGTCATCACCACCTGGGCCGCGGTCAGACGCTCACCGTCCACGTCCATTTCATCCACGGGAATTCCACGACCATCGTCGATGACGGTGATGGAGTTGTCGAGATGAATGATCGCGTCAATCTTGCTGGCGTATCCGGCCAGTGCTTCGTCGACCGAGTTGTCGACAACCTCATAGACGAGATGGTGCAACCCGATTTCACCGGTGGATCCGATGTACATGGCGGGACGCTTGCGGACAGCTTCCATACCACCGAGAACCTTGATCGAATCGGCGGTGTAACCGGATTCGGCTGTGGTCGCGGTTTTTTTGTTCAGTGTTTCCACGTGGAGATTCGTTTCTTTCCCGGTTTCGGCAGTGGTTGGTTCGAAGGACATTTGGTTATTTCCAGGAGTTCGGTGGCGTCTCAGGCAACAGGGAAGCGCGCCTGAAGCAGCAGGGACGGCAAATACAGGGTACTTACGTCGATTGGACTGATGGTGCTCAATGATCGCGGCTGCGCTGAATGACCGGTTTGAATCGTCGTCATCTGGAGGTACTGCAACCTGGATTCATTTTAACACAAAACGGGTTTCCTTGAGTGTCCGTAAGCGATTGAAATATTGGGATTTAGGGATGCTTGTTATGGGAGCGGGGAAGAGCGTGCGAAGAGTCTTCAAAAGCGACCAAGCGCGGGACAGCGGAAGAGGGTTGGGATATCCAGGTCAAGCTTTTACGGGTATCGTGATCCGGCAGTGGTGGAGGGCAGACTCAACCTGCCGGCGGATGCGAAATCACCGTTATGACGCGAGATGAACAGTCTTCGCAGAGCCCCTGGGGTTTCGTCCGGGAGATGGGAAGGATGGATTTCTACTCAAGCCTTCCAGGGCTGTTCTCAGATTCGCATCGGCATGACGACGTAGCGATACTTGTAGTCTTCCACGCCTTCAGGACGGAGTTGGCCGGCGGACTGGGAATCTTTGAACTCGATGCGCACACTCTCACTGTCCGTGGCCTTCAGGAACTCGAGCAAGTACTGGGAGTTGAATCCGATAGCCAGAGGTTCGGCGTTGTAGTCGGTTTCAATCGAGTCCTCTGATTCGCCGGTCTCGGTGGAGGAGGAGGAAACACGCAGCTCGTTTTTCTCAAAGCGCATTTTGATGGCGCCCGAGCGTTCGTCGGCGAACTGGGCGACGCGCAAGATAGCGGCCTGCAAGTCCAGGGTACGCACGCTGACGCTCTTGTTGTGTTCCTTGGGCAGCACCGCCTCGTAATTGGGGAACTGGCCGGTCAACTGGCGCGAAGTGAGCAGGCGGGAGCCAAGACGGAAGAACAGCGTGGAGTCATCCTTGGCGAACTCCACAAATTCGATATCAGGCGCTCCCAGGAGGGAGAGCAACTCAACCATTGCCTTGCGTGGGATCAAGGTCTTCAGCTCGCCTGTGATGTCGAATGAAAGGCCTTCCTTCACGATGTGCGCCAGACGGTGTCCGTCGGTGGCAACCATGGTGATGGATTCAGGCTTCAGCACCAGCAGCGCGCCGTTCAGGGTGTAGCGCGATTCCTCATTGGAAATGGCGAAGACTGTCTTTGCGATCAGGTTGCGGAATGTCTGCGCGGGGATCTTTGCCACGCTGTTCATGGGAAAGACTGGCACGCTGGGGAAATTGGAGCGCGCCATGCCCACCATCTTGGTGATGGAGCGGCCGGCGCGGATGTTGACCCAGTGGTTCTCCAGTAGCTTGATACTGATGTCGCCGTCTCCGAGCAACTTTACATAGTCGTAGAGTTTGCGGGCGGGAATGGTACAGGCTCCGTCTTTCCTGACCGTGGCGGCGCAACTGGTGCGCAGGCTCAGGTCCAGGTCGGTGGCCGTGATCGTCAACTCACCATCGGCAGCTTCAAAAAGAAAATTCGACAGAATGGGAATGGTCGTCTTACGCTCGACCACGCCCTGGGTCGCAGTGAGTTCCTTTAGTAGATCGGCTTTGCTGACCGTGATCTCCATAGTGGTTCCTTGAGCGATCGCTGTCTCTGGCATATGCTCCCAAAACCTTTCGCTAGCTACAACTTGCACTTATATCAAACTAATGCCAGCAGAAACCAGCAGTAATCGTAGCTCCTTTGAAAAAGCCAAAGATAAACGACATAGAAAAATCTATCACTGTTCGTTACCAGAGGGCGAGAACTGGTTGGGAAGGGAACTTTTCCAGGAAACAACGCGGCGGGGAACGGCGGAGATGAAGACGGCTTCCCCGGTTTGCACGCAGGCCGCACAGCGGTTTCATCGGGTCGGCCAGTTGCTGCTATTTTCGACGGGAGGGGAAGTTTTGCAGAAGGGTTTGCTACTGCTCTAAAACCAGTTTGAAAAAGAAGAAATACCAGCAGTAACAGTAGGACGGGTGGAAAAGTGGAAAAAGTAGAAAATCTATTTACTTTTATCGTCTTACGGAGGAAATCCGGGCGTAGAAGAGGGCTGTGCGCCGGGCTGGTTGGCGGATAAAAGAGGGAGCATGGGAGAAGTTGGCTGAGTTCTGCACCGTACACACAGAGAATCCACAGGCGGGAGAAAGGCAAAGAAACGCCCGGGGACATTGGAAGTGCGCCCCAGGCTTGGACTTAGTTGCTCAGTTGCTCTGTGAGTTTATTGAGCATCCGGTTCAAATCCTTGTCATCCTTGCGCTGGATATTGATCTTCTCGATCGAGTGCAGGACGGTCGTGTGATGCTTTCCGCCGAACTGGCGGCCGATCTCGGGTAGCGAGGCCTCGGTGAGATGCTTGCAGAGATACATGGCGATCTGGCGAGGAAAAACAATCTGGCGGGAGTTGTTCTTTGCTTTGATTTCGGGAATACGCAGGCCAAACTGCTCGCTTACCGCTTTCTGGATGGCCTCAATGGTAACCTTGCGGCTCTGCTGGTCAATGATGTTCTTGAGAACCTGCTGGGCAGTCGCCAGGTTGATTTCCGCACCGGTCAGGGAACCATAAGCAAGCAGGCGGATGAGCGCGCCTTCCAGTTCACGCACGTTGCTACGAATGTTGCTGGCGATGAAGTGGGAGACATCGTCGGGCAGCATGATGTGCTCGGTTTCAGCCTTCTTCTGCAAAATGGCAATCTTGGTTTCAAGGTCAGGCGGCTGAATGTCGGCAATTAATCCCCACTCGAAACGGGAACGGAGGCGATCTTCAATTTCAGCCAATTCCTTGGGAGGACGGTCGCTGGCGATGACGATCTGACGGTTGGTGTCGTGGAGCGCATTGAAGGTATGGAAGAACTCCTCCTGAGTACGCTCCTTACCGGCAAGAAACTGGATGTCGTCGATCAGCAGCACATCGACACCACGGAAACGATCGCGGAAACTCACCATCTTATCGTGCTTGATGGAGTTGATCATCTCGTTGGTGAACTTCTCAGTGGAGAGATAGACGATGGAGCTGTCAGGCTGGCGCAGTTTGACCTCATGGCCGATGGCCTGCATCAGGTGCGTCTTTCCCATGCCCACGCCGCCATAAAGGAACAGCGGATTGTAAGCCTTGCCGGGTGCGGTTGCGACGGCCAGGGCAGCGGCGTGAGCGAACTGGTTTCCGCTGCCGATGACAAAACCGTTGAAGGTGTAGCGCGGGTTGAGTTGCGCCGCACCATCGAAATCAAAGCGCGACTGCGCCGCCGGACGTGAGGAAGACAAGTTTAAACCGCCATTATGGCGAACCACCCCAGCCACGGGAGCCGCTTCAGACTCTGCAGGTGCGGTGACAAACTCGACATCGTCGTAGGTAAGACCGAGATTTTCGATCGCCTCGAGAATCAGGTCGTTGTAACGCTCTCCAATGGTACAGAACTCAGGCGATGGCACGGCGACAAAGAGTTTGCCATCGGCGTCATGGCTGAAGCGCGTGGGCTTGAACCAGGTGTCGTAGGAGTGGCGGTTGACCTTCTTTTCAAGGGCATCCAGGATCTGTATCCACGGGTTGGGAGCTGAGGTAACCAAAGTTGACATGTACCGGCCACTGTCCTCACTCAAGCCCGCGAAGTTCCCTGCCTTGCATTTTGTGGAAATGCTAAGGTGGTGGCCCTGCTGAGGCTTGGCTGGACGGATTGTAAAATGTCGTCGCTGAACAGATGCAACAGCACAGGCACGATGAACAGTCCTGCAAAACTGGTGGGCGTGGAGCTTGCACCACCACTTGCACTCAAGGTAGGGCAGGCCTATGACATAGTAGCCGCAAACGGATACTAGCACGAATGCAGGGCCTGGACGGAACAGCTCCGAACACTTCTTGCGACGAAGTGTTCTCACTTTTGCGCCTTTTGATGGCACTTCGTCAAGAGGTAAATTAACCAATGCAACGGAGAGGGTGCAGAGTTGGGCAAGAAAAAATGGGTGAACTGGCACCGGGGATGACTGAATCAAACTGGGCGGTTTGGCCTATGGGGCTTCCTTCATTTATACTTGCCCTTTGCTCATCGATATTTCTTGAAGCAGGAGCAGTCAGTCAAATGCCTAAGCGGACTTTTCAACCCAATCGCCGTCACCGTGCCAAAGTGCATGGATTCCGGCAGCGCATGAAGACCAAGAGCGGCCAGGCCGTATTGTCGCGCCGGCGCGCAAAGGGACGCAAGCGCGTCTCCGTCAGCCCCGGATTTCGCGATTAACCAACCCAGGACCACGCCCGTTCCTGGCCCACTCCCAAACCGTGAAGCAGCCATTCCGGCAGAGCAGGCTGGCTGACCTATGGCAGCGCTGAAAACGGAATCGGCTGACAGGGGAAAAATCAGGAACCGGAACGCCGCGGACAACAGCGTGAGCGACACACCGAAAGGCAGTTTCCCGAAGACCGCGCATTTGCTGAAGCACTTGGACTTTCAAAGGGTGTATCAGCAGGGGCGGCGCCACTTTTCCGGGAACATGACCGTCTTTTACTTGCGGACCCTAGCGGAAGCTGTTCCCGAGCCGGACGAGGCCGGGACGGCCCGGGCGCTGCGCCCGCAAGGAGAAGGCTCTGTGCGCGTGGGTTTTACGGTGTCCAAGGCGCTGGGCGGATCGGTCGAACGCAACCGCATGCGGAGACGCACGCGGGAGGCGGTCCGGCACCACTTTCAGATGCTGAAAGGGGTCACCGGCGCAGTGGACGTGGTGATCAACCCGAAGACAAGTTTGCTGCTTGCGGACTTCGCGGAGATTTCGCAGGAGATCGAGCGGGCGTTCCGCGTGATCCGGCGGAGTTGCGCGGCGCCGGCGGCGAAGAACGAACGGCAGGAGGCACGGCGCAGATGAGAAAACTCTTGCTGAGGATGCTGGCCATCTATAAGGACTACGTCTCACCCCAGTTGCCGGTTGCCTGCCGCTTTACGCCGACCTGTGCGGATTATGCGGCCGAGGCGGTGACGCGGCATGGAGCGCTGGGCGGAACTTTGCTGGCGCTCTGGCGCCTATTGCGCTGTCACCCTCTGGGTGGGCGCGGACTGGATCCGGTTCCGGAACATTTTGGTTGCCGCTGCGCCCGGGAAGTAGCTGCGGCACGCACCCATTAGAACCAAGGCGCGCGTACCGGCGGAGACCGGACGCGCATGGTCAGAACGGTGAAACTAAACTGGCGGCAGCGACCGCGCAGATCGGCATACTACCTTGAGCGAGTTCCAGAATCCGCATAATCAACCCGGCATCGACAAGCGCGTGATGTTTGTTTTTGCCTTCACGATCGTATTGTTGCTGTTGGCCCAGGAGTACTTCATCAAGCCGCAGCAGCAGTTGAATCAGCAGCAGGCGGCCAGGAATATCCCGGCTCCGGCAACCGCGGCAGGCAACCCGAGTGCGGCTCCCGCCATCCCGGCGGCAACCGGGGCCTTGGCGACGCTGGAGGCCGCCAGCGAGAGCACCACGGTGGTGGAGAACGATCTCTACCGCATCACCTTCACCAACCGCGGCGGATTGGTCAAGAGCTGGATTTTGAAGAAGTACAAGGACGAGGGCGGCCACGAGCTGGAGCTGGTGCACGCCCAGGCCGGAGCGCTGTATGGCCATCCTCTTGCGCTTTGGAGCTGGGATGAGCCGCTGCGCGAGAGGCTGAACACGGTGCTCTACGTTGCCAGCGAGAGAGGCAGTGCAGGCTCGGCGACCGATCTCTCGTTTGAGTACGCCAATGGGGACTTGGTGGTAAAGAAGGAGTTCCACTTCGACCATAGCTATGTTGTCGGAGTGAGAACGAGCGTGCGCCAGGGCGGAATCTATTTGACGGCTCTACCGGCATGGCCCGCGGGATTTGGCGACGCCACTGGGTTGCCGAGCTATGCCGAGCAGCATTTGGATTTCCTTGCCACCGGCGACGATGTGAAGCGCCTGAAGCTGGACAAAAAGGGCAATTCCATCAGCGGAGGACGGGTGCAGACGGGGAACTTCCAATGGGTTGGCGCCTCCGACGCATATTTTGGCGCCGTGTTTCTTCCCGAGCAGCCGCAGAACGCCAGCTTTGCCGAGCTGCGCAACGCCATCGAGATTGCAAAAGACCCGGCCAACCCGCAGGGCGAGAAGGTGAAGGCGGAGGTACTCGGCGTTGCCGTCGGAACTCTGGGCGCGCCGTCCAGCGTGCGGCTGTTTGCCGGGCCCAAGGCGGTGGACGTGCTTGAAACCGTGCGCAGCGCCAACGGCACGGATCTGCGTGGCACCCTGGATTTCGGTTTCTTCGGATTCATCGGCCGGCCTTTGTTTGCCTGGGTGCGCTGGACCCAGCAGCACTGGACCTCCAACTGGGGCTGGACCATCATCCTGGTCACGGTCCTGATCAACGCAGCCCTGCTGCCGTTGCGAATTTCGCAGATCAAGTCGTCGATGAAAATGCAGAAAGTCGCGCCGCAGATGCAGCAGATCCAGGAGAAGTACAAAAAGTACAAGATGGATGATCCGCGCCGTGGGGACATGCAGAAAGAAGTCGCCGCACTCTACAAGGAGCACGACGTAAACCCCATCGGCGGATGCCTTCCGCTGATCATCCAGATGCCGTTCCTGTTTGCCTTCTATACAATGCTGAAAAACGCGATTGAATTACGGCATGCGGGCTGGCTCTACCTGGCCGATCTTTCGGCGCCGGATCACTTCCACATCATTCCGATTGCGACGATCCTGCTGATGTTCGCCATGCAGCGCATGATGCCGGCCACGGGCATGAGCAAGGAACAGCAGAGAATGATGAACATGATGACGCCGGTGATGATTGGCCTGTTCACCTGGTCGGTGGCCTCCGGACTGGGCCTGTATATTATTACGGGAACGGTGGTGCAGATTGTTCAGCAGACGATCATGAACCAGACGGAGATGGGACGCGAAATGCGCGTAATGGCGGAGAAACGAGCCCTGAAAGCAGCAGAAAAGAAGCGGTAACCGGCGAGGAGCAGCGATGGCAATCGAAGAAAAAATAGCGGCGGCAAAACAAATCAATGAATTGCTGAACAACATTGTCCGGCTTGGCGGTTTCCGCGTGAAGTACCGCATTGCGGTGGACCCGCCGCTGAATCAGGGAGCGGAGTGGGACAGGCCGGCGATCCTGGTGGACTTCTCCGGTCCGGATAGTTCCTTGCTGGTGGCTCGCGGCGGAGAACTGCTGCACGCCCTGGAGATGATCACCGTGGAATCGGTGGGCGACATGCTGGACGAGCATGACCGGATCAGCTTCGACTCCATGGGATTCCGCCAGGCTAGAAACGATGAGCTTGTGATGGCGGCAAAGGTAGCGGCCGAAAAGGTTCAAAAGACCGGTGTGCCGTACGCCTTTGGCCCGATGAACAGCCGCGAGCGCCGGGTTGTGCATCTTGCGCTGGCCGGCGTGGAAGAGCTGCGGACCGAGAGCGAAGGCGAAGGTCCGGCGCGGCATCTGGTTGTGTATCCGAAGAGCTACAAGGGCAAGGCTCCGGCAGCGCCCGTCACCGCGGGACGGTCCGGCGGGCGGTCCAGCGGACGGCAGCGAAGATAAGACAAATCAAGAACGAGCGATCCATTTGAGCCCCGTTGCGATTCGATGAGAAGATCGCAGCGGGGCTGTTTCCGCTGCGCCGGAGTCCGGCGCTCGAACCTGCCCGGGAGGAGCGTGGCGTGCATCTGGACGACACCATCGTAGCCATTGCAACAGCGCCGGGCCGCGGCGGGATCGGCGTCGTCCGTTTGTCCGGCCCGGAGTCAAAGACCATCGCCGCGCGGATGTTGCATCTGTCCGGGGAACGGAGCCTGGAGGCGAGCCGCGCGCTGTTCGGCGAGTTGGTGGAGATCGAAACTGGCGAGCGCATCGATGAAGTCGTGGGGACCTGGTTTCAGGCGCCGCACTCCTACACGACCGATGAGGTTGTCGAAATCAGTTGCCACGGTTCGCCCGTGGTATTGCGCCGCGTGGTGGAGATGGCGATTGCGCAAGGGGCCCGGCTGGCCGAGCCGGGGGAGTTCACCGAGCGCGCTTTCCTGAACGGAAGGCTGGACCTGACCCAGGCTGAGGCAGTGCGGGATCTGATCGATTCGCAGACTTTGTACCAGGCAAAGGTCGCGGCGCGGCAGTTGAAAGGATCGCTCTCGCGCGTCCTGCTGCCGGCCAAGCAGAAACTGGTCGCGCTGATTGCGGAGCTCGAAGCGGGCATCGACTTTGCCGAAGATGATGTCGCCGTGATGCCGGCGGATCAAGTGCTGGCCGCGATGGATGAGGTGAGCACGCTGCTGCGCGGTCTGGAAGCAAGCTTCGCTTTTGGCAGGCTGGTACACGAGGGATGGACGCTGGCGATTGTGGGCCGTCCGAATGTGGGCAAGTCAAGCCTGTTCAACCAACTTGTGGAACGCGAGCGCGCGATTGTGACCGCGCTTCCGGGGACAACACGCGATCCGGTGACGGAGACCGTGGCGCTGGGAGGAATTCCCGTGCGGCTGGTGGACACGGCGGGCATGCGCGAGGCCCTGAACGAAGCCGAAGACATTGGCATTCGTAAATCCATGGAAGCGCTGGCCGATGCCGACCTTGTCCTGGTGGTGCTGGACGCCAGCGCCGAACTGGACGGCGTGGATCGCGAACTCCTCGCCGACGTTGCAGGACGCGCGGCCATCGTAGTGTGCAACAAGGTGGACCTGGCAGCGAGCCGCGAGCAGAAACCCGTGGCGAACCTGCCGACAGTTCGAACCTCAGCCGTGACCGGCGAAGGCATCGCCGGGTTGCGGGCAGAGATTCTGCACATGGTGCGCGGGAGCGCGGGCGCGGATGGAGGAGCGATGCTGACCAACCTGCGGCAGCAAGGCCAGATTCAATCGTCGCTTGCAGCCCTGGTGGCCGCCGCATCTTCGGTGCAGAACGCGATCCCGCACGAGATGGTGTTGCTCGATCTCTACCAGGCGCTGCGCGCGCTGGATGAAATGACGGGCGCAACCACGACCGATGACATTCTGCATTTGATCTTCTCAACCTTCTGCATCGGAAAGTAGCGATCCATCTAAATTGAGCAGGAATGCTCTTGAGCGGCACGGCGCGGGAAATCAAACTCCGCCATTAGTCGTGCAGGACGACGCTGACCAGCGAGCGGTTCACCTTCATGCCGCCGTTACTGTAATCGATGAAACCAAGTTCCCGGAATCGATTGAGGAAAAAGCTGACGCGGGAGCGGGTTGTGCCAATCATTTCGGCGAGCGTCTCCTGGCTCATCCTGGCGATGATTGGTACCGGCGCGGACTCCTGCCCAAAGTTGGCGAGCAGCAGAAGAAGTCGAGCGAGCCGTTTCTCGCTGGAGTTGAAGAGGTGGTCCACAAGATCGGCTTCCATGCGGAGGTTGCGGGTAAGCAGGTAGGCGAGAAAACGTTCAGCGAACTCCGCATCCTTATGCAGCAGGTTTACCATCACAGACCGCTCCACGCGGATGATGGTGCTGCGGTGCTCTGCGATTGCGGTCGACATGCGGAGAGATTGGCTAGCCAGGCATCCCTCGCCAAAGAAGCTATCTTCCACGAGGAGTGCGACAACAGCTTCTTTTCCACTCTTGGACACAACGGTAAGTTTTACCACGCCGCTCTGGACGTAAAACACCGCATCGGCGGGCTCTCCCTGCGAGAATATGGTTTCGCCCGCCAGGTATGCGCGGCTGCTTTTTCCAACCGACAGCTTGGTTAGAATGAGACGGGGATCGAAGGTAGCGATCGCTTGATCAAGGATTCTCAACTTTTCTGGGAGAAATGTTGCTGGGCGCAACGACGCTTCTCGAGTCGCGGGATGGCTCCGCTTCTTCTTCTCGATGTCGGGAGTTGGTTCCATGGCCGTAAGACTCTCCCTATCGGGATTTGAACATTCCGGGGTCCGGAATTTCGAAATTATATCATGCGCTGCGACTCAAGATTCTTCTTGCGTGTCCTCTCCTGCTGGGCCGTTGTAACTTCCGGCAGACCATGGAAACCTATCCGTTCCTATCCAAAATGTTGATACCAACCATTACCAATCGGGTGGCTCGTCTGCTTCAACCATGGACAACCCTGGAACTATGAGATGCTGCTTACTGGCGGCGGAGGATATCCTGCTTAGTACCGGCTCGCCGGACCCTGACTTCTGGCAGCAAAGGAGCGCCGATGATGTCCATTCGTAAGTTCTTCGGGATGCAAATTTCCTTTTGGCTATGGCTTCTGGTTCTCGCCGCTTGCCCACTGGCCAGCGGTGGCCAGGCGCAGCCGGTTTCCTCCTCCCCGGACGGACAGCGGCAACGCTCCACCGACGCCGCGAATGCCGGGAATCCTACGTTCCCTGCGCTCCTGGTCAGCGACATTCACTTCGATCCCTTTCACGATCCCGAGAAAGTGCGTCAACTTGCGGATGCTTCAGTGAGCCAGTGGGAGGCAATCCTGTCGGCTCGGCCTTCACCCAATCAACCGCAGGCATTCGCGGCGCTGCAAGGGGCTTGCCAGGCGCGCGGCGTAGACACACCATACACCCTTCTGCGCTCCAGCCTGGGGGCTATGAGGTTGAGACAACCCGATGCGAAATTCATGGCGGTGAGCGGCGATTTGATCGCCCACGCCTTTTTCTGCAGGTACACAATTCTGTTTCCCGGTTCGACGCAGAGTGAGTATCAAGCCTTCGTCCTGAAAACCTTGAGCTTTGTGATGGAAGAGCTGCGTGCTTCGTTTCCAGACGTGCCCGTCTATGTGGCCCTGGGCAATAACGACACCGCCTGCGACGACTACCGGCTTGATGCCGGAAGCGAGTTTCTTGCCCAGGCCGGCAGCATCGTAGCCACGGGTCTGTCTCCATCGCAACAGCGAAATGTGCTCCAGGTGTTTCGCCGCGGCGGTTACTACAGCGTCACCATGGCAGCGCCCATGCGAGATACCCGCCTCATCGTTGTCAATGACCTTTTTCTATCTCCCAAGTACAGGACTTGCGCCGGCAAGTCCGACCCCGCTGCGGGCAATGCGGAAATGGCGTGGTTACAGGAAGAGCTGGCAGAGGCGCGGCGATTGGGACAAAGGGCATGGGTGATAGGTCACATCCCGCCGGGCGTCGATCCGTACTCGACGGTTGCAAAAATCAAGGATGTCTGCGGCAGCCAGACGCCTGAAATGTTTTTATCTTCGGACAGGATGGCCGAACTGATGATCGAGTACGCCGACGTCATCCGGTTGGGGATCTTCGCGCACACCCATATGGATGAAATGCGTCTCCTGGAATCCCGGAGCAGCGGTCCGCAGGTCTCGCCCCAGCCCGGTGTTGCCGTCAAAATGGTTTCCTCCATCTCGCCGGTTGATGGCAACAACCCGTCATTCACGGTGGCTCGTATCAACCGGTCCACCGCAGGGTTGCAGAATTACGAGGTGATTGCGGCTTCCAATCAGACCGGCGTCGCCGCGGACTGGGCTAGAGAGTACAACTTTGCTCAGACGTACCATGAAGCCCAATTCTCGCCCGCGACGGTGAAGAGATTGATCGTGGAGTTCGAACGCGATCGCGGCGTGAAGACCGAGGTAAGCCAGGAGTACATCCGCAATTACTATGTGGGCGACCGCTCTTCCGAACTTACACCGTTCTGGCCGCTGTACGTATGCGCGTTAGCAAATCATACAGGCAAGGCATTTGCCGCCTGTGTATGTTCCCCGGACAAGTAAAGATGCCATTCGTCATGAATTTGCAAAACGCATAAATATGCAACGTGCATGAATATGCGAAGTGAAAGTTGCGGAGCATTCCTCTGCAACTCTTCGTACAGTTCAATTGTCCGCTGCATTGCCGCGCTTTGGCCGTGCCACTGGCGCAACCATGCGTTTTCGCTTCCGATGTTTTTCGGCGCTTTCCCAGACTCTGTGTATATACATACGAACGCCGATCGAGTACATGTCTTCCTTGCGGAGCCGGCTCGACTTGTATCCGAAACGGCAACGTCGGAATGCATTGGATTGCCTGATGCGCCCGCATTATTCCAAAAGCATTTGTTGACAAAATTTAGAAATCGCCCGTAAATGGTTTAACTGTTTTTCGAGCCATGCACGGTGAGCTCGGAAGTTGATCCGCAACAACCGTTCGCAGGGTATGTAGGTTTAGCACCCATCCGATTGTGAAGACCAAAAACTAAGGAGCGTCCCGTGAAGTGCTTACAACAATTTGCGGTAATTGCCGTATTTATTTTGTCTTTGAGCGCGTTGCTTTTCTCCCAGGGAGGCGCGACCGGCGCCATCAGCGGTACATTGCAGGATGCACACGGAAGAGTTCTTGCGGGCGCCAAAGTTAGTGTCGTCAGCGAGGCTACGGGACAAGCCATCCGCCAACTGAAATCGGATAATGCGGGCCTATTCAATGCCCTTCTTCTGCCAGTCGGCACGTATTCGATTGAAGTGAGCGCCGAGGGATTCGCCTTGACGAAGATCGATGGAGTTGTGGTTCGGATTACGGAAACCACCCGCCTGACGGCGGTGCTGAAGCTGTCAGCCGTCAAAGAGGAGGTTGAGGTTCACTCGGAAGTGGCTCCGCTTGACACCTCGGACGCCACCACGGGCGAGTCCATCAGCACTACTACCATCACCTCATTGCCGCTGGCCACGCGCAACTTTCAGCAATTGCTCGACCTCTCGGCAGGCGCATCTTCGGACTTGAACAGCGCTGCCGCTTTGGGCCGCGGGGTTGTGCGCATCAACGTCAATGGTGGTAGAGAGGATAACAACAACTATCTTATCGAGGGCATTTCGGCCTCTGACTACGCCTTCGGAGAACTCACCTTCACGCCGGTTCCGAACCCCGACTCTATTCAGGAATTCAAGGTTGGCACCAGTCTCTATGACGCTACCCAGGGCCGCAATGGTGGCGGTAACATTAACGCCATTTTCAAGAGCGGCGCGGCCAGATTTCATGGGGCTCTTTGGGAGTATTTTCGCAATTCCAGTCTGGACGCGAAGGACTACTTCCTAGGTGACATTGGGATTAAGCAGAACATCTACGGTGGTGATTTCGGGGGACCGATTGGCGCGAAAGCCAAGCTGGGATTTTTCTACCTGAACTATCAGGGCACGCGCCAGCGCAGCGCCGATTCACCGGGAACCTATATCAGCGACGCGCAGGTTCCAGTGCTGCCGTCGGTGCGCTCCTGCCAGAATCTGGTCAGCACATTCTTCCCCGGCGGCCTGCCTTCCTATATCAAGGTCAACCCGAACAACACGACTTGCGGACTGGATCCGGTAGCCGTAAATTTGCTGAGCGCCAAGGGCAATCAGTTCGGCGCCAGCCCTGGCGGCTACCTGATTCCCACCGTGGCGGGAACACCCGGCAATCTCGACGGTACACTGACGCTCACCAACCCGGGCTGGTATAACGACGATCAGTTCACAGCGAACTGGGACCGTGAATTCAACCATGGCAAGGATCATGTCTCCGAGCGCTTCTTCTGGTCGGACGCTGAAACCTACGAACCGTTCGGCGCCGATAACCTGCAGACTCAGACGGGCCTCCCGCCTTCTCCCGGCAACCTGAACTTCCCCCTTGCAATCCCGTTGCGGGGACGCTTCGGCAGCATCGCGGAAACTCACGCCTTCACCACTGCCCTGCTCAACGAGTTTCGTTTCGGCGTGAACGTGATCAGCGATTCGCTGCAGAACGTTCCCGTCCCCGGAGCTTCGGCGAGCGAACTGGGCATCAAAAACGGCTCCGGCGCGCCAGACATGTATCGCTTCCAGTTCGGCAACGGATTGCAGATTGGCCCCTTCCCCAACCAGCTTCAATCGGCGTTATCGGACTCCCTGGTCTGGCTGGATACGGTCAGCTGGACGCACGGCCCGCACGCCTTGCGCTTCGGCGGTGAAGTCGACCGCACTTCCATTCGCCGCAACCTTCCTGTGCTGGACAATGGTCTGTTGTACTTCACCCCCGGGGCCGATGCGACCCTCAATTATTTCCAGAACTTCCTGTTGGGCGAACCGGCATTTGGCGAGGGCGGCGGCGGCGCGGCGAATCATGATTACCATATCCCCGGTTTTGCCGTCTTTGTGCAGGACGACTACCGGGTCACCTCAAATTTGACTCTGAACCTGGGGCTGCGCACGGAGTGGGTGGGTGCGGCCTACGACAAACTCTGCCACTTGGGCAACGCGAATCCGCAGAATGCCAATACGATGGGCGATCCATTCGTGTATCCAAGTTGCGTGAGTCAGTACAACACTCCGGGCTTCAGCGGCACCCTGAACAAAGCCGCCTTGAATAGCGAGTTCGCCACCGTGCTGGAGCCGCGAATTGGTTTTGCCTATAACTTGCCTGGAGATCCCAGCACGGTCGTTCGCGGCGGCTACGGCATCTACAGCGTCCGCGAGGATATTGGCGGCGTGGACAACCTGTCATTTACGGCTCCGTTTTATCCGGTGCTCGTAGTCGGCGGTTCGCCGGGAACCATGGCCAGCCTCTTCGCCGGGACACCACCGTTGGGTAAGGTTGACACTTCCTTCCTGCCGACGCCGAGTTTTTTCCAAGGCTTTGCGGGCGGTGACACGACCGGAGGCCCAATGTTCTCCGGAACCGCCATCAACTACATTTCTCTCAGCGTTCCCCTGCACTGGATTGTGCCCACCACGCAGCAGTGGAACTTTGGGATACAACACCAGCTTGGTGGAAATTGGGTCGCGGAACTCGGGTACGTGGGAACCAAGGGCACGCATCTACGCTCCACCTTTGATCCGGACCAACCGGCTCTGGCCAGCGCCAGCAATCCCATCACCTTGACCTGCGGCAACTCCACCGCGCCTTGCCTGACCGCCGCGACTGGAACCAAGTACACGATCACCCAGAACACGATTGCCAATTCCTCGGCGCGGGCGCCCTATCTCGGGATTGCTCCCGCTGCGTACGAGGCTTTCTATCCCAACTCTGATTCCCACTACAACGCCTTGCAAGCCAGCCTTTCGCACCACTTCGCCAAAGGACTGTATCTGCAAAGCGCCTACACATGGTCCAAGTCGATCGACGACGTCTCCACGGCCAGCGTGGCCTTCCTGACGCGCGTCAATGATCAGAACAATGCGCGCGCTTCGCGGGGCCTCTCCGACTTCGATCATCGTCATCGCCTGGTCACCAGTTTCAACTATGCCCTGCCTTTCCTGAACAATCGCCAGGATCTCGCGGGACATGTGCTGGGTGGTTGGGAAGCTGGCGGCGTGATTATCCTGCAATCGGGTGAGCCGATCACGATTCTGGACGGGAACGGCGGATCGACCTATCAACTGGCCAGCCCTGTTTCCACGGCCAACTTTGCTCCCGGTTACGGCTGCCACAACGCTCTGAATTCGGGCAGCCTCGCCACCAGGCTTGCAAACTGGGTCAACCCCAGCGCCTATCGGCCGGCGCCGGTGGTCGGCTCGGATGGTTCCACCGGTTTCGGAGACTCCCCGCGCAATTGCATCATCGGACCAGGGCAGTCGAATATCGACTTTACGCTCGCCAAGACGTTTAAGCTGGGAGAGAACCAGAACGTGCTGTTCCGCACCGAGTTCTTCAATCTCTTCAACCATCCGTCATTCGCGAACCCATCCAGCACTGCCAACGTTGCTGCGGGGTCCGCAATCGGCGAGATCAATCAAACCGTGGGTACACCGAGGCTGATCCAGTTCTCGCTGAAGTATCTGTTCTAACCGCCGCGGCCCGGTCCGGGCGGCGGCGCAAGGTTGTTTCCGCATGGCGAGGCTGTACCCGGCAGCGCCATGCGGTTCTTGCGCAAAGTTTTGTTCGGGGCGCGGAGCTGTTTTGTGTCTGCCCCACAAGGGTGCGTCTGCAATCGTGCCAAACCTCCAGGGTGTAAGGTGGCGCGCGATTCCGGGAAGAGGATCAGGAAGCAGACGGGCGGCGCGTGCGGCTCTGCCGGGCAGGGCAGTTCATCACTGCTTTGCGCCGCGCTCGGCAAAGAAGTCGACGTATCGCTTGTCACTTCCCAGGATATGCTTGACGAGCCAGCTCTCCAGGAATTCCATGAGCTGAATTCCGATGTGTACCTGGCCGGCCGCAAATTGCTGCTGAAACTCAAGCACAATTCGGGTCAGGCGATCATGCTCAATCCTGTGCGGCAGGGTTTCCGGATATCCGAATGCTTCCATCAAAACCTCTTCCGCGCTGAAGTGCATCTGCGTGTAGCAGAGTAAATCGTCGAGGATCGCAGCCAGCTCCGCTTGCCCGCTCTGCTGGCGCATGGCGTCATGCAACTGATTCATGAGTTCGAACAGCCGCTTGTGATGTTGGTCAAGAATCCCAATCCTGACCGAATATTCGGCCTGCCACTGAAACAGCGGCAACGGTCGGAACCATTGACCGAGTGCAGCATCGGACCGGCGTGGGTCAACATCGGCGCACATAGGCACCTCACATTTTTAGTCTGTAGTAAGCGGTCTTATCCCAGTTGACCCGGGCAAACGAATCGCTCAAACCATAGGTCGTCTCGGCAGCTCCGAGCATGAGGTAACCGTCCGGCTTCATGGCGGTCACAATGCGGCTGAAAATCTCGCGCTTCTTCTCCACTTCGAAATAGATCAGGACGTTGCGGAAGAAGACGGTATCGAACTTAGGCAGAGTGCGCCAGGGCTCGGTGAGGCTGAACTCCCGAAATTCCACCTTGCTCCTGATCTCGGGGGCAAGGACCCAATCGTTCCCATCGCGCGCAAAATATTTTGTCAGATACTTTGCGGGCAGGCCCCGGTTGATCTCAAGCTGGCTATAGCGGCCCAGGCGCGCCCGCGCCAGGATGGCGGAGGACAGGTCGGTTCCAAGGATCGAGATGGTCCAGCCGGGCAGCCCTCCGAATTCCTCCGCGATCATCATCGCAATGCTATAGGCCTCCTGGCCGCTGGAAGCAGCCGCGCTCCAGAAGCTGAGCCGCCGGGTGGCGGCGCGCTCCGCCATCAAATCCGGGATGATGACCCGGCGCAACGCCTCGAATGGCAAATGGTCACGGAAGAACCAGGTTTCGTTGTTCATCATCGCGTCGAGAACCTTGCGGTGCAGGCCCCCAAACGAGGTGCGACGGATTCGGGCAACCAGATCCTGTGCCGACTCCAGACCTTCCCGGTACGCCAGCGGAGCCAAGCGCGACTCCGCAAGGTAGCCTTTCCCCTCGTCCAGCACGATGGCGGAGTGCTGCGCCATGAATTGCCTCAGGTACTCAAATTCTTCCGACTCAAGCCCCATACTCACCGCCTTTTGCACCTGCTTCGGCCCGCTCCCGCACGCTGCTGGCGGGAGCGGCGTACGGCAACGCCCGGCGTCCCCGGTTGACGCGTCGAACAATTTCGTCTGCAATCTCCGGCAGCGGGAGAATGCAGTCGGCCAGCCCAGCCTTGGCCACAAAGCCGGGCATGCCCCAGACCACCGAACTGGTTTCATCCTGAACAATCACCTGACCGTGGGCAACTTTGACGTGCTCGCAGCCACGCAACCCATCCTGTCCCATGCCGGTCATCACCACGGTGAGCGCGTTTTCCCGGTAGATCTCCGCCACGGAGCGAAACAAGACATCGACGGATGGCCGGCACGAGTTCTCCGGCGGTGCCTGGAAGATGGCCAGGCGGTTCGCTCCTTCCTCGCGGCGGATATTCATGTGGAAGTCACCGGGCGCGATCCACGCCTGTCCGGGCTCGAGCCGGGTGCCGGAAACTCCCTCTCTCACGACCAGCGGGGAAGCGGCCGTAAGACGCTCCGCCAGGAAGCGGGTGAAGGTTGGCGGCATGTGCTGGACGATCACGATCGGAACCGGGAAATCCGCCGGGATGTGCGGGATGACTTCAGCCAGTGCGTTCGGTCCTCCGGTCGATGTCCCGATGGCCACGATGTCGATTCTCGGCTGCGTCAGGGCAGCAGGCGATAGCACGGCGGCCCGGGTGGAGAGCGCAGGTTCAGGGTGGAGCGGCGAACCGGGGGCGCCGGCCAATGGAGGTGGAGACTGCGGCGCGACCGGCCAGCGGTATCCCTTGCTTTTCCAGCAGAGTGCTTTGATCTTGGGAACGACTTCCAGGCGGATGCGCGCCATGCTGTCCTGCACGCTGCCCACGTTCGCCGGCTTTGCGACATAGTCGTCGGCGCCAGCGGCCAGGGCGTCGAGCGTCGCCAGGGCCCCGCGCTCGGTCAGGGTGCTGAACATGATGACCGGCGTACGGACGCCGCGTGCGCGTAATTCGCGAAGAGTTTCGAGCCCGTCCATTTCCGGCATCTCGATGTCGAGGGTGATGGCATCGAGCGTGTGCTGGCCCACCATGGCGAGCGCGATCTTTCCATTCGCCGCCACGCCGGCGACTTCAATCTCCGGGTCGCTCTCCAGCGATTGTTTGACGATTCGCCGCATCACGACAGAATCGTCCACGATCAGGACCCGGTATTTCATTGGATGCAACCGATGATCTGGAGCTTGTCGAGAATCGATTCCCTGGTGAAGGGCTTCATGACGTATTCATCCGCGCCCTCTTCGAGTGCCTGCGCGATCTCCGGTTGCTCGCTTTCGGTGGTGACCATCATGATCTTCATTTCGTCGTAACTGTGATCGGACCGGACCTTGCCCAGTAGCTCGATCCCCGTCATCTCGGGCATGTTCCAGTCAAACAGAGCCAGCCCGGCGCGGTTTTGTTTGAGACAGTCAAGCGCTTCAGCCCCGCATTTCGCCTCGAGCACGGTGAACCCCGCAGTGGTCAAAATCGACTTGAGTACTTTCCTCATGGTGGATGAATCGTCGACAATCAAGGCCTGCATGATGCGTCCTTTCGCGGCGTGGAATGGAAGCACAGCCGGAGAGCGAAGCAGTTTCCCGCGGCTGTGCCCGAACTACGCCGGTTGGAATGCGCCGGTTAGAATCGGAACTGCGAGACCAGAGTGCGCAGTTCGGCGGCCATCTTTTCCAGGGACTGCGCAGACTTCGAAGTGTCCATCGCGCCCACGGTGGTGGCCCGCGCCGCTTCGGCCACTCCGCCAATGTTCTTGCTGATATCGGTGCTGCCCTTGGCTGCTTCCGCCAGGGTGCGCCCGATCTCGTTGGTGGTTGCGCTCTGCTCTTCGATGGCGCTGGCGATGGTCGTCTGGATGTCGCTGATCTGGCCGATGACCTGGCTGATCTGGCCGATGGCCGATACGGCCCCATTGGTATCGCCTTGAATGGCTTCAATCTTGCGGCTGATGTCCTCGGTCGCCTTGGCCGTCTCCTTGGCCAGTTCCTTTACTTCGTTGGCGACCACCGCAAAACCTTTGCCCGCTTCTCCGGCACGCGCCGCTTCGATGGTGGCGTTGAGTGCCAGAAGATTGGTCTGCTGAGCGATGGAGGTGATGACCTTGATGACCTGGCCAATCTCCGCGCTGCTCTGCCCGAGTTTGGAGATGGTCTCGTTGGTTGTCTCCGCGGTGCGAACCGCTGAGGAGGCAACCCGCGTCGCCTCGGCCGTGTTCTTGGCGATCTCCTTGATGCTGGCGCCCATTTCGTCGGCTCCGGTGGCAACCGTCTGCACGTTGTTGCTGACCTGTTCGGCTGCCGCCGAAACCACCTGTGCCTGGGTTGCAGTCTCATCCGCGCTGGAGCCCATGGACTGGCTGACCTTGTTGAGTTCCTCGGAAGCACTGGCCAGGGCGGAAACGTTTTGTCCGATATGTTCCAGGGCCGAGCGCACGGTTTTGGCAAGCGTGTTTACGGCGTTGGCCAGGAGATCGAAATCTCCCGCATACTTGCTGGTGACCAGCGTAGTGAAGTCGCCCCCGGCAAGTTTGTCGAGAATGTTGCTGACTTCCGTCAGCGGTCCAATCACGGCGTCCATGGTATCGTTGAGACCTTGCACGACCTTGCGGAATTCGCCCTGGTGCTTGCTGGCGTCGGCGCGCGTCGCGAGATTGCCCTCGACAGCGGCCTTCTCCAAGGTCTCGGCATCGGCGACTAGTGCACCGATGTTTTCCATCATAGCGGTCAACGATGGCACCACCTCGTCGTTCTCCGACCTCTTTCCGATCTTCTTATATTCCGCCAAATCCTCCATGTTTCCCTGCGAGATCTTTTTGATGGTTGCCGTCACGTGACGGACGCGTTTCTCAGCTCCGTTGATGCCGGCAGCCAAGTCGGCGAAGATGCCCACATAGTTTCCATCGACGGCTTTGGAGTAGTCGTTTTCGGCCATCCTTTGGGTAACGGCGGTTGCTTCCCGTAGCGCGCCCAAGCCATCGACGCACTGATTCAGGTCGTTTTTGATCGTGTTGAAGTCGCCGTTGTAGTTGTCGGTGATTTTTTCCGGGATGTCGCCCTTGGAGATACGCTCCACGTACCCGGCGGCTACATTCAAAGGCCCGATGACGGCGTCCAGCATGCCATTGATTCCAGCCACGAGGTCGCGATTGCGGCCTTGAAACTCCTCAGTCTTGCCACGCTCACGCAGTTGTCCATCGAGGGCGGCCTTGGCGAGTCTGGAGAGCTCGCCGGCGAAGCGGGCGTCTTCGCTATTGTCATAAAATACCTGGATGACGCCGGCGATCTTGTTCTGGTCGTCGTAGCGCGGGGAGGCGAAGGTACGGACGGGAATGTTGCGGCCTTTGACCGTGTATTCGCCGTCTGAACTCAATGGCCGCCCTTCGCGCATGGCGCGAGCCGCGACGCAGGTACCGTTATGACAGGCCTCAAAGTCGAACAGATCCCACATCTTTAGCCCGACGCATGATTCCGGCGCAATGCCGGCCATCAGCGCCGCGGCGCGATTGATGTAATCGATATTGTGGTCACAATCGATCACCACGACCGGCAACGGGATGTCGTCGACATAGCCGGCTTTGTTGATGGAACGATCGAATTCAGAGGCAACGCCGCGAGACGCTTGACTTGCCGCGGCATGTGAAACTCCGTTGCCGTTTGTACGACCCATTGCCGATCCTTTTGCTGCCATGATTCCTTCCCCCAATGTGTGCAGATTGTCTGTCAGTTAGCGCCCGGCCCGCTCTCGCCTGCCGATGTGCTGAGGTTCACGGACCGCTGTGTGTTCAGCACCAGCAGCAGCTCGTTGTTGAGCTTGTAGACACCCCGGATGAGTTCGCGGCTGGTGCTGGCCAGCGTGTTGGGAGTCTCCTCGAAATCTTTCTGTTCCACTTCCACGACGTCGCCGATTTCGTCCACCAGCAGGCTTACCGCGCCATCGCCGGTGCGCACCACCACGTTCATCGGCAACTCGCCCTCGCCCCGGTCCTTCACCCCGAGACGGCGGCGCAAATCAATGGCGGTGACGATCTGGCCGCGCAGATTGATCAGTCCGGCGACAACGTCGGGCGCCAGCGGGACGCCGGTCATGTCCAGGTGCCGGATTACTTCCTGGACGGTTTCGACCTCGACCCCGAACAGGAGGCCTTGAATGTAAAACGTGCAGAACTGCTGCTGCGTCGCGCTCATGCGATTCTCCCTTCGCCGGCCATCGACATCACCAGCTCCGGTACATTGAGCAGGTCGGTGACATGCTGCTGGATAACGGCGGAACCAAGCAGATGGAGATTCCCGGCTTTGCTGGTGATGGAGACGTGTTGATCGACGATATCGAGAATTTCGTCCACCACCAGGCCCACGCTGTGGCCACCGTCGGAATGCACAACCACCTGCATGGGACCCTCGCGCGCCGCCTGCGCCGTAAGCTTCAGGGCATCGGCCACGCGCACCAGGGGCATGATTCCTCCGCGGTACTGAACCACCTGGCAATTGCCTGACATTTCAACCGTCTTCGGGTCAAACTCCTCGAGCCGCGACACCTGCGAAAGTGGAACCGCAAGTTTGCCGCGATCTCCGACGCGGAACAGCAGCCAGGACTCACGTTGTCCGGCAGCCTCCTCCGACGCGTCCCTGCCGTTGCCGGCGGCATGCTCATGGGAATCGCCCGCCACCGCGGCGCCTTGCGCCAGCCCGAGGATGTCCAGAATCAGGGCGACTTTGCCATCGCCCATGATGGTGGCCCCGGCAAAACAGGAGATGCCTTTCAGTTGCTTGCCGAGGGGCTTGACGACAATCTCTTCGGTGTCGTTGATTTCGTCCACGACCAGTCCGAACTGCTGTCCGTCCGCCTGCAGGACCACGATGTTGATGGCCTCCGCGGCGCCCTCGCCCGCGCTGCCGCCCAGCTTCAATTCGCGGTTGAGGTAGATGATGGGCAACAGACTTCCGCGCAGACGATAGACGGCGGCCTCCTGGATCATCTCGATGCCGCTGTCGGCGGCCTTGCCCTCCAGCCGCACCAGCTCCACCAGGCTCACTTGAGGGATGGCGAAGCGTTCGCAGCCGGTGGTGACGATCAGGGCGGGAATGATCGCGAGGGTGAGAGGAATCTTTATTTTCAGGGTGGTGCCATGACCATGCACGCTGGTGATATCGACCGTGCCGCCAATTTTTTCGATGTTGGTCTTCACGACGTCCATGCCGACGCCGCGCCCGGAGATGTTGGTCACCTTTCTGGCCGTGGAAAAGCCGGCGAGGAAGATCAGGTTGGCGGCTTCGCGGTCGCTCATTTTGGCGGCCTGGGACGGCGACACAATGCCGCGCTCGACGGCCTTGGTGCGAATCGCATCCAGGTCGAGTCCGGCGCCGTCATCCGAGATCTCGATGTTTACCTGTCCGCCTTCATGGAAGGCACGCAGGAAGAGCAATCCCTGCGCCGGCTTGCCGGCGGCAAGGCGCTCGGCCGGAGTCTCGATGCCATGATCGAGCGAGTTGCGGACGATGTGAGTCAGCGGATCCTTGATGGCTTCGATGATCGTTTTGTCCAGCTCGGTCTGGGTTCCCGCCATTTCGATCCGCACCGACTTGCCGGTCGAATTCGACAGGTCGCGCACGATGCGGGGAAGCTTGTTCCAGATGATTCCGATCGGCTGCATGCGCGTCTTCATGACGCCTTCCTGCAGTTCGGTGGTGATCAGGTTCAGCCGCTGCGCCGTGCTGAGGAACGCCGGGTCCTTTTGATTCGAGGTGAATTGCAGGACTTGATTTCGCGCCAGCACCAGTTCCCCGACCAGGTTCATCACCTTGTCGAGAAGATTCACGTCTACCCGGATGTTGCTGTTGGCGGCATCTTCGCGGCTGTCGCGCTGTTCCTGCAGAGCGTCCTGGACGGTGGTTTGCGGCACCGCCCCGTTCTGTACCAGGATTTCGCCGATCGGGCGCACATCGCCGCCCTGCTGCTGGGTCAGAGCTTCGGCCACCGCGGTTTCGGCGACTGCGCCTCCCTGCACCAGAATCTCCCCCAGCAGACTGGGTCCGTCTGCCGCCGTGGATTTGGCTTTCCCGGCATCGGGGACCGCGCCCGGCTTTTCATTGCCGGCCAGGATTGCATTCAGGGATTGAAGGACGGCGCTGAGATCATGCTCGCCCTCCTGGCCGGTGCTCTCAAGCGAGGCGAAGAGCTGGCGGTTGAGGTCAATCATGCGGAGCAGGGCAGAAGTAATTTCCGCGTTCAGACTGAGCTCACCTTCGCGGACGCGGGAAAGGACACTTTCGCCGGCATGGTTGATCGCCTCGATCTTCTCCAGTCCTATGGTTCCGCCGGTCCCCTTCAGGGTATGAACGGCGCGGAAGATTCTGGCAACCAACTCTTTGGAGTTGGGATTTTTTTCAAATTCCACGAAGTCACGGTCAAGCTGGTCGAGCAACTCGCCGCCTTCGACTAGAAATTCCTGGATGAACTCGTCCATCATAATCATGACTCCCAGTTGCAGCGGCCGCCGCGCTTCTGCCGTTGCGTGCCGAACGCGGAACATCCGCAAAACGCCGGCTGCTTCGCCACGAGCCTTGGAAACGATTGGTAGAACTGGCGCGCACAATCATCTTCGGTTGCAACATCGGAGAATGGTTTGAAAACTTGAGGGCAATTCGAATTGGCGCACGGCAGTTGGGAATTCCGGCGAACCGGTGCCGATGTGGGAGTAAGCGTTTGGGAACGGGGATAACCGGGGATCGGGCTTCACGATTGTCACAACGCTATGTGCGCGGGATCACTGTACGCCGCCAAAGGTTGCTGTAACAGTGTGAGCCACTCAGAGCCGCCCAGAATGATGGTACGCGGTTCTGCCCGGGGTGTGCGTGAACAGAATCAAGGACGCCGAGCATCTCTTCCGGCTTGCGGCAGCTTTCGCCGTGGGGCTCGCCCTGTTTCTTCTGTTGCGAGCCTACTTCGTTCCCAAAAGCTTTGGACAGTATGGCCACTACCGCGGCGACGCGCTGGCCGAGCTTTCCTCCAAGCCGATGTCCTATGCCGGTCACCAGAGTTGTGAAGACTGCCATGGCGACGTTCTGCAAGTGAAGAAAGCCGGCAAGCACGCGGGCGTGAACTGCGAAGCCTGCCACGGCGCGCTGGCCAAACACGCCGAGGATCCGGCTTCCGTAGTGCCGCAACTGCCCGATACCGCCGTGTTGTGCGCGCGCTGCCATGAAGAAAACATCGCCAAACCAAAGGCGTTTCCGCAGGTGGTGAGTGCGCAGCATTCGGGTGGGGCTGTCTGCAAAACCTGTCACCAGCCGCACAGTCCCCTGCTCCAACCCGGAGGCAAGCAATCATGATCACGCGACGCAAACTGCTCATGCTTCTCCCGGCCGCGGCCTTTGCCTGGGAGTACGTGCTGGCCGGAACGCCGGAGTTGGCGCCCGGCTACAACCGCAACGAACACTGGTGGGGCATGTTGCTGGACATCAGCAAGTGCATCGGCTGCGGCAACTGCGTGCGCGCCTGCGCCACGGAGAACAATGTTCCCGAGGGATACTTCCGCACCTGGGTCGAGCGCTACCAGGTTGCCGACTGGCACCAGGAGACGCCACAGGTGGATTCTCCCAACGGCGGCAAGAATGGTTTTCCGCCGGGCACAGCCGTGGGAGGCAAGAATTTCTTTGTTCCCAAGATGTGCAACCATTGCGTGGATTCACCGTGTACACAGGTTTGCCCGGTGGGCGCCACCCTGCATACTCCCGACGGAGTTGTGCTGGTGGATGAGAAGTATTGCCTGGGCTGCCGCTACTGTATCCAGGCCTGCCCGTATGGCTGCCGCTTCCTGAATCCAACCAAGCGCACGGCGGAGAAATGTTCGCTGTGCTACCACCGCATCACCAAGGGGTTGACCACCGCCTGCTGCGAAAGTTGTCCCACCGGAGCGCGCCAACTGGCAGACCTGAAGAACCCCTCGGACCCGATCCACGAATTTCTGAGGACCCATAGTGTGCAGGTGCTGAAGCCGCATTTGGCCACCGGCGCAAAAGCTTTTTATTACGACCTGGATGGTTCGGTGCGCTAAGGAGACAAGCGATCATGCCAGTGCAAGGGTTCATGTATCCCAACGAGATCGAGCTGCAGTGGAGCGTGTTGATCGTGGTCTATCCGTTCGTGACCGGGTTGGTGGCCGGAGCCTTCATCCTGGCCTCCCTGGAGCGCATTTTCCATGTGGGAGCGGTGAAGCCCACCTACCGGCTGGCGCTGCTCACGGCCCTGTCTTTTCTGTTGGTGGCGCCACTGCCGCTGCAACTGCACCTGGGACACCCGGAGCGCTCTCTGGAGATGTATCTGACGCCGCACACCAGTTCGCCGATGGCCATGTTCGGTTTCGTCTATCTCTGGTACCTGATGGCGGTGATCCTGCTGGAGATCTGGCTCGAGTACCGGCGTGAGATCGTGTTGTTTTCGCAGAGCACCGTGGGCTGGCGGCGACTGCTCTACCGTGCCCTCACCCTTGGCTCCAGCAACATCAGCGAAGCCTCCCTGCGGGTGGACGACCGGGTGGGCTGGGTGGTGACCCTGATCGGCATTCCATCGGCATTCCTGCTGCATGGCTACGTGGGATTCATCTTTGGCACGGTGAAGGCGAATCCGTGGTGGTCCTCACCGCTGATGCCGGTGGTTTTCATCTTTTCAGCCATGGTGAGCGGCATTGCGATTGTGCTGCTGGTGTACATGGCGATGATGAAGATCCGCCACGAGCCCATCGACATGCGCTGCGTGGATACGGTGGCGCAATACCTGCTGTACACCTTCATCATCGACTTCGCGCTGGAAATGCTTGACCTGATCCATCGCATCTCGGTGGCTGACGAATCGTTCCGCTCGCTGGATTTCCTGCTGCACACGCGCCTGTTCTTTTCGCAGGTGGTGTTGCAGATTGCGCTGGGAACGGTGGTGCCGATTCTTGTCATCGGGTTCATCCAGATTTTTCACGTTCCGGAAAAAGTGCGGCGGCTGGCCTACGCGGTGTGTGGATGCCTGACCGTGATTGGCATTTTTGCCATGCGCTGGAACGTGGTGATCGGCGGGCAGCTCTTCTCCAAGAGCTTCCTCGGCTACACCACCTACAAGCTGGACCTGATCTCGCGCGAGGGGGAACTGGTCGCCGCCGCGCTGCTCATACTTCCGTTCCTCATCCTTGCGGTGCTGGTGAAGATACTGCCGCCGTTTGCGGAGCGCGAGGCGGCGAGCGGAGATTGAGCGGCGCACCCGTGCATGGCTGCTGTTAACGAGCCAGTGAGGCCAGCGCGGCGCGGAATAGTTGCTCGAAACTGCGACCGTTAGCGGGGCCGAGTTGCTCCAGCGCACGTTCGGATGCCCCCGCCTGGTAGCCCAGGTTGATGAGCGCCGAGAGGACATCTTCTTCGAGAACATGGCGCGGCCGGGGCGCCGCCGGAGTCACGCCGAATTCAGCCAGCTTGTCCTTGAGTTCGAGCACCATGCGCTCGGCGGTTTTCTTGCCTACTCCCGGCATGCGGGTGAGCCGGGCCGCATCACCGCCGCGGATGGCGCCGACCAGGTCGGGGGTGTTCATTCCGCCCAGAATATTGACGGCAAGTTTGGGACCGATGCCGCTGACCGAAAGCAGCTTCTCAAACAGCGCCTTCTCCCCGGCGAGATGGAAACCGTAGAGCGCAATCTGGTCCTCACGCACGTAGGTGTAGATGAACAGCGAGACTTCCTGGCCAGGCTCGGGAAGCTGGGTGAAGGTGTTCATGGACACCGTAACGTCATAGCCGACACCGTGACAGTCCACAACGGCCCGGCCCGGGGCGGTTGCCAGAAGAGTTCCGCGAAGATGCGCGATCATGGCGGCTCCAGGCTCTAGCGCTGTTCGGGACGGCGGCGGTAGAAGATGTTGAATTCGAACCCGCGCGGCGGCGGGAAAAGTTCGTTCACCTTGCGCAGGCGCTCGGCCAGGGCGAGCGGAGCCAGCAGCGGGTAGTCGCGCTCGCGCAGCTCATAATAGTCAACGTCGAGGTAGAGCGAGAGCATGTAAATGGCGATGGCATCCGCGAAGGTGGTTTCGAAGTACTCCTGGCGCGCCTTCTCCGCGTCGGGCGCATTGGAGGTGACGATCTTGCGAAGTTCGTTGGCGTCCAGCGAGGTTTCGCCCTTTACTTTTTCCTGGGCCTGGCTCCAGACCAGGTCGGCAAAGGGCTGAGAGAACCCGGTGTGGTCGGCAAAGGTGTGCGCTACATTAATGTAGAACTCGAATGCGACCGAAAAGCGGTCATCCATCAGGCGGGTGGAGATAAAGACACACTGCGCGTCGCCCAGGGTCAGATTCCGGTGACAGACAGCGCGGTCGCTGAGCAGGACATCGTAACGATCGGCGATCAATGTCTGGTCGCCGTCGGCGACGGCGAGCGGAACGAAGTAGAATGCTTTGCGGATCAGGGCTGCGGCAATCGGTTGCGGGACGGCGCCAACCATGCGCTGCAGCTCGTCGGAAGAAAGGTTGACCTCGCCGCTGGCAGCATAACAAATGCCGTTGGGGGCTTGCTGCACGGGGGAGATCCTTAAAATTTCGGCGGGCGAGTGCGTGGTTGCCTGTTGGGTCTGGGACATAGGAGACTATTATTCTATCGCAGGCGGGCCTCCGGCGATACGCGAGCCTGCCGGCAAGACGGAGGCAAGAGTGAAGGTCAGCGAAATGGAGGCGCGCGGAACCAAGACGCTGCTGGCCGGCGAGCCGATGCGAGAGCCGACCTGGCTGGTGTGGACGCTGATGGAGGGATTCCGCGTTCTGCTGCTGGGGGTGCTGTGGGCGGGGCTCGGCATGGGCGTGGGACTGTTCTGCGGAATTGTGGGACTGGTGAGCTGGAGCGCGATTGCACGGCGCACGCCGGAGATGGACCTGGCCTACCGCAACGTTGCCATTCCGGTTGCCATTTGCTGCGGCACGGCCGCGTTTCTGTGGAACCTGGCGCGAACCGTGCAAGCGGCGGCCCGCAGGCGCAAGGGGCGGTAGGCGCACTGCCAAGGTTGCCGGGTGGTGAGTGCGCAGGTTACACTGAAGAGTCTGGTTTAGACAGACGGATGAGGATTATGAAAGCAGCAACCCACCCCAAATACGAAGAGATCCACGTTAAGTGCGCCTGCGGCAACAGCTTCCTGACGCGCAGCACGAACCGTGGCGACATCCACGTTGAAATCTGTTCGGCCTGCCACCCGTTCTTTACCGGGAAGCAGAAGGTGCTCGACACCGCTGGCCGCATTGAACGCTTCCGCCGCAAGTATGCCAAGAACGTGGCAAAAGTGGAACCGGCCAAGACCGAACAGAATTGATCCCGCGGGTGGTCGGGGTCTCCGGCAAGCGATCCTTGCTGGGGTGAAGACGCCCTCGGCGTAAGCATCGAGCCCTCGCTTCGGCGAGGGCTTATTGTTTCCGCTGGGTTCTCGGTCTTGAGGCGAAGTGCCGCTACAATGAATGTGTGCATAAGTTTTATGACAATCCGCTGGTTCACCTGGAACCTGGCGAGGCAAGGGTTGCTCCCAGCTTGACGATCGGCGGCACGCGCATTGCTCCCGCCACCGTGCTGGCGCCGATGGCTGGGATCACCGACACGGTCTTCCGGCGTTTTATCCGCAAGATGGGCGGATGCGGTTTGCTGATGACCGAGTTCACGTCGGCCGACGGGGTGACCCGCAAGAAGGATAAGAAGGCACAGCGATTCCTGAATTTCTATGAGGACGAGCATCCGATTTCGTCGCAACTGTTTGGCTCCAATCCAGAGTCGCTGGCGGAAGCAGCTCGGATCGTGGAAGGATTTGGTTTCGACCTGGTGGATTTGAACCTGGGATGTCCGGCGAAAAAAGTTGTGAAGTGCAACGGCGGCAGCGGACTGTTGCGCGAGTTGCCGGTGATCCAGAGGATCTTCGAGTCGGTTCGCGCCGCGGTCAAGATTCCGTTCACGGTGAAGTTCCGCGCCGGGTGGAGCGAGAGCGAGTTGGTGTTTCGCGAACTGGCAACCATGGCCGAGGGCTGCGGACTGGACGCGGTCGCCATGCATGCGCGTACCCGCGAACAGGGATACAGCGGGCAGGCGCAATGGCAATGGATCGGCGAGTTGAAATCCTTGGTTTCGATTCCGGTGATTGGCAACGGCGACATACGGACTCCGGAGGATGCGCGCGCGATGGTGGCCGAGACCGGTTGCGACGGAGTCATGATAGGACGAGCCGCGGCTTCGAATCCCTGGATTTTCAGGCAGATTGCGCAATTCACCGCGACCGGCACCTATGACGTAGCTAGCCGGGCCGACCGCTACCAGATGATTCGCCGCTACTTTGGAATGCTGCTGGACGAGGGATTCCCGGATGCCTCGGGTAAGATGAAGCAGTTCGCTTCCTGGTTCACCCACGGAGTGGAGGGTGGAGCAAAGTTGCGCAAGGCAATCTATGAGGCGAAAAATCCAGAGCAGATTGTGGACTCAGTCGAATTGTTCTTCGGGCGGGAAGCGGCGCAAAGCGGAGAGCTGCGAACAGTTTCGACGGCAAACGATGACCAGGAATGCTGCGGTTGAGTCCGGAGAATTTGCCGCGATGAGTGGAAGGCGTCTCTTTGGTTAAGAAGGAACAGGAATGAAACCCATTCGCTACGCGGTGGAGCGGAAGTCTAAGAGGTATAGCCTGGATGCGCGGGCAAAGTTGAGCGTGGATGGGCGGGAGATTACGGTCCGCACGCTGGATATCTCCGAGGGCGGATTGGCGGTGGTTTCGCCCGTGGAAATTCCGGCGGGAAAGTCGTACGTGGTGGAGTTTGTGTTGCCGGCGGTGCAAGGCTTGTTTCGCACCGAGCTTCATGCGAGAAACAGAAACGGGTTTCGTTACGGTTTTCAGTTTGCGTCGTTGGACGAAAGTAATGCGGCCCTGTTGCGCAAGTACGAACGCCGCTGGGGTATCCTCGCCTAGGAGAAATACGGCGGGACTGAGCGGCAAAGAATTGTGTCCGTGAAGAGCGAGGTGGCGCTGTGAACTCGTCAAAGCAGGGTTGGGCTCGTAGATGGACGCGGCTGAAGGTCGATATTCGGGTGAAAATCCGGCGCTGGGAAGAACCGGAAGATGCCATGTCGGTGGTCCGGACCTACGAGTTGAGCGAAGGCGGCATGAGCATATACGCCTCGGAAACACTGGAGATTGGGACATTTCTGCAGGTTGTGTTTTCCTTGCCCGCGGTGGCCAGTCCGTTGCGCTTGCGAGCGGTGGTGAGAAACCGGCGGGGCTTCCGCTGCGGCCTGGAGTTCGTGGATCCTCCAGCCACGGAGAGACATGAACTGACACGCTACCTGGGCGCGACCGAGGGTTTGATCCAGAGTTGATCGTCCACCGCTGGAAGGGCTTCGGCCATGTAGCGTCCGGCCGCGTCTCGGGAGATGTACGCCCACGGAGTTGACGGGTCGTGGGTGAAGACGGTGAGCCAGCGCCCGGGGATTGCATCGCCATAGTAGCGATGGCGATTGTCGATGGTATCGATGGGTGCAAGATCGTAGCCCATCACCCAGGTTGGGTGCAGATGGGCAGAGGTAGGGATGAGGTCGCCGACATAGGCGGCCTTTTGATTTTGACTTTCGATGATGACCGCCTGGTGATGGGCGGTGTGTCCTGGAAAGAGTTGGACGCGAATGCCGGGGACGATGGGCGCATCGCCGCTGAGCAGGGACGCCTGTCCGCTGGCAACAAGAGGATCGTAGTTTTCGGTGAGATAGCTGACGCGGTCGCGTTCGTGCTGCACGTGGGCGTGGGCTAGTTCGCCGCGCTGGTAGTAGTAGCGGGCGCGCGGAAAGGTGGGTACGAGAGCGCCATCGGCGCGGCGGACGGTGTTCCAGCCGCAATGGTCGAAATGGAGATGAGTGTTGATGACAATGTCGAAGTCATCGGGAGCAAATCCGGCCGCCTCGAGATTGGCGAGCAGGCGCTCCTGGTTGGCGAAGACGGCGCGGGTCTTCTCCGTGAGTTTGTTGCCGGCTCCGGTGTCGATGAGTATGGTGTGATCACCGGTGCGGATGGCCAGGGAATTCATGGCGACGTGCAGACGATTCTGGGAATCGGCCGAAAGCTTTTTTTCCCAGAGAGGTTTGGGAACGACGCCAAACATGGCGCCGCCATCGAGGTAGTAAAGTCCATCGGTAACGACGGTGAGTTCGAAATCTCCAACTGTAGTGCGGTGCAAAATGGAGTTCTCCTTGAGGGCGCGGTCTTCGAGTTAGATGATAAAGCGGCGCAGGGGATGCGAAAGATGGGTGCAACGGGCGCGGACGCATGAAGAGGGAAGCCGGGACGAGGAACTGAACGATTGACTTGGAGGTTAATCGTTTGGAAAGCCGATATGTCGTTGTAGGCAATGGTTGTGCAGGGTCGTGAACGATTGTCGTAGTAGATACGATGGAAACATCGTCTGTTATCGAGAGAAGCAATAGGGCGCAGCGGTTGGCGGCAGCGGGAGGGACCACGGGGCGCGAGTCGGGGCGATCGCCACGCTGGCGGAAAAACGGGCGGCAGAGTTTTCAGGTGGCGCGGGTGGACCGATAGATCGATCTATGTCGATCTATCGCAATAGATCGACATATGTGAATGTATGGGAGTAAAGAAACGGCAGCGGGCGGCCCATGGCCGTCCGCCGTTGTTTACCTTGGAGGGCTCAGCATCTCAAGGACGCGATCGAAGTCTTCGAGCGACTTGTATTCGAGGATGATCTTGCCCTTGCCATGTTTGTCCTGGATCTGCACGCGGAGCCCCAGGTTGCGCTGGAGTTGGTGCTCGGCTTCGCGGACGTTGGGATCGAGGATGCGTTCCGGGGTGGCGGAGGCCGGCTCGGGGTGCATGAGGTTGTAGGCGGCGCTCTCCAGTTGACGGACGGACAGGGAAAGGTGGAGGGCGCGATGGGCGAGGCGCAGCATGGCTTCCTGGGAGTCGAGCGCCATGAGCGCTTTGGCGTGTCCAAAGGAAAGCTTGTTGGTTTCGACCATGGTCAGCAACTCTGCCGGGAGCTTGAGCAGGCGGAGAAAGTTTGCGACCGAGGAGCGGTCCTTGCCGGTTCGCTGGGCCATCTGTTCCTGGGTGACTCCGAAGTCGCGCGCCAGGCGATCATAGGCGCGGGCCTGCTCGACCGCGTTGAGATCCTCGCGCTGCAGGTTCTCGATGATGGTGAGTTCCATGGCCTGCTCGTTGGACACCTGGCGGACAATGGCGGGAATGGTTGTTTTACCGGCGCGCTGGGAGGCGAGCCAGCGGCGCTCTCCGGTGATGAGTTGAAAGCGCCCGGCATGGTTGCGAACCGTGACGGGTTGAATGACACCGGAGACCTGGATGGATTCAGCGAGCTCATTGAGGGCGGTTTCGTCGAACTGGGTGCGGGTCTGGTAGGGATTGCGATCGATCAGCTCGACGGGAATGTTCTGTACGGTGTCAGCGGCGGGTTGCTGCGGGGCTCCGGCCTGGGCGGAAGCAGACGCCTGGAGGCCGCGCGCGGCGGGAAGTAGGGTGTCAAGACCGCGTCCGAGGGCTTTTCGTTTGTCGTGGGTAGGGTTCAATTCATTACCTCGCTATGCGGATGGCTGGGTGGTGACCTTCGCGCGGTTCTTGATTCGGTTGAGGACTTCTTCGGCTAGTTTGAGATGGGCTTCGGCGCCGCGGGACCTTGGGTCGTACAGGACGGCGGGTTTGCCATGGCTGGGGGCTTCGGCCAGGCGGATGTTGCGGGGGATGGAGGTTTCATACAGCAGCTCTCCGAAGAAGGACTTGAGTTCGGCGGTGACTCCCTGGGCGAGATTGGTGCGGTCGTCGTACATGGTGAGGACGACACCTTCGACGACGAGGCTGGGATTGAGGGTTTGGCGAATGCGCTCGACGGTATCGAGCAGTTCGCTGACGCCTTCCAGGGCGAAGTACTCGGCCTGCATGGGGATGAGGACGGAGTCGGCTGCGACCAGGGCGTTGAGGGTGAGAAGATCGAGTGCGGGCGGGCAATCCAGGACGACGATATCAAACTGGTCGCGAACGGTTTGCAGGGCGTGACGAAGGCGGTACTCGCGGAATTCGGCGTTGACGAGCTCGACATTGGCGCCGATGAGATGCTTGGAGGCCGGTATGATTTTGAGCTGCGGGATTGCGGTGGGTTGGAGAAGCTCGGAGGCTTCAAAATCTCCCATGAGGAGCTGGTAGGTTCCCAGGCGTTCAGAATCCTTGAGAAGTCCGAGGCCGGAGGTGGAGTTGGACTGCGGATCGCAATCGACGAGTAGGGTCCTTACTTCGCTGATGGCGAAGCTGGCGGCGAGGTTGATGCTGGTGGTGGTCTTCCCTACTCCGCCTTTTTGATTGGCGATGGCGATGACCCGAGACATAGTGGCTCCGGGCAGCCGGGAGTGGAATGGGGATGGCTGCCAATGTGGATAAAGCTGAGGGTAAAGGGTTGGAATGCGGGGAGCAATGGCAAACAGGCTGTGCGGGGCTGTGGATTCGGTGGATAAGTGGGAAAAGCTGTGCAGAACGGCGGGAAAACGTTCCACGTGGAACGCCGGGACGGGACTTGGTAGGCGGCCGGAGCATGTTCCACGTGGAACATGGAGGATTGGCGAGGCTGGAGTGTTCCACGTGGAACTATTCGAGCGGCTTCCAGGTGAGCAGGATTCGCCCGGCGGAGGATGGGAGACGGACGGTGGCGTTTTGGCCGGCGGGCAGAAGCGACAGGGCGCGTGCCAGTTGTGACTCGCCGATGAGAATGGCAAGGCGGCCGCCGGGAGCGAGGAGACGGGCGGCGGCCCCGAGCGATTGGTCGAAGTTCTCGACGGCTCGCATGGTGACCAGACTGGCGCGCTGGGAGAGAGACTCGGCGCGGGCATGAAGGACGGAAAAGCCGGTGAGTTGGAGGGCGCGGCCGACTTCGCGAAGGAATGTCGCCTTCTTGCCGTGGCTCTCAATGAGGGTAAGCTGGAGGTGGGGGGCCCAGTACTTCATGGGCAGGCCTGGAAAACCTGCACCGCTGCCAAGATCGAACACATCGGCCTGAGAGTCACGGGAGAAAAGCTGGCGGGCGGCGAACAGCGACTCGCCAAAATGACGGGTCAGCATTTCGGAAGGCGAGCGCACGGCAGTCAGGTTCACATGCTGATTCCAGCGCAGCAGAAGGTCGAGATGGAGTTGAATGGAAAAAACGAGGCCATCGTCGAGCTCGGCAACGGGAATGAAGGGCGCAAGCAACTCGCGTAAAGTGGCGGATTCCATGTTGCATAGAATAGTTGCATAGAATGAATGCTGCGAGGAAAAACGATCCACGGCGACATTATGAGCCGGACCCGGTCCCGGCGCCGGAAGAGACGATACACTAAAACGCGGAACCCCGAGGGCGGAGGGAAACGGCCGCGAGCGCTCCGGCGGTTGCGGCAACAAAACTATGGAAACCACATCGAATGTTGTAGTTACGCTGGGTGGCGTGCCGCTTACGGTAGAGCTGCAATGGCCCTTCCACCCAATGTTTCGGGCGCGGATTTCCATGTACTGCACGGCACGGTGGAACTGGGAGATGGTTCGGGACTGCACGCGCAGGTGGCGCTGCATCTGACGCGGGTGGTGGCCGAACGGCTGCCATCGATTGCGGCGGAGCATACGATTGGACCGGTGCTGGGAGCGATCCGGAAGGAAACGGAGCGCAAGCAGTTGGAATTTCTGCGCTCGGACAAGCGGCAACCAATCCCACTGGGCGCGCGCTTCCAGGATTTCCGGAGTAAACAGTGGAGATTCGAGCAGGCGAGCGATGCGCAGATCCGGCAGGCGCTGCTGGACCGCCTGTTCTGGGTGGGCAGCCGGTTGCGGCCGGGCCCGCTGGCGATGGCTGATTCCGCGGAGGCGCTGTACCTGGGAACAACCGTGGAAAAACTCGCCGAGCGGGCCAGGGAACTTGCAGCGGAGGGATTGCTGCACTGGCGCGGCGGCGAGGCGCTGGCGACCGAAGCCCTACTGGACAGGAGCGGGGAATTCGAGGAGCGCGCGCGGAAGGCGATCGAGGCGATCCACCGGAAACATGCATATGAGCAGCAGAAGGTGAGCTTTGGCGGCGCGGCGAACTAAACCGACCTTGGGCGTTACATCGACATATATCTATATTTATATATATCGATGTATCAAGAGCGGAAAATTGCGCCTCGAGGAACGGGGCGTTTCTTTCGGCTGTGCAACGGGTGGAAAAAGTCCGCGGAAGGTGCGGTACGGCGGAGAAGGTCCGAGGCCGAACTGCCTCTGAAGCGTGGTTGAAGAGCAGAACAGCGCAGGGATTCCTCGTGTTACCCGGTATGACAACTCCTGGAAAAGTGCAGCGACGCCACGCACGCGGCAAGCAGAGGGATACCCCAATTCTGAAAGTGCCCTAGAAGCCGGGATGGGTCTGTTCGTCGGCGCGCGGGACGAGTTGGCGGTAGACGCCGTCGGAGACGTTGGTCTGCCAATGGTGGGTAACGCGAGCGAGCGCGATGCCGCCGAAGAAAAGCGCGGCGAGGATGACAACGACGCCAGCCGGCTGGAGGATGCGGCCGCGCCAGCGCGAGGCGATGGGCACAGCGGCCTGCGGCGGCAGCGCAAACTGCAGGGCGTTGGCGGTGGCGCAACTGGCGACGCACTCCAGGCAGGCGGTGCATTCGACGGAGCGGACCTGGATGAGGCGATCGACCGGAAGCTGCTGCGGGCAGGCCTTGGCGCACTTGCCGCACTGGACACAGCTCTCGACATCGCGTCGAATTTTGAACGGACTGAAAAGGGAGGCGAGAGAAAGAACGGCTCCGTAGGGACAGGCGTAGCGGCACCAGAAATTCTTGATGACGACGGAGAGGAGCACGAGCACGGCGATGACGGCCATGGCGGTGGTACTCATATGAAGAAAGAAGTGCAGCATTTTGACGTCGGCGAGAATGCCGTAGGGCTGCACCATGAAATCCTCGAGGGCGGCGGCGGACATGCCCCCAATGATGACGACGAAGAAGGCCATGAGTAAATACTTAATTGAGCGTAATGGGATGTCGAGCCAGCGCGGCAGCACCAGGTTGCGTCCGAAAAGCCGGCGGCCAGCTTTCCAGAGGTATTCCGAAAAGGTTCCTACGGGGCAGAGCCAGGAGCAGAATGCGCGCTTGAGAAGCAGGCTCATGGCGATGAAGATGAGGAACAGCACCATGGCGGCGGGATGAATGGCCGGGACGCGGGCGGTGGCGAGGAAGTAGCGCAGGTTCATCAGTCCGGCGATGGGCAGCCAGCCATCGACTCCGGCGGGGCGCGAGACATGGGGGCCGATTGCGTTGGTCTCGAAGTAGCGGACGAAGAAATAAAACTGGGCGCAGAGAAAAACGTTGAGCAGGATGAAGAGCGACTGCACGATGAGGCGGATGGGTTGTGAGCGGTCGGGGGCGGTGCGGCGCAGGGAATGCTTGCGGATAGACGCTTCGGTGGCGAATTCGACGGGCGCAAACGATGATTGCCCTGAGCCGGTATGGATGCTATTTGACATGAACGATAGACAAAGGAAAGTTCCAGCCTTCTCTTCCTAGAATAAGGGGCGAGACGACGGCTCGCTATGACTTTGGTCACAGGCGGGATGAGGTGGGGTGGGGGCATCGCCTCGGGAGCAAGGTCAAGGCCGATATGCCCAGGTTCGCCAAAGGATGGCGGACCTGGGGCACCAGAGGCAACGGCAAGAGCAAGGACAACGGCGGCCATGGCCGGCGCCGTCAACCGGGCTAGAAGCCTTCGAGGACGATTTTCCCGATGGAGCGATGGGACTCGATGGAGGCGTGAGCGTAGCGGAGGTTTTCGGCCGTGATCCGTCCGGCGGTTGCACCGAGGGTGGTATGGATAAGGCCGTCATCGACAAGCTTTGATACCTGGTCGAGGATGCGATGCTGCTCGATCATGTCGGCGGTCTGGAAGACGGAGCGGGTGAACATGGACTCCCAGTTCAGGGAGGCGGATTTCACTTTGAGTTTGCGGACATCGATGGGGCCAGGATCGTCGATGAGGGCGAATGCTCCCTGCGGCGCAATAAGTTCGACAATTTCATCGTAGTGCTGATCGGTGTGGGTGAGGCCGATGATGTATTCGACGTAGTGGATGCCGAGCTTGCGAACTTCTTCGCTGAGCTTCATGGAATGATCGACGGCGTGGTGGGCGCCGTTCTTGAGGACCCACTGGGTGGATTCGGGACGCGAGGCGGAGGCGATGACGGTGAGTCCGGTGAGGCGGCGGGCAAGCTGGACGAGGATGGAACCGACGCCGCCGGAGGCTCCGACGACAAGCAGCGAGCCGGCCTGCTGCGGCTTGCCGAGCGGAATGCGGAGGCGGTCGAAGAGCAGCTCCCAGGCCGTGATGGAGGTAAGCGGCAGGGCGGCAGCCTCGGCAAAGGAAAGCGAGTGGGGCTTGTGTCCGGCGAGGCGCTCATCGACGAGATGGAACTCACTGTTGGTGCCGGGACGAGACAGGGTGCCGGCGTAGAAAACTTCATCGCCAGGCTTGAATGCGGTGACTTCGGGACCGACAGAGGTGACGATGCCGGCGCAATCGAAGCCGAGAATTTTGGGCTGCTCGGCCGTACCCTGGGCGCGCATGCGGACCTTGGTGTCCACGGGATTGACGGAAACGGCGTGGACGGCGACGAGGAGATCGCGTGCGCCGGGCTCGGGCTTGGGGAGTTCGAAATCGAACAGGGAGTTGGGATCGGATGGCGGCAGGGACCGGACGTAGCCGACGGCTTTCATGATGGCTCCTTACGCAAGAGATGCTCCGGCAGGGCGGAGGATACGTAACGAAATGTAACGCAAACGCCAAGTATGAGAGTTGAATGCAAAAGCAAGAGTAACACCGCCGCAGAGGAGGAGGGTGTTGCCTCCCAGGGTTACGGCCCAGCGGCGGCGAGCGAACCTGGGGCCCTTGCTTTGCTCAGGGTGACACACTCATAAATATGTTGGTACCTGCTATGCATAGGTTGTCAGCTGCCGAGGGGGCTTGCAGGGCTAGTTTGCTTGCGCTGACGGGACTGGATTTCGATGTAAACGTTGAGCAGGGCGACGGCGGCGGGAGTGACGCCGGGAAGATTGGAGGCCTGGCCGATGGTTTGGGGACGGAGGCGGGTGAGTTTTTCCTTCATCTCGCGGGAGAGACCGCTGATGGCGGCGTAGTCGAACCAGTCAGGGATGGTCTTGGTTTCGGCGCGCTTGAGACGCTCGATTGCCTTGTCCTGCTGATGCAGATAGCCGGCGTACTTCACCTCGGTTTCGACCGACTTGAGCTCGACCCAGATGGCCGAAGGGAGTGGCAAGTGCTCGTCGAGGGCGTCGAAATCGTCGTGGACGAAAAACTCCGGAGCGAGTTGGCGGCAGATGGGAGTTAGATCGTCGATTGTAACCTGGGGACGGCGGAGAAGCTGGGCCCAGGTTTGTCCGGCGGCGGCGGGGACTTTTTCGGCGAGCGCCGCGGGAAGCGTGGCTCCGGCGCGCTGGGTTTCAAGCTGCTGCTGCAGGCGGGCGCAGCGCTGCTGCTTGGCTTCAAAATTGTGCCATGCCTCATCGCCAATGAGGCCGATGCGGCGGCCATGGGGAGTGAGGCGGCGGTCCGCGTTATCGATGCGGAGGTGGAGGCGGAACTCGGCGCGCGAGGTGAACATGCGGTAAGGCTCGCTGGTTCCCTTGCTGATGAGATCGTCGATGAGGATGCCGGTGTAGGCCTCGCTGCGATTGAGCGTGAGGGGCGGCTCGCCTTTGAGGGCGAGGGCGGCGTTGATTCCGGCCATGAGTCCCTGGCAGGCGGCTTCCTCGTAACCGCTGGTGCCGTTGATCTGTCCGCCGAGATAGAGTCCTCGGATTTTGCGGGTCTCGAGGGTGCGTTCGAGCTCGGTGGGATCGATGGAATCGTACTCGATGGCGTAACCGGGGCGGAGCATTTCGGCGTGCTCGAGACCGGGGACGGAGGCGAGCATGGCGAGCTGGACATCGACCGGGAGCGAAGTGCTCATGCCATTGACGTAGATTTCGTGGGTGTTGAGGCCCTCGGGTTCGAGGAAAAGCTGATGGGTTAGTTTGTCGGGAAAGGTGACGATTTTGGCCTCGATGGAGGGGCAATAGCGCGGGCCGATGGATTTGATCTGGCCACTGTACATGGGCGAGCGATGTACATTTTCGCGAATGATGCGATGAGTTTCCGCCGTGGTGTGAGCGATGTAGCAGGGCACCTGGGGCTGGGTGATGCGGCGGGTGCGGAAGCTGAAAGGAGTGGGATCGGCGTCACCATGCTGCGGCTGAAAGCGCGACCAGTCGATGGTGCGGCCATCCAGGCGCGGAGGGGTTCCGGTCTTGAGGCGGCAGTGGCGGAAGCCGAGAGCCTTGAGATTTTCGCCGAGAAGGATGGCGGCGGGTTCGCCGCTGCGCCCGGCGGGATAGGTCTGCTCGCCGCAGTGGATGAGCCCGTTGAGAAACGTCCCGGTGGTGATGACGACGGCACGGGCACTGACGGTGCGTCCGTCACGCAGACGCAGACCCTGGACGTGGCGGGAGCCGGGCAGGCGTTTGGCGTCTCCTGAAGCGTTCTCCGAGGTGTCATCGGAAACCAGGAGCTCGGCCACCTCGGCCTGCTTGATCTGGAGGTTGGACTGGGACTCGAGGACGGAACGCATCTTGAGGCGGTAGGCCTGCTTATCGCACTGGGCGCGAGGCGACCAGACGGCGGGGCCGCGCGAGGTGTTGAGGAGCCGGAACTGGATGCCGACAGCGTCGGTGACTTCGGCCATGATGCCGCCGAGGGCGTCAATCTCACGCACGATGTGTCCCTTGGCAATGCCTCCGACGGCGGGGTTGCAGGACATTTGCGCGATGAGATCGGCGTTGACGGTGAACAGGGCGGTACGCAGTCCCATGCGCGCAGAGGCCATGGCGGCTTCGCAGCCGGCGTGTCCGGCTCCAACTACGGCGACGTCGAAATGTTCGGAAAAATCCATGGGGCGCGGGCGCGGGAACCTTTGATTACTATTTTAGCAAGGGTTGGGGCGCGGGCGGCAGGAGGTTCGGACCCTACAGAGCGCTTGCGCAGCGGCGAAGACGGGGTTATTGTGGGCACCACACAAAAACATGGCTCCTACCGATCAGCTGGAAACGAAGCTCCAACGATGGGTCGAGGCGAAGGTCATCGACCCGGAAGCCGCCGGGCGCATTCGCGCTTTTGAGTTGTCCTCCGAACCGCCCGGCCTGCGCTGGCCGGCGGTGCTGGCCATTGCATTCGGCGCGATCATGGTGGCGGCCGGAGTGTTGCTGTTTGTGGCGGCGCACTGGGAGGAGTTATCGCCGGGCGAACGATTTCTGCTGGTGCTGATCATGGTCGGCGGCTTTCATCTTGCCGCCGGGGCGCTGATGCCGCGCATGCGGGCACTGGGCATTGCGCTGCACGGCGCGGGCACGGTGGCACTGGGAGGCGGCATCTTTCTGGCGGGGCAGATCTTCAATATGCAGGAGCACTGGCCGGGCGCGGTGCTGCTGTGGGCGATTGGGGCTGTGCTGTCTTGGCTGGTGCTGCGGGACTGGGTGCAGGCAACGCTGGCGATGATGCTGGTTCCGGCGTGGATTGCCTCGGAATGGAGCGTGCGCGCGGAACAGTTCTTGGGGATGGAGAAGTACCTGAGTCAGTTTCTGATGCTGCTGGCGCTGGCCTACCTTGGCGCGCGGCGCAGAGAGCAGGAGTCAGAATGGCGGCGTGCCCTGATCTGGATCGGCGGACTGGGGGTGCTGCCGCTGGGGATGGTGCTGGCCGAGACCGGCCGCGATTGGGGTTGGATGCAGCGATCGGAAATGCCTGCGGCGATGCGCCTGGCAGGGTTGCTGATGGCGTATGCGTTGCCGCTGCTGGTGGCGTGGTTGCTGCGCGGCAAGCACGCCCGGTGGAACGTTGGATTTGCACTGTGGGTATTCCTGGTGGGACTGCTGAATCCCGCGGACTACTTTCAGAGTGTGGAAATCTACGCGATGTTTGCCCTGGGTGCGGTTGGGCTGGTGCTCTGGGGAATGAGCGAGCAGAGCCGGGAATGAATCAATCTTGGCGTGGCGGGCTTCGCCATGACGCTGATCGCCTTTTACTTCTCGACGGTGATGGATAAGCTGGGGCGCTCGGCGTCACTGGTCAGCTTTGGACTGCTGTTCCTGCTGGGCGGGTGGAAGCTGGAGCAGTTGCGCCGCAAACTGGTGGCGCGAACCGGGGGAGCGAAAGCATGAAACCGATCACCAAGGCGGTTGCGGTTGCGCTGATACAGATTTTGCTGATCTCCTCGGTTGGCGCCAAGCTACTGTTTGATCGCCGGGCGTGCCCACGGGCATGGTTCAAGACGCGGCGCTATGATCCCAATCTGCCAATTCGCGGGCGCTATGTGAGCTTGCAACTCGAAGTGAAGGACTCACGTTTGGCGGAGGAGATTGAAGCTAAGTTTGGGAATGAGATCAGGGCGGAAGAGAATCGACGAGTGAAATACCAACAGCACGGTCCATTTATGTTTGGCCGCGAGTGCGGTTCCATCGCGGTGCGCGATGGCGAGGCCGTAGCGGTGTTCGAGCAGAGTGGAGTGCACGATGGCGGGCCGGTAGCAAGGTACGACCAGATGCCACCCGTTGCGTCGTGGAATTGCAAGGATTTGTCCTTCACCAGGCAACGGAGCGAGAGTGCGACGGACAACACAACTCTGCGGCTGAACGAAGCGGTGCTGTTCTTCATCCCCGATACGGCGGAGGATCCTTCGCGGGTTCGCCCCGGAGAAGAGGTTTGGGTTCTGGCTACGGTCCCCCGCAAAGGGCCGCCCAGGGCGATTGAGCTGGGGATTAAAGCAGCCGGCGACAGCACAATCCGGCCGTTGAAGGTGAACTGAGGAAGCATGGGCAGACGCGCAAAGGGTTCAGCCGAGAGCGCATGACAATGGGGCGATGCGACCGGCGGTGACGCCTCCTGAAAAAGATGCAGCTTCTATTTGCGCAGCTCGATGGCGATGATCTGACCGGCGGCGTTTGTATCCTCGTCCTCAAAGTACACGACCTTTGCCTTCATGGTCTTGAGATCCTCGCAGGGTTTCAGGTTGGAGGAAGGCTGGAAGTTCAAGGCGGTATAGGCAACCTTGTAGTAGTTCCGGGTGCGCAGCGATAACGGCTTCGGGCCGCCTACCAGCTTCAAGTGCATGATTGCAGGCCAGGAACATTCAACGTCGGCGAGGGTTCCGATGGCGGTGCGCCGCGGTCCGTGGCGAGGGTCTTCAGGCGGTTCGGCGGGTTCGGAGCCGGTGAGCGGTTCGTCCGGCTGAGCCGATGATTGGACGGCGGACTGGGACTCGGCGATGGCATCGCGCTCCTGCTGCTTTTGGCGTTCGAGGTTGGCCTGAAACCGCTGAATCAAGTCCCGCTCGCGCAGAATCATGGTGAGTTGTGCCGGGTCTTTAGCCATTCTGGCAGCCACCTGCAGCACCGCAAGGGCATCGGTGGGGCGCTTCATTTGCATCAGGAGGTTGGCCGCGTTCATGCGAAATCCCACGTTGAAAGGTTCCAGTTGAACCGCCGTGAGACTGGACAGATAGGCCTGATCGAGCTCCTTGTTCTGCATCAGGTAGAACACCGCGAGTTGATCAAAGGCCGGAGCAAATTCAGGATTGAGCTTGGTGGCGGCGCGCAGGCTCGCCTCGATCTGCGGGGCGCTGGCGGCAGAGATGTCGATTTGCATGGAAATGACTGCGTACTGGTAGTGGGCAAGGAAATTTTGCGAGTCCAGTTTTACGGCATGCCCGTAGCACTCTGCAGCTTCCGCGAGATTGCCTTCGCGATAGGCGAGATAACCCATGGTCTCGTATGCGGCAACATTGTCCGGGTCCTGTTGCAGAATCCGGTCCAGCAGAGCGCGGGAGTCCTTGGCCCGGTTCTCGTAGGCAAGGAAATCGGCGCGCACGGCGTCGGCCTGGATGGAGGTGATGGGGCGCGCCTTGAACGCGGATTCGTCCACTTCGGTGGAACCCGGGGTGGTGAGGAATGGGAAAGAGGGCTGGGCTACATAGTTGCTCAGATTCTTCTCCAGGACCTTCAGATCGCCAAACGCGCTGGCAGCGGCGGTGACTGGATCCACATTATTGTTGACGAGCGCCAGATATTGGGCGAGGTGGTCGCTGTGGTCGTGACGGTCCTTGAATTCAAAGTAGTGCGTCAATGCCCAGGCCTCGGCGTAAAAAATGGAACCCTTGTTCTCCTCGTGGTAGTAGGGCGAATTGTGATCGACTGAGAATAACGTCGCCAGCGGGAGCAGACGGTTCCGACGAAGAAGCATGACGTTCTCTACGCTGGGCTGACCGAGGAGAACTTCTTTGTCTCTGATTTCGGTGGTTTGAAAGAACTCTGCCAACCCCTCGTTGAGCCAGAGGGGCATCTGTTCCTCGTCGCGGCTGAGAACGAAATGAGTGTACTCGTGGTACACCGTGGCGTAAGGATGGTCACCTTCCACGTCGAGGCGGATGAGAACGTAGTTCTTGTCGGGAGTCCGCAGGAAAAGCCCCGCGATATCCAACTGACCCTTGGCCAGATAGACCTGCGGTTCGAGAGCCTGAATGTCTTTCCTGTCCTTCAGGGCAAGAACAATGATGGGGAAGGCGGCATCGACGCGGGCCTTGGGAAACCTTTTGTGAAAGACGGCGCGCATGCGCTCAAATTCATTGGCCACATGGCGTGCCCGGTTCTCACTGGCATCGGAGATCACGATGAAATGTGGGGTGCGAACTTCCACCCAGGGATCAGCTTTGGCGCCTGCAAGGGTGGCATTTACGGCGATCAGCAGGAAGACTGCAAATGAGCGCAGAAACATAAATTGGCCGTCCGAGGGTACACACATAGATAAACCGGGAAGCCGGTCGCGTCAATGTAAGAATGGCCCAGCCGAAGCTGGACCATTTGAGTTGGCGGCGGCTGTGTGTGCTTACTTTTCCCAGGGGCGGTGGGGACGCTGGTTTTCAGCGAGGTCGCGGCTGGCGACGCGATCGTACTGGTAGCTGCCGCTGACGCTGCCAAGACCTTCGTTGTAAAGGCTGGTGTAACCGAGGGCTTCCTTGAGCTCTTCACTGAAACGGTGGAGGGATTCGAGGTGCGCGGCGGTGGCGGCGATTTCAATCGTGCTGGTCTTGAGGAACTTCTGGTAACCGCGATCGACGAGGACGGCGGGCTCACCGCCGACGAGGCAGGCTGGAAAGGCAGCGACGCGGGAGTTGCCATCGGCGGCGACTTCAACCTCGGCGACGCACTGATCCTTGGTGACCTTGTAGATGTTGCCGCCGGGCGCCGGTGGGGTGACTGCAAAGCCGTGATCGGAGAGCCAGCGCAGCGCGTTGCCAAAGCTACGAGTAGTGGTTTTGAGCGGAGCAAAATGAGACATTGCAGTACCTCGCAGAAGGCAGGGTTCGAGAATCACCAGGTTGCCAGGGCGGCGACTGCTGCGGGCGGAAAAGTTTGGGGCGGCGGAAATGGCCGCCACGGAACCAGACTATCTCCGCACGGAGCCCGCGGACGGAACCTATCAATGTCGCACAGTGGGGCGGAATCGGCAACCGGCGCGTTGGGAAACAACGACGCGGGTGTGGGTGGCGGACTGGAGTGCCGCCGGGTTGCGTGGGAGACTTGAGCCGCGTTGCGGTTACTGGCGGGACGGGGCGACGCTTTCAGCGAAACACACCGGTCGGAGGCGCACACGTCGGAGGCGCACATGCCAACGCTCACGGGGAACGATCTGTTCCGGGAGTGATTCAGGGCCTGCCGCCGGGGTTCCAGGTGGGCTTCCAGTCGGCGCCGGCAAGCCATTCGACGGCAGAGATCATCGACTCGATGGCGTGGGCGAGATGGTCGAAGTCGATGTGAGCGAGATCGTCGGTGGGCTGGTGGTAGTGCGCGCCGAGTCCATAGCTGGAAACGGTTTGAGCGACGATGCCGCGGCGGGCAAGGTTGAAATTGTCCGAGCGCCGGAAGAAGTGCTCGGCGGGATGCGGGTCGGGGACGAGCGGTGCACCGTGTTTGGCGAGCGTGGGGCCGAGATCGGTACGTTCCCATCCGGTTAGCCAGAGTTGGCCAGCACGGATGGCGCGGTCGGGTTGGCCGATCATCTCGAATTCGAGATTGGCAACGATGGATGAGAGCGGCGCGGGCGGATGGTTGAGAAAATATTCGTCTCCCTGACCGCCGGTTTCCTCGCTGCCGAAGCAGACAAAGACGATGGTGCGGCGCGGACGGGTGGGAAGCGAGCCGAGGGCGCGGGCGAGTTCGAGGACGGCGGTGGTGCCGCTGGCATCGTCGTCAGCTCCGTGGTAAATGACCTCGCCGGCGGCGGTAAGGCGGGTGCCAAGGTGATCGAGGTGAGAGCTGAGCAGGATGGTCTGTTGGGCGAGTGCGGGATCGGCGCCACGGAGCAGGCCGACGGCGTTGTAAGTGGTGGCGCCGGAACGGAGCGGGACGAGTTGGACTTGGGCGGCATCGAGTCCGAAGGACTGGAACTGGGAGACGACGTAGGTGGCGGCGACCTGTTCGTCGTGGGTGGCGCTGCCGCGTCCGCGGAGAGCATCGGAGGCGAGGAATGACATTTCGGCACCGACGTGGGCGGAGATGCCGGGCTGGGTTTGGGCGAAGAGTAGGGCGGTGGAGAGCAGAGCGAGGGCGAGGGCGCGGCGCATGGCTGATTGTAAAGGGTGGCGCGGCTGGATGGGGCGAACGGAAGCTGGGTGCAGTTTCCAGGTAGCCTGTGATGCGACCGGAACAGCGCCGAGCGCGCGGGAAATCCTTGTTACAAGCCGACTAGTCAGGACCTATCTGCCGTCGATGAGTAACTCGGCAATTTAGCACTCGATGCGATTGTCGTAGCGGGTCAACTGGCAACGGTCACTTGTCCAACAAGCCGGTGGTACATCGAGAACAGGTAATCCGCATTCCTCTGGCCCCTGATGCCAGCGCCTTAACCGTGACGGCTCGCGCTCCTGCGCAGGTTGTGGTGCGCAATGTAATCGTCAGGTTAATGAGTAATTGCTTGAGGAAGCCTATTTTTAAAACCATGCGCCCATCTGCGATACGCGGCTCATGGGGAATATAAATTAGCGCACGTGTCAGGGTTCAGAGATCAGGAAGCAGCGATCGGGGATCTCGGAATTCATACTTGACACCGATAGAAAATCCACTACCATATGGTTGTGGATAAATTGGGTACAACATTTGCGGCTTTGTCTGATCCCACCCGTAGGGCGATGATCGAACGACTCTCACATGGGCCTGCCTCTGTGCATGGATTGACGGAACCGTTTGCACTCTCGCAGCAGATGATTTCAAAACATATTGCCTACCTGGTTCGGGCGCGGATTGTGATCAAGACGAAGCGCGGACGAGAGAGTGTGTGCACGCTTAGGCCGGAGGCGATAAAGACAGTCAGCGACTGGGCGATCAGCTATCGCCGATTCTGGGAAGAGAGTTTCGACAAGCTGGATGCGGTTGTGAATCAAATGAAAAAAACGGAGGTCAGAAATGACAAAAAACACGGTTAACGAGACAGAGCGGATGGTGATCACAAGAGTCTTTGATGCCCCACGAGAATTGGTTTGGAAGGCGTGGACAGACCCGAAGTATGTGATGCAGTGGTGGGGACCGAAGGGCTTTACTGCGCCCGTTTGTCAGATGGATTTTCGCGTTGGGGGAAAACTTCTCTGCTGCATGAAAGCGCCGGATGGGCAGGAGTTCTGGAATGCCGTTGAATACTACGAGATTGTCCCGCACGAAAAGATCGTTTCCTTGATGTACTTTTCCGACCCGGAGGGAAACAAGATTGACCCTGCGCAATTAGGAATAGAACATGAGGCCATAGACGGTGCGTACGACGTGACCATCTTTGAGGATCTCGGAAACGGCCAGACGAAACTCACCTTCATTGGAAATGAACCCATGGAGAGCGCAAAAAATAGCGGGCAAGTAGAGGGCTGGAACGAGATACTCGATAAAGTTGCCGCAGTTGTTGCGGGGCTCGCGCAGGCGGAATAAGAAGTTGAAGTTTTGACGATCGTCATACGCGAGATACAGCTAAGGGTGGCGGGAGGCGGCTTAGTTCGGGCTTCTCGTCACTAGGCCGAATAGTCG